>CAZKUK010000048.1:0-27388 GCA_964555915.1 uncultured Mycobacterium sp.
CTCCCAGTTATCGACACACCACTGCAACCGGTCCAGACCAGCGCCACCAGCGCCACCAGCGCCACCAGTGCCATCAGCCATCCGCAACTGACACAACCGACCCGCCGCCAACAACCGGCGCGCCACCGCCACCCGCTCCGCGCGCCGGGCACCGGCCATCTCCACCAGCAACCCCGCCCCATCCACACCATCGAACATACATTCGATACTAGACGGCCACCCCGACAATGCTTCTGACACCACATCCGGCAAGAGCCGGTGTCACCGCCGCAGAGCGGCTACCACCAGCCAGTCGCCGCCGCGATCTGTCGCCCGAGTTCGGGTGTCATGGTCCGCATATACGTTGCGGACAGGTGGTGGGTGTCGTGATAAATGAGCACATTGCCCTCGACTGCGCGGCAGATATCGTCTCGGCATACCGCGTCGCTCATATCGAGGATTTTCAAACCCGGGAACCGGGACAGGAAGTCCAGCGTCTGATTCCGATCGGAGAGCACCTGTGAGCGTTTGACCCCGCAGGACACCGCATCGCCGCCCTCTGCCAGGCAGTCCCGCGGCCGGAAAGGTTTGCCGTTCTTGACTAGCCAGGGGGTGTCGCGCATCGCGAGGACCGGGATCTGATGTTCGGCGAAGGTCTTCCAGATCCCGATGTAGGTGGCGGGCATGGTGTCACCGGGTTTGATGTTCCACGGCCGCGTCGAGGTGGTGAACACATAGTCGGGATGGTCCTCGACGAGCTGGGCCATAACCCGCTCGTTCCACTCTCGGCATTTCGGGTACGGCTTGTTGTCGCCCATGATCCGCGGGGACTTCTCAGTGGTCAGCGGGCAGCCCATCTTCAGATAGGTCACCACCTTGAAACCGTGCTCCTTGCCGAGGATATCCAGGGCGGTGATCCAGTGTTCGGCGTGCGAACCGCCGGCCAGGGCGATGGTCCGCGAGGCCGAGGGATCGCCGTAGGTGCAGTTGATCACGTCCGCGTTGGTGAATGTGCTGATACAACCGTCGTTGGTGGATTGCGGCAGGTCGTCCTTGGCCTCCAGGACGGTGGGCCGGAACGGTAACTGCGGAACGCGGGTGTTATCGACCAATGCGCGCGCACCCGGGTAACCCCCGCCGGTCAGGCCGGCGAGCTCTGTCCCGTTGGCGCGCTCGGCGGCCACATGTTCGCGCCAGGTGAATGAGGTGGCTGTCAATGCGACACCGAGCAGCGCGACCGTGGTGCCGCCGACGACGGCCGGCCGGCCGAGCCGCTGCCGCCAGTTCAGGTCCGTCGACGGCGCGCGTGAGGTGCCCGGCCGACGCCGGGAGCGCAGCGGTTCCTCGATGAAGCGCATCGTGAGATAGGCCAGGATTCCCGAGATCAGCAGAATCACCAGCCCGTCGGCGAACCCGGCGTGTGCGCCGCCGGTGTAGGCCAGCCAGAAGATCAACAACGGCCAGTGCCACAGGTACAGCGAGTAGGCCATTGAGCCCAGCGTGACCAGCGGCGCGGCGGCCAGCAGCCGGTTGGGTAGCGGCAGGCGGTCGCGGGTCGACGCCCGGCTGCCCCGGTTCGCGCCGGCGAGAATCAGCAGCATCGTCGCACCGACCGGCACCAGCGCCCAGGGCCCGGGAAACTCGTTCACCCCGTCGATCAGCGCACCGCAGGTGAGGATGGCTGCCAGGCCGAATCCGGCCAGCAGATTGCGCAGCCACATCGGCCAGCTGACATGCGGGATGACCGCCCCGACAAGGACGCCGAGCAGCAGCTCCCACGCTCGGGCGAAGCTGTTGTAGTAGGCGGTGATCTGATCCTGGTGGTGGGCGATCACCGCGTAGATGAAGGATGACGCCGTGAGCAGGCTCAGCACCACGACGAATGCGGTCCTCAGCCGCTTCCCGCCCGCCCGGCCGCATAGCGCCGCGAACCCAAGGACCAGGATCAAGAAGGCGATGTAGAACTGGCCCTGCACCGACATCGACCAGATGTGCTGAAGCGGTGACACCGTTTCGCCGGCACTCAGATAGTTCGAGGCCGTAGCAGCCAGTTCCCAGTTCTGGTAGTACCCCAGGCTTGCCAGGGTCTGGTTGGCGAACGTCTCCCAGCGGGTCTGCGGCTGAATCAGTACCGTGAGCACCGCAGCGGCGGCCAGCACCACGATCAGTGCGGGCAGTAGCCGTCGGGCCAGCCGTTTGATATGCGGCCACGGCGAGAGGGACGCATCCGGGCGGAGGGCGGAGCGCAGCAGCGAACTGCCGAAGAAGAAGCCGGACAGCGCGAGAAACACATCCACGCCACCGGACACCCGGCCGAACCAGACGTGGAAGATTGCCACCAGCGCGATGGCCACCCCGCGCAGACCGTCCAGGTCATGCCGGTACGACGCGCCCCGGTCGGCGGTGCCGGGGGCGCGCACAGGGGGGCCCGGGGCCGGTGGAGCCGACGGCCGGGTCAGGGTGAGGGTGGCCATGATCGACCGCCAATCTACCAACCTGGAACGGTGGTTGATCGTCGGTGGAACGGCGTCCGGATAGGCTGCTCACCGTGTCGGCGTTGTCTCCGCAGCAGATCAGCGCCATCGACGCCGGGCATATCTGGCACCCGTACAGCACTGTCGGCGCGGAGGCGATTCCGCCGGTGGTTGCGGTGGGAGCCGATGGTGCCTGGCTGACGGTGATCCGCGACGGCGCCGAGATCCGAGTGCTCGATGCGATGGCCTCATGGTGGACGGCGGTCCACGGCCACGGCCATCCGGTCCTCGACGCAGCTCTCACCCGGCAGTTGCAGGTAATGAATCACGTCATGTTCGGCGGGCTCACCCATGAACCGGCGGCCCGGTTGGCTCAATTACTCGTGGACATCACGCCGGCGGGTCTGGACACGGTGTTCTTCTCCGACTCCGGCTCGGTGGGCGTTGAGGTCGCGATCAAGATGGCGCTGCAGTACTGGCGCAGCCGGAACCGGGTCGGTAAACACCGCCTGATGACATGGCGTGGTGGTTACCACGGCGACACCTTCACCCCGATGAGCGTCTGCGACCCCGACGGCGGGATGCATGCGCTGTGGTCCGATGTGCTGGCCGATCAGTTGTTCGCGCCGCCGGTGCCGACCGACTACGACCCCGGCTACACCGATACTTTCGAAAAGCAGTTGCGGGCGAACGCCGACGATGTGGCCGCCGTGATTGTCGAACCGGTGGTTCAGGGTGCCGGCGGTATGCGGTTTCACGATCCGCGGTATCTGGCCGATCTGCGGGCGATCTGCGATCGCCATGACGTGCTGCTGATCTTCGACGAGATCGCCACCGGTTTCGGCCGCACCGGGGAACTGTTCGCCGCCGACCACGCCGGGGTGGCGCCGGACATCATGTGTGTCGGCAAAGCGCTGACCGGCGGCTACATCACCCTGGCGGCGACATTGTGCAGCCGCCGGATCGCCGCGGCGATCAGTCGGGGGGAGCCCGGCGCGCTCATGCACGGACCTACTTACATGGCGAATGCGCTGGCGTGCGCCGTGGCGGTGGCCTCGGTGGAACTGCTGCTGAGCCAGAACTGGAAGACCCGGGTCGCTGAGATCGGTGCCGGTCTGGCAAGCGGGCTGGAGCCGGCGCGGGCCCTGACCACAGTGGCTGATGTCCGGGTCATCGGCGCGGTCGGAGTCATCGAGACACACCATCCGGTCGATCTCAGGGCAGCCACCCCGGTTGCGTTGGACCATGGCGTGTGGCTTCGGCCGTTCCGCAACCTGGTGTACGCGATGCCACCGTTCATCTGCACACCGGAGGAGATTGGTCAGATCACCGCCGGGATGGTCGCGGTCGCCCGCGCCCTAGGGTAGTGACCAGATGACCCCGCACACCGATATCCCGCCATTGGCCTGGCTGGGCAATGTTGAGAGCCAGCGCCGGAAGGCCGGGCTGCGCCGAACGCTGCGGACCCGGGCCGCAACAGGCACCGAGGTCGATCTGGCCTCCAACGACTACCTGGGCCTGGCGCAGCATCCAGCGGTCATCGACGGTGCGGCACGGGCCCTGCGCACCTGGGGAGCCGGTTCGACCGGCTCCCGACTGGTGACCGGAAACACCGAGTTACATGAGGAGTTCGAGACGGCACTTGCCGGTTTCCTCGGGGTCCCGGCCGCACTCGTGTTCTCCTCCGGCTATACCGCAAACCTCGGCGCGGTGGTGAGCCTGTCCGGGCCGGGATCGCTGGTGGTGTCCGACGCGGCCGCGCATGCCTCGCTGGTCGACGGCTGCCGGTTGTCCCGGGCCCGGGTGGTGGTGACCCCGCACCGCGATCTGGCCGCGGTCGAGGCCGCATTGGCGGGTCGCGACGAGGAACGGGCACTGGTGGTCACCGATTCGGTGTTCAGCACCGATGGCGCGCTGGCGCCGCTGCGCGACCTGCATGCCGTCTGCCGTTCGCACCGGGCGCTGCTGCTCGTCGACGAGGCGCACGGGCTTGGTGTGCGTGGTCTCGGAGGCCGCGGGCTGGTACACGAGGTGGGCCTTTCCGGCAGCCCCGAGGTCGTGGTGACCACGACGTTATCCAAGGCGCTGGGCAGCCAGGGTGGGGCGGTGCTGGGATCGCACGCCGTCCGGGATCACCTGGTCGACTCCGCGCGGCCGTTCATCTTCGACACCGGCTTGGCACCTGCTGCGGTCGGTGCCGCCGCTGCGGCGCTGCGGATCCTCGCTGACGAGCCAGGTCGCGCCGGGGCCGTGCTCGGCCGGGCTCGCACCCTCGCCACGATCTGCGGAGTATCCGGTCAGCCGCAGTCAGCGGTGGTCTCGGTGATCCTCGGCGACCCGGAAACGGCGCTGGCCGCGGCGGCCGCCTGCCAGGCCTCCGGGGTTCGGGTGGCCTGCTTCCGGCCTCCGAGCGTTCCGCCCGGCACGTCGCGGTTGCGGCTGACCGCCCGGGCCTCGCTCACCGACGAAGAGATGGAGCATGCCCGCCGGGTCCTCACGACGGTTCTTGAACCCGAGGCCCGGTGACCGTCATCGTGGTCACCGGTACCGGGACCGGGGTCGGCAAGACCGTCGCCACCGCGGCGCTGGCGTGCTGTGCCCGCAGCGCCGGTCTGGACGTGGCGGTGTGCAAGCCGGTCCAGACCGGATCCGGCCCGAGCGGGCAGGGTGACGACGACCTAGCCGAGGTGGCCCGGCTTTCGGGGGTGGCTCAACTGGTGTCGGTCGCCCGCTATCCCGACCCGCTGGCCCCGGCCGCCGCGGCCGAGGCGGCCGGTCGGCGGCTGCCGTCCGCGGGTGAAATCCTGGCCGCGATCCGTTCGGCTGACCGACCCGGCCGATTGACCCTGGTCGAAGGAGCCGGCGGACTGCTGGTGGAGATCGCCGCATCTGGAGCCACCCTGCGCGATTTCGCGACCGAACTCGGCGCCGCGGTTCTGGTGGTGTGCGAGGCCGGGCTGGGCACCCTCAACCACACCGCGCTGACATTGGAAGCGGTTGAGCGCAAGGGCCTTTCGTGTACCGGGCTGGTGATCGGGGCGTGGCCGGTCAGCCCGGGTGCGGCGGAGGTCTACAACCGTGGCGCGCTGGCCCGGCTGGCGCCGGTGCGTGCGGTGCTCCCCGCCGGGTCCGGTGTGCTGAACCCGGCCGGGTTTGCGGCGATGAGCAGTCGGGCGTTCGACCCCGACTGGGTCGCCGGACTGGTGCGCTAGGGCGGCTCGATCTGCCGCAGGCGGGCTGCGTCGCCCAACCATCGGTGGACTAGCCTGACCTGCGTGACCCAGGCAGCCCTTGATGTCCTGTCCCAGGCCCGCGAGCAGGTGCTCGAGGGTGGTGAGGGACTGTCCCGCCAGCAGGTGCTCGACGTGCTGGAACTGCCCGACGGCCGGCTCGAGGAGCTGTTGGCCCTGGCCCACGAGGTACGGATGCGCTGGTGCGGCCCGGAGGTCGAGGTGGAGGGCATCATCAGCCTCAAGACCGGCGGCTGCCCGGAGGATTGCCATTTCTGCTCTCAGTCCGGTCTGTTCGCCTCACCGGTGCGCAGCGCCTGGCTGGACATCCCCAGCCTGGTGGAGGCCGCCAAACAAACCGCGAAGACCGGCGCCACCGAGTTCTGCATCGTCGCCGCGGTCCGTGGGCCCGATGAGCGGCTGCTGGCTCAGGTGGCGGCCGGTATCGAGGCCATCCGCAATGAGGTCGACATCCATATCGCCTGTTCGCTGGGCATGCTCAGCGGTGAACAGGTGCAGCGGCTCGCCGCGATGGGTGTGCACCGCTACAACCACAATCTGGAAACCGCGAAATCCTTCTTCCCCAATGTGGTCACCACCCACACCTGGGAGGAGCGCTGGGGAACCCTGCAAATGGTTCGCGACGCCGGTATGCAGGTGTGTTGCGGCGGCATCCTCGGGATGGGGGAGACGTTGGAGCAACGGGCCGAATTCGCCGCGGAGCTCGCCGAACTGAACCCGCATGAAGTGCCGCTGAACTTCCTCAATCCGCGTCCCGGGACACCCTTCGGCGATCTCGCGGTGATGCCGGCAACCGAGGCGCTCAAGGCGGTGGCGGCCTTCCGGCTGGCGCTGCCACGGACCATGCTGCGTTTCGCCGGCGGGCGGGAGATCACTCTCGGTGACCTCGGTGCCAAACAGGGCATCCTCGGCGGGGTCAATGCGGTGATCGTCGGCAACTACCTGACGACGCTCGGCCGGCCCGCCGAGTCCGACCTGGAACTGCTCGAGGACCTCCAGATGCCGATCAAGGCCCTCAACGCCAGCCTCTAGCGATGGTGGATCAACCTCTTGAACCGCCGGGTGGTCCCGAGCCGGTGGGGGCGGGCAGCTACAACGTCTATACCGGCGTCCACACCGGGGGCTCCACCGGAGTTGAAGCGGGCGCCGATGCCGGGGCTTCCTGCGGTGGTGACATCCCGGCCGCGGCGAGGCTGGGCCTGGAGCCCCCCCGATTCTGCTCCCGGTGTGGTCGGCGGCTGGTGGTACAGGTGCGGCCGGACGGATGGTGGGCCGCATGCTCCCGGCACGGCAGGGTGGACTCGACAGAGCTGGAGACCGAGAGATGACAGCACCGCCGCGTCGATCACGACGTGCAGCCGCGCTGACCGTTGTCGTGTCACTCGCCTTGTGCGGTGTAGCCCTGGGTGCGCTGTGGTCGTGGATGGCGCCGTCGATTCACACCGTTACCGTGCTGACCCGACGCGGTGATCGGGTGGACGCATTCCTGGGCACCGAATCCGACAACCTGTTCGTCGCCGCGGCGACGCTGATCGGCCTGCTGTCAATGCTGGCGATCGTCTCGGCGGTGCTTGTCTGGCAGTGGCGGCCACACCGCGGGCCGCTGCTGGTCACCGCACTGTGGGTCGGGCAGGTGTTCGCCGGTGCCGCCGCGGCCGGTGTCGGTGCGGCACTGGCGCATTGGCGGTACGGCACAGCCGATCATCAGGGTGTGCCGCTGAGCCCGGAGAATCGGGTGCACTACTTCACTGAGGCGCCCCCGGTCTTCCTCGGCCACAGCCCGTTCCAGATTGCCCTCACCCTGCTGTTGCCGGCTGCGTTGGCGGCCCTGACCTACGCCGTGATGGCGGTGGCCACGCCGCAGGACGATCTCGACGCCTGGCCTCCCGAGGGGCCTGCCGGGTTTGCAGCTGGTCATCACACCGGTGTCAGGACCACGACGGGGATCTGACGGGCGGTCCTGCGCTGGTACTCGGCGAAGTAGGGATACATATCGACCAGTCGCGGCCAGAGGTCGGCCCGTTGTCGTTCGGTGGCCGGTGCGGCCTCGACCGTCAATCGGGTTCCGTCCGTCAGGACTTCGGCCCTGGGCCTCGCCTTGAGGTTCAGCCACCACGCCGGATCGACAGCACTGCCTCCGTACGCGGCCGCGACGACGTAGCTGTCGCCGTCCCTGACGTAGACGAGGGGTACGTCGCGGCTTTTGCCGGACTTTCGGCCAGTCACCGTCAGCACCAGCATGGGCCAGTGGGGATTGCTCGCCGCACCCTTGGTCAGCCGGTACATCGCCGCGTGCACTCCGCTGAAGGTTCGCATCACGCGGCGCAGCGCGGGCTTGCTCATCGTCGTGGTCATCGAGCAGTACATCCTGGCGCCGAGGGATTTCGGCCGCAATGGCTACTCCTGCCCTAGAGCGGTCGGAATGGCACTCGCCCACCGAACATGACCCGCGTCACGATTCCACCGAGTCGCCACATACCGGCGTAGGTGATCGGGTTCAGCAACGTCGGCCACGCGGTCCGGACCAGGTGGGCATCCAATGGCCGTCCGGCGAACCGGTCGGTGAGCCAGCGCAGCGTCATCGGCGCCGACATGGGATGTAGCAGCATGTGTTCGCTGAACCGGTCCCGGTGATACGTCAGTCTGGCACCACCGGAGGAGTAGAGGTGGGCCAACTCGTCGATATCGTCGACGGCGATCACCGAGTCGTGTACGGCCTGCACGATGAGCACCGGGGGGCTCGGCACGGTGCCGCCCAGTCGGATCGCCTCAAAGACTTCCTGCACCTCCGGCATCGCCAGCACGTCCTCCAGCGGGGGGTGCACCCAACGGTCCATATCATGCCGAAAATGCCTGATCAGTGCCTCGCCGGTGGTCAGGTGCTCCAGGCGTCGCAGCAGTGCCCGACCGGAGTCGGTCGCGTTCTCCTCGATGACCCGGTTCAGGTCAGGGTAGGTCTTGGCCAGCGCCGCCACCACCAGTGCGGGCAGTGCGGCGAACTTGGTCCCGTTGAGCCGGCGGAAGGTGTTGCCGAGGTTGCCTACCGGCGACCCGAGCACGGCGCCGACGATATTGAGCTCGGGGGCGTAGTCATCGTGTACCTCCGCGGCCCACGCGCTGGCCAGCCCGCCGCCGGAATATCCCCACAGCCCGACCCTGCTGTCGGCGGCAAGACCGAGCCGCTCGAAGTTCAGGGTGGCCCGCAGCCCGTCGAGCACCCGGTAACCCGGCTCATGCGGTGTGCCCCACATGCCCTCGCGACCCTCATGGTCGGGTACCGAGACCACCCAACCCTCAGCAACCGCTGCGGCCATGAGCAGATACTCGAACTGCGAAAGCGCCCCAACCGCCCGGGCCCGGCGGCGCAGCGCGTAGGACGGGAAGCAGCGTGACGTAACCGCGTCGATCGCACACTGATAGGACACCACGTGGCGGGGCTGGTCCGGAGTGTGTCCCGCGGGCGTCAGCACGGTGGTGACACACGCCTCCGGCTCGCCCTTCCGGTTGGTGGTCCGGTAGAGCAGTTGGGTGGCGCGCACCTTCTGTGGAACCAGTCCGAGGAAGCCCATCTCGACATCGCGCGACCTCAGCACCGTGCCGGGTGCGGCGTGGCGGAAGCCGGCCGGCGGTTCGTAGAACGGGTCCTCCGACGGCAGTACCGGCCGGGTTCCACGCCGCACCTCATCATGCGGTGGCCGACCGATCCACTCGGGACTGACCGCCCCGTCTGCACTTGTCATCACCTCATTTGTACCTTAAGAGTGGTCTAAGAATCCAGTGGGTGGGGCCGGTGTTGCCGGTGCGGTGCACTCCGGTGGCTTCAGCGCCGCGAACTCGTCGGTCACCCGCAACCGGGATTCGGTGAAGCGGTACAGGGCGGCGGGCCGGCCGCCACTGCGGCCGGGATGTGCTGTGGTTCCGGTCGGGACGATCACGCCCCGGCGGGTCAGCACCCGCTGAAGATTGGTGGCGTCCACCTGATACCCCAGAGCAGCGCCATAGATGTCGCGCAGCGTCGAGACCGCGAAATCCCTTGGCGCCAGACCGAATCCGATGTTGGTATAGGACAATTTCGCGGCCAGCCTCGAATGGGCGTAGGCCACCATCGGAGCATGGTCGAATGCCATCGGGGGCAGATCGTCGACCGGGTGCCAGTGGGTGTCCGGGGGGAGCGCCGGTGTCGCAGGGGAGGGCACCAAACCCAGAAAAGTGGAGGCGATCATGCGGGCCCCGGGCATCCGGGCCGGGTCGGAGAAGACGGCAAGTTGTTCGAGGTGGGCCACCTCGCGCAGGTCGACCTTCTCGGCGAGCTGGCGGCGCACCGACGTGCTGAGATCTTCGTCGTGACCGAGTCGGCCGCCGGGCAGGGACCATTTTCCTCGTTCGGGCGCCATGGCCCGCTGCCAGACCAGCACGTTGAGTTCGGGTTTCCCGGAGGTCGGTGCACGCACCTGAAATACGACGGCGAGTGCTTCATGCCGGGTGTTAATATGGACCATAGTTTTCGATTGTAAGTCGAAAACCCTGGAAAGACAGGAGGCCGCGATGACAGTCGTGGATCCGATCGCCACCGGGGTCGGTGGCCTGGCCGACCGCATCGTTGATGGGCCCGGCGGCTACACCGGTATTGCCGGCGACGCACAGTGGGCCGCCGAGATCCGGCGGCTGGCCGCTCTGCGTAACGCGACCATCTTGGCGCATAACTACCAGGTGCCGGAGATCCAGGACATCGCCGACCATGTCGGCGACTCGCTGGCGCTGTCCCGGATCGCGGCCGAGGTGGCCGAGGGCACCATCGTGTTCTGCGGGGTGCACTTCATGGCTGAGACCGCCAAGATTCTCAGCCCCGGCAAAACGGTCCTGATTCCGGACCGCAGGGCCGGCTGCTCACTGGCTGATTCGATTACCGCGCAGGAATTACAGGCCTGGCGGGACGACCACCCCGGTGCGGTGGTGGTGTCCTATGTCAACACCACCGCCGCGGTGAAGGCGCTCACCGATATCTGCTGCACATCATCGAACGCCGTCGATGTCGTCGACTCGATTCCGGCCGACCGGGAGGTGCTGTTCTGCCCGGACCAGTTTCTGGGTGCCCATGTCCGACGCCTGACCGGGCGGGAGAATATGCACATCTGGGCCGGGGAGTGCCATGTGCATGCCGGGATCAACGGCGATGAGCTGGCTGATCAGGCGCGCAGCCACCCGGATGCCGAACTCTACGTCCACCCCGAATGCGGATGCGCCACCTCGGCGCTGTATCTGGCCGGCGAGGGCGCTTTCCCGGCCGACCGGGTGAAGATCCTGTCCACCGGCGGCATGCTCGACGCGGCCCGGACGTCCCACGCCGGGCAGGTACTGGTGGCCACCGAGGTCGGGATGCTGCACCAGTTGCGACGGGCCGCCCCGGGTATCGACTTCCAGCCGGTAAACGACCGCGCGTCCTGCCGCTACATGAAGATGATCACCCCGGCCGCGCTGCTGCGCTGCCTCGTCGAGGGTGCCGACGAGGTCGATGTCGACGCCGATACGGCCCGGCGAGCCCGGGCCAGCGTGCAGCGCATGATCCGGATCGGCCGGCCGGGCGGCGGGGAATGAGCCGGCCGCAAGGTTGCGGCATGAGATCGGGGTACGACTGGCAGCAACGGGCCGATGTCGTGGTGATCGGCACCGGAGTGGCAGGGCTGGCAGCCGGCCTCGCCGCGCACCGTGCGGGTTCGCGCACCGTCATACTGAGCAAGGCCGCGGACGTGGCGAGTTCGACGGCGACCTGCTACGCCCAGGGCGGTATTGCCGTGGTGCTGCCGGCCACCGACGACACCGTCGATTCGCACGTACAGGACACGCTGGCCGCCGGGGCCGGCTTGTGCGACCCCGGCGCGGTGCGCTCGATCGTCGCCGACGGCTACCCGGCGGTGATCGACCTGATCTCCCACGGGGCCCGGTTCGACGAACGTGGTCCCGGGCAGTGGGCGCTGACGCGGGAGGGCGGACACTCCCGGCGGCGCATCATGCATGCGGGTGGGGATGCCACCGGAGCGGAGGTTCTGCGGGCACTGGGCGATGCCGCAGCGAACCTCGACATCCGTTGTAACCACATCGCCTTACAGATCCTGCACGATGGATATGCCGTCACCGGGGTGCTGGTGCGCAATGCCGATGGTCTGGGGCTGGTTCACGCTCCGGCGGTGGTTCTGGCGACCGGCGGGCTGGGCCACCTGTATCGCGCCACCACCAATCCCGAAGGTTCCACCGGCGACGGAATCGCGCTGGCACTCGACGTCGGTATGGGTGTGGCTGACCTCGAGTTCATCCAGTTCCACCCGACCATGCTGTTCGATCCGCGCGGCCGCGGCCGCCGCCCGCTGATCACCGAGGCGCTGCGTGGCGAGGGGGCGGTCCTGCGGGACGCCCGCGGCGACTCGGTGACCGTCGCCCACCCGATGGGTGACCTCGCCCCGCGCGATGTGGTGGCCGCAGCGATCGACACCCGACTGCGGGCGACGGGCGACGAATGTGTCTATCTCGACGCGCGCGGTATCACCCACCTCGAGACGCGCTTCCCGACAGTGACCACCGCCTGCCGACGCGCCGGTATCGATCCGACTCGCGAGCCCATACCGGTGGTCCCCGGTGCGCACTACAGCTGCGGTGGAATCAGCACCGATGTGCACGGTCGGACAGCGCTGCCTGGTCTGCTGGCGGCCGGCGAAGTGGCCCGCACCGGTATGCACGGTGCCAACCGGCTGGCGTCGAACAGCTTGTTGGAGGGGTTGGTCGTCGGTGGCCGGGCCGGTCGCGATGCCGCCGCGTACGCGCGGTCGGTGAACGCACCGATGGCACAGCTCGAACCGGTCGACCATCATGCGCTTGACCGCCCAACGCTGCAGCGGCTGATGACACGTTATGCGTCGGTAATCCGGGACGGACCGGGCCTGCGGGACCTGACGGCGGCCCTGCGCGAGGCACCGACCCGGCGGATCTCGACGCGGGCGGATTTCGAGGACATCGCGCTGACGGCAACCGCCCGTGCGGTCACCGCCGCGGCGCTGGCGCGCACCGAGTCGCGCGGGTGCCACCACCGCAGCGACTTTCCGGCCACCGATCCGGCCCACACCCGCTCCGGCACCGTCGACGCGATGCCCCGCGCCGCGGTGGCACAACTGCTGTGACGCTCAGCGACGGGGAAAGGACGCAGGCACTCGAGACGATCCGCCGCGGACTCGAGGAGGATCTGCGCTTCGGGCCGGATATCACCACGCTTGCCACGGTGCCCGCCGAGGCGACCGCCACCGCTGCGTTGATCGCCCGGGAGCCCGGGGTGGTCGCCGGGGTGGATGTGGCGCTGCTGGTGCTCGACGAAGTCCTCGGTCGAACCGGCTACCGGGTGTTGGATCGGGTCTCCGAGGGCGGGCGGATCGAATCCGGGCAGTCGCTACTTCGGGTACGGGCCGGTACCCGGGGTCTGCTCACCGCCGAGCGGACCCTGCTGAATCTGGTCTGCCACCTCTCCGGTATCGCCACCACCACCGCAGCCTGGGTCGCGGCCGTCGACGGCACCGGGGCCAGGATCCGCGACACCCGCAAGACGCTGCCCGGCCTGCGCGCCCTGCAGAAGTACGCGGTCCGGATCGGCGGCGGGGTCAACCATCGCATGGGACTCGGTGATGCCGCGCTGATCAAGGACAATCATGTCGCGGCGGCCGGTTCGGTGCTTGCCGCGCTGCGCTCGGTCCGGTCCGCAGCCCCGGGGTTGCTGTGTGAGGTCGAGGTCGACAGCCTCGATCAACTCGACGAAGTGCTCTGCGAGGACGTGGAGCTGATTCTGCTGGACAACTTCCCCGTGTGGCAGACCCAGATCGCCGTCCAGCGCCGTGACGCCCGCGCGCCCGGTGTCGCGCTGGAGTCCTCCGGCGGGCTATCGCTGGACACCGCCGCCGAATACGCCGGAACCGGTGTGGACTATCTGGCGGTCGGGGCGCTCACGCACTCGGTTCGGGTTCTCGATATCGGCTTGGATCTTTAGGGACGTGGATCTGTAGGGGCCTGGGTCGACAGCGGAATCTTCACGGCGCGATGTCAGCCACGAACACCCCGATGCCCCGGCGCGCCGCGGCCCGGGCGATCCGGGGCAGCGACGAGTCCTCGGTGCCCGCCACGACGATCCGCGGGTTCACCAGGTGCCGGTCGCGGCGGCCGATCCGAATATCGGCCTCCCCGGCGGCCAGGATGTTCTTAACCCAGTTGGTCTTGCCGTGGGCCAGCATGATTGCCACGGTGTCGCCCCGTCGATAGGCCGACACCGCCGTCCGCAGGGTGCGTCCGGACTTACGGCCGCGGTGGGTGATGACGGTGACCCCCGGGACAAAGCGGGCAGTCGCAATCGCCCACGGGTTGATGTGTTTGATCTGGAAATCCTCCAGCCACACGGGGAACTTCATCGGGACCCCGGGGTGGTTGTTGGGGTGGTTCTTCCTGTTGTCTCCGGCGGGCATGGGCTCCATCATGCTCCCGGGCCGGTTACCGCAGTCCCGGGCCGGCCGGGTCCTTGATTTTCGTATCCACGCACCGATCGGGGACAATTGCGGAAATGACCAGCTTCGCCATGTCCCGTATCGACCTGCGCGGTCGCGCCCTCACGGCGGCGCAGTTGCGATCAGCGCTGCCCCGCGGCGGGGTCGACGTCGATTCGGTGGTGCCCACCGTCCGGCCGATCGTCGACGATGTGGCCGCCCGCGGCGCCGTCGCGGCACTGGAGTACGGCGAGAAGTTTGACCGGGTGCGACCCGCCGCCGTCCGGGTTGTCGCCGCCGATCTCGACGCTGCCCTCGACATGCTGGCCCCCGATGTTCGCGTGGCCCTGGAGGTCGCCATTCTGCGTACTCGCGCCGTGCACGCTGAACAGCGCCGCACCGAATCCACCACGGTTCTCGCGCCCGGCGCGTCGGTAACCGAGCGGTGGGTCCCGGTTGACCGTGTCGGCCTCTACGTACCGGGCGGAACCGCGGTGTATCCGTCCAGCGTGGTGATGAACGTCGTGCCGGCCCAGGCCGCCGGTGTCGAGTCGCTGGTGGTGGCGAGCCCCCCGCAGCGGGCGTTCGGGGGCCTGCCGCACCCGACCATCCTGGCCGCTGCCCGACTGCTCGGTGTCGAGGAGGTGTGGGCGGTCGGCGGGGCGCAGGCGGTGGCACTGCTGGCCCACGGCGGCGCCGATACCGATGGTGCCGAACTGGCGCCGGTCGACATGATCACCGGGCCGGGCAACATCTATGTGACTGCGGCGAAACGGATCTGCCGTTCCCAGGTGGGTATCGACTCCGAGGCCGGTCCCACCGAGATCGCGATCCTGGCCGACCACACCGCCGACCCCGCGCATGTGGCCGCGGATCTGATCAGCCAGGCCGAGCACGATGTGATGGCGGCCAGTGTGCTGGTGACCGACAGCGCGGAACTGGCCGAGGCCACCGATGCCGAACTGGCGGAGCAATTGCGGGCCACGGTGCACCGGGACCGGGTCACCGAGGCGCTGAGCGGGTCACAATCCGGGATCGTCCTGGTCGACGATATGGACGCCGGGGTGCGAGTGGTCAACGCCTACGCCGCCGAGCACCTGGAGATTCAGACCGCCGATGCCGCCGCCGTGGCTCGGCGGATCCGCTCCGCGGGAGCGATTTTCGTCGGCCCATGGTCACCTGTCAGTTTGGGCGACTACTGCGCCGGCTCCAACCACGTGCTCCCGACCGCGGGCTGCGCGCGACACTCCAGTGGCCTGTCGGTGCAGACCTTCCTGCGCGGTATCCACATCGTGGACTACACCGAGGCCGCCCTCAAAGACGTCTCCGGGCATGTGATCACACTGGCCAACGCCGAGGACCTGCCGGCGCACGGCGAAGCGGTGCGCCGGAGGTTCGAGCGGTGAGCGTCGGCAGCAGGGTCACGCTGGCCGACCTTCCGCTGCGGGAGAACCTGCGCGGCCGGTCCCCCTACGGAGCTCCGCAGCTTGATACCCCGGTCCGGCTGAACACCAACGAGAACCCGCACCCGCCCACGTCCGCCCTGGTGGACGAGGTCGCCGATTCGGTGCGCGTCGCGGCCGCCCACCTGCACCGCTACCCGGACCGCGACGCCCTCGCACTGCGCCGCGACCTGGCCGGCTATCTGACGAGCCGGACCGGCGTCCAGCTCGGCGTCGACAACATCTGGCCGGCGAACGGATCCAACGAGGTGCTGCAGCAGTTGCTGCAGGCTTTCGGTGGTCCCGGAAGGACCGCGCTCGGTTTCACCCCGTCCTATTCCATGCATCCGATCATCGCCGCCGGCACCCAGACGGAGTGGGTCGAGGCGGTCCGGTCCGCGGATTTCAGTCTCGACCCGGATGCCGCAGTCGGGGCCGTCCGCACCTACGAGCCCGATATCGTCTTCCTCACCAGCCCGAACAACCCGACCGGCCAAAGCGTGCGTACCGCAGACCTGCGCCGGTTGTTGGAGTCGATATCGCACGGTGTCCTCGTCGTCGACGAGGCCTACGGCGAGTTCTCGGCGGTGCCCAGTGCGATCGCCCTGCTTGAGGAGTTTCCGGACCGGCTCATTGTCTGCCGGACCATGAGCAAGGCGTTCGCCTTCGCCGGTGGCCGGCTCGGCTACCTGGTCGCAGCCCCGGCGGTGATCGAAGCGGTCCTGCTGGTGCGACTGCCCTACCATCTGTCGGTCATTACCCAGGCGGCCGCGCGCGCGGCGCTGCGCCATGCCGATGACACGCTGGAGTCGGTGGCGGAGCTCGTCGCGGAGCGGGCACGGGTCGGTGCCGCCCTGGGTGCCATGGGATTCCGGGTCATCCCCAGTGATGCCAATTTCGTGCTGTTCGGCGAGTTCGTCGACGCCACGGTCGCCTGGCAGCGCTACCTTGAGGCCGGCGTGTTGATCCGGGATGTCGGGATCCCGCGATTCCTGCGCGTCACGATCGGGCTCAGCGGCGAGAATGATGCTTTTCTGGCGGCCAGCGAACGCCTGGCGGCGAGCGACCCGAGTCTTCTTCAGTGCACAGCCCACGAGGAGCGCCATGACTGACAGCAACGCCCGGCGTGCCCGGGTGCAGCGCACGACCAGGGAGTCCGACATCGTCGTCGAACTCGACCTCGACGGGACCGGCCGGGTCGCGATAGACACCGGGGTGCCGTTCTTCGACCACATGCTGACTGCCCTGGGCAGCCACGCGAGCTTCGATCTGACGGTCACCGCGCGCGGGGATGTGGAGATAGAGGGTCATCACACCGTCGAGGACACCGCGATCGTGCTGGGCACCGCGCTCGGGCAGGCGCTCGGGGATAAGAAGGGCATTCGACGGTTCGGCGACGCCTTCATCCCGATGGACGAGACGCTGGCGCATGCCGCGGTGGATGTCTCCGGCCGGCCGTATTTCGTACACACCGGCGAACCCGAGTATCTGGTGGATTTCACCATCGCCGGATCCGGCGTGCCCTACCACACCGTCATCAACCGGCACGTCTTCGAGTCGTTGGCCGCCAACGCGCGTATCGCCCTGCATGTTCGAACCATCTACGGCCGCGACCCGCACCACATCACCGAGGCGCAGTACAAAGCGGTCGCGCGGGCGTTACGCGCCGCCGTCGAGAGTGACCCGAGAGCTGCTGGCGTACCGTCCACCAAAGGTGTTCTGTGACAGCACGATCCACTCGGAAGTCCGTCGTCGTCCTGGACTACGGCTCGGGCAACCTGCGTTCCGCTCAGCGGGCGCTGGAGCGGGTCGGTGCCGATGTCGAGGTGACCGCGGACCCGCGGCGGGCACGGCAGGCCGATGGACTGGTGGTTCCAGGTGTGGGAGCTTTTCAAGCCTGTATGAGCGGGCTGAGCTCCATCGGCGGTGAGGAGATCATCGACGCGCGGGTCTCGGCGGGGCGGCCGGTCCTCGGCGTCTGCGTGGGAATGCAGATCCTATTCGCTCGCGGCGTCGAGTTCGGCCTGGCAAGTCGTGGTTGCGGTCAATGGCCGGGTTCGGTCACCCGGCTGGATGCGCCGATCGTCCCGCACATGGGTTGGAATCTCGTCGATCCGCCTGGTGGCAGCAGGCTGTTCAAGGGTATCGGCCAGCAGACGCGGTTCTACTTTGTGCATTCCTACGCCGCCCAGACCTGGGAAGGTAGGCCTGATGCCCTGCTGACCTGGGGTTCCCATCACGTACGGTTTCTGGCGGCGGTTGAGGACGGGCCGCTGGCGGCGACGCAATTTCATCCGGAGAAGAGCGGTGACGCCGGTGCGGCGCTGCTCGCGAATTGGGTTGAGGGACTGTGAATCCACTGATTCTGCTACCCGCGGTCGATGTCGTCGACGGCCGCGCCGTGCGACTGGTGCAGGGTAAGGCCGGCAGCGAGACCGAATACGGCTCAGCCCTGGAGGCCGCGCTCACCTGGCAGCGCGACGGTGCGCAGTGGATCCACCTGGTGGATCTGGATGCCGCATTCGGTCGTGGGAGCAATCGTGCTCTGCTAGCCGAGGTGGTGCGGACCCTGGAGGTGAACGTCGAACTGTCGGGCGGTATTCGAGACGACGAGTCGTTGCGGGCCGCCCTGGCTACCGGATGCACCCGGGTCAACATCGGCACTGCGGCTCTGGAGAACCCGCAATGGTGTGCGAGGGCGGTGGCCGAGCACGGTGAGCGGGTCGCGGTGGGCCTGGACGTCCAGATCGTCGACGGTGAGCACCGGTTGCGCGGGCGGGGCTGGGAGACCGACGGCGGCGACCTCTGGCAGGTGCTCGAACGTCTCGACGGCGAGGGCTGCTCGCGGTTCGTGGTCACCGATGTCACCAAGGACGGCACGCTCGCCGGCCCCAACCTGGACCTGCTCGAGGGTGTCGCCGAGTGCACCGACGCCCCGGTGATCGCTTCCGGCGGGGTATCCAGCCTGGACGACCTGCGCGCCATCGCAACCCTGAGCGGTAGCGGTGTCGAGGGTGCCATCGTGGGCAAGGCGCTCTACGCCGGGCGCTTCACCCTGCCCGAAGCCCTCGCTGCGGTAAGCCGCTGACGTGCCGGATCTCGAGGCCCTGGTCGCTGAGGCCGCCACCATCCTGGATCGAGCAGCGGTGCCGTTTGTCGCCGGCCACCGCGCCGCCTCCGCGGTCCAGAAAAAAGGCAATGACTTCGCCACCGAGGTCGACCTCGCGCTGGAACGGCAGATCAGTGCGGAATTGGAATCGGCCACCGGAATAGGCGTGCACGGTGAGGAATTCGGCGGTACTGAGCTGGATGCGCCGCTGGTCTGGGTGCTCGACCCGATCGATGGCACCTTCAACTACGCGGCCGGCTCGCCGATGGCGGCGATCCTCCTGGGATTGCTCCGCGACGGCGAACCGGTCGCCGGGCTGACCTGGCTGCCGTTCACCGATCAGCGTTATACCGCGGTGGCCGGGGCACCGCTGCGCGTCAACGGTGTCGAACAGCCCCCGCTGAAGAAAACAGACCTGGCCGACGCCATTGTCGGCTTCGGCACCTTCAACGTGGAATGGGGAGGGCGCTTTCCCGGCCGCTATCGGCTCGAGGTGCTGGAGACCCTGAGCCGGGTTTCGTCCAAACTGCGCATCCACGGTTCCACCGGTATTGACATGGCCTTCGTCAGCTCCGGGGTTCTCGGCGCCGCAGTGAGTTTCGGCGGTCACATCTGGGATCACGCCGCAGGGGTGGCGTTGGTGCGGTCGGCCGGAGGGGCGGTGACCGACCTCGATGGGCAGCCCTGGACCGTCGGCACCCGTTCCACGCTGGCCGCGGCCCCCGGCGCCTACGACACAGTTGCCGACATTCTGCGGGCCGCCGCTCGGCCGGGGGAGCGCCGCTGATGGATGTGGCGGTGCGGGTGATTCCGTGTCTTGACGTCGATGACGGCCGGGTGGTCAAGGGAGTCAACTTCGAGAACCTGCGAGATGCCGGCGATCCGGTGGAACTGGCCGCGGTCTATGACGCCGAGGGCGCCGATGAGCTGTGCTTCCTGGATGTGACGGCATCGTCATCCGGTCGGGCGACCATGCTTGAGGTGGTCCGGCGGACCGCCGAGCAGGTGTTCATTCCGCTCACCGTCGGCGGCGGGGTCCGCTCGGTGGACGATATCGACACCTTGTTGCGGGCCGGAGCCGACAAGGTGTCGGTCAACACCGCCGCGATCGCCCGGCCCGGTCTGCTGGCCGAATTCGCCGGACGCTTCGGTTCGCAGTGCATTGTGTTGTCGGTGGACGCCCGCACCGTCCCGCCCGGGGCCGCGGCCACCCCGTCGGGCTGGGAGGTCACCACCCATGGCGGTCGTCAGGGCACCGGGGTCGACGCGGTCGAATGGGCCTGCAGAGGAGCCGAACTCGGGGTGGGCGAGATCCTGCTGAACTCGATGGATGCCGATGGCACCAAGGCCGGTTTCGACCTCGGAATGTTGCGAGCGGTTCGAAAGGCGGTCACCGTGCCGGTGATCGCCAGCGGCGGAGCCGGTCGGGCCGAACATTTCGCGCCGGCGGTACAGGCCGGCGCTGATGCGGTACTGGCCGCCAGCGTCTTCCACTTCGGCGAGTTGACCATCGGAGCGGTGAAGGCCGCGATGGCGGCCGAAGGTATTACCGTCAGGTGATGCTTGACCCGGCCATCGCAGCGAAGCTCAAACACAACCCCGATGGTCTTTTCGCTGCTGTCGCGCAGGAGCGCGGCACCGGGGTGGTGCTGATGGTGGCCTGGATGGATGACACGGCACTGGCCCGAACCCTCGACACCCGGGAGGCCACCTACTATTCCCGCTCCCGCGGCGAATACTGGGTCAAGGGCGCAACATCCGGGCACACCCAGTACGTCCATTCGGTGCGGCTGGACTGTGACGGCGACGTGGTGCTTCTCGAGGTCGATCAGACCGGAGCGGCCTGCCACACCGGCAGACATAGCTGCTTCGAGGCCGATGTGCTGTTGTCGCCCGATGACTAGCAGGACGTCAGCGGGAGCGCAGCACTGCCAGTGCCTTATCGGCGTGGGTGTCCATATTGACCTCGCTGGAGATCACCTCAAGCACAGTGCGGTCGGTATCAATGACGAAGGTGGCGCGCTTCACCGGGAGGAACTTGCCGAGCAGCCCGCGCTTGACCCCGAATATCTCGGCCACTTTTGCGTCGGCATCGGACAGTAGCGGGTAGTCGAAACGCTGCGAGTCGGAGAACCGGGCCTGTTTTTGCACGGCATCGGTGCTGATACCGACCGGGGAGGCGCCGACCGCGCGGAACTCCCCGGCCAGGTCACGAAAGTGGCAGGCTTCCTTGGTACAGCCGGGGGTCATAGCCGCCGGGTAGAAGAACAGCACGATCGGTCCTTCGGTGAGCAGGCCGGACAGCGCGCGTACCGTTCCGGTCTGGTCGGGCAGTTCGAACTCCGGGACACGGTCTCCACGCTTCATAGCTGCCACGCTATCGCCGGTCGGTGCCGAAGAACAGGTCTGGGAGGATGTACGCCGTGCATTCGACGCCCACCACCACCCGAGACGAGTTCCGCGCAATGGCCGCCGAACACCGCGTGGTGCCGGTGACCCGGAAGGTGCTGGCCGACAGCGAGACCCCCCTGTCGGCTTACCGGAAGCTGGCCGCCGACCGGCCCGGCACATTCCTGCTGGAATCCGCCGAGAATGGCCGGTCCTGGTCGCGGTGGTCATTCATCGGGGCCGGCGCCCCCTGTGCTTTGACGGTGCGGGAGGGCCGTGCCGTCTGGCTGGGTGCCGCCCCCGAGGGGGTGCCCGGTGACGGCGACCCGCTGGCAGCGTTGCGGGCCACCATGGAACTGCTGTCGACCGGGCGACCTCCGGGCATGCCGCCGCTGTCCGGCGGGCTGGTCGGATTCTTCACCTACGACTTCGTCCGCCGCCTGGAGCGGCTACCGGAACTGGCTCTCGACGACCTCGGATTGCCTGACATGCTGCTGTTGCTGGCCACCGATCTGGCTGCGGTGGACCACCACGAGGGCACCATCACCCTCATCGCCAATGCGGTCAACTGGGACGGCAGCGAAGAACGCGTCGAAGAGGCCTATGACGACGCCGTGCGGCGTCTCGACGTGATGACCGCAGCGCTCGGCCAGCCGCTGCACTCGACGGTGGCGACGTTCTCACGGCCCGAGCCGCGACCGAGTGCCCAGCGCACGCCTGAGGAGTACGGCGCGGTGGTGGAACGGCTGGTCGCCGAGATCGAGGCCGGTGAAGCGTTTCAGGTGGTGCCCTCGCAGCGATTCGAAATGGAGACGACCGCCGAGCCGATCGATGTCTACCGGATGCTGCGCGCCACCAACCCCAGCCCGTACATGTATCTGCTGCATATCCCCAATGGTTCTGGCGGGACGGCGTTTTCGATTGTCGGATCCAGTCCTGAGGCGCTGGTGACGGTGCAGGACGGCCGGGCCACCACACATCCGATCGCCGGTACGCGCTGGCGTGGACGGACCGAGGAGGAGGATCAACTCCTGGCCAAGGATCTGCTGACCGATGAGAAGGAATGCGCCGAGCACCTGATGCTGGTCGACCTGGGCCGAAATGATCTCGGCCGGGTGTGCGTGCCGGGCAGTGTCCGCGTGGAGGACTACAGCCACATCGAGCGGTACAGCCACGTCATGCATCTGGTGTCGACGGTGACCGGGCTGCTGGCGGATGGACGGACCGCCGTGGATGCGGTGACCGCCTGTTTCCCGGCGGGCACGCTGTCCGGTGCGCCGAAAGTCCGGGCGATGGAACTCATCGAGGAGGTGGAGAAAACCCGCCGGGGCCTCTACGGCGGGGTGGTCGGCTATCTGGACTTCGCCGGCAATGCCGACTTCGCGATCGCCATCCGCACCGCGCTGATGCGCGACGGTACCGCCTATGTCCAGGCCGGCGGTGGAGTGGTGGCCGACTCCAACGGCCCCTACGAGTACACCGAGGCCTCGAACAAAGCCAAAGCCGTGCTCGCGGCGATCGCCGCGGCCGAGACCTTGAGCGCACCGTGAGCGCGTCGTGATCCGGGCGGCGCAACTGCTGTTGGTCCTCGCAGCAGGCGGGTTATGGGCAGCATCTCGGCTGACCTGGGTGACGGTTACCTCGTTCGACGGACTTGGGCAGCCGAAGACCTCGGCGCTCAACGGTGCGGCCTGGTCCACGGCGCTGCTTCCGATGGCGGTGCTGCTGCTGGCCGCCGCACTGGCCGCACTGGCGGTGCGGGGGTGGCCGCTGCGTGCGGTGGCGCTGCTGGTGGCGGTGGTGTGTTTCGGGCTGGGGTATCTGGGCGTCAGTCTGATCGTGATGCCAGACGTCGGTCCCCGGGGTGCTGAGGTTGCCGGTGTGGCGGTGGCGACCCTGGTCGACAGCCACCGGTATCTTCCCGGCGCGGCGCTGACCCTGCTGGCCGCCGTCACCGCGCTTCTGGCTGCGGTCCTGCTGATGCGATCGGCGGTGTCGTCGACCGATCGGGCGGCGCGGTACGCGGCGCCCGGAACGGCCACCGGCGGGTCCGGGATGTCGGAGCGCGGCATGTGGGACGCTCTCGATGAGGGACGGGACCCGACAGGCCCCGACACCGAGGGGCGGTGAGGGCTGTGGGCCGACGGGCGGTTACCCTTTTCCGAGATCCACGTCATCGCCAGACACCGCAAGAGGGGGACCGGCTGTCATGACTTCGGCAACCGTGCTCGACTCCATTCTCGAGGGCGTTCAGATCGACGTTGCCGCCCGAGAGGCGATGGTCAGCATGGCTGAGATCAAGGCCGCTGCCGAGGCCGCCCCGCCACCGCGCGACGCGATGGCGGCTCTGCGTGCCCCAGGAATCGCTGTGATCGCCGAGGTCAAGCGGGCCAGCCCGTCGCGGGGTCAACTGGCAGCCATCGCCGATCCCGCGGAGCTGGCGCGGGACTATCAGGACGGTGGTGCGCGGGTGATCAGCGTGCTCACCGAGGAACGCCGCTTCGGGGGCTCATTGGGTGATCTGGACGCGGTGCGGGCAGCCGTCAGTATTCCGGTGCTGCGCAAGGATTTCGTCGTGCGGCCGTACCAGATTCACGAGGCGCGTGCCCACGGTGCCGATATGCTGCTGTTGATCGTGGCCGCTCTTGACCAGCCGGCCCTGGTGTCGATGTTGGACCGTACCGAGTCGCTCGGGATGACCGCGTTGGTGGAGGTTCACACCGAGAGCGAGGCCGACCGCGCTTTACAGGCGGGCGCCAAGGTGATCGGCGTCAACGCCAGAAACCTCAAGACGCTCGACGTCGACCGTAACTGCTTCGGCCGGATCGCCCCTGGGCTGCCGTCCGACATCATCCGGGTCGCTGAGTCGGGCGTGCGCGGCCCGGCGGACCTGCTCGCCTACGCGGGCGGCGGAGCCGACGCCGTGCTGGTAGGCGAGGGTTTGGTGACCAGCGGCGATCCCCGCGGCGCGGTGGCCGACCTGGTGACCGCCGGGGCGCATCCGTCGTGTCCGAAACCGGTCCGCTGAGCGCCGGTCGACTCTCCCGGACTTCGATCATGGCCGACACCTCCACCCCCAACCTGCCGCAAGCCAGCGCCGCGCTGGCCGAGATCACCGGGCACGAGCCCGATTCCCGAGGCCACTTCGGCGTCTTCGGTGGCCGTTATGTCGCCGAAGCGTTGATGGCGGTCATTGAGGAGGTCACCGCCGCGTACGAGAAGGCCCGCACCGACCGGACCTTCCTGGACGAACTCGACCGTCTGCAAACCCACTACGCCGGCCGTCCGTCGCCGCTGTACGAGGCGTCCCGGCTCAGCGCGCACGCAGGGGGAGCGCGGATATTCTTCAAGCGCGAGGATCTCAACCACACCGGCTCGCACAAGATCAACAATGTGCTGGGGCAGGCGCTGCTTGCCCGCCAGATGGGCAAGACCAGGGTTATCGCCGAGACCGGCGCCGGCCAGCATGGGGTGGCCACGGCGACCGCCTGCGCGCTGCTGGGCTTGGACTGTGTGGTCTACATGGGAGCGGTCGACACCGCCCGGCAGGCCCTCAACGTCGCCCGGATGCGACTTCTCGGCGCGGAAGTGGTTGCGGTGCAGTCGGGCTCGAAGACCTTGAAGGACGCCGTGAACGAGGCGTTCCGGGACTGGGTTGCCAATGCCGATGAGACGTACTACTGCTTCGGCACGGCGGCGGGTCCGCATCCGTTCCCGCTGATGGTGCGGGACTTCCAGCGCGTCATCGGTATGGAGACCCGGGCGCAGATCCTGGCGCAGACGGGCCGACTGCCGGATGCCGTTGTCGCCTGTGTCGGCGGAGGATCCAATGCGATCGGCATCTTTCATGCTTTTATCGACGACCCGGCAGTACGGCTGATCGGCTATGAGGCCGGCGGCGACGGGGTGGAGACCGGGCGCCATGCGGCTACCTTTTCCGGTGGCTCGCCCGGGGCATTCCAGGGCTCGTACTCGTATGTGATGCAGGATGCGGACGGTCAGACGATCGAGTCGCATTCGATCTCCGCCGGGTTGGACTATCCGGGGGTGGGCCCCGAGCATGCTTTCCTCAAGGACGTCGGCCGGACCGAGTACCGGCCGATCACCGACTCCGAGGCCATGGACGCCTTCCGGTTGCTGTGCCGGCTCGAAGGCATCATCCCGGCGATCGAGACCGCCCACGCCGTGGCCGGTGCGATCGACCTGGCGGCCGAACTGGGGCCGGACTCGATCATCGTGATCAATCTCTCCGGGCGGGGCGATAAAGACGTCGAGACCGCGGGCCGCTGGTTTGGGCTGCTCGACAGCGCGGAGTCCGGAACCTCGTGAGCGCCGGAAACCGCCCGCCGAGTCGGCTGGGCCCCATTTTTCAGGCCTGCCGTGAGCAGGGTCGGGCCGCGTTGATCGGCTATCTGCCGACCGGCTATCCGGATGTCGCGACATCCATAGACGCGATGGTCGCGATGAGCGCCGATTGCGACATCATCGAGGTTGGTGTTCCGTACTCCGACCCCGGAATGGACGGACCGGTGATCGCTACCGCCACCGAGGCTGCGCTGCAGCACGGTGTCCGGGTTCGCGACACCCTGCGCGCCGTTGAGGCGATCAGTGCCGCCGGCGGCAACGCGGTGGTGATGACCTACTGGAATCCAGTGCTGCACTACGGCGTTGAGGCCTTTGCCCGCGACCTGGCCGCGGCGGGAGGTCTGGGCCTGATTACCCCGGATCTGATCCCCGATGAGGCCGATGCCTGGCTGGCCGCCTCCGAAAGTGCGGACCTCGACCGAATTTTCCTGGTGGCACCGTCATCGACACCGGAGCGGCTGGCCCGCACCGTCGAGGCTTCCCGCGGGTTCGTCTACGCCGCCTCGACCATGGGTGTGACCGGCGCCCGGGAAAGTGTTTCCCGGACTGCGCCGGAACTTGTGCGTCGGGTCAGGGAGGTTTCCGATATCCCGGTCGGCGTGGGTCTGGGCGTGCGATCGCGGGGACAGGCGGCTGAAATCGCCAACTTCGCCGATGGGGTCATCGTCGGTTCCGCTCTGGTGTCGGCCCTGACCGACGAGGGTGTCGCGGCCGTCCGCAGCCTGACCGGTGAGCTGGCGGTCGGGGTTCGAGAGAAGGTGCCTGGCACGTGACGACAACGGTGCTCGCTTATTTCCCGAGTCCTGCGCAAGGGGTCTGGTACCTGGGTCCCTTCCCGGTCCGCGCCTACGCGCTGTGCATCATCGCCGGCATCATCGTCGCCTTGGTGATCGGCGATCGCCGCTGGGCAGCCCGCGGCGGTGAACGCGGTGTCATCTACGACATCGCGCTCTGGGCGGTGCCGTTCGGCCTGATCGGTGGACGTGTCTACCACCTGATGACGGATTGGCGAACCTATTTCGGACCCGACGGAGCCGGAGTCGGGGCTGCGCTGCGGATCTGGGAGGGCGGCCTGGGCATCTGGGGTGCGGTGGCACTCGGCGGAGTAGGGGCATGGATCGGGTGCCGGCGCAATGGAATTCCGCTACCCGCTTTCGGCGATGCGGTGGCTCCCGGCATCGTTCTGGCCCAGGCCATCGGCCGGTTGGGAAACTATTTCAACCAGGAGCTGTACGGGCGGGAGACCACCGTTCCGTGGGCCATGGAGATCTTCTACCGCCGCGATTCATCCGGCGTGGTGGACGTGCACGCCATCGATGGCGTGTCGACCGGTCAGGTGGCTGCCATCGTCCACCCGACGTTCCTCTACGAACTGCTGTGGAACGTGCTGGTGTTCGCTGTTTTGATCTGGGCGGACCGACGGTTCCGGCTCGGCCACGGCCGATTGTTCGCCCTCTATGTGGCCGGCTACTCGTTGGGTCGGTTCTGGGTGGAGTTGATGCGCGATGACACCGCGACTCTGATCGCGGGTATTCGCATTAACGTCTTCACCGCAACCTTCGTGCTCATCGGTGCTGTGGTGTACATGCTGCTTGCACCCAAGGGTCGCGAGGATCCCGCTACGCTGCGCGGAAACCAGCCGCTGGAGCAGGCCGAGGCGGAGCAGCAGGTCGAGGAGTGGGCTGAGGACCTGGTCAGCGCGGCCCAAGGCAGCGGTCTTGTTGCGGCCGCGACGGTGGCCGGTGAGCACGAAGACGAGGACGCCCGAGCTGTCGGTGACCTCGTGGAGACCGGGGCCGCAGCCGAGCTGGAGGCCGCCGCGGAGCTGGAGGCCGAGCAGGAAGCCGATCGGGAGGCCGAGCAGGAAGCC
>CAZKUK010000049.1:0-26038 GCA_964555915.1 uncultured Mycobacterium sp.
AGCGCGCGGCCACACCGGCCGCGTCCTCCACGCCGGTGCGGCTAGCGCGGTTTAGGCTTGGCACCGACGTTGCGAGGTGCCGATGACCCTGAGACAAGCGGCTTTACGCGCCGTTGCAGTGGGTGCGTGCGGGATCGTCGCGGTGGCTTCGGTGCTGGTGCCCGCCGCTCCGGCCCGGGCCTCCGCCGATACGCATATCGCGGTGATCGGGGACTCCTACACCACCGGGTCGGAGGAGGGTGGCGGCGGATCAAGCCCCTGGCCGGGACTGGCGTGGCAGCTGTTGGCCGAGCGTGGGGTGGAGATCGACGCGGACGTTGCCGCCGAGGGCGGAGCGGGCTACGCGCAGCGCGGTAACCGCGGCAGCGTGTTCGAGGATCTGACGGCGCGGGTGGTGCAACCCGATGACGTTCTGGTGGTCTTCTTCGGATCCCGCAACGACCACCCGGCGGATCCGGGGCAGTTCCCGGACCTGGCCGCCGGGACCTTCCGGTGGGCCCGGCTCGTCGCGCCGGCGGCGAAGTTCCTGGTGATCGGACCGCCGTGGACCACCGGCAGCCCCCCGCCGTCATTGCTGACGATCCGCGACAGCCTGCGTCAGCAGGCGGCCGCTGCCAGCGCGGTGTTCATCGACCCGATCGAGGAGGGCTGGTTCGCGGACCGGCCGGAATTGATCGGCGGCGACGGGATACATCCCACTGCTGCCGGCCATGCCTACCTGGCCCGACGGATCTCGGCGCTGATTTACGATCAGCTCACGATTCGGGTCTGAGGACTCTTGTCGCCCAAGCGGTTTCCGGTCGACCCTGATCGTGTGATGTCTCAGCGCCGGTGGGATCTCCCGGTGACCGCGCTGGCCACGGTGACCATCCTCGGATTGGGTGGACTGGCGGCCGATCAGTCCCCGGCCGTCCCGGCCCATCTCATCGGCGGGCCGTTCGCGCGGCTGCTCGCCGAATCCACTGACCTCGGGCCGGCCAGCGCGGAAAGGGTGCGGATCACCGCCGAGCTGAACCAGCCGGCTGAGCCGGTGCGCCTGATGAGTTGGGCCGCCGGCCGTGGGTTATCGGTGCACTGGCGGGCCGGTGACCCGTGGGCGGTCATCGAGGGCCGCCCGCGGGCGATCGGCGCCGCATTCGGCGTAGCGATCCATGATTACCGCGCCCGCCGCGGTCCGGATCCGGGGCGGGTGTTCTATGCATCACCGCAACAGCCCGCCATCCCGCCGCAGCTCAGCGGTGAAGTGGGCGGTCTGGGCCGGATCCTGAGCTACACGCCGTATCGGGAGGGCCGACCCCCCACCCCGCCACTGGACGTCCCCGACGGCGGCCTGCTGCCGAACCAACTGCTGACCGCCTACAACGTGACACCGCTCTCCAGCGCCGGTTACACCGGCAAGGGCGGCACCGTGGTGGTGTTCAGCTTCGACGGGTTCGACCAGCAGGATATGGACAGCTTCGCCGACTGGTTCGATCTGCCGCGGTTCACACCGCAGGTCGTCGGAGGTATGCCGGACCGGCGCAGCGGCGAATCCACCATGGACTTGCAGATGATCCACGCGATAGCACCGGACGCGAAACTGGTCATGGTCAATGCCCGGCCGACGGTCGACGGCGGCCCGCCCTACGAGAAGCTCGGCACGCTCATGGAATCCGTCGACCGCCAGTTTCCGGGCGCGGTGTGGAGCTTTTCGATTGGCTGGGGCTGTGACCGGCTGCTCGCCGCGGCAGATCTCGCCCCGGTGCGATCCGCCCTGGCGAAGGCGCACCGGAACGGAACGACGGCCTTCGACGCAAGCGGCGATCTCGCAGGTCTGGACTGTCGCGGCGGCAAGAACTGGTCGGACCCGCCGAGTGCCGACGATATCGGGGTGGACGCGGTCGCCTCGCTACCGGAGATGACCGCAGTCGGCGGAACTACGCTATCCACCGACGCCAACGGCCGCTGGCTGGCCGAACAGGCCTGGTACGACGTGCCGCTGACGCAGGGGACCGCAGGCGGCGCCTCGGTGCTGTTCGACCGGCCGTCCTGGCAGGACGTCGGCGCCGAGGCCGGACCTGCGGACCGACGGCTGGTGCCCGATATCGCGGCCGTCGCCGATCCGTTCACCGGGGTCAAGTTCGTCTTTCAGCAGCAGGTGGTCGTCGGCGGCGGCACGTCGCAGGCGGCACCGGTGTGGGCCGGGCTGGCGGCGGTGATCAACCAGGTGCTCGCCGACCAGAACATGGGTCCGCTCGGCCATGTCAACCCGTTGCTCTACCAGGTCGCCAGGGGCTCGGCGGTACCGGGTTTCCGCGGTATCGATCTCGGCGGAAATGCCATCAGCCCCAGCGGCCCCGGATACGACATGGTGACCGGACTGGGTAGCCCCAACGTGGAGAATCTGGTCAAGAACATCCTGCTGATCAGATCGGTGAGCCGGTGAAGCGTCCGGCAGCGGAGTCGGTGGCGTCCTTCGACGGGTATGCACTGCCCGCCGGCCGTTATCGGGCCCGTCGTGAGCGGGGACCCAAATACATTCTCACACTGAGTCTTTGGATCCTTACCCTTGCGGTTGGAATGATGATTCTCGCGGTGGTGGACAGCCGGGTGGCCGATGTTCCGACTCGTTATATCTGCCCGCCGGATTGTGGTCGGCCACCGACCGGGCTTCCGGTGGCGACCAATCCGCGCTTCATCGCCCCCGATGGGGAGTTCTCGGTGTCATATCCGGCGCCCGGCGCCGCCTACACCCTTGACATCCAACCGAACGGGGTGACCGCCGAGTGGACGGCCGGGGACGGTGGCACCCTGCGACTGTTCAGCCAGCCGGCAGCGGGCCGCGACGCCGAAGAGATCGCCAAGACGCTCATCGCGACCGGTTTCCCGGAGGCCTGGACGGCCTATGAACTACCCAATGCGACGGTCGGTTACCAACCGGGCTACGGCGAGGTCGCCGATTTCCAGCCACTGGGCGCAGCGACCATCGCCGACCGGGTGAGAATCATCGTCATCGTCGCGGTTAAGAACGATCTCGCGCTGATCGCCGCGGCCCATGGACCGTTTCGGGAGTTCACACCCGATTTCGGCCCGGGTCCGCCGTCACCGGCGAACCTCCGCATCGCCCAGGACATGGGCAAGTACGTCAACAGTTTCACCTGGCGGGGCGATCCGCCGCGCTGAGAACCGTTCCACGTTCGGGCCGCCGGCCGGAATATTGCCGACTCTAAAGTGACTCTGGCGAGGATCCCGTGGTGTCCGGATCCTCCGGGCCCTCCGGCGGTGGAGCGGGCTGCCGGTTGAGCCAGTCCTTGAGGCGGAGCAGCTGGCTGGCCAGCAGCCCGACGGCCAGTAACAGCACACCGCCGACGATGATGAACGTCGTCATGGATCGCCTTTCGGGTTTCCGCTCTGACAACCTGTGGTGAACGCCCTGCTGACGAACAGCCTATGTAAATCGGGTGCGCGTTGCCCGGGCCGGTGCGCCCGGACGGCGCTCTTCGGGGCCGGAGCGGCCACCTATCGTGGTACGGGTGTCTGGACCGGCTCGGGTGGATGTGCGCGCCCTGCGTGCGCGTCTGGACGGACTGACGGTTCGTGATGCCGATCGGCTGGGTAGACGACTGAGGTCGCTGCGCGGCCGTCCCGACGTCGGGAAGCTCCAGCAGATCGCCGACCGGATCGAGGCCGGTGAGGCTCTGGTTGCCGCTCGGGCGGCGGCTGTGCCGACGATCACCTATCCGGACCTGCCGGTCAGTCGGTTGCGCGGCGATCTTGCCGCCGCGATCCGCGACAACCAGGTGGTGGTGGTCGCCGGGGAGACCGGCTCGGGCAAGACCACCCAGCTACCCAAGATCTGCCTGGAGTTGGGCCGCGGGGTGCGTGGGACCATCGGCCACACCCAGCCGCGCCGGCTGGCGGCCCGTACCGTCGCCCAGCGTGTCGCCGACGAATTGGGCACCGAACTCGGCGATGTGGTGGGGTACACGGTCCGGTTCACCCACCAGAGCAGCGATCGCACCCTGGTGAAGTTGATGACCGACGGGATCTTGCTGGCCGATATCCAGCGGGACCGGCGGCTGCTGCGCTACGACACGCTGATACTCGATGAGGCACATGAACGCAGCCTCAATATCGACTTCCTCCTGGGCTTCCTGCGTCAACTGCTGCCGCGCCGGCCGGACCTGAAGGTGATCGTCACCTCGGCAACCATTGAACCGGGGCGTTTTGCGGCGCATTTCGGGGCCGCGGGTCAAGACGCCCCGATAGTGGAAGTGTCGGGACGAACATTCCCCGTCGACATCCGGTATCGGCCCCTGGACCTGCCGAGCGCAGAGCAGGTGCCCGGCGTCGCGGATCGGCAGACGGATATGGATCCGGATGACCCCGATCATGAGGTGGTCAGGGTCGAGCCCCGCGATCAGACTGAGGCGATTGTCGACGCGCTGGAGGAGCTGTCCGCCGAGCCTCCCGGTGATGTACTGGTGTTCCTCTCCGGTGAACGCGAGATCCGTGACACCGCCGAAGCGGTCCGCGCCGCAACCTCGCACTTTGAGGTGCTGCCGCTGTACGCGCGGTTACCGACGGCGGATCAACAGAAAGTGTTCACCCCCAATCAGAGTCGGGTCAATCGGCGGGTGGTGCTGGCCACGAATGTGGCCGAGACCTCACTCACCGTCCCTGGTATCCGGTATGTCATTGATCCCGGTACCGCGCGGATATCCCGCTACAGCAGGCGCACCAAGGTGCAACGGTTGCCCATCGAACCGATCTCGCAGGCCTCGGCTGCCCAGCGGGCCGGTCGTTCCGGCCGTACCGCACCGGGGGTCTGTATCCGGCTCTACTCCGAGCAGGACTTCGAGGCCAGGCCCCGGTTCACCGATCCGGAAATTCAGCGCACCAACCTCGCGGCGGTGATCCTGCAGATGTCCGCTCTGAATCTCGGTGAGGTGCAGAGTTTCCCGTTCCTCGATCCACCGGATCGCCGCAGTATCAACGACGGCATACAGCTGCTGCAGGAGCTCGGCGCCTTCGATATGGGCGGAGCGATCACCGATATCGGAAGGCGGCTGGCCCAGTTGCCCCTGGACCCGCGGCTGGGCCGGATGATTCTGCAAGCCGATATAGAAGGCTGCCTCAATGAGGTGCTGGTGCTGGCCGCGGCCCTGTCCATTCCCGACCCCCGCGAGCGTCCGGTGGGTCGGGAGGAGGCGGCCCGATCCAAGCACAGCCGATTCGCCGATGATCGCTCGGATTTCCTGTCCTACCTGAACCTGTGGCGATACCTGCGTGAGCGCCGGAAAACGCTGTCCGGCAGTGCCTTCCGGCGTATGTGCCGCGAGGAGTTCCTGCACTACCTGCGAATTCGGGAATGGCAGGACCTGGCCGGGCAGCTACGCAGTATCGCCGCGGGTATCGGGCTCAACACCGCCCGGGAGTACGACGGTGCCGACCTAGGTGATCCGACCCGCCTACATGCCGCACTGGTGGCCGGCCTGCTGTCCCATATCGGTCTGCGTGAGGGCGACTCTCGGGACTACGCCGGCGCTCGCAACGCGAGGTTCGTACTGGCTCCAGGTTCGGCGCTGACCAAGCGCCCGCCGCGGTGGATCGTGGTCGCGGACCTGGTGGAGACCAGCCAGCTCTACGGTCGCACCGCGGCGCGGATCGAACCGGAGACCGTCGAGCGGCTGGCCGGCCACCTCGTCCAGCGCAGCTACAGCGAGCCACACTGGGATGCCCAACGCGGCGCTGTGCAGGCCTTCGAGCGGGTCACCCTGTACGGCTTGCCGCTGGTGGCGCGCCGGCGGGTCGGCTACGCGGCGGTGGATCCGGAGCTGGCCCGGGACCTGTTCCTCCGGCACGCGCTGGTGGAGGGAGACTGGCAGACCAACCACCAATTCTTCGCAGCGAACACCCGATTGCGAGCCGAACTCGCCGAACTGGAGGAGCGGGCCCGACGCCGTGACCTGCTGGTGGGAGACGAGGAGATCTACGCCTTCTACGACGCGCGCATTCCCGCGGACGTGGTGTCGGTTCGGCACTTCGACGGCTGGTGGCGGAAACAACGCCACCGGACTCCGGATCTGCTGACGATGGGGCGCGATGATGTGCTGCGGGTATCCGACCCTGACACCGAACGCCCCGACAGTTGGCAGGAGGGGGACCTGAGCCTGCCGCTGAGCTACCGGTTCGAGCCCGGCGCAGCGGACGACGGTGTCACCGTGCACGTCCCGGTGGCAGTTCTGGCCCGGCTGGGCGGCGAGCAGTTCGGCTGGCAGGTGCCGGCCCTGCGGGAGGAACTCATCACGGCGCTGATCCGGTCGTTACCGAAGGATCTGCGGCGCAACTTCGTTCCGGCACCCGATACCGCCCGGGCGGTGCTGGCCGGCCTGGAACCGGCCGGCGAGCCGATTCTGGAGACCCTGCAGCGCGAACTGCACCGCCGTACCGGTGTCCTGGTGCCGGTCTCGGCCTTCGACCTCGAGAAGCTGCCGGCCCATCTGCGGGTGACCTTTGCCGTTGAAGGACCCGACGGGGCGGAACTGGCCCGGGGTAAGGATCTCGGGGCGCTGCAGGAGCGGCTGGCCGGCCAGACCCGCCGGGCCGTTGCCGATGCCGTCGCCGAAGGGCTGGAACATCAAGGTCTGCGGAACTGGCCCGACGATCTTGACGAAATACCCCTCAGCGTCTCCAGCGGCGGTGTTCGGGGATTCCCGGGACTGGTCGATACCGGTACCGCGGTGGACATCCGGGTATTCGCCACCGCCGCCGAGCGGGATGCGAAGTGGCGAGCCGGATTACGCCGGCTGCTGCGGCTGACCACCCGGTCCCCGGTCAAGGCGCTGGAGAAGAATCTCGATATCCGTCGCCGACTTGCGCTGGGGAGCAATCCAGACGGGTCACTTCCGGCCCTGCTGGATGACTGTGTCGACGCCGCGGTCGACCTGCTGGTATCGGAGCCGGTCTGGACTGCCGCACAATTCGACGCCGTACGCCGGAGGGTCGGGGCGGAAGGCACCGCGGCGGCCGGCGATGTCCTGGACCGGGTGGAGATAGTGCTGTCCGCGCTCCAGGAGGTTCACCTGCTGCTGCCGGCGAAACCGCCGCCCGCCCACAAGGATGCGCTGGCCGATATCGACGCCCAGTTATCGGCCCTGGTTGCCCCGGGGTTCGTCACCGCGACCGGTGCCGCCCACCTTCCTGATCTGGCCCGCTACCTGCGGGCTATCTCCCGGCGGATCGAACGGCTACCGGTCGCGCTGTCGGCGGATCGGGATCGCATGCATCGGGTTCACACCGTCGAGGACGCCTACGCCGATCTCCTCCAGGCGCTTTCCCCGGGGCGAGCGGCCGGCGAGGATGTCGTGGACATCGCCCGGATGATCCAGGAGTTCCGGGTGAGCCTGTGGGCCCAGCAGCTGGGCACCTCCCGGCCGGTCAGCGAAAAACGGATCTACCGCGCCATCGACGCGGTCTTGCGCTAGCGCTGCGGATCGGCCTGGGGGCCTCCCGGTCGTCAGCCCTCGATATGCTTCTTCAGCCCGTTGAGCGCATTGTCGACGATGGTGGCGGCGGCCTTCTTCTTCATGAACCCCATCATCGGGATCTTGGGGTCGATTTCGAGTTCATAGGTGACCTTGGTGCCCGCACCGTCCGGGGTCAGCGTGTAGGAACCGATGAGCCGTTTCATCATGCTCGATTTCGGTTTGCCGGCGTCGTCGGTGTTGAGTGTCCAACTCACCGCCTCGGTACCGGTCCAGATATAGGAGATCTCGTAGACGTCCGTGCCGATCGGGGTGGCGATGCTGAAGGACACGTCCTTGGGGCCGCCGTCGGCGTGGGTGCTGATGATTTCGACACCGGTGAAGCCGTCGCTCCAGTTCGGATAGTCGTCAAGGTTGGCGATGGCGGCCATCACCTGGGCGGGGGAGGCGTTGATTCGCACCGATTCCGAAACGCTTTCAGCCACTGCTACTCCATCTTCCGAGACCATGCCGTATCAGCTTAAGGCCGACCGGTCGCGACGCTGATCGCGCCGCTGTGCGCGATGGCGGTATCCAACACCAGCTCCGCCACCCGGGACCGGTGCTGCTCGGCCGTGCCGAGGAGCGCGGCATCGGTAGCGGCCCGTTTGAAGTACTGATGCGCCTGATGTTCCCAGGTGAACCCGATACCGCCGTGAACCTGGATGGTGTCGGCGGCGATCCGGCTGAACGCGGCCGAGCAGGTGGCCTGGGCGATGCTGGCCGCCAACGCCGGATCGTCGGAGCCGTCGGTGAGCGCCCACACCGCGTGGTAGGCCGTCGAACGGGCGTGTTCGAGGTCGACGAACATATCGGCAAGCCGGTGTTTGACCGCCTGGAACGAACCGATCTGCCGACCGAACTGCAACCGGGACATGGCGTACTCCACCGACAGGTCGAGCAGATGCTGCGCGGCGCCGACCTGTTCAACGGCCAGCAGCACCGCCCCGACCCGCAGTGCGTGGTTGATCACCCGGCCGGCATCTTCGGGGCCGGCCAGCAGACGGGCCGGTGCACCCCGGAGGGTCACGGTCGACTGCGGGCGGGTGGGGTCCATGGTGACCAGCGGTGTGCGCTCGAGATCGGCGGATTCGACGGCATATAGGCCCGTGCCGTCGGATCCGTTGGCAGCGAACAGGATCACCTCCGCGCCGGTGGCGTCGACGACCTGCCGGGCGGTCCCGGTGAGCCTGCCCCCTTCGACGGTGACGGTGACCCGGTCCGGATCGAAGGCGCCGGCGAAGTCGGCCACCGCGAAGGCGGCGGTTCTCCGCCCGTCGGCGAGAACGGACAACAGCCCGTCGCGGGCCGGGCCGGGCCGGCAGGCCACCAACGCCGGGATGGCCAGGTAAACGGTGCCGAACAGCGGCCCGACGGCCAGGGCGGCGCCGAACTCCTCGACGGCGACGGCCTGATCCACCAGGCAACCACCGGCACCGCCGTCCGATTCGGGCACCGCCATGGCCAGTACGCCGAGTTCAGATCCCAGTCGGTGCCAGGTCCCGGCGTCGTAAAGCTCCCCGGATTCCAGCGGGCGGTGCGCTGCGGTCGCGCCGAAGTTGTCGGCGCAGAACTTCCGGACCATGTCCCGCAGTTGCCGCTGTGCGTCATCGAAGACGAAGGGCACCCGGGGCACTGGGGGCACCCGGGGCACCCCGGATTCAGCCACGGGGTATGTCCTTCCACGGTATGCCGGCATCGGCACGCAGATCACCGGGCAGGCCCAACACCCGCTCGCCGAGGATGTTGCGCATCACCTCCGAGGTGCCGCCCTCGATGGTGTTGGCCCTGCTGCGCAGGTAGCGCTGCTGGATCGGCCCGCGCCAGTCACCATCCGGGTTGGCCCCGTGCATCGCGTAGCTGTGATAGAGAATCCCTTCCGGGCCAAGGAGATCCATACAGAACTCGTAGATGTGCTGGTTGAGTTCGGCGCCGACCATTTTGCCGATCGAGCCTTCCGGGCCGGGGTCGCCGGCGGTGGCCGCCGCCCGCGAGCGCTCCGAGGTGAGGCGCTGTGCCTCGGCGCGCAGCCACAGCTGGGACAGCCGATCCCGCAGCACCGGCGTGTGCAGGTCCGGGCGGGCGGCCCACAGTTCCACGGCGTCGGCGATGGTGCCGCTACCGCGGCGGCTTCCGCTGGCGCCGAGGGCGCTGCGTTCGTTCATCAGCGTGGTCATCGCCACCCGCCACCCGTCGCCGACCGCTCCGAGGCGATACGCGTCGGGAATCCGGGCATCGGTGATGTAGACCTCGTTGAATTCGGCCTGACCGGTGATCTGCCGTAGCGGCCTGCACTCCACCCCTGGCCCGTGCATATCGATGACGAAGTAGGTCAAGCCCTTGTGTTTGGGGGCGTCCGGATCGCTGCGGGCCAGGAGCAAACCCCACCGGGACTTGTGGGCCAGGCTGGTCCACACCTTCTGGCCGTTGATGACCCACTGCTGACTCCCCGTCGCGGGATCGCCGTCGAGCACCGCGGAGGTGGCCAGTCCGGCGAGGTCCGAGCCGGCTCCCGGCTCGGAGAACAGCTGGCACCAGATGTGTTCGGTGGTGGCCAGCGGGCGGAGGAGGGATCGTTTGAACTCCTCGCTCTGGGCATGCTCGCGCACCGTCGGCGCGGCCATCCCGTAGCCCATCGGGTTCAGTCCCAGCGGGACCGGCCCGCCGGCGCCCTGCAGAACTCGATCGGCGACGGATTGCAGTCCGCGCGAGACTCCGAGCCCGCCGAGTCCCTCCGGAAAATGCACCCAGGCCAGCCCGGCGTCGTAGCAGGCGCCGAGGAACTCGATGACGGGAACCTCTTTGGGATCGTGCTCGGCCACGACCGCGCGGGCCAGGTCGGCGACCCGCCCGGCGTCCCCAGCGCTGCTCATATCGTCACCATAGCCCCTGCCGTAGTCCCGGCCGGCGCCGTTAGCTCCGGGGAAAGCTCCGGTAAGAGGGCCACTGAAGTCCGAGTGGAAACCGGCTGGCAACCGACGTCCCGGCGGGCCCGTGTCGTCTAATATGCGACCGACGGGGCCGGCACAGGCTTGTTGAGGAGGCCTGGATGGTGAAGCGCCGCGCGTTGGCCATCGTCGCAGCGGCCTACGCGATCGCAGTCGCCGTGGCGGCAGCCTGGCTGTTCGGCGGCCCGAGCACAGGCCGCCTATGGCTGGACACCCTGATCGCCGATGTGCTGGGCACCCTCGTGGTTTTCGTGTTCAGCCGGGTGTACCGCAACTCCAGCTTCTACGACGCCTACTGGAGTGTGATCCCTCCGCTGTTGTTCCTGTATTGGTGGTGGCAGGGGCCGGTGGGCTGGGCGGGCCCGGGTGCGTTGCGGTGCTGGCTGATGGCAGTGGTGATCGGCTACTGGGCGATCCGCCTGACCGGTAACTGGGTTCACGGTTTCGCCGGCCTGCACCATGAGGATTGGCGGTATCCGATCCTGCGTGAGGGCGCCGGCCGGTTCGAGTTCCTGGCTGATCTGTTCGGTATCCACCTGTTTCCCACCCTGCAGGTGTTCGTCGGCATGCTGCCGGTCTATGTCGCGGCGACGCGGCCGGCTGACGGCTGGGTGTGGCTGGTCTGGCTGGCCTGCGCGGTAGGTATAGCCGCTGTCACGCTCGAACTGGCCGCCGACCGGCAAATGCGCCGTTTCGTCGCCGAGCGCCGGCCCGGTGCGGTGATGGACACCGGCTTGTGGGCCTGGTCGCGGCACCCCAACTATCTGGGCGAGATCGGATTCTGGTTCTCCCTGGCGCTGTTCGGGATCGCTGCCGCACCGGATGCGTGGTGGTGGCTGTTCGTCGGTGTGGCGGTGATGGTGGTGATGTTCCTCGGCGCCAGTATCCCCATGATGGAGGAGCGCAGCCTCGCCCGCCGGCCCGACTACCAGGGTGTCATCGACCGGGTTCCGCGTCTCGTGCCGCGCCCGCCCGGTAAGGCCGCGCGGTGAGCAGGAGCCGGCAACGGGTCGTCATCGCCGGCCTCGGCGACAGCGGGTTGCTCACCGCGATCAGGCTGGCCCGGTCCGCGGAGGTGGTGGGCATCTCGGCGAAGCCGGGACTGGTCAGCGGCCAGGAACTCGGCGTCCGGCTGGCACGTCCGGCGCAGTGGGCCCGGGACTATTGGGTGCCGTTCGATCGCTATCGGGCGTTGGACCGGGTGCGCACCGTCCAGGCCAGGCTGGTCGGCGTCGACCTGATGGAACGGGTGGTCTGCGGCCGCCGCGACGACGGCACCGAAGTCAACGAACCCTATGACACGCTGGTCATCTCAACCGGCGTCCGTAACGGATTCTGGCGTCAACCCGACCTGCAGTCCGCCGCCGAGGTCGGTGCGGAACTGACCGCGGTCCACGACCGGCTCGCCGCTGCACGGACGGTGATTGTCATCGGCGGGGGCGCGGCCGCCGTCAGCGTCGCCGCCAATATCGCCGGCCGCTGGCCGGGAACCCGGGTCGATCTGTACTTCCCGCACGAACGGGCGCTGCTCGAACATCACCCGCGGGTGTGGGATCATCTGCGGCGCAGGCTGATCCGGTTGGGTGTCGGACTGCATCCGGGCCACCGGGCGGAGGTGCCGGACGGTTTCGGCTGCGATGCCATCACCAGCGGCGAGGTGCGCTGGAGCACCGGTCAGGCGCCGTCCCGAGCCGATGCGGTGCTGTGGGCGGTCGGGCAGGTCCGCCCCAATACCGAGTGGCTGCCGGCCGAGATGCTCGATGCGGACGGATTCGTCAGGGTCACCCCGCAGTTGCAGGTACCGGGGCACCGTGGGGTGTTCGCCATCGGAGACGTCGCCGCAACGGACCCGTTGCGCTCGTCGGCCCGCAACCGAGCCGATGCGGTGCTGGCTCACAACATCCGTGCCGAACGGGCCGGCCGGGCGCTGCGCTCCTATCAGCCGCCCCGGCGCCGGTGGGGGTCGGTGATCGGCGTCCAGGACGACGGGGTGGAGGTGTTTGCCCCCAACGGCCGGGCGTTCCGGGTCCCGGCGTGGCCGGTACGGCGGGTGCTGATGCCGTGGATCGTGCGACGCGGGATCTACCGCGGGGTGCGGGCGAACCAGCCGCTGGACTGACCACCATCCGGCGCTGCCGCGGCACCGCTACGGCGGCGGTGGTGGCGGCGGAAGCGGCTCCGCCGGTGGGGGAGGTGGCGGCGGGGGCAACGGTTCCGGCGGCGGGGGTGGCGGGGGTGGCGGCGGTGGCGGGGGTGGCAATGGTTCCGGCGGTGGTGGTGGCGGGGGTGGCGGCGGTGGCGGTGGCGGCGCCGGAATGGTGATGGGCGGCAGTCCGGGGATGTTGATGATGTTCACACCGGGAGGCGGTGCATCGGCCGGCGGCGGCGGCGGTGGCGGTGGGACGTTGTTGCCGTTGTCATAGCCCGGGTTGTAGGCGGGGGCCGGCGGGTTGTACACCGGTGGTGGCGGTGCCGGGGAGATCCCGTTGCTGACGGTGATCGTGACGATCGAACCGGGTAGCACCGAACCGGAGGGGGTGGTGCCGACCACGGTTCCCTTCGCGGCGGTGCTGTTGATCGGTGCCGGTTGGCTCGCCACCTGGAAACCGGCGTCGCGGATCCGTTTTCTGGCCGCGTCGAGGTTGAGGCCCAGCACCTGAGGGATCTCGGTGCGGGGCGCACCGTTGAGATAACGCGGATCGGTCGGTGGCAGCTCAACCGGGCCGAAATCGGTGGCGATCGGGTTCATCGCCAGGAACCAGGTCTGCGCCGGGGAGGTGCCGCCAAACAGGTTCCCCTGGCCGCCGCACTTGCGCAACGGAAAGGCGCACAGCGCTGCCGGCTTGGGTGAGTCGTCGAACACATAGCTCGCGGCGGCCAGCTGGTTGGTGTAGCCCAGGAATGCCGAGGAGCGGTGCGATTCGGTGGTGCCGGTCTTGCCCGCCATCGGCAGCCCCCAGCCCGCCGCACCCGCGGCGGCCGCGCCGGTGCCCATCGTGGTGTCCTTCGCCAGCGCGTTGGTGAGAGTGTGGGCCAGCCCCTCGGGAACCACCTGCTCGCACTTCGGTGTCGGCAGCACCACCTCGTTGCCGCGGCGATCGAAGACCTTCTCGATGGGGCTCGGTGGGCACCAGGTGCCGCCGGACGCCAATGTGGCCCCCACACTGGACAGTTCAAGGGCGTTCACCTCGAACGGGCCAAGGGTGAACGAGCCTATGTTGGACCGACTGATGTAGTCGGCGAGGCTCTCGTCGCTGGTCGGGACGTAGTCGCGGGCGGTGCCCGGTTCGGCGTAGGAACGCAGACCCAGGCGCACGGCTATATCGACGGTGCGGGCCACGCCGACTTGCTGGATGAGCTTGGCGAAGGCGGTGTTGGGAGACAGGGCCAGGGCATCGGTCATGCTCATCGGGCTGCGGTAGCCGGCCGAATTCTTCACACACCACGTCTTGGGCGGGCAGCCGGGAGTGCCGCTGTCACCGAGGTCCTTGCCCTGGAAAAACGGTGGCACATCGAGCATCGCGTCGATGCCCATACCCAGTTCGAGGGCGGCGGCGCTGGTGAAGATCTTGAAGATCGACCCTGCGCCGTCCCCGACAAGGGTGAAGGGTTGAGGCTGCACGGTTTGACCGGCCTCCAGTTTGAGTCCGTAGCCTCGGTTGTCACCCATCGCCAGAACCCGGTGCGCGTCCTTGCCGGGCCGGATCACACTCATCACGCTGGCCACGCTGTCCAGGGTGGGACTGGCGACGGTGTCGATGGCCTGCTTGACGCTGCGTTGCACCGTCGGGTCGAGGGTCGTCCTGATCAGGTAGCCGTTACGGGCGACGTCCTGCTCGCTGATCCCCGCGCGGGCCAGGTATTTCAGGGCGTAGTCGCAGAAGAAGGCGCGGTCGCGGGCCGCGATGCAGCCCTGCGGCAGCGGCCGGGGTTTACGCAGGATTCCCAACGGTTGGTCCCGGGCGGCGCGAAGTTCGTCGGCCAGATCGGGCAGGTTCTCGATCATGCTGTCGAGCACCACGTTCCGCCGGTCCAGCGCACCCTCCGGATTGGTGTAGGGGTTCAGGGCGCTGGTGGATTGAACCAGACCGGCCAGCAGAGCCGCCTGCTGCCAGTTGAGATCGGCGGCATTGATGCCGAAATATGTGCGTGCAGCAGCCTGGACCCCGTAAGCCCCGTTGCCGAACGAGACCAGGTTCAGATACCTGGTCAGGATTTCCGGTTTACTCAGCGACCTGTTCAGCGCCAGTGCCATCCGGATCTCGCGGAGCTTGCGGGCCGGTGTGGTCTCCACCGCCGCCTGCCGTTCGGCCTCGGTGCTCGCGTTGACCAGCAGATTGTAGTTTTTGACGTACTGCTGCTCGATGGTGGATCCGCCGCGGGTGTCCATCGCTCCCTGCAGGAAGCCGGCCAGGCCGGTAAGGGTGCCCTGCAGATCGACACCGTTGTGGTCGGCGAAGCGCCTGTCCTCGATCGAGACGATTGCCAGTTTCATGGTGTCGGCGATGCGATGGGTCGGAACCTGCCAGCGGCGCTGGACATACAGCCAGGCGATGGGTTTGCCGGTTGCGTCGACCATGGTGGAAATCGCCGGCACGTCGCCGCCGACGATATCGGCCGAACCCCGTACCACGAGATCCGAGGCGTTGTTACTGATCATCCCGGCACCTCCGGCCACCGGAAACAGCAGGGCGGCCACCAGTACCCCGGCGAGCAGGCAGAACTGTGCCATTTTGCGCACCGTTGACCCCGTCGGCGGGTACTGGTCCGACATGTCGACTACCTTAGGCCGAACCGGAGAACGGATTCAACGGCGGTACTGGCGCCCAGTGAAGACTCCGCGCGTTGCTGAATGCATCAGTCGGTGGGCTGGATCAGGACGATTCCGTCCTCATCGCTGCAGGCCAGATGTCCTGGCGTGAACTCCACCCCACCGATCTGCACCGCGACATTGCGTTCGCCAGAACCACTTTTAGCGCTCTTTCGCGGATTGGTGCCCAGCGCTTTGATGCCGATGTCGAGGGTTCGCAGCACGGCAACGTCGCGGACCGCGCCGTTGACGATCAGCCCCGACCACCCGTTGGAACGGCCTAATTCGGCGATTACATCTCCGATCAGCGCCGTGTGCAGTGAACCGCCACCGTCGACCACCAGGACCCGCCCGCCGCCCGGTTCCGACAGCACCGCCTTGAGCAGTGCGTTGTCCTGGAAACAGCGGACGGTGACGATGGGACCGGCGAACCGCAACCGCGCTCCGAACTGACGGAATTGAACATCGCAACTGCGGACCCCCGGACCGATCTCGTCGACGAGGTCAGCGGTCGGCCGAAATGGGTCGCTCATGGATTCAGCTGCGGCGGAAACGGTTCAGCACCACTGCCACCAGTCCGATGGCCGCGAGAGCGATCGTCAGGGGCAGGCGTGCATGGCCACCGCTGACCGCCGATCGCGCCGGGACCCCGGCGGCCGGCACTGAGGGCGCAGGGGTGTGGTCGGACCTCTCGGCAGCGGTCAGCGCGGCTTGCGGGGCGGCAGGTTCGATAGCGGGCCGCGGTGGCTTTGCGGTCAGGCGCGGGGGCACCTTCCCGGGGGCAATCGCCGGAGCCTTCTTGGCCGGCGATTCCTGGGACGGTGCCTTCTTGGCCGGCGGTTTCCGGGCCGGCGGTTTCTTTGCCCCGCTCGCGTTCCCGGTTGGTGTTTTCTTGGCGGCCGCTTTCTTGGCGGCCGTCTTCTTCGCGGGTGTTTTCTTGCCCGGCGCCCTCTTCGCAGCCGCTTTTTTCGCAGCCGCCTTCCTCGCCGCTGCCGGCGGGGTCGCCCCGGCGCTGTCTTCAGGCCCGTCCTGCGGGTCTGCCATCTGCTACTCCTTCGTGTCCTGCGGGGCGCGCCGCCACGCGTCGGTGCCGGGCCGTCACCATCATGCCAGGGATCGGTCTCATACTCTGCGGCGCAATCCCCAGGCGGTCGCCGAAGCCATCAGCGCCACTGCTCCAACGATGAATGGCCACAAGGGAATCCGGCTCTCCGGGACGGGGCCCGCCGCAGGCGATACGGGAGTTCCGGTGCCGGGTGTCGTCACCGTGAACGGCCAGGAACCGGTGACGACATGCCCGTCGGCCGATGTCACCCGGTAGTTCACCGTATAGCGGCCGGCCGGCCCCAGCCGACGGACATCGACGCTGACCACGGCTCCGCGGACCTGAGGGTTGTCCGAGGACCAGAGGTTGCCGTCCGGCCCGATGACGGTCATGGCGGCGAACGCCGGTTGCAGATCCTCGTTGAACGTCGCGCTGACCCGATCCGGGCCGGTGCTCAGCGTGGCATCGGCGGCCGGGTCACTGGCGGTCAGGACCGTGTGCGCGCCCGCGGCTGGAGCAGCCATCACTGCGACGAGCAACGTTCCGGTCAGCACCCGCAGCAGTTCGGAGAGCATTAGAGCACTCCGAGCCGGGCCATGATGTCGGCGTCGATCCCGTCGAGCTGATCGCCGATGGCGGTTTGGGCGGTGCGCCGGGATGGACCGGGCATATTCTCCGCGGCCGTCACAGCTGCCGATAGTGCAGCCAGCCGGTCGGTGACCGCGGACACGAACTGCCGGGTTTCATTGTCTTTCGGATTCTTCTCGCTGACCAGACGCAGCGATTGCTCGGCTCCGGCGATTCGGGCCGACAGCCGGCCGCCGTGGCCGGAGAACTGGCCGAGTTGGGCGAGCGGGACGCCCAGGCGGTCGGCCCGCCGCTCGTCGAGCACCCCGCGTGTGGCAATCGCCGCCCGGTAGGCGACCGGGACGACCACCGGCGCCAGCAGCCGGGCAGCCGTCATGGTGCGACGGATTCGGGCCGGCGCCAGCAACTTTCCTTCCCGGGCGGTCCGCAGTTCGGTCTCAGCCACCTTGACCGCGGTGCGGTCGATATCGCGCTGCGCCTTCAATCGGGCTTTGACCGCCTTGTTCTCCGCCCGTTCAGCGGCCTTGATGCGTTTTCCCTCGTTCTTGGCGGCGAGCTTGGCCTCCATCTCGGCTTTCGCCTTGAGGGCGCGGGCTTCGGCGCGCCTGGTCGCGCGGCTCTTCCGCTTGGTGAACAGGCCCATCGCAACTGCCTTTCGGGTTGGTGGCGGGCGGTCGCCCGACTGGCTGCCGACTGCGCCCTAAACCCTATCGCCCTGGCCAAGTATCGGTTTCCCGACCTGCGGCTATGCCACAATCAGCAGAACTCCGCAAACCCGGCGTCCGATGGCGCCAGTTCCTGTCGAGGAGCGTCCGTGAACCGGTGTCGAACGTGCGCTGCGGTGATCATCGGGGTGATCACCGCAGCAGCGCTGCATGGAACGGTCGGGGTGGCCGGGTCACCGCCCGCGTCGGCCGGTCCGGCGGAATCCGGCCACGGCGCGGGCGCCGACTCTGGTTCCGGCGCCCGCGGCACCAGCAACGCAATCGGTCCCCGGCGGTCGGGGGCCGGGCGTCCCTCGCCCGGGCTGCGCGTGGCGACGGCATCCGGTCGCCGGGATCGGCGCGCAGTCCGCGCTGCGCCGCACCCGCAGCCGGGCACCGCCCCGGGTCGGGCGGAGTTCGATATCACCGGGGAGGGGGAATGCTCCCGGTGGATCACCGTTGAGCCGGTCATTCGGCCGCCGCGCGAGGTCGGTAACCGAGGGCTGATCTTCCTACCCGGGCTGATATCGATACCCCTGCCGGCGACCCGGTTGGCCGGTGGCGCTCCGGATCGACTGCCAGCCCCGGACATCTCAGCGCAGGTGCCGTTGACCCCGCAGGCGGATGCCCCATACGCCCCGGCCTCGCCGGCGCCGATCTTTCCGATGGGGTCCGCCGCTGATCCGCCGGTACCGGCACCACGGGCCGGACCGCGCGCCGGCCGATCGGGGCCGACGGCGGGCCGCAGCCGCCCGCCAACCGCCGTACCCCCGGTGTCCGCACGGCTCGGCTACCCGGAGTACCTGCGGAACGCCGATCCGGCCGGGGTGGCCGCGATCGCGCTGCCGGGCCTGGCGGCGTTACTGGGGCTGACGGCTACCGGCGCCGTGTTCGGCTATCGCCAGGCCAGGGCGGGCTACCTGCTGCGTGCCGCCGGTGCGGGCCGGTTCCTGCCATGACCGTCGACCGCGCCGTCACCAGAGCGGTGAACGAAGTACTCGCGTTGGCCCCCCGCCACGGTGAGGTCCACTTGGCCGGGCTCGTGGCGGCCGTGGGCGCGCACCGCCAACGGTCCATCGCAATCAGCGCGGCAGATCTCCCGCCCGGTGTGTCGGGGCAGTGGCGCCAATACGCCACGCGCGACGAGTTCCTGATCCAGGACGGGTTGCCCACCACCGACCGCACCCTGGCGCACGAACTCGGCCACCTTGTTCTGGGACATCACGGCATCCCCATCGACGAGGTTGCCCGGGGATCAGCGGAGTTCGCCGGTGCGGATCTGATCGGCTACATGCTGAATCAGCGAACCGGTTGTATGGGGCCCGGTGGTGACGATGTGGAGCAGCAGGCCGAGGACTTCGCCGCATTGCTGCTCTACCGGCTGGGCCGGCTACGCAGCGATCGGTCATCGATCGTGCAGATCCGCCTCGGAGAGGCGTTTGGTTGATCGTCTGGGTCATCGCCGGTCTGCTGGGGTTGGCAACCGGGCTGCGGATCGGGTGGGCCATGGTCAACCAGCAGTCGGTGGTCAGCAGCGCGATGATGGTGGCGCTGGGCGGGTTGGCCGTCTTGGCCGCGCTGAACTGGCCTCCGTTGACTCTGCTGGTTGATACCGCGCTGCGCTGGCCGAATATTTCCGTTGGCCTCAGTCAGGTGGCGCTGGTGGCCTCAGCGGCCGGGAGTTGCGTCATGGTCACCACCGTCGCCTCCGCCCGGCGGCCAGCCGTCACCCGGCGGTTGGCGGTGCTCCAGTATTGTCTCGCGGCGGCGGTCGCGGCCGTCACGCTCGTGTTGTTCATGGTCGGTGAGCGCCAGCCGGAGATGGTGCCGCGGGAGTACCTCGCCCGCAATTTGGGCACGGCGGCCTCCGCGCTGGACTGGCTGGTGCCACTGCTGTACGTGTCGATGGCGCTGACCCTGGTGGCCTTGATCGGTGTGCGGCTGTCGAACCCGACCCGCCGGGGTCGCGCGCTGTTCGTCTTCACTGCCGGGCTGACTCTGATTGCCGTAACCAGCGTGTTCGCGCTGGTCCGCGCGGTTCTACGGGAGGAGTCCAGAACTCACCTGGCCGGGGTCGGTACCGCCGCCACTCTGCTGTTGGGTGCGATGGCAGTGGTCGCGGCGGGTGCGCTGATGCCGGCGGTCGAGGATTGGGTCGGGGCTCGCCGGGAGATGCGCCTGCTCGAACCGCTGAGACGGGAGATGGAACGCCGACACCCCGATATCGGTATCGGGGTGCGCCCACGCGGGCCACTCGTCTTCCGGGTAGCCGAGCGGCTGTCGCTGATCTCTGACGCGATCTTCCTTGAAGGGGTGCGGGCGAGACAGGAGCTGGGACCGTCCGGCGGCGAAACGGAGCCACCGGTCGATATCAGCACGGCCGCGCAGGCCCTGATCGTCGCGCACTGGATAGGGGCCGGACCGGACCGGGTTTCCGACACCTACCCCGGACGGGGGTGGTTGCGCCAGCCCGCGGGGTGCTCTGACCGCGACTGGATCCTTGAAATCGCGGATCAGTACCGAACCATCGGCCCGGGTTAGCCGTCCAGGTGTTCCCGCCGCCGCAGCTCGTCAACTTTGTTCACGACGTCCTGCTGGGCCGACGGGGAAAGCCCGACGGTGCGAGCGGCGATCCGCCGGACGCCCTCATCACGCATATTGGCCAGCCAGGTGAGCTCACGGTCCAACTTCTCGTAGTACTCGTCATCGGTGAAGTATTCCGGCCGGATCCGGAAGAAGTTAGCCAGTGCCGTCATGGTCGTCGCAGAGGGGTTGGTGCGGTTGCCCGAGCGCAGTTGGGACAGATAGGGGGCGGACATGGTCACACCCTCGGCTTTGAGCGCGGCGATCACCTCGGCGGAGGTATGCGGACCGCGACCGGGTGGATACACCACGTCGAACAGGCGGTTCAGTCGCGCGGCGAACGTTGTACTCATCGAGTGACCTCCGGAAGCCGACAGGATTGTTAGCACTGGCAGTGTATTTGCTGATAAATGTAGCGGTAGTTTTTCCCACAACCAAGTGCAAACTCTCAGACACGCGGAATCATTCAGGGTGTGCGGCCGGCAGCGGGGATGCAAACGTGACTGTCGCGGTGAACTGCAGGCCTATTTCCCATGCCAGTAGTGGGTAAATGCGGCGGGAGGGAGGCGCTTGGCGAAAGCGCCGCCCGCTGGGTCGAGCCGATTCGGTCGCGGATGGTCCGCGTTGGGCGGCAACCAGCTGGCGGGCGGATGGCGGTGCGTGGGCTGTTTGCTGGATAGTCTCAGGAAATGCTCAGCCGTGACTCAGGAACGAGGCAGCGATCAGGCGGCCAGCAACATCGCCAGGATGGCAGTATCGGGGTGGCTGATCGGGTCGACGCCCACCCTGCTGACCATGCTGGTGACCGTGCCGTCGGCCTCGGCTTCCACCCATGCCGCTCGATGTTCGAGGCCGAGGTGCGGAAGGCCAGGAAGAAGAACGCACCCGGAGGCCGCTCCCGAACATTCCGGCAAGGACGGGGTGGTTTCGGACGGCGGGTGCAGCATGAGCAGCGCCGGCGGTTGCAGCTCGGCGAAGTGTCCGGGTGAGACGGCGGATTCGCCGACCACCGTGCCCTCCGCGAGAACCAGACCCACGGTGCCGGGCTGGGGTTTCTCCGGTAACTCCTCGCGGACCCCGAATATGGTCGTGGTGGAGAGCAATCCGGGTAGTGACGCCACCCGCACGGTCATGGTCAGCAGCTGAGCCCATTCCTTGGTGGAGTTCGGCCACCGCCCTGACACCACGAATCCCTTGAGTGTTCCGCGGGAATGAAAGGGGGCGATCTCCACGACCCGCTCAGAAGAATCCATCTCACCCTCCGTGACTCTCACCTTTGTGCTGTGCGACACACCTTCGGGTCGGTTCGGTTCAGCATGAGGTACCTCGGTACTGGCAGGCAAGAGGACTCGAGTGCCAGTCCGACGAGCGGAGGGGCGCCGCGCGGTGCGCGACGCCCCTCCGGATTCGTCCATCGATCGGGCCAGGCCGGCGATTCAGGCCGATGATTCAGCCGAAGATGAGGCCCTGTGTCTTCGTGATTGCCGCGGTGTGGCGGGCTTGGACGTCTTCCCAGTTCACCACATTCCAGAACGCCTTGACGTAGTCGGCTTTGACGTTCTTGTACTGCAGATAGAAGGCGTGCTCCCACATATCGACCTGGAGCAGCGGGATGATGCCCAGCGGCACGTTGGCCTGCTGGTCGTAGAGCTGGAAGGTGAGCAGCCGGTCGCCCAGGCTGTCGTAACCCAGCACCGCCCAGCCTGAGCCCTGCAGGCCGTTGGCGGCGGCGGTGAACTGGCCGCGGAACTTGTCGAATGAGCCGAACGCGTCGTCGATGGCGGCCGCCAGTTCTCCGGTGGGTTTATCGCCGCCGTTGGGCGACAGGTTCTTCCACCAGATCGAGTGGTTCACGTGACCGCCGAGGTGGAAGGCGAGGTTCTTCTCGTTCAGAAGGATGGCGGCCTGGTCGTCTTTGGCGCGCGCCTCCTCGAATTTCGCCAGTGCGTCGTTAGCGCCCTTTACGTAGGCGGCGTGATGCTTGCTGTGGTGTAGCTCGTTGATTTCACCCGAGATATGCGGTTCCAGGGCTCCGTAATCCCAGTCCAGCTCCGGCAAGGTGTAGTCGGCCACGTGGTTCCTCCTGTTGGTCGCTCGCATGTTGGTAGTCCGGGTCGATGCGCCCTCGCTGACAACACTGCTCTATCGGGGGTGCGCCCCGCAAGGACGGCGGCGCAGCTACCAGCACTGGTTCGGGAGCAGAACCGGGGCGGCTACCACCAGACGATGACCACCAGAACCCCGATGAGGACCGCTGCGATGAGGGCGGCACGCAGCGCGGCAACCCGATAGGACTGGGTGCTGGTCGGCGAACACAGCGACCATGGGGAGACCGGCTGCGAGTCGTGCGACCGCGCCGCCATCATAGTCTCCCAAGCTCGATGTTCACTGATCTGCCCCCGTGCCCCCGGTGAAAATTATCACAGTCGCCGGAGTGTCAGCGTACCCCCCGCCCGATCGGCGAATCGGAAATCCGGACTTCTACGGCAACCCGACACCGCCGCTCGGGGAATGCCGACGCGGCCGTGCGGTGTGTCGCTCGGCGTGTCGCGGTGGCCAGGTCGACAGTTAGTCGACCAACACAGTTCGCTTGTCGCGGTATCCGCCTGTTGGTTGTGTACACGTCGGTATGCCGGTTTGTCCCCAACTCGGGGCCGTGAGGGGCCGGATGGGAACGCTCAGAGGGTGTTTCGCTGGCGGAACCCGGTGTGGATAGACCTGTGGAAACTGTGGATAGCCGCTTCCTTGCTGAGGGTGGGTTAAGTCGAAGTGGCACCCCGTGCCACCAGGAACGCCGGTGTCACCGTTGCCACCAGCGTCATCGGTGCCGGCCGCGCCTCCTCGCTTAGGCTGGTCCGGTGATCCAGGTGTGTTCCCGCTGCGGTACGCGGTGGAATGTGCGCGACCGCCAGCGGGCATGGTGCCCGCGTTGTCGCGGTCCGCTGCTCGCCGCGTCCACTAAGCCGGTGGAGCATCCGGCTGCCCGTCCGCCGGTGGCATCGCAGTCCGCGCCGTCCCGGCTGCCGGCCGGTTACCGCTGGATCGCGATGCGGCCCGGGCCGCCGCCGCCGCCGCGTCGCCGGTTCCGCCCACTTGGTCCGACACCGCGCTACCGCACTATCCCGCGCTGGGGTCTCGTTGATCCGATCGCTCCGACGGCCGCCCCGGCCGACCCGGTTGAACGGCGAACTGCGTCATCGAGTGTGGTTCGCGCAGCCCTGCTGGCCGCATCGGGGATCTTCGCCCTGGCGGCGGCTGTCCATATCCTGCGCTATCTGCTGATGTTGCTCAACCGGACCGTTCTGCTGCCACCGGTTATCGCGTTGGGGGCCTTGCTGATCGGGGTGCTGGTGAGCCTCGCGGCCATCGTCGCCGTGATCTTCGTCGCGACATCGATGACGTCCTGGCTGGTCACCCGGCGGGCCGCTGCATTCGGGCACCACGGTCAAAACGACCCGAGGCCGGCGTGGGCGCTGTGGGCGGGGTGTATGGTCCCCGTCGTCAACCTGGTGTGGGCCCCGGTTTTCGTGATCGAACTGGCCCATGCCGAGCAGGTTCAGGTCAGTCAGCGCGGTCCCATCCTCAGGTGGTGGATCGCGTGGATCTTCTCGACCGGGGTCTGCGCGTGGGCCATCTGGACCAGTTCGGCAACCACAGCGCAGGGAGCGGCCGACAACACCGTGACAATGATCATTTCCTACCTCGCCGGATTGGTGGTGCTCTTCCTGCTGTGGCGGGTTTTCGACGGTTTCGTGCGTAAGCCGGTGGACCGGCCACAGCATCGCTGGGTGATGGTCGCCGCCGACACCCGCGATGGTGCCGCCGTCCACCCCCCGGAAACCGATACGGCATCGGACCCCCGGGCGGTGCCGGTAGTCGAGTCGTCGGCCGATGCGCCGTCGGCTGTTGAGTCCAGGGACCGGGAACCGGCAACATAGGCTCATGTCCAAGGCCGCCGCAGCGCCCGGTGCGCCCCCCTTTGTGGTTGCTCACCGCGGTGCGTCAGCCGATCGTCCTGAACACACCCTGGCGGCCTACGATCTGGCGCTGCGAGAAGGCGCCGACGGTGTGGAGTGCGATGTGCGCCTGACCCGCGACGGTCACCTGGTGCTGGTCCACGACCGCCGGGTGGATCGCACGTCGACCGGGACCGGGTTCGTCAGTGAGCTGACATTGCCGCAGCTGAGGCGACTCGACTGGGGTGCGTGGCATGGCAGCCGGCAGGGCGGCGGGTCCGACGGCGATTCCGGGCTCCTCACCCTCGACGATCTGGTGCGGCTGGTCCTCGACTGGCACCGGCCGGTCAAGATCTTCATCGAGACCAAACATCCGGTTCGCTACGGCGGGCTGGTGGAGAGCAGGGTGCTTGATCTGCTGCATCGCTATGGTCTCGCCGCCCCGCCGTCGGCGGATCTGTCCCGCGCGGTGGTCATGTCGTTTTCCGCCGCCGCGGTGTGGCGGATCCGGCGTGCAGCACCGTTGCTGCCGACCGTGCTGCTCGGCGACACATCCCGCTACCTGGGCGGCAGTGCGGCGACCACGGTTGGCGCGACCGCCGTCGGTCCGTCCATCACGACCCTGCGCGAACATCCGGAGCTGGTGGATCGTGCTGCCGCCCGGGGCCGCGCGATGTACTGCTGGACCGTCGACCATTACGAGGATGTCGAATTCTGCCGCGATGTCGGGGTGGGATGGGTGGCCACGAATCATCCGGGACGGACGAAAGGGTGGCTGCGCAACGGGCTGGGCGGCAGCGCCCGGGATTAGGCCCCGGTCCAGGGGCGGCCGGTCAGGGCTGGCTGTCGAGCACCTGCTGCGGGATCGGCGAGTCGGTACGCAACGCTTCGAACAGCGCCCCGGCCGCGTTGTACTCCCATACCACCACCGCCCCGGATTCGTTGCCGAGGAACTCGCCGATCGGAACGGTGAGGGTGGCCTCGGATCCGCGCAGCGCCCACCCGAGGTGGGCGAGGTTCCAGATGTGGGCGTCCCAGTCGACGGTGAGCGCTGACACGGCCGCGCGGGACACCGAGAACCAGCGCCACGGGTTGAGCCACACCGTGGGGCTGCCGGCCCTGCCCAGCAAGGCCGCCATGAACTCGCGTTGGTGGATCATCCGGTCCAGATCGGCCCGCGGGGTGGCGCGGGTGCGTACATAACCCAGCGCCGCGGGGCCGGCGAGCGTCTGACAGCCGGCGGCCAGATCGATCCCGGCCAGCGGGTCGGTGATCGGCTCGCTGGGACACACCTCCACTCCGCCGAGGGCGTCGACCAGGCCGCCGAATCCGGCGAAACCGATCTCGGCGTAGTGGTCCAGCCGTAGCCCGGTGGCCTCTTCAACGGTCCGCGCCAGCAGCGGCGGCCCGCCCTGGGTGAATGCAGCGTTGATCTTGTCCATTCCCCAACCTGGGATGTCCACATAGGAGTCGCGGGGGATGGACACCATCGTGGTGGGTTCGGACGACAACGGGTCCGGGATGTGGACCACCAGGATGGTGTCGGTGCGCCCGCCGCCCACATCACCGCCGGTGGTCAGTGCGGCCTGCTGTTCCGGGGCCAGGCCTTCCCTGCTGTCTGAGCCGACCAACAGCCAGTTGGTGCCGCGGCCGGCGGCGGGTCGGCCGTCGTAGTCGCTGAACACCGCCACCCGCTGCAGCGACGCCTCGATCCAGATTGAGACACCCAGGGCCGCAATGCTGATGATGAGCCCGAAAGTCAGCGCGCCCAGCATGACTCGGCTGAACCAGCCGGTGATCTTGTGGGCGGGGGTCGGTGGCCGACGCGGGGCGGCCGGGGCCGGGGGCCGCCGGGGGGCCGGCCGGTGCGTCGGAGTTGCCACGGGTCGATGCCGGGAT
>CAZKUK010000050.1:0-25901 GCA_964555915.1 uncultured Mycobacterium sp.
CTCTCATCGAATCAGAACAACGCCGCGCAGACGAGCTGCTGATGGGCTCGGATCCGGGAGGTGAACAAACGGGGCGGACACCGGAAATGGTGGACCGAATTATGGTCGGTGTCTGCGGGGCGATCTGGCTGGTTTTGCTGACCACGACGGTCTTCGCTGCCGTTGCCCTGGTCCGACTCGGCAGCGGACAGGCCGGTGACGCAGCTGGGCAATCTTCGTGGTTGCTCTACAGCATTATCGCCGTTTCTGCGGTGGTCATCGCAGGGGCGATCCCGTTGTTGATCCGGGCGCGCCACACCGCCCGGATCGAGCTCCCGGCGGAGGTGCCCGAACCCCCCGCCCCTGTCCGTGCGGTGGATGCGCCGACCGAGAAACTGCGGGTGTTCGGCGTGGACCCTTCCGCACCACAGCAGAATGAGGGATCCGATGAGGCTCCCCAGGTTCCGGCGGCGCTGGTGGACCGTCTGTGGCTACGCGGCACCATGTCGATCCTGGCGTCCATGGGCCTGGCCTTGACCGGAGTCGCGGTGGCGACTTATCTGCTGGCGGTCTCCAGTGATACGGCCGCGTGGACGGTTCTGGGTATTGCGGCAGCTATCACGATCGCGATGCCGGCCGTCCTGGTGGTATTTCAGCGCAGGCTGACTGAGGCAGTGGACGCCGCCGCGACGACCGGGAACTGATCATTCGCGGTCGGGTGGCCATTGTCCCGAGTGACGCCGGAAGGGCTGTCCACCGCCGGAGTTTGAGGTCGGCACCCGGTGCGGCAGCGGGCGGTAGAGCCCCGTCGGTGTATTCGGCTGGGTCGACAACGGCCAGCTGATAACGCAAGACGCGCGGCCGGTTGTCCGGCCGCGCGTCTTACATTCACTATCAGGGCAACGGCCTAGTGGCCGCTGGAGCCGTGTCCGTTTCCACTTCCGTTCCCGTGCCCGTTACCACGGGCACCGTTGCCGTTGCCGTTGCCGTTGCCATTCCCATTGGCATGCGGTTCATCATCCTGGTACTCCTTTAGTGCGGTCAGCGCCCGCACTTCGGAAGCGTGCTCTGCCGCGTTCAAAGCGGCATCCTCAGAGGCCGGATCTGCGGTCAAGAAGCTGCCGCGTCCGGGTCTGCCCGCGGAACCCAGCTTGTTCATCCGTTTGGGCAGCGGAGCACCTTGATACTCCAACGGAATCGGGTGCCCGTGCTCATCGACCGGCCCCAGGGGCTGATGCAATTCGACGTACGCGCCATGCGGCAACCGCTTGATGATGCCGGTTTCGACACCGTGCTCAAGCACCTCTCGGTCGCTGCGCTGCAGGCCGACTGCCCACCGGTAGGTCAGGAAGAACACCAGCGGAGGCAGGACCAGCATCCCGATTCGACCGATCCACGTCATTGCGTTCAGGGAGACGTGGAACTTGTAGGCGAGGATATCGTTCATCGCGCTCAGGGTGAGCACCATGTAGAATGCGATCGCCATCGCTCCGATCCCGGTGCGGACCGGGGCGTCGCGAGGACGCTGCAAAAGGTTGTGGTGGGCGTCATCGCCAGTGAACCGTCGCTCCAGGAACGGGTAGATGATCAGGAGCAGGAACACTATTCCCATGATGACCGCCACCCACACCGCCGCCGGAATGGTGTGGTTGCCGATATAGATCTCCCACGGCGGGAACAGTCGGATAAGCCCGTCGGTCCACATCATGTAGAAGTCGGGCTGCGAGCCTGCCGACACCTGTGAGGGCTTGTACGGCCCGAGTTGCCAGATCGGATTGATCTGCAGCAACCCGCCCATCAGACCGAGGACGCCGATGATCATTGCGAAGAATGCGCCGGACTTGACCGCGAAGACGGGCATCACGCGAACGCCGACGACATTGGTCTCGGTGCGCCCCGGGCCGGGGAACTGGGTGTGCTTCTGGAACCACACCAGCGCCAGGTGAATCCCGATGAGGGCCAGCATGATGCCGGGGAGCACCAGGATGTGCAAGGCGTAGAGCCGCGGAATGATGATGTCGCCGGGGAAGTCGCCGCCGAACAGCGCCCAGTGCATCCAGGTGCCGATCAGGGGTAGGCCCAGCGTGATCGAGGACAGCGCGGCGCGGACGCCGGTACCCGAGAGCAGGTCGTCCGGCAGTGAGTAGCCGAAGAAGCCCTCGAACATGGCCAGGATGAGAAGCAGGGAGCCGATCATCCAGTTGGCTTCGCGAGGCCTGCGGAACGCTCCGGTGAAGAAGACACGGGCCAGATGCACCATGATCGACGCGGCGAACAGCAGAGCCGCCCAGTGGTGCACCTGCCGGACGAACAAGCCGCCGCGGACTTCAAAGCTGATATCGAGCGCGGTCTCATACGCCCGTGACATCTGAATACCGCGTAGCGGTTGGTAGACGCCCTCGTAGGTGACGTGGGCCATGGACGGGTCGAAGAACAGCGTCAGATACACACCGGTAAGTAGCAAAATGATGAAGCTGTACAGTGCGACCTCGCCCAGCAGGAACGACCAGTGGGTGGGAAACACCTTGTTCAACTGCCGTCGGAGCGCGCCCGACGGGTGGTACCGCGAATCGATGTTGTCGGCTGCCTTGTCTAGGCGGTCGGCGACGCTTGTACTCATGATCTGCGCTCCCAGAATGCCGGTCCAACGGGTTCTATAAAGTCGCCATCGGCGACCAGGTAGCCGTCCTTGTCGATAGTAATAGGCAATTGTGCCAACGCACGGGCCGCCGGCCCGAAGATGGGTTTCGCGAAGTGCAGGGCGTCAAACTGCGACTGGTGACATGGGCACAGGATGCGGTAGGTCTGCTGCTCGTACAGCGATGACGGGCAACCGAGATGAGAGCACACTTTGGTGTAGGCGAACAGCTCGCCGAAGTTGAAGCTCTCCTGACCCTGGCGTTTGACCACCCGGGGCATATCGGTCGGTTTGATACGGATCAGCATGACCGGGTTGCGTACGCCGAACGAGATGTGCGTGAGGCGCTCGTGGGACTCCACGGTGGTGCCGTCACCGTCTTCCTCCCGCCAGGGGAACACCGTCTCCATCCCGCCGGCGTCGATATCCTCCGGCCGCATCTTGATGAACGGTGACTCGCCCGGACGGCCGGTGGCGCGTCCCAGAAAGATCGTCTCGCCCTTGAACCGGGGAGTCCAGTCCGAGGTCCACAACACAGCCTCGAGGCCGTTGGCGGTGGGGACGACCGGTTTCCACGGGTTCTTGATGATGCCGCCGGCGGCCGCCACCAGCGACCCCACGCCGAACGCTCCGAGCCCGATACCGGCCGCCATGCCGATCATCTTGCGGCGTTTGATGGTCGAGCTGTCGAATGCGTCGACAAGGGTCGCTGCCGCAGTCTTGCGGTCAAGTTCTGAGGACCGGCCGTCATGGCGGTCCTGGATGGAGATCTCCTCGGGGATGAACCTCTTCTGGTAGAGAACCGCGCCGATACCGATCGCCAGGATGGACAGGCCGAAGGTGATGCCGTACATCGGGGTGGCCCATGAGTAGAGCAGGTTGCCCTTCACGCCGTACGGCTTGTACTGCCACGGCCAGAACAGGAAGACCAGCAGCAGCAACAGGCCCATCAGGCCGCCGAACATCAGCCAGAACGCGACTAGGCGCTCGGAACGTTTCTCGGCGCGGGTGCCGGGGACTGGCCAGCGGGACTCTTTGAATACGGTGTCCACACCGTCCATCCGGCCGCCGAGGGCGGCGAGTTCGGCCTCTGACTTACCGGTGAGGTCTTCGTCCTGCGGGTTATTCGGTTCGCTCATTTACGTGCCCCGATCCACATGGCGACCCCGATCGCGGCCACCATTCCGACGATGAAAATAGTCATCCCCTCCGACGCCGGCCCGAATCCGCCGAGGCCGTATCCGCCCGGATTCATCGTCTGCGACGAAGAACGGACATAGGCGATGATGTCCTTCTTCTCCTCCGGGCCTAGCTGCCGGTCGGAGAACTTGGGCATGTTCTGCGGCCCGGTCACCATGGCGGTGTAGATCTGAGCCGGGGTCGCGGGGTCCAGGCCGGGGGCGTATTTGCCTGACGACAGCGCCCCGCCGCGGCCGGTGAAGTTGTGGCAGGAGGCGCAGTTGAGCCGGAAAAGATCACCGCCGCGTGCAACGTCGTTGCCGATCAGGGACGTGTCGGCAATCTGACCGTTGGCATCGCGTGGCACCAGTGGCCCGCCGCCGACGCTCTGGACATAGGCCCCCATCGCATCGGTCTGGGCCAGATCGAAGGCCGGCGCCTTTCTGGCCACCTGCGCCTCACCGCGCATCGCGGGCATCCGGCCGGTGTTGACCTGGAAGAACACCGCTGCCTCGCCGACGCCGACGAGACTGGGGCCGCGGCCGGTGACGCCCTGCAGGTTGGCGCCGTGGCAGCTGATGCACGCGGTTTCGTACAGCTGCTGTCCGGTCCGCAACAGTGCCGACTGCGACTCGTCGGCGACAGCCACCTGCGGCTTCGGGGTCAACGTTGCGGCGACGACACCGGAAAGCACCAGACCGAACAGCAGGAGCACGGCCCCGGTAAGCCGGCGGCGCACCCGCCGGCGGGATTTGTCGGTCATCGTGGACCGTGTCTTGAACACTGAACCGGGAAGCATCGAACCCCTTCTCATCAGCGGATGAAGTAGATCGTCGCGAACAGGGCGATCCAGACGATGTCGACGAAGTGCCAGTAGTAGGACACCACGATGGCCGCGGTCGCCTGGGCCGGGGTGAACTTACTCATCCGGGTGCGCATCAGCAGCATGATGAACGCGACCAGGCCGCCGACGACGTGCAGGCCGTGGAATCCGGTGGTCATGTAAAAGACGCTGCCGTAGGCGCTGGAGGCGATCGTGGTTCCGTGCGTGATCAGGTGGTAGTACTCATAGCCCTGCCCGAGGACGAAGAAAAAGCCCATCAGGAAGGTGATCGTGTACCAGCGGCGCAGCCCGAAAACATCACCGCGCTCGGCAGCAAACACCCCCATCTGGCAGGTGAATGACGAGGCGATCAGCACGAGCGTGACCGGAACGGCCTGGTAGAGGTTGAGTTCGGTGGGTGGCGGTGGCCAGGCGCCGCTGGCGTGGGAGCGCGCCGTGAAGTACATCGCGAACAGCCCAGCAAAGAACATCAGCTCACTGGAAAGCCACACAATGGTGCCGACACTGACCATATTCGGCCGGTTCAGCGAATGCACCCGCGCTGTGATGGCAGTTCCGGAGGTACCTGCAGCACTCGTCACAAGAAGAAGTATGACGCTTTGTAGTTGTCGAGGTACAGCCAGGGGCCGAATTGGTCACAACAAGTTTATTGCGGGCCGGCTGCCACCCTTGGTGGCCGATGCGCGCCATGCGACGATCTGGCGGTGGAAACCCCCCCTGTAGAGGCTGCCGCCGGTGCTCCGAATCCATCATGGCCGCAGGTCCTGGGCCGATTGACAACCGGATCGGAGCTGCCGGCGGGGGAGGCGACTTGGGCGATGGACCAGATCATGACCGGGTCCGCCACCCCGGCTCAGATCGCCGCCTTCGGCGTGTCGATGAAGATGAAGGGCCCGACGGCGGCGGAGGTGCGGGCACTGGCCGACACCATGCTGGCCTACGCGCTGCGGGTGCCGACCGATGCGATCGGCACCGCCACCGTTGACGTCGTCGGGACCGGGGGCGACCGGGCCAACACGGTAAATCTGTCCACCATGGCCGCGATCGTGGTGGCCGCGACGGGGGTGCCGGTGGTCAAGCACGGCAACCGGGCGGCCTCCTCGCGAAGTGGCGGCGCCGACATGCTCGAGGCACTGGGAGTTCGTATCGACCTCGGTCCCGAGGATGTGGCCCGATGTGTCGCCGAGGTAGGCATCGGCTTCTGTTTCGCGCCGGTGTTCCACCCGTCCTATCGATACGCGGGACCGCCGCGACGGGAGATCGGTGTACCGACAGTTTTCAATCTTCTCGGGCCCCTGACCAATCCCGCCGGGCCGCGGGCCGGGATGATCGGTTGCGCATTCGGTGAGTTGGCCGAAGTGATGGCCGGGGTTTTCGCGGCCCGCGGGGCCAGCGTCCTGGTGGTGCACGGCGATGACGGGCTCGACGAGCTGACCACGACGACCACCAGCACCATCTGGCGGGTGCGGGCCGGAACCATCGACAAACTGACTTTTGATCCGCAGGGCCTTGGATTTGCGCGCGCACGGCTTTCCGATCTCGTCGGCGGTGATGCCGACACCAACGCCGCGGAGGCCCGTGCGGTGTTCGCCGGGGCCACCGGGCCGGTTCGCGACGCCGTGGTGCTCAACGCCGCCGGCGCGCTGGTCGCCCACGACGGACTATCCAGTCAGGCCGAATGGCTGCCGTCCTGGCAGAGCGGGCTGAGCCGCGCGGCCGAGGTGATCGACTCCGGCGCGGCGCAGCGGCTTCTGGATCGGTGGATCCGGTTCACCCACGAGCTCTGAAGCCGGCAGCGCGGCGGCGGCGTACCGGGCCGATCGGGCAGTGGCGGCCCACCCGAGCCAGCGGCCCGCGGAGTGCAGCGGTGATGCGAAACCGCCTGTGGTACTGACGATCCGCACCCCGGGTTCGCTCAGCCAACGGGCGATGAGGGAAACTTCCTCGACCAATGCGCCGCCCAGCGGAGCTTGTCGCGGCAGCACGACCTGCGCCGAGCCGCGAAGGGCGTCGACCACCGGCATCGGTGGCACGCGGCGCCGGGCGCATCCCGCAGCGGCCAGCTGCCCGTACCGCACCACGGCGAGTTGCCAGCCACCCCGGCCGTCGGGGGCGGCCGCCACCAGTTCCTCGACGGCGGCCAGCGTATGTAGACGCTGTCCCCGCCAGAGCGTCTCCACAGCGGTGGCGGTCCGGTCGCGTAACCGGGCCGCGCTCTCATAGCAGGACCGTTCGCCCAGTTCGGCCACCCGTTCGGTGGCTGCGGCCAGAGCTGCGTTGTCGAGACCGTCGATCAGTTCCCTGGCCCGCCGCGGGGCCGCCGCGTACTCCGATGCGTCCAGACCTCGCTCGGCCGGACAGGGCGAGACCTCCCGGGGCGGGCAGCCCGGACCATGTTCGCCGGCCCGTCCGATCCGGTTGGTACACGTTCGTACGCCGGTGAACCGTGCGATCAGCCCGGCGGTGTCCAAGGCATCGGCTCGGGAACGGAACGGTCCAACGGCCCGGTTCCCGCTGGGTGAACGCACCACCGACAGCCGGGGGAAGGGTTCGTCGGTCAGCGCCACCCACCACCACCGGTGCGGAAAACGCGAGCGTCGGTTGTAGGGCGGGGCATGGGCCGCTAGCAGCCGAAGCTCCCGCACACCGGCCTCCAGGGTGTGGGCGCATTCGACATGGTCGACCGCGGTCGCCAGGCCGACCATCTCGGTGATCCGGGTGCGGGTGTCCGCCCCGGTGAAGTACTGGCCGACCCGGCGGCGCAGATCGCCGGAGGTTCCGATGTAGAGGACTTCACCGGAGGGCCCGCGAAACAGATAGACGCCGGGACTATGTGGAAGTTGATGTGCCAGGGTCCGCTTGCTGCGCTGGGTGGTGCTGACGGTGGGCAGGTAGGAACACAGGTCGGCATAGGTGCTCACACCCTGGTTGCCCACCCGGCCGATCAGGGCGTGCAGTACCTCTACCGTGGCGCGGGCGTCGTCGAGGGCGCGGTGGGTGGGCTGAGTGGCGGCGCCGAACAGCCGGGCCAGCGCGGACAATCGCACACTGGGTGCTTCCTCCCGGGTGAGCACGCGGCGTGCCAGCCGGACCGTGCACAGCACAGGGGGGCGTTGCCAGGCGATATCGCACCGCTCTGCGGCGGCCCGCAGGAAGCCGATATCGAAGCGAGCGTTGTGGGCCACCAGTACCGCACCCCGGGAGAACTCCAGAAACATCGGTAACACCGTCGAGATGGCGGGGGCGTCGCGCACCAGCGCGGTGGTGATGCCGGTGAGTTCGACGATCTTGGGCGGGATGTCGCGGCCGGGATCGATCAGAGTGGCGAACTCGCCGATGACCTCTCCGCCGCGTACCTTGACCGCCCCGATCTCGGTGATTTCATCTGCCGATCCGTCGGCCCCCGGGCGGGCCCGTCCGCCGGTGGTTTCCAAATCGACCACAACGAACGTGATCTCGTGCAGCGGCCACTCGGCTCCGGCAAAGCCGGACCTGTCGCCGCGGTGAGCCAGATCGTCGGCGGCCGGGTCGGCGGGGTCGTCGGTGAATGCAAAGCTCAGCTGCGGGTCTGCGCGGGAACCGGCCATGAACAACGACGGTAGGAGTCGATACCGACATCCGGCATTCGGCACACCGCAGGGTTGGCCGCACCGAAAGTTGTCAGTGCACCCGCCTAGGTTTCGGGGCGTTCACCCACAGAAGTTCCGCGGCCGCTGTCGGGTCCGGTTCTGATTCGCACCTAGGAGACCGAGATGGAACACCCTGACGGAGAGCCGGTGGAGCCGGTCATCATCGACTGCGACGAGTGCGCGGTGCGTGGTCCGGGCTGCCACGACTGCGTGGTCAGCGTGCTGCTGGGCGTGCCCGAGACATTGCTGGAAGACGAACGCGCGGCACTGGAGGTGCTGGCGGAGGTGGGTCTTGCACCCCGGTTGCGGCTGGTCCCTGTCCGCCGGGATGACGGTCCCGGCTTGGCCAGCTGAGAGGTTGGGGGCTGGCCCTCCCGACTGGGCTTGCGGGCTTCTACCACGTCTGCGCACGCGTTGTTGGCAGCTTCCGGGACCCTTCGTTGGACAAAGCCGATGCCGTTTCGTAACCTATCCGAGACCTTAGCTACATCGATCAAGTACATTGACCGGCAGTCCGACGGGTTGAGCCCACAGCAGTCACAAAGGATGCGCCATAGTGAATTTTAGCCGCTCATCTTTGGTTAAATTCGTCGTCCGCAAGCCGCTGATAGCCGCCATCATCGCCGTTACGGCGATCAGCAGCGTGTGGACCACCGCCGCTATCGCCGATCCGGCCGAGGATGCTCTGGCCAAGTTGACTGAGCTTTCGAGACAGGCTGAGCAGTTGACGGAAACAATGCATTCCGCGCAGCTCGACCTGGACAAGAAAGTCGAGGCGCAGGCGGAGGCGGACCGGCAACACGCAGCAGACATTGTCGCGCTGGATGCCACAAAGGCGCAGTTGGTCGGCTATCAGGGAGCTGTCAACAACTTGGCCGCGTCGGTCTATATGGGTGGCCGCACCGATGGATTCAACGCCATGTTGACCGCCACATCGCCCCAGAATCTGATTGACAAGATGGCGGTGCAGCGGGTGATGGCCATCGAGATGGCAGCGCAGATGCAGAGCTTCCGCGAAGCCGGCGAGCAGGCCGTGATGATCGAGGCGGCCTCGGCCAACTCAGCGGCCCAGGCCAAAGCGGCCGCCGACGAAGCCGCCGCCATTCGCGCTGATCTGCAGCGTCAGCAGTCCGAGTTGCAGGTTCAGATCGCTGCGGTCAAGGCCCGCTACGCGATGCTCACCCCCACCCAGCGGGCAGTTCTGGCCGCGCCTGAGGCCCCGCCCGTCGCGTTGCCGGGTGCGCCGGCACCGGAAGCCGGTCCTTCCAGCGATATCGCTGCGCTGGCGGCCGTACCGTCCCCGGGCGGGCGTGGCAGCAACGCCGGGGCCACGGCCGTCCAGGCCGCCCTGACCAGGCTGGGGTCTCCCTACTCCTGGGGCGGCTCTGGCCCCAACGCGTTCGATTGCTCGGGGTTGGTCAGGTGGGCGTTCCAACAGGCCGGCGTCTTCCTGCCACATTCGAGTTATGCGCTGGCGGCCGGCGGCCAACCGGTACCGGTCGATCAGATGCAGCCAGGCGATGTGGTCGCCCAGTACTCCGATGCCTCGCACGTCGGCATCTACGTCGGCGACGGGATGATGGTGCATGCCTCCACATACGGCATCCCGGTACTCGTCGAATCGGTCTACAACGCTCCGATCTACAACGTGCGTCGGTACTGAGGCGTCCGTCGGCACTGGGGCGTCCGTCGTTGCCGGACCGCCAGCTCGGCGCGACCACCGGGCGCGGCGCCTGCTCGCCGCTCTGCTGATCGTGCAGTTGCTGGTGTCGATGGTCCTGGTAGCGCAGACCCCGCCGCCAGCCGAACCCGATCCGGGGCCCGAAACCACCGTGTCGACGGTGGGCGACGGCCGGACCCTTCGGCTGACGAGCATGGGCGGGGCCCGCACCGATGCCCTGCTGCGTCGGGTCCGCGCCGATATGGGTGCGGCGGTCCGGGCGGTGGAGCGGTTCTGGGGTGCCGACTGGACACCCGAGATCGATATCGTCGCAGCCGGTTCCGCTGCCCAGTTCATTGCCGATGCGGGTTTGGACCCACTTCGGGAGTGGGACGATATCGCCGCGGTCGCGGTCGCCGACGAGGTGGATTTCACCCGCCGGCAGGCCTCGGGACAGCGAATCGTACTGGCGCCCGGCGCTTCCGGTATGACCAATGCGGACTTGCGAATCGTGCTGACCCACGAGCTTTTTCACCTTGCGGCCCGGGCCGACACTGCCCTGGACGCCCCCCGCTGGCTGACCGAGGGGGTCGCTGACTTCGTCGCCAGGCCCGCCGTCCCGCTGCCGCCGGGTGCGGCCGCGACCACCGCGCTGCCGTCGGACGCCGAACTCGATGCGTCCGGGCCGGCTCGCTCGGCCGGGTATGACCGGGCGTGGTGGTTCGCCCGATACGTCGCCGAAAGCTACGGAGTCGACGGACTTCGGCGTCTTTACGAGCGGGCCTGCGGCCCGGGCCACGGTGATTTCGCCGCCGCGGTCCGAGAGGCGCTCGGCGCCGATCTCGACGATGTCCGCTCTCGCTGGGCCGGGTGGCTCAAGCAGTAGCGGCCGAGCGATAGCCTTTCAGGACAATGACGCGGATCCTGCTGGTCACCAATGATTTTCCGCCCCGGCGCGGCGGTATCCAGTCCTATCTCGAGCAGTTCGCGCATCGACTCGCGGCCACCGGCGAGCATCACCTCACCGTCTACGCCCCGCGTTGGCGGGGGTCCGACGACTATGACCGGAGCGCTCCGTTCGAGGTTGTCCGACATCCCGGAACACTGATGGTCCCCGAGCCGGGTGTCGACCGCAGGATGCGCCGGCTGATCCGCGAGCACGGTAGTGAAACGGTCTGGTTCGGTGCGGCGGCTCCGTTGGCCCTGCTGGCGGCCCGGGCTCGCAGCGCCGGCGCGGAGCGTGTAGTGGCCAGCACCCACGGCCACGAAGTGGGCTGGTCGATGCTGCCGGGCGCCCGGTCGGCGCTGCGGCGCATCGGCGAGGAGACCGACATCATTACCTTCGTGAGCCGCTACACCCGCGGCAGATTCGCCTCGGCGTTTGGTCCGCGGGCCCGCCTGGAGTACCTCCCGCCAGGGGTCGACAACAAACGGTTCCGGCCGGATCCGGCCGCCCGCGCAGCGATGCGGACCCGCTATGGGTTACGTGATCGGCCAGTGGTGGTGTGTATCTCGCGGCTGGTGCCACGAAAAGGCCAGGACATGCTGATCAAGGCGTTTCCCGGGATCAGGGCCAGGGTGGACGGCGCGGTGCTGGTGATCGTCGGCGGCGGACCGGCAGCAGACTCTCTGCACCGATTGGCCGACCGCACGGCGGGTGCCGAGGTTGTCTTCACCGGCGCGGTGCCCGATGCCGAACTGCCCGCGCATTACGCGATGGCCGACGTTTTCGCCATGCCATGCCGGACCCGGGGGGCCGGCTTGGACGTCGAGGGGCTGGGGATCGTTTTTCTGGAAGCCTCGGCGAGCGGTGTGCCGGTAGTGGCCGGCCACTCGGGGGGAGCTCCAGAGACCGTAGTGCAGGGCAAGACGGGCCGGGTCATCAACGGCCGTTCGCTCGATGAGATCACCGAGGCGGTCAGTGATTTGCTGGCCGATCCGGCGGCCGCCCGGCGGGTGGGGGAGGCCGGACGGCGATGGATCTGCCGGGACTGGAGTTGGGACACTCACACCGGGCGACTGGCCGACCTGCTTCGGCCGCCTACGGTCGATATGTAAGGCTGTTGGCGTGAGCAGCATTCAGGTCGCCGACCAGACCTTCATCGCCGCCGCACCTTCCGCGGTCGGTCGTGCGGTGGGGGACCGGTCCGGGTGGCGGCGGTGGTTTCCTGATCTGCTGCTCGAGGTCGTCGAGGACCGGGCCGACAAGGGTGTCCGATGGACGGTCACCGGTCCGGTGACCGGAACCATGGAGATTTGGCTGGAACCGGTGCTCGACGGTGTTGTGCTGCACTATTTCCTCCACGCCGAACCCGCCGGAGCCGCCGGGTGGCAGCTGGCAAAGATCGATTTGCCACGCATGACGTACCGCCGGAGGGTCGCCGGAAAGCGGATGGCGTTCGAGGTCAAGAATACGTTGGAGGCCGCCCGGCCGGTGGGGGTCGCTCCCACGGCCTGAGGCCCGGGGTCCCGCGGTCGCGGAGGGCACCGGCTGGTACGTACCCTCGTCGTTGCGGTAGCGACCGCCTGGGCGGTGCGCTGGGAGCGCCCCCGACGCGCGCGCTTGGCCTCAGATGCCGACCGCCGAAACGTCCTCACCGTTCCTGATTACCGAGCAGAACTCACTGCTCAGAATCAGGAACGGTACGGTTTGTGTCCGAAGGCGGCGTTGGAGTGATGGGCGAGCGGTACACACGTGGCGGACAAGACGGCACAAACGATCCACATCGATGCGGACCCCCGCACCGTGATGGACGTCATCGCCGATATCGGCTCCTACCCGCAATGGGTCTCGGAGTACACCGAGACCGAGGTGCTGGAGGCCGATGCCCAGGGCTATCCGAAGACGGCCCGGCTGGTGCTGGAGGCCGCGGTGCTGCGGGACACCATGGTGCTGGCCTACGTGTGGTCGCCCGACCGCCGATCGGTGCGCTGGTCGCTGGTCTCCAGCACCCTGCTCAAGGTGCTCGACGGTGCTTACACACTCACCCCGAACGGCCCCGGAACCGATGTCACCTATGAACTGGCGGTCGATCTGACGATGCCGATGATCGGCCTGCTCAAACGCAAGGCGGAGCGCAGGCTGACCGACACCGCACTGAAAGATCTCAAGAGGCGCGTCGAGGACTCCCGTGCCAGCGAGTGACAACGCCGCGAATACGGCCGGGCCCGGTGGCACCCGTATCAGTTTCTTCGTCGGTAAAGGTGGTGTGGGCAAGTCGACATTGGCCGCCGCGACCGCGGTGCGGGCCGCGTTGAGGGGCGAGAAGGTCCTGGTGATATCCACCGATCAGGCGCACTCCCTCAGCGAGGTGCTCAGTGCCAGGGTCGAGCCCGGTGGCGATAAGCAACCGGTTCGCGTCCTCACCGAGGAACGGGACAGGAACAGCGGCGGCGGGCATCTCGACGCCCTGGCTCTCGACACCCTGGTGCTGCTGGAGTCGACATGGCGTGCGGCCGCGCCGGTGCTGGCGGCCCGCTTCCCGGCTTCGGATCTGAATACCATTGCCCCCGAGGAGCTTTCGGTGGTTCCCGGAATTCAGGAGGTGCTCGGCCTGCGAGCCGTGGCCGATCTGGTCGAATCCGGCCGGTGGGACTATGTCGTCGTCGACTGCGCATCGACCGCGGACGCGCTGCGGATGCTGACCCTGCCCGGGGCATTCGCGATGTACGTCGAGCGCTGCTGGCCCCGTCACCGCCGGCTGTCGGCTGCCACCGAGGACCTGCGGGGAGCGGCGACGGCGATGTTGGTGGAGGCCGCTCATGTCGGCCTGGAAAGGCTGTCCGCGCTGCTGTCTTCGGAACGCGCGAACGCGCATGTGATCCTCACCCCGGAGCGTGTGGTCGCTGCCGAGGCGGTCCGAACCCTCGGATCGCTGGCGGTGATGGGGATCGGAGTCAGTGAAGTCATCGTCAATCAGGTTCTGTTCGAGGACGACTCCTACGAATACCGCAATCTGCCGGACCATCCGGCCTTCGTCTGGTACGCGGCACGGATCTGTGAGCAGCAGTCGGTGCTCGACGAGCTCGCAGCCGCGGTCGGCGAGCTTCGTCTGGTGCTGACACCGCATCTGGCCGGCGAACCGATCGGGCCGAAGGCCCTGGGCCAGTTGCTCGACGAAGCTCGACGGCGCGACGGTGCGGCCCCGCCGGGGCCAATACGCCCCGTCGTCGATCGTGAGTCCGGCACCGGCTTGGAGGCGATCTACCGGATGCGGCTGGAGTTGCCCCCGCTCGATCCCGGGGTGCTTGACCTCGGTCGGGCCGGTGACGACCTGATCATCGGGATCGGTAGCCTCCGTCGAAGGGTGCGATTGGCACCCGTCCTGCGCCGCTGCATAGTGACCGGCGCCGCGTTGCGGGGCGGCGAACTGACGGTCCGATTCCGGCCTGATCCCGAGGTGTGGCCGAAGTGAGCAGCCATTCCGATCTCGGGCCCGAGCTTCGTCAACTCGCCGAGGCGATCCTCGATCGGCTGGATCCCAAGGTCCGGGCGGCGGCGAAAATGGCGGGGGAATCGCTACGTGGCCCTGGTCGCTGCCAGCAGGTGTGGTGCCCGGTATGCGCCCTGGCGGCCCTGATCAGTGGCGAGCAGCACCCGATGCTTAGTGCGATCGGCGAACACAGTGTTGCTCTGATGGCGCTGGTTCGGGCTGTGGTCGCAGAGCAGCCGTCGCACCCCGCGCCCGCGTCGCACCCCGAGCCCGCGTGGCACCCCGAGTCCCCGCAGGCCGGCGCCGAGGGCGGAGCGACCGACAGCGAGGCGCCTCCATCGGATAGCGGTAAGGCGGCCCCGCCGACCGGCGATACCCGTTACCACCGGATAGACATCGTGGTGGAGCCACCCGAGGGCGAGCCCGGGTCGGGCCGACAGGGACCAGCGCCTGAGGATTGGCCGTGAACCGGGTCGCCCTGTGGTTGGTGATGGCACCCGCTGGGTACAGTAAGCCCGAAGGCGGGCGCCCACGCGTGAGCCGTTGATCGAGAGGGCACGGGAGAGGGCCTATGTGGTACTGGTTGTGCAAGTACATTCTCATGGGCCCATTGCTCTCGTTTCTGGGGCGTCCGAAAGTCGAAGGCTTGGAATACGTTCCGCATTCCGGGCCGGTCATACTTGCCAGCAACCACCTCGCGGTCGCCGACAGCTTCTTCCTGCCCCTGGTCGTTCGCCGTCGAATCACGTTCCTTGCCAAGGCCGAGTATTTCACCGGTACCGGCCTCAAAGGGCGACTGACCAAGTGGTTTTACACGGTCGCAGGCCAGGTTCCCATCGACCGCTCCAACGCCGACTCCGCGCAGGCTGCCCTGGACGCAGCCCAGCGGATTCTGGGCGAGGGCAAGCTGCTGGGCATGTACCCGGAGGGAACCCGTTCCCCGGACGGCCGGCTCTACAAGGGCAAGAGTGGTCTGGCCCGGCTGGCCCTCGAGACCGGGGTACCGGTTATTCCGGTCGCGATGATCGGAACTGATGTCGTCAATCCGCCGGGTTCGAAGATGTGGCGGTTCGGCCGGGTGACGGTCCGTTTCGGTAAGCCGATGGACTTCTCCCGGTTCGACGGGATGGCCGGCAACCGGTTCATCGAACGGGCTGTCATCGACGAGGTCATGTACGAACTGATGGAACTGTCCGGTCAGGAATATGTTGACATCTACGCGTCGACGGTCAAAAGTGCCGGGCCGGACGGCATCGAGATCAAGCCGGTCGAACCAGGTCAGCCATCGGCGCGGATTCCGGATACGGCGGTCGGCTGACCGAGCGCGTCGTCACGGTCAGTCCCGCCACGGTGATGACCGCCAGCGCCCACCACACGTAGGACATTCCGAACAGTTGACGCCACCAGGCCGCACTCGCTTCATGGTGTTCGGGCAGCAAATCGATGGGCGGGAACATCATCAGAGCCAGTCCGGCGGCGCTGATCGCGGCCAACGCGACGATTCGGCGTCGGTACGCCACGATCGCGGTGACCACGACTGTCGGCAGCGCCCACACCCAGTGGTGTGACCATGACACCGGCGAGACGACCAGGCCGAACAGTGCCACACACATGAGCGCCAGAGTGGGCTCGCCGGCCGCCAGAATCCGGCGAACCGCCCAGATCGTCAACCCGAGAGCAGCCAGACAGACCGCGGTCCACAGCGCGAAATGAGTGCTCTCGCCCAGCCCGAGCCGAGCCAGTGCGCCGGCGGCGTTCTGGTTGGTGTTCAGGCTGGCGCTGCCGATCCGGTCGGTATTACGGACGGTCACCACCCAGTATTCCCGCGAGTCCTGCCAGGCCAGCACAAAGCCGACGGCGGTAGCCGCAACGAACGACATCAACGCGGTCAGCATCGCCCGGCCGTCCCGGCGCAACACGAAATACAGCAGGAACACCGCCGGGGTGAGTTTGAGAGCGATCGCGATTCCGACCAGTAGCCCGCGCGGCCAACAGGTTCGCCGCGGAATGCAATCGGCGATCACCAGGGTCATCAGGATCACATTGACCTGACCGAAGGAGAAGTTGGCCCGGATCGGCTCGAACCATGTCACCGACAGAGCCACGATCCCGGCCGCCAGCCACCAGCGCCGAGCCCACGCGCGTTCGCCGCCGGCCTGCCAGTCTTCGGCGACTTCAAGCCGGGTCAGGACGATCCAGAGGGACACCATCAGCAGCACCCACGTCGTGGCGGTGATCGCCACGCCGGCCACCGCCAACGGCACCAGTGCAAGGGGGCTGAACACGATCGCTGCCAGCGGTGGATAGGTGAACGGCAAATCGATGCCGCCCTGGGTCTGGAAGACCGCGCCGCCGGAGTACAGCGGCTGCCCCTGCAACCAGGCCTGCCCGCCCATCCGATAAACGTCGGCGTCGATCCGGTAGGGGAAGTGGCCGAAAAGCCGCCAGCAGGCGTGCGCCACTGCCAGCATGATCAGCGCCTGCGTCAGTCGCCATATGGCGAGCATCGGCCGACCCGATCGGCTCGGCCCTGCGAAACTGCCCGACCGGGGCGACTGCAAACCGCTCATCTCGCCTTCAGAGTATCCGGCAGCAACGTCAGGATCCCCATGGGCGCAAGTTTTCATTCCGATGGGCGTAAGTTTTACAGCCGTGCCGACAGCCCGATGCCCAGACGCCTACGTGGACCTCCGGCTGGATGCCGTGCAACTGGATTTCGTGGCACCGGGGCGAGAGCCGTTGATGTGGTGCCTGATCGCCTTCTGTATCACCTTTTTCGTCACCCGCTCGATCACCCGCTACATCCGCGCAACGGCCGGCCGGCCGGGGCCGCGCAAATGGTGGCAGCCGCACAATATTTCCGTCTCGCCCAAAGCCGGCTCCGGCGACGGCGCCGGAACGGGCGGCGGGCTGCACATCCACCACGCCGTATTCGGGGTCGTCCTGGTGTTGATCTCAGGGGTCGCGATGGTAACCATGGCGAGCGACGGCAGCAAACAGCAGTTCACAGCGGCTGCGATATTCTTCGGAATCGGTGCGGCTCTGGTGCTTGACGAGTTCGCGCTCATCCTGCACCTGCAGGACGTGTACTGGTCTTCCGACGGCCGCACCTCGGTCGACGCGGTGTTCGCCGCAGTGGCGGTGGCAGGCCTGCTCGTCCTGGGATTCAATCCGCTTTCGTTCTTCGATATCAGCATCTGGCGAGACGACGATTCCGATTCCGCCCGGGCGGTCGTGATCGTGATGGCGGTGCTCACCCTGGCGTTGGCGGTGGTGGTGTTGCTCAAAGGAAAGCTGTGGACCGGGCTGCTGGGTATGTTCATCACCCCGCTGCTCTTCGTCGGAGCGATCCGGCTGTCCCGGCCGCATGCACCGTGGGCCCGCTGGCACTACCAGGATGCGCCCCGCAAAATGCACCGCTCGGTGGAACGTGAGCGCCATCTGCGCCGGCCATTTGTGCAGGTCAATTTGTGGCTCCAGCATGTCCTCGCCGGCGAACCGCGCTTCCCGAGCGATCTCGAGGTCAACGCCGAACTCGACCGCCAGGTCCACGTTGCGCCGCCGCCGGACCGGTCGTCGGCCGCACCGATGGCAGCCAAGGCCGGGGGGTGACAGCGTTATGCGGTATTTCTATGACACCGAGTTCATCGATAACGGCCGGATCATCGACCTCATCTCGATCGGTGTGATTGCTGAGGACGGCCGCGAGTTCTACGCGGTGTCGACCGAGTTCGACCCGCAATCGGCAGGCCGTTGGGTGCGCACCCACGTCCTGCCGAAACTGCCTCCGCCCGCCTCCAAGCTGTGGCGCTCGCGGCGGGCGATCCGCGAAGGCCTGGAGGATTTCTTCGATATCGACGGTGATGAGCCGATCGAACTGTGGGCCTGGGTGGGCGCCTACGACCACGTGGCACTGTGCCAGCTGTGGGGCGAGATGACCGCGCTGCCGCCGCAGGTTCCGCGCTTCACCCGCGAGCTCAGGCAGCTCTGGGAGGACCGCGGGAGCCCGCGGCTGCCGCCCCGGCCGCAGGATTCCCATGACGCGCTGGTCGATGCCCGGCACAACCAGCGGCGTTATGAGCTGATCATGGCGGCCCGGGGTTTCGCCGGCGGGGCTTCGCCGCAGGTAGACCATCTCTCCGGTGGTCATCCGACCGGTTAGGCCCGGTTACGATGGTCTGCGTGAACTGGACCGTTGACGTACCGATCGACCAGCTGCCTGCCTTGCCGCCGCTGCCGACCGATCTGCGGGATCGACTGGACGCGGCGCTGGCAAAGCCCGCCGCCCAGCAGCCTGGTTGGGATCCCGCGCAAGCAAAAGCGATGCGCAAGGTGCTTGAGAGCGTTCCGCCGGTCACCGTCGCCTCCGAGATCGAGAGACTTTCCGACCAGCTTGAAGCGGTGGCCCGCGGTGAGGCTTTTTTGCTGCAGGGCGGCGACTGTGCGGAGACATTCGCAGACAACACCGAACCGCATATCCGGGCGAATATCCGAACGCTGTTGCAGATGGCGGTGGTGTTGACCTACGGCGCCAGTATGCCGGTGGTGAAGGTGGCTCGGATCGCCGGGCAATACGCCAAGCCGCGGTCGTCGGACACCGATGCTCTCGGACTGAGGTCCTACCGCGGAGACATGGTCAACGGCTTCGCCCCGAACGCCGCCATTCGCGAGCACGATCCCTCACGGCTGGTCCGGGCCTATGCCAACGCCAGCGCGGCGATGAATCTCGTGCGCGCGCTGACCTCATCGGGGTTGGCTTCGCTGCACCTGGTTCACGACTGGAACCGCGAGTTCGTCCGCACCTCGCCGGCCGGGGCCCGTTATGAGGCGCTGGCCTCTGAGATAGACCGGGGAATGCGCTTCATGCAGGCCTGCGGGGTCAATGACCGCAACCTCGACACCGCCGAGATCTACGCCAGCCACGAGGCGCTGGTTCTGGATTACGAGCGAGCGATGCTGAGGCTGGCACACGAATCCGGCGAACCCCGCCTCTACGACCTTTCCGCCCACTATGTGTGGATCGGCGAGCGCACCCGCCAACTGGACGGAGCGCATATCGCTTTCGCAGAGGTGATCGCCAACCCGATCGGGGTGAAGATCGGACCGACGATGACCCCGGAGCTGGCTGTGGAGTACGTCGAACGGCTTGATCCGCACAACAAGCCTGGACGGCTCACTCTGGTCAGCCGGCTCGGCAATCACAAGGTCCGCGATCTGCTGCCCCCGATCATCGAGAAGGTGCAGGCAACCGGGCATCAGGTGATCTGGCAGTGCGACCCGATGCACGGCAACACCCACGAGTCCTCCACCGGGTACAAGACCCGGCACTTCGACCGGATCGTGGACGAGGTCCAGGGGTTCTTCGAGGTGCACCGGGCGCTGGGCACGCATCCCGGCGGTATGCACGTCGAGATCACCGGGGAGAACGTCACCGAGTGTCTCGGCGGTGCCCAGGACATCTCCGATACCGATCTCGCCGGACGGTACGAGACCGCCTGTGACCCGCGGATGAACACCCAGCAGAGCCTGGAGTTGGCCTTCCTGGTCGCGGAGATGCTGCGCGACTGACGCCGCCTCGCCGGTGGGTCACCGACCGATCAGATCCGGCAGGTGAACTCCGAGGTTCCACGCTGCGCCGGCGACCAGCCCGGTGAGGATCAGAACGGTCAACACCCAGAGCACGACGGTCCGACGGCCACGCTGCCTCGCCCAGGCGAACTCGTCGACGTCGATTCCCGCGAATTGTTTCACCTCGGCGGGGGCGTTCGTGCCTACTGTCGCCGGCTGGTCCGGGACGGAGCCGTCGGTATGGACCGGCGGATCGGACCGGCGGGGCTGGGGAGCCGGGGTGAGCTGACGGGTCGTACTGCTCCGGGGGCGACGCCCGGCTGTCGCCGCGGCATGCTGGGCGGCATGCTGGGCCGATTTACGCGGTGCCGGAACGCGGAAATACGGCAGTTCGAGCTCATCGGCCACGATCTCGAGGGCGTCATCCATCGCCGAGGCATCGGCGAACCGCTCTTCCGGTTCCCGGGCCGTCGCAGAGGCGATGAAGGAGTCGAACTCCGGGGGAACCCCGTCGATCATCGAACTTGGCGGCGGCACGTCCCGGTCGAGCCGCTGGTTGGCCACCGCCAGCGCGTTGTCGCCGGTGAATGGGGTGACGCCGGTCAGCAGTTCGAAGGCCATGATCCCGGCCGCGTAGACATCGCTGTGCGGTCCGGTGGGATGGCCGAGAACCTGCTCCGGAGACAGGTAGCCGGCCGTGCCGAGAATGACACTTGTCGAGGTGATTCCCGCTTCAGCACTGGCCCGGACCAGCCCGAAATCGACCAGCTTGACCTCGCCATCATCCGAGATCAGAACGTTCTCCGGTTTGATATCACGGTGCACCAACCCGGCTCGGTGCGCCACCGCAAGGCCGCCCAGCACCGGTCGGAGCACCGCCAGCACCGCATGCGGCGGCATAGGGCCGCGCTCTGTCAGGAGCTCGCGCAGAGTCCCGCCGTCGACGAGTTCCATCACCAGGAATGGGTGCGAAGTGTCGTTGCCCTGATCGTAGATGCCCACGAGCCCGGGGTGTTTCAACCGGGCGATCGCACGGGCCTCGCGCTGGAAACGGGTAATGAACTGATGATCACCGGCGTAGCGGGCATCCATCACCTTCAGTGCGACGGGGCGGTCGAGCCGAATATCGAGACCGCGGTAGACCGTCGACATGCCGCCGGAGGCTATCGCGGCCTCGACGCGGTACCGGCCGTCGAGTAACTCGCCGACGAGCGGGTCGCGGATCACCGGCCCATCCTAAGACGGTGACCGGCCCGGGCCTGCTTATAGACTGGCAACTGTGAGCAGTATTCCGACCAGTTCGGATGTCCTTGACGCGAATGAACCGGTTTACGACCTCCCAACGGTGGCCGAGCTGCTGAACATACCGGTGACGAAAGTTCATCAGCATCTTCGGGACGGGCATCTTGTCGCGGTTCGCCGCAATGGGATTGCAGTGGTGCCGAAGGTGTTTCTGACCGACTCGGGTCAGGTGGTCAAGGCATTGCCGGGTCTGCTGGCGGTGCTACGGGACGGCGGTTACCGCGACAGCGAGATCCTGAGTTGGCTTTTCGCCGCCGACGCCTCGCTCACCGTCACCCGGGATGGGGCGCGGGAACCGTTGCCCAACGCCCGGCCGGTCGACGCGCTGCAGTCCCATCAGGCCCGGGAGGTTTTGCGGCGCGCGCAGGCTATGGCGTATTGACCGGCGTACTGACCGGCGTACTGACCGGCGCCGTCAACCAGGTCGCCGTGATTCGGTTCGCCGCAGCGAGTACCAGGCCGCCACTGCACACGCGGTGGCCAGCAACACATGCGGCCAGGAGTACATGCCATGCGAGCCGTCCGGTTTGAAGATCACCATGATCCAGGTCGAGAAGCCGGCGATGAGTGCGATCGCCGCGCGGGACTGTGCCAGCCCCGACATCACGGCCAGCGGCCAGGTGTAGTACCAGGGCAGCGCGGCCGGCACGAACAGTACGACCACGACCATCGCCCAGGTGATTCCTTGTAGCGCCTCGCGGTCGTCGTGCCGGAATCGCCACCACAGCAACGGAAGGGACACCAGAATGACCGTGATGCCGGCCAGCCGGGTGACTTCCAGCACGGCGTAGAAGTTGACCGGGATGAAAGCGCCGCCGATCGTACTGGCGAGATTAGCCAGCGCGGTCGGAACGGTCAGCCAGTTGATGATCCGCACCGAGCCGGCCAATGCCGTCATCCAACCGAGGCCGACCCCGGCCAGGGCGGAAAGTACCGCGAACACTGCGACCAACGTGGCCAAAGAGGCCAGCGAGGCGATAGCGAACGCCCGCAACCGATTTCCGTGCAGGTGACGCATCCAGACCCAGACCATGAACGGTAAGGCGAGGATCGCGGTCGCTTTGACCGCGACCGCAGCGGCGATCAGCGCAGCACCCGCAATATGCCGGCCTGTGAACGTCAGCGCGATACCGGCCATCATCAGCCCCACCATCAGCATCTCGTTGTGCACGCCGCCCATCAAATGAATGATCACCAGGGGGTTGAGCACACATATCCACAGCGCCACCGCACCGTCGGCGCCGATATGGCGGGCCACTCGCGGTGCGGCCCAGATCAACAGCGCGAGGCCGGGCAGCATGCACAGCCGCAGCAGCATGGTGCCGATCACGACATCGTCGCCGACGATCAGGGTCACGAATCTGGCGATCAGAATGAAGGCCGGTCCGTACGGTGCGGTGGTGGTGGTCCAGATCGGGCTGACGTCGTCCAGCAGGGAGTTCGAATTCTCGATCGGCCCCACGACGTACGGGTCGAACCCGTCGCGCAGCAGTGCACCCTGGGCCAGGTAGGAGTAGGCATCACGGCTGAACAACGGAACGCTCAACAGCAGCGGTGCCAGCCAGAAGCCGGTCGTCGCGATCATGGTGTACGTGCTGATCGGCTGACCGTTGATGAGTCGGCGGCCCATCCACAGCCAGGCTGCCAGCATCAGCGCGACACCACCCCAGAGCACCAGTGAGGAGACCACCAGCCCATGACCGAAGCGGAGCCAGGACAGATGCGCTGATTCCAGCAGTGGGTCATGCTCCCGGGTGCTTCCCGCGCCCAGCCCCCCGACAGCGATCAGGGCTGCGCCCACAAGTCCCAACAGAGCGGGTCGTCCGTCGTCGCCGCGGACGAATGCCCGCAGGCGGCTCAATGCGCTCGACGCGGCCGCGGCAGTTGACGGTGCGGTCATCTTCTCTATGCCGACCGGTTGGCGGCCAATCCGGCTAATTCTGTCAGCCCGGCTCGGGCCGGCGCGTTGATCGGTGCCCGCTCCAGAACTTCCAGAGCGCGGCGGGTCAGTGTGCTGATGTGTTCCTCCACTGCGCCCAGAGCGCCCACCGACTCGATGACCGAACACAACTCGCCGACCTGCGCCTCGCTGAGTTCGGTGCCGACCGATGAGCGGAGTAGTTCGGCGGCCGCCGGATCGGAGCGCTCGGCCCGCTGCACCGCCTCGGCCAACAGCACGGTGCGTTTGCCGGCCCGTAAATCATCGCCGGACGGTTTCCCGGTGACCGCGGGGTCGCCGAACACACCGAGAACGTCATCGCGCAACTGGAATGCCACCCCGAGATCAGTCCCGAGGCCGTGGAATATGGCCTGCACTTCTGGGCGATCAGCTGCTGCGGCGGCGCCGAGCTGCAATGGCCGGGACACCGTATAGGACGCCGTTTTGTAGGTATTGACGTTCATCGCCGTGTCGATCGAATGGGTGCCGCGGGACTCGGCGACGATATCGAGGTACTGGCCGCCGAGCACCTCGGTGCGAATATCCGACCACACGCGTTGCACCCGGCGCTGACCGCCTGGGGACAGGTTCGCAGCCGCCACGATGTCATCAGCCCATACGAGCGACAGGTCGCCGAGCAGGATCGCCGCCGACCGGCCGAACTGATCGGCCGACCCGAGCCAGCCTTTTTCGCGGTGCAGGCCGGCGAACTGCATATGCGCTGTCGGCCTGCCCCGGCGGGTCGCCGAGTCGTCGATGACGTCATCATGCACCAGCGCACAGGCGTGCAGCAGTTCCAGTGCGGAGAACAGCCGGAGCATCCCGTCGTCGACATCGTCGTCGGGTCCGGGGGTGACGGCCCGATAGCCCCAGTAGGCGAATGCCGGCCGGAGCCGCTTACCCCCGCGCAGGACGAAGTCCTCCAGCGTGCCGATCAGCGCGTCATAATCAGCGCCGATATAGGCGGCATCCGATCGTCGACGGGCCAGATAACTCCGTAGTTGCCCGGTAACGGCGCCGACAAGTTCGGTGGGTGTCGGCACCGCAGCGTGCGCGCTGTCTTTCGCTTCCATCGGATCCACTGTTCCGGTTCCCCCGGCCTAGAGCTTTTCGCCGGGCTCGGCCTGGGCGAACCGCGGCGAAGATCGGTCACGGTCGCGCCAAGCCAGCGCCGCGATGACTCCGGCCACCAGCGCCGTCGCCAGTCCCAGCCACATGGCCGCCGTGGTGAACGATCGGGTGCTGGGGTCGGTGAAGCGCGATTGGGCGTCCATCATGTTGACGGTGCCGGGCACGAGCTTCCACTCGACCGCACTCGTCGTCACCAGCTCGCCGTTGGTGGAAACCACGTCGCCGGGGAAGGCGGCGCTGAACGTCACATCGGCCTCCGGGTCGTTGACATTGGTCAGATCGACCCGGCCTTCGAGGATCACCAGGCTCCCGGCCCGGCGCAGCGCGATGTCCACCCCGCCGGCGTCGCGGGTGAGGCTGGCGAGCTGGGGCATTTCAGCAAAGGTCAAATCCGAGAAGGTGACCCGGGAACCGACATAACCGTCTGCCTCGTAGGGCGATACCGAAATCTTGTTGCTGAAGCCCAAGTTCTCGTCGAACTGCGGACCCCGGTCTTCGTCATCGCGGGGCTGGGCGGCGGCAATAATCCTGCCGGACACCAGGTCGTCGGGGGAGACCGTGATGGCGGCGTTCACCCGGAGACATCCGGCCAGCAGCGGGACGGCGAACAACAGCAGCAGTGCCATCAGTCGCGGAACGGCGCGGCGGGAACGGTCCGGTGATGGCACGAGAGTATCGTGCCAGACTCGACCGACTACAGCGGTAACGTGCGTCCCAGCACGGCGAATGCGCGCGGATCCCCGGCGAAGTGGTAGCCGCGGATGACATCGGTGAAACCCAGCCGCCGGTACAGTCGCCAGGCGCGGTTGGCCTCATCGTGCGTTTCCGGGGTGGACAGCAGAACGTTGGCCTCGTCGCGATCGCTGAGGAGGCGCCGGGCCAGCGCCTCGCCCAGACCGCGGCCCTGGGCGCCGGGATGGATGTGGAGCTCGGTCAGCTCGAAGTAGTTGTTCATAAGCCTGCTGATCCCGTCCCGGGGCAGGCCGACATGGTGTAGCCCGCGAACCACCTGTTGCTGCCACCATTGGCCCGGCGCGCCGCGATAACCGTAGGCCACGCCCAGCAGCGGTGCCGAGGTGAGTTGTTCCGGGTCAAGGCGTTCGGGTCCGCCGGTATCGGCCTCGACTGCTGCCACCGCCCGCCACCCCAGCCGGCGGGTGTGTTCCAGCCACATCGATGCGCGCTGTTTCTCCGTGCCGCGCGGGTAGTGCATTGCCTCGACGTAGACCGATAGTGCCTCGCCGAGGCGGCGGGCCATGTCGGCCGGAGACAGATCGATCAGGAAGGCCGCCATCGTCCCCCTCGCCGTCCGCCCTGCCGTTGTCGGGTACACCGCCATTATGGTGGCGGCGCGATGCGGGCTGCCGATCAGTGGTGACGGACGCCTTACGTCAGCACTGGCCTTGCTGACCACCCACCGGGCGGCGCTACACTTTTCCTGAGCGGTGAGCGACAATCAGGTGGTTTAACCGGGTGGTACGGGGAATCCCCAACTCGTATCATGTGATTAGCGCCGGGCGTGAGCTGCGGTGGTAACTCTTATTTGGCGGCGTCGGCAAGGAGGGACGAATGCCACTCTCCGATCATGAGCAGCGGATG
>CAZKUK010000051.1:0-23593 GCA_964555915.1 uncultured Mycobacterium sp.
GCGGGCAGGAGCGCAGCGACCCGGGGAGGAAATCCAGCGGGCAGGAGCGGAGGTCATCGTCATCGGCGCGGGGCCGTCAGGGTCGGCGGCCGCGGCCTGGGCGGCCCGGGCCGGGCGCGAGGTGCTGGTGGTCGACGCCGCCGACTTCCCCCGGGATAAGGCCTGCGGTGACGGGCTGACCCCGCGCGCGGTCGTCGAGTTGCGCCGACTGGGCCTGGCCGGATGGCTGGACGGCCGGATCCGTCACCACGGTCTTCGGATGACCGGGTTCGGGTCCTCGGTGCAGGTTCGGTGGCCCGGGCCGTCTTTTCCGGAGGCGAGTTCGGCGGTGCCGCGCACCGAGTTGGACGATCGCATTCGCCAGACCGCCGAAGAATCCGGTGCGTCGATGTTGTTGGGCTGCAAGGCCGTTGACGTGGTGCGCAATGCTGCCGGCCGGGTGGACGAGGTGGTGCTGGCCGACGGCCGTCGGCTATCGTGCCGATACCTGATCGTGGCCGACGGGGCCCGCTCGCCGCTGGGCCGGGTACTGGGCCGGCAGTGGCATCGGCAGACGGTGTACGGGGTGGCAGCCCGGGCGTATCTGCCCTCGCCGCGGGCCGCCGAGCCGTGGATCTCCTCGGATCTGGAACTGCGCTCCACCGAGGGTCAGGTGCTGCCGGGGTACGGCTGGATCTTCCCGTTGGGCAACGGCGAGGTGAACCTGGGGGTGGGTGCGCTGGCCACCGCCAAACGGCCCGCCGAGGTGGCGCTGCGCCCACTGCTGGCGCACTACGCGTCACTGAAAAGTCAGCAGTGGGGCTTCGACGGCCCACCCCGGGCGGTGTCCTCGGCGCTGCTGCCGATGGGCGGCGCGGTATCCGGGGTGGCCGGGCCGAACTGGATGCTGATCGGTGACGCCGCGGCCTGCGTCAACCCACTCAACGGCGAGGGCATCGACTACGGACTGGAGACCGGACGGCTGGCCGCGGAGATGCTGGGGGCAGCCAATCTCTCCGAAGCGTGGCCGGCACTGCTACGGGCGCACTACGGCCGGGGCTTCTCTGTGGCCCGCCGGCTCGGCCTGCTGCTGACGCTACCGAGGTTCCTGCCGCTGACCGGACCACCGGCCATGCGGTCCACCCGGCTGATGGACCTCGCCGTGCGGGTGATGGGCAATCTGGTGACCGATGCCGACGACGACCTGGTGGCCCGTATGTGGCGGGCCGCCGGCACCGGCTCGCGGCTGCTGGACCGGCGCAAGCCATTCAGCTGATCTGCACTATTCGGGTTTGACCGCGACGTGCAACGCGACGATACCGCCGGTGAGGTTGCGCCAGCGCACACCGCTCCAGCCGGCCTGCTCGATCTCGCGGGCCAGGGTGGGCTGATCGGGCCAGGCCCGGATGGACTCCGCCAGGTAGACGTAGGCCTCGGCGTTGCTCGACAACGCGCGCGCCAGCCGGGGCAGCGCCCGCATCAGGTACTCCTTGTAGGCGCTGGCCAGCACCGGCACGGTCGGGGTGGAGAATTCGCACACCACCAGACGACCGCCGGGTTTGGTGACCCGCGCCATTTCCCGCAGGCCGGCGATGTGGTCGACGATATTACGCAGACCGAAGCTGATGGTCACCGCGTCGAAACTCTCGTCGCCGAACGGCAACCGGACGGCATCGGCGGCGACCTTCGGAACCGGCCGGTCCTGCCCGGCCCGGAGCATGCCGACCGAGAAATCCGCAGCCAGGCACCAGGCACCGGATTTGGCCAGTTCGACCGTCGAGACCGCGGTTCCGGCGGCGAGGTCAAGAACCGCGTCACCGGGCCGGCAGTCCAGGGCGTCCCGCGAGGCCCGCCGCCAGTAACGATCCTGACCGCCGGAGAGCACCGTGTTGGTGATGTCGTAACGGCGGGCCACCCCGTCGAACATCGACGCCACATCCCGGGGGTCTTTGTCCAACGAGGCGCGGCTCATTGGGCAGACGTTATCAAGCGCCGAGTGAACCGCGTTCCCGGTAGTGCCGCGACTGGGCGGCCATCCGATCGGCGAGGTGGATCAGGCGGTCCTCGTGACCGGCCGGCATGGTGTACGCCAGCCGTCGCAGTTCGATGGCGAAGCCGTACAGGCCCTGGTCGAACGCGGCATCTTCCTGGCGGAACGAATTCTCACCGATCATGGGACGCCTCCCCTCCGATAGAATTGACGTGCGCGAAAGCGGTTGTGCCAATTGATTTTTAGTTCCCCGATTCGCTGCGTTCCAGTGTGCTCCTCCGCCGCCGGGAAGGGAAAGGGTTCTTACTCAAATCACAGGTGAAATCTCTGTTTCAGGCAGGTATCGCGATCAGACGGGAGCGGCGGCCGACAGCCGGCGTTCGCGCCGCACCAGCACGGCCAGGACGCCAGCCCCGACCAGCCACCCCAGCACCGCGACCGATCCGGCCGGGATGATCGCCAGGCTCGCGTTGCGGTTCTGCACCCGAACGAGATCCGGATCATTCCGGTCGTACTCGACGTAGATCCGCATCCCAGTCGCCAACTCCGACGGGTACAGCACACCGAGTTCGGGCCGGTAGGTGACGCGGTCCGGGGTGACGAACTCGATGGTCGAACGGCGGGGCCCGGCCGAGAGCACCCCGGCCTCGGCGACTCCCATGTTGCGCTCGATCTGGCGATCGTTGCGCCAGGCGCCCGCGACCAACAGGATCGACTGCAAAGTCAGGATGATGACGACGATCCAGACCGCGATTTTGGCCCACCGCAGCAATTTCCGTTCAACGGTGTCGGTCACACCGGGATCGCGGATGGGCAGGGTGGCCGTGACGGCGGCGCGGAGCCGGGCGGTCACGGTGCCGGCGGGCCGGGCGGTCACGGTGCCGGTAGGCCGCGAAGTCACGGTGCCGGTAGGCCGGCCGCCCGGATAGCAGCCCGGATACCCGCGTGTAACTGCCGCAGCGACGAACGATCGGCCTTGACCTCCAGCACCCGAATCCCCTGATGCGGTTCAGCCAGACTCGCCGGCAGATCGCCGACCTCGATCTGGCGGGCGTCGACATGGTAGGCCCGGCACAACGCCCCGACATCGACATCGTGCGGGGTGCCGAAAATCCGCGATGCGATATCGGCGAACCGCGGATCGCCCTGTTCGAGCAGCTCGAAGATACCGCCGCCGTTGTCATTGGACACCACGATCGTGAGGTCCGCCGGCGTCGGCTCGGTGGGCCCGATCAGCAGCCCGGATGCGTCGTGGACGAAGGTCAGGTCACCGAGCAGGGCGATGGTCCTGCCCTGATGCGCCAGCGCGGCGCCGATCGCCGTGGACACCGTGCCGTCGATACCGGCCACACCCCGATTGGAACGGACCAGGATGCCGTCGGTGTTCAGACCCACCAGGGCGGCGTCGCGCACCGGGTTGGAGGCACCGAGCACCAGTTGGTCGCCGGGCCGGACCGCCGCGGCGACCGCGGCGGCCACCTGCAGGCCGGTGGTCAGCGGGTGGACGGCCAACTGCTCACGCACGGCCGCGGCGGTGGCGCGGTCGGCCGCCGCGCAGCGCCGCAGCCAGTCCGGATCGGGGGCGCCGGACACCACCGCGCGGGTGCCGGTGGCCGCGGAATTACCCGATACGTCCGGCCAGCGCGGGCCGGTGGTCAGCGCGAACACCGGGACCGCCGGGTCGGCGAGCAGCTCTGAGACCGGCCGGTGCAGGGTGGGCCGACCGAGCATGATGACCTGCCTGGGCCGCAGCTCGGGCAACGCCAGCGGGTGCAGCGGAGTCACCGGGTGCGGTGCGGTGGGCTCGGCCACCGTGGGCAGGTGGTCCAGATTCGGGTGCACACCGGCGCCGTGGCCGGCGATGACGACGGTGTCGACGGTCAGGTCGATGGGCAGCGGCTGGTCGAATTCCACCGCCGGGCTGTAGGTCCACGGGCTGCCGTCGGGCCGCCCGGCGGGGAAGTCGTCGGGATCGGATTCCGGCTCGGGCACCAGGGGCTCACGCAGCGGGATATCGAACTGCACCGGCCCGGCGTTGGCGGAGCGGGCACCGGTGGCGGCCGCGAGCACCCGGCAGGTGGCCGAGCGCCACTGGGCGTTGAGCGCGGTGAGCCGTTCCCGGCCGCCTTCGGCGAGACCCAGGCTGATCGCGGCACGGACCTGGGAGCCGAAATAGCCGAGCTGCTCCATGGTCTGGTTGGCACCGGTGCCGAGCAATTCATAGGGCCGGTTGGCGCTGAGCACGATCAGCGGAACCCGGGCGTAGTTGGCCTCCACCACCGCCGGCCCCAGGTTCGCCACCGCCGTTCCGGATGTCATCGCGATCGGCACCGGCCGGCCGCTGCCGATCGCCAGGCCCACGGCCAGGAAACCGGCGGTGCGCTCGTCGATGCGGACATGCAGCCGCAGCCTCCCGGCCCGGTCGGCGTCGGCCAGCGCGAAGGCCAGCGGGGCGTTGCGGCTGCCCGGGCACAGCACGACGTCACGAACGCCGCCGCGAACGAGTTCGTCGACGACGACCCGCGCCTGAGCCGTCGAGGGGTTGGCCACCCCTACAGGGTGTCACACCCCGAGGTGTCAACCTTCAGAGCAGCACGCCGGCGAAGAAGTCCAGCGCTGTGGTGTTGACGGTCTCCGGGCGTTCCAGGAATCCGAGGTGACCGGCGTTGGCGATCTGCACATAGCGGCCTCTCGGGAGGGCCTCCCCCACCTCCCGGCCCAGGGCCGGCGGGGTGATCACATCATCGGCGAAGCCGATCACCAGCGTCTCGGTCGGGATGGCCCGGTAGGCCGGTAACCGGTTCTCGGTGGGCACGACGGTGAGCTGGGCCCGCCAGCCGGGGGTGCGTTTGAGCGGGAAGACGGTGAACATCTCCAGCCAATCCCCGATCGCCCTCTCATCGTTGATGGTCTTCGGCGAGAAGTTCTCCAGCACCCGGACTTTGGCCGCATACGCCGGCGGCAACTCGACACCGGACTCGGCCAGCGCCAATTCGGCGGCCCGGAACGCCTTGCGGGTGCCGTCCAGCCGGCCCCGGGTGCCCATCAGGACGGCCTGGGTGACCAGTTCCGGGCGGGACAGCATCAGTTCCTGGGCGATGTAGGCCCCCATCGACATCGCGACCAGCCGGGTCGGGCCGCCGACCGCCTTCTCGATGAGTTCGACGGTATCGGCCACCATCTGCGGGGTGGAGAACCCGTCGGCGTTCTCGGTGTCGCCGATACCACGGTTGTCGAAGGTGATACAGCGGTAGCCGGCTTTCAGGAAGGCCGGCACCTGATGGATGTGCCAGGTCCGTCCCGCCCCGCCGGTCCCGGCGATGAACAGCACCGGATCGCCGGACCCGCTGTCGCTGTAGGCCAGGCCGGTCACACCTAGCCTGCGGCGGCCACGGCGGCGGCCAGCGCTGCGTCATAGTCCGGTTCGGCAGCGATCTCCGGTACCAGTTCGGTGTAGGCGACGGTGCCGTCGGCTCCCACCACCACCACCGCGCGGCTCAGCAGGCCGGCCATGCTGCCGTCGGCAAGGGTGACACCGTAATCTTCGCCGAAACCGCTGCGGAACGCCGAGGCCGATTTCACGTTGGTGATGCCCTCCGCACCGCAGAACCGGGCCAGCGCGAACGGCAGGTCCTTGGACACGCACAGCACCGACAGCCCGCTCGCCGCGGCCCGCTCATTGAACTTCCGGACGCTGTTGGCGCACACCGGGGTGTCAACCGACGGGAAGATGTTGAGCAGCAGCACATTTCCCCGGTAGTCGTCACCGGTGACGGCCCCCAGATCCGGGTCGGCCAGGGTGAACGCCGGGGCAGCGGCCCCGACCACGGGAAGTTCTCCGATGGTGTGTACGGGCTTTCCGCCCAGGGTGATCTCAGCCATGGGACCAGTGTGTCAGAGAAACCCGGCCTGCCCGAGCACCGGGAGACACTCCCGCACCCGAGATATCCACCAGTCCCGCCGCGACGGCGGTGCGGCCAAGTCGGCCAGCCGGGCCGGGTCCGGGACGACCCGGGTGACCGGCAGGTGACCGTCGACCGGGGTGAGGTCGGCGACGTCGGTGACGAACAGACCGCCGGTGCCCAGACCGCAGGCATGCTGCAGCCCGGGTAACGCCGCCGCCGCCGCCAACCCGGCGCTGATCCCCACCGCCGAGTCCAGGGCGCTGGACAGCACCACCGGGATGTCGATGCGAGCGGCGATATCGAGCAGCGCGGTGATACCGCCGAGCGGGGCGACCTTGAGCACCGCCACGTCGGCCCCGCCGGCCCGAACCACCGCGAGCGGATCGGTGGCCTTGCGGATGCTTTCGTCGGCAGCAACCGGGACGTCCACCCGGCGGCGCACCAGGGCGAGTTCGCCGACCGTGCGGCACGGCTGTTCGAGATACTCCAGCGGACCGTCGGCGGTCAGCGCCCGCGCCGCCAGGATCGCCTCCTCGACACTCCAGCCGCCGTTGGCGTCCACCCGCACCGTGGGAACCGCCGCCCGCACCGCGTTGACCCGGGCCACGTCGTCGGCCAGGGTCTGCCCGGGCTCGGCGACTTTGACCTTGGCGGTCCGCGCCCCCGGGAAACGGGCCAGCACGCCGGGGACCTCGCCGGGCCCGACCGCCGGCACCGTGGCGTTGATCGGGATACGGTCGCGCAGCACCGGCGGCCTTGCCCGGTAGGCGGATTCGATACCGGCCGCCAGCCAGTGCGCGGCCTCCGGCGGCGGGTATTCCACGAACGGGCCGAACTCACCCCAGCCGGCCGGGCCGTCGATCAGCGCGACCTCGCGGACGGTGATCCCGCGGAACGGCACCCGCATCGGCAGCGCGATGACGTGCAGGCGGTCCAGCAGATCATCGATGCCCATCAGCGGGCCTCAGATCGCGCGGTCGCGGTTCTCCCAGTAGGGCTTCCGCAGATCCTTTTTGAGCAGTTTGCCGGTGGGGTTGCGCGGCAGTTCGGTCATGATCTCGACGCTGCGGGGGCATTTGTAGTGCGCCAGTTTGTCCCGGCACCAGGCGACGAGCTCCTCGGAGGTGGCCTGCTGCCCGCCGGACAGCTCCACGACCGCCTTGACCGACTCGCCCCATTTGTCGTCGGGGATGCCGAACACCGCGGCGTCGAGCACCGCGGGGTGGTCGGTGAGCGCCCGTTCGACTTCCACCGAGTAGATGTTCTCCCCACCGGAGATGATCATGTCCTTGAGCCGGTCCTCGACGAAGACGAATCCGCCCTTGTCCACCCGGCCGATATCGCCGGTGCGGAACCAGCCGTCGGCGGTGACCACCTCCGCGGTGGCATCCGGCTTGTTGTGGTAGCCCTCCATCAACTGCGGTGTGCGGAACCACAATTCACCGGGATCGCCGAGTGGGACCTCCTCGAGGGTGTCGGGGTTGACCACCTTCACCTCGACCTCACCGGCCGGCTGGCCGGCGCTGGTGAGCCGCTCCGGGTGTTCGGTGTCGCGGTGTGCCTCCGGGGACAGCGCGGTGACCGCGCCGCACACCTCGGTCAGGCCGTAGACCTGGACGAAATCGGTGTCGGGGAACTCCTCGAGCGCCTTTTGCAGCAGCGCCGGCGGCATCGGGGAGGCGCCGTAGACGAAGGTGCGCAGACGTTTGAACAGCGCGATGGCGTCCGGACCCATCTCCATCACCTTGCCCAGCACCGCGGGCACCAGGAAGGTGCGGGTCGCGCCGGCCAGCAGCGCCCCGGCCAGCGCGGCACCATCGGCCTCCCGGGTCATCAGGGTGGGGATGCCGTTGTGGATGGGGAACTGCGCGAACGAGGTGCCGCCGACGTGGAACAGCGGCATCGACACCATCACCTTGTCATCCGGTTGAATATCGAAGGTGGCGGCGTTCACGGTGTGGGCGAGCAGCGCGGCCTGGCTCAGCCGCACCCCCTTGGGTTTGCCGGTGGTGCCCGAGGAATACATGATCACGCAGACGTCGTCGGGGCTCACGTCGGCTCCCCGTCCGCGCGGGGTGGCCGCTTCCAGCATGGCCTCGTACTCGTCCCCGGCACCGCCCTCCGGGGTGAGGGAGATGACATGTTCGACGCCCGGCAGCCGGTCCCGGATCTCGTCGATCCCGTCGCGCAGTTCGGCACCGACGATCAGCAGCTTGGCACCGGAGTCGTTGAGGACGTAGTCCATCTCGCTGGCTGCCAGCCGGAAGTTGATGATCGCCGTGGCGGCGCCCAGCGAGGCCGCCGCCAGGGTGGTCTCGACACACCCGGGGTGGTTCTTGTCCAGAAAGCCGATCACATCGCCGCGGCCGACACCGCGTTCGGCCAGCGCGCCGGCCAGCCGTCGGACCCGGTCGTCGAACTGCGCCCAGGTGAACGTGCGGTCAAGGTAGGCGATGGCGACCTCCTCGGGTTTCGCCTGCGCCCAGTAGGCCAGGCGGTCGTCGAGGAAGCGCGGTTCGGGGGGTTGCTCCATACCCGACAGGGTGCCATCCGGGATGGGATGGGCTGGCCGATTTCGGTCAATCGGCGGTTCGGGCGGACGGCACGCTTTTCTGCGGCCGCAACAGCACCCACGCGATGACGATCGCCGCCGCCGGTACCGCGGCCATGATCAGGCTCAGGTCGTGGATGGCGTCCAGCCAGCTGTCGGCGGCCGCCGAGACCACCCACCGGGCCTGATCGGGGTCGAGCACCTCGCTGCCGGCCGCCGGGTTCGGCGCGCCGCCGTGCGCCACCCGCAGTGCCTCCCGCGCCTGTTCCTCGCTGATACCGGAACCGGCGAGTTTGCGGCGCCCCTCCTGCAGGAACAGGTTGGTGCCGACGAGGGCGAACAGCGCCGGGCCCAGGGAGTAGGCGGCCTGACCGACGGCCGGTTTCACCGCCGAGACCACACCGCCGAGTTCCGGCGGAGCGCTGGACATCATGATCGTCGACTGCGGGGTCTGAACCACCGCGCCGCCGATCGCATTGAGGGCCACCGCGACACCCAGCACCACCAGCGGTGTGTGCGCATCCAGCACCACCAGCATCAGCATGCTGACAAGCAGGATGACCAATCCGGCCACCAGCACGGTGCGTTCGCTGAACCGGGTCACCGCGCGCCCGGCAACGATCGCCGCCGCCGACGCGATGAGCATGGCGGGGATGAGCAGCAGTCCGAGCACCTCCGGCGACTTACCGCGGATGGTCACCAAGTAGTAGGCGAACAGGATGGTTCCGCCACCTCCCAGGAAGTTGAAGGTGGCGCCCGCGCTCAGGGCGGCGTTGAACCGGCCGGACCGGAATATTCGCATATCCAGAGCCGGGGCGTCGGTGCGCAGTTCCCAGAGCACGAAGCCCACCCCGAGGGCCAGGCCAACCGCGATCAGCACCAGTGCGCCGGCACTGAACCCGCCCTGCAGTTCGGTCAGCGCGTAGATGACGGTGATCAGCGCCGCCGCGATCAGCAGGATGCCGGGGATATCGAGCTTGCGCTGGTCCCGAACTGTCTCCGGGACGTAGCGCATGGTGATGGCCAGCACCAGCAGGGCCAGCACCGGGGTCACCAGAAGGCAGGCCCGCCAACCGAAGTGGCTTGCCAACCAGCCGCCGAGGGCCGGCTGAAACACCGCCAGTGCGTGACCGGCCCCGAGGTAGCCGGCGATGGCGGCAGCCCGGCGCCCGGGCGGGAAGACGGCGTTGACGATGGCGAGCGACAGACCCAGCAGGAACGCGAAGGCCACCCCCAGGCCGGCCCGGGCCACGATGAGCACGCCGGTGTGCGGGGCCAGGGCGCCAAGCAGGCCGAAGGCGACCGACCCGTAGCTGCCGAGGACGAACATCCGCTTCATACCGTGCAGATCGCCGAGGGCTCCGGCGCCGAGGACCGCGGCGGCCAGGGTCAGGGTGCACAGGCTGGCCAGGAAACTGGCTGTGGCAGGGCTGAATTCGAGTCCGGCCCGCACCTCGGCCAGGTTGGCCGACAGCGTGGTGGGGTCAGCGGCGGTGATGCTGTACCCGAGACCCATGGCGATGATGGTCATGGTGGCCGCCCGGCCGCTGACGTGCGACTGCTCCGCCATCCGGCTGATGCTAGCCCTACGCTGGTGCCCATGAGCCAGGTTGATCTGCTCCGGTACCCGATCCACTCCGGCCACCTGACCGTGGGCGCGCTGAAACGGAACCGGCACCGTCCGGTGCTGTTCCTCGGCGACACCACGCTCACCGGTGGGGAGCTGGCCGACCGGGTCAGCCAGTACATCCAGGCCTTCGAGGCCCTCGGCGCCGGCACCGGGGCCACCGTCGGCCTGCTCTCACCCAACCGCCCGGAAGTGCTGATGATCATCGCCGCCGGTCAGACCCAGGGCTACCGGCGCACCGCGCTGCATCCGCTGGGGTCGCTGGACGACCACGCCTATGTGCTCTCCGATGCCGGGGCGACGGCCCTGATCATCGATCCGAGCCCGCAGTTCGTCGAGCGCGCGGTGGGGCTGCTGGCCAAGGTCCCGTCACTGCAGCGGGTGCTGACACTGGGACCGGTGCCCGCCGAACTGGCCAAGGTGGGCATCGACCTGATCGCCGCGGCGGCCGGCTATCCGCCGAGACCGCTGGTGGCCGCCGACCTGCCGCCCGACCATATCGGCGGGATGGCCTACACCGGCGGTACCACCGGGAAACCGAAGGGTGTCATGGGTACCGTCGGGTCGATCCTGACGATGACCACGGCGCAGCTCGCCGAGTGGGAATGGCCGCAGCATCCGCGGTTTCTGATGTGCACCCCGCTCTCCCATGCCGGGGCGGCGTTCTTCCTGCCAGTGATCGTCAAGGGTGGCGAGATGATCGTGCTGGGACGGTTCGACCCGGCCGAGGTGCTCCGGGTCATCGAGGAACGCCGCATCACCGCGACCATGCTGGTGCCGTCGATGATCTACGCGCTGATGGACCACCCGGACTCCCACACCCGCGACCTGTCGTCGCTGGAGACGGTCTACTACGGTGCCTCGGCGATGAACCCGGTGCGGCTGGCCGAGGCGATCCGGCGGTTCGGTCCGATCTTCGCCCAGTATTACGGGCAGTCCGAGGCCCCGATGGTCATCACCTACCTGGGCAAGGGTGATCATGACGCCAAGCGGCTGACCTCATGCGGACGGCCGACGCTCTTCGCCCGCACCGCACTGCTCGATACCGAGGGGAACCCGGTGCCGCCCGGTGAGATCGGCGAAATCTGCGTGTCCGGACCGCTGCTGAGCGGCGGGTACTGGAACCGGCCGGAGGAAACCGCCGCGACGTTCACCGGCGGCTGGCTGCACACCGGCGATATGGCCCGGGAGGATTCCGACGGGTTCTGGTACATCGTCGACCGGGTCAAGGACATGATCGTCACCGGCGGGTTCAACGTCTTTCCCCGCGAGGTGGAGGATGTCGTCGCCGAGCATCCGGCGGTGGCGCAGGTGTGTGTGATCGGCACACCCGATGAGAAGTGGGGTGAAGCGGTCACCGCGGTGATCGTGCTGCGCCCGGATCATCCGGGCGACACCGAATCGGTCGAGGCGGTGCGGCGCGAGATCCGGGAGGCGGTCAAAGAACGCAAGGGTCCGGTGCAGTCACCCAAACAGGTGATCGTGGTGGAATCGGTGCCGGTGACCGCCCTGGGCAAACCGGACAAGAAGGCGGTTCGCGCGCAGTTCTGGGCCGATTCCGATCGGGCGGTCGGATGAAAGCGGTTCTGTTCGATTTCTCCGGCACCCTGTTCCGGCTCGACGAGGATGATCGCTGGTTTGACGGGATGGCCGTCGACCAGCACGTTCAGGCTGAGCTGATGGAACGGTTGACCCACCCGACCGGCGGTGGGCGGACCATGACCGAACAGGCCTACCGGGTTTGGCTGCAGCGGGACCTGGAACCGGCGTTGCACCGCGAGGCTTATCTGCACGCGCTGTACGAGACGGGTCTGTCCGACCCGCATGCGGTGGCGCTCTACGAGCGTTGTGTGGATCCGGCGTGGTGGACCCCGTACCCGGATGCGGCGGCGGTGCTGAACACACTGCGCGAGCGCGGTATTCACACCGCGGTGGTGTCCAATATCGCCTTCGACATCAGGCCGGCATTCGTCGCCGCACAGACCGGAGCCGACCATTTCGTGCTGTCGTTCGAAGTGGGCGTGGTCAAACCGGACCGGCGGATCTTCGAGATCGCCCTGGACCGGCTGGGTGTGGACGCCACGGATGCCGTCATGGTCGGCGATAGCGAGGAGAACGACGGTGCGGCCCGCGACCTGGGCTGTGATTTCGTCCTGGTGGATCCGTTGCCCACCGGCGAGCGACCCACCGGTCTGCGCGACGGTCTGCGCGGGCTGGGCGCGCCGCTGTGAGTGACAGCCTCCCTAGACTCAGGAACCGTGAACCCCCTGCGCCGTCGGCTGACCGAAGCGATCACCATGACCGGGATGCGCCCGCCGCGCCGTCTGCCCGCCACGACCCGGATCGGCCTGCACGGTAAACGGGTGCTGGTCACCGGCGCCTCCTCCGGTATCGGGGAGGCGGGGGCCGAACGGTTCGCCGCCGAAGGCGCGGAGGTCATCGTCGTGGCGAGACGCGCCGAGCTGCTCGACGAACTGTCCGGAAGGATCGCCGACGCCGGCGGGACAGCCGCGGCCATCCCGTGTGATCTGTCCGATCTCGACGCCGTCGATGAGCTCGCCGGCACCGTCGAGCGGCGCTTCGGCGGGGTGGACATCCTGGTCAACAATGCCGGCCGGTCGATCCGCCGGCCGCTGGCCGAATCCCTGGATCGCTGGCATGACGTCGAGCGCACCATGACGCTGAACTACTTCTCCCCACTGCGGCTGATCCGCGGTCTGGCACCGGGGATGATCGAACGCGGCGACGGCCACATCATCAATGTCGCCACCTGGGGGGTCCTCAGCGAGGCGTCACCGCTGTTCGGCGTCTACAACGCCTCCAAGGCGGCGCTGAGCGCGGTCAGCCGCGTCGTCGACACCGAGTGGGCACGCTTCGGCGTGCACTCCACCACCCTGTACTACCCGCTGGTCTCCACACCCATGATCGCCCCGACCAAGGCCTACCGGGGGGTGCCCGCGCTGAGCACAGCCGAGGCGGCGCAGTGGATGATCGACGCCGCCCGGCACCGTCCGGTACGCATCGCCCCGCGCTTCGGGGTCGGCGCCCGCGCGCTGGACGTCATCGCCCCCGGCGTTCTCAACGCGCTGCTGAAACACCAGCGGATGCAACCCACCCGCGGCTAGCGGCGACCCTAGGGTAGACAGGTTCCCATGGAGATCCTCGCGAGCCGGATGCTGCTGCGACCGGCCGACTACCCACTCAGTCTCGCCTTCTACCGTGATGCGCTCGGTCTGGCCATTGCGCGCGAATACCCCGGTGGCACAGTCTTTTACGCGGGCCAGTCGCTGATCGAGGTGGCCGGCCACGGCGAGCCGCACACCACCTCGGCGGCCCTGTGGCTGCAGGTGCGCGATGTCTACGCCACCGAGGAGGAACTGGCCGGCCGCGGGGTGCCGATCACCCGTGCGGCCCGTCAGGAACCCTGGGGTCTGCACGAGTTGCAGATCACCGACCCGGACGGGGTCACGCTGATCTTCGTGCAGATTCCGCCGAAGCATCCGCTGCGCCGCGACAGCCGGGCCGACACCGCCTAACGAGGCCCGTGCTCCAGCGGCCAGCCCACCGAGGCCAGCCGTGCCGAGACCTGGTGGATCTCCTCGGGATTGGGCTCCTTCTCGGTGACCTGTTGGATGGCGTCGCGAATCTGCTCCTCGCTCACCGGGCTGTCGACATCACCCTGGCGGAGGATGGTCCGGGCCGCCTCGACCAGTTCCGCCTCCGTCAGCGTCCGCATCAACAGTGCCAGCAGTGCGAAATAGTCCTTCGGCGGCACACCGTGCGGATACCCGTCGCGGAGCCAGCCGAGGACACTGCTCAGGAAACCGTCCCGCTGCTCCGCTGACATCGCCACCTCACTTCGCCGGGAACATGGGGAACAGGTCGATACCGAAGTGATGCATGATCGTCGCGCGGGTGATCCAGCCGACCGCGGTGAGGATCACCACGGCGACCAGCACGAAAAGCGCAATCCCGAAGTACTTCAGCAGCGGCTTCGGTGTGTGGATGAGGTGGTCTGCCTCCTCACCACCGGCACCGTGGGAGTAGGCCAGCATGCCGACCGAGAAGATCGCCGGCAGGCCGGCACCGAGGAGCAACCCCACCGCGAGCACCGTGAGAATACTTTCCAGATAGTGCATAACCCGTCCCTCCGCTCTTTTCAGACCGCCGTCTTGGCCCTCGGCGCCCCTGGACCGGCCTCGTCGCGGCCGGCCTCTCGCACCTCGGCGGGCACCACCGAGTTCGTCGAGGAGTCCCAGTCGGCGTTGACGTTATTGCTGTCGACCTTCTGCTGCTGCGCCCGCCACCACATGTAGAACGACAGTCCGATCAGGATCAGGAAGATCAGGCCATCGCCGGCCAGCTGCGAACCGGTGAAACCCTTGACACTGTGCGACAGCCAGAACGACAGCGCGCCGACCAGCGCCGCCGCCGGCAGGGTGATCAACCAGGCCACCGCCATCCGGCCGGCCACCGCCCACCGCACCTGCGCACCGGGTTTTCCGACCCCGCTACCGAGGATCGAACCGGTGGCGACGTGGGTGGTGGACAGCGCCATACCGGCGGCACTGGAGCTCAGGATGATCGCCGCCGAGGAGGCCTCGGCGGCCAGCCCCTGCGGCGACTCGATCTCGACCAGACCCTTACCGAGCGTGCGGATCACCCGCCAGCCTCCGAGGTAGGTGCCCAGGGCGATGGCCACCGCACAACTGACGATGATCCAGACGGGCAGACCGTCTTCTTTCACATCACCGGTCAGATGCCCGGTGGTGATCAGCGCGAGCGCGATCACGCCCATCGTCTTCTGCGCGTCGTTGGTGCCGTGCGCCAGCGCCACCAGCGACGCCGTCGCTATCTGACCCCAGCGAAACCCTTCCTCACGTCGGCGCGGCAGCACTTTGCGAGTGACCCGGTAGACCACCCAGGTGCCGCATGCGGCGACGATGCCGGCGATGACCGGTGCGGCGACCGCGGGGATCAGCACCTTCGCCGTGACACCGCTCCAGTTGACCCCGGCCAGTCCCAGCGCCGCCAGCCCAGCCCCGATCAGACCCCCGAACAGCGCGTGCGACGAACTGGAGGGGATGCCGAACAGCCAGGTCAACAGGTTCCACAGGATGCCGCCGATCAGCCCCGCGAAGATGATCGTCAGACCGGTGGAGGGATCGATTCCCGGCAGCAGCTGACCGCTCCGGGTGTCCTGGACCCGCAGCACCGCGGTGGTCACCGTGATGGCCACCTCGACCGACAGGAAGGCGCCGACCAGGTTCAGGATGCCGGCCAGAATCACCGCGGTTTTCGGTTTGAGCGCCCTGGTCGCGATCGAGGTCGCCATGGCGTTACCGGTGTCGTGGAACCCGTTGGTGAAATCGAACGCGAGGGCGGTGGCGATCAGCAACACCAGAATGACCATCTCAGTGCCCATGACGGACATTCTGCGGCGTGGGAGAGCGCAGCGGCCAATTTCGCCGAACCTCGCAGCACACGCTGAACTGGGCGTTTGCCGAAAAACCAGAGGTATTCATCGGGCGTTAACCGTAACGATGCCCGGGGTTCGCCCACCATACGGCGCCAAAGCGGTTAGCTCACCGTGCAGAGCTGTCGGAACGACTAAGATCCGAGTGCGAAAGACGGTCCGAAACCGCTCCCGTCGGAGGAGGCGCAGGTGAACCGATTCCTCAGCGGCATCGTCTCCTGGTTGCGCTCCGGCTACCCGAACGGGGTTCCCGAGACCGACTATCTGCCGATCCTGGCGCTGCTGGCCCGCCGCCTCACCAGCGATGAGGTGATCGAGGTGGCACGCCAGCTCAAACATCTGCCCGATCCCGGCTTCGTCGACATCGGATCCGAGATCGTCAGGATCACCGATCAACTGCCCGCCCCGGCCGATATCGAACGGGTGCGGACGAAACTGGCCGCGCACGGCTGGCCCCTGGACGATCCGCGTGACGGCGAGGCCACCGGATAGCCACTCTGCGCGCGCTCACCATCCCGCCGTGTCCCTCGGCGCTCTCGCTGCTCGCCGCGCTGCGGGGGGTGCTCGACGGGCGCGCCGCCCCCCTCGTCCCGGTTCCCGCCGATGATCTGCCGACCCGTCAGCGACTGGCCAGCGCGCTGCGAATCGGTGAGGAGATCGACGACGATATCGCTCTGGTGGTCCCCACCTCCGGCACCACCGCAACACCCAAGGGCGCCATGCTGACCCCGGCCGCGCTGATCGCCAGCGCCTCGGCCTGCCACGACCGTCTCGGCGGGCCGGGCACCTGGCTGCTGGGCCTGCCGGCCCATCACATCGCCGGTCTCCAGGTCCTGGTGCGCAGCCTGCTCGCCGGGACGGTGCCGGTGGAACTGGATATTTCCCGGGGTTTCGACACCTCCGAAATACCGAACGCCATCGCGGAGTTGGGCTCCGGACGGCGGTACACCGCGCTGGTGGCCAATCAACTGGCGAAGGTTCTGGCCGACCCGGCCGCCGCCGAGGCAATGGCGGATATTGACGCGGTACTTCTCGGCGGGGGCCCGGCGCCACGACCGGTGCTCGACGGCGCCGCCGCCGCGGGGATCACCGTGGTGCGCAGCTACGGCTCCAGCGAAACCGCCGGCGGCTGCGTCTACGACGGGCTGGCGCTGAACGGGGTGCGGGTACGTGTCGACACCTCCGCCGCCTCCGGCGACACCGGGGGCGTTGGCACCGTCGCCATCGGTGGCGCCACCCTTGCCACCGGCTACCGGAACCCGCCGGAACCGGACCCGTTCGGCGAGCCGGGGTGGTTTCACACCGATGATCTCGGCCGCCTCGACGATTCCGGCCGACTTGAAATCCTGGGCCGGGCCGACGAGGCGATCAGCAGCGGCGGGCTGACGGTGCTGCCCGGCCCCGTCGAGGCCGTGTTGCTGCGGCACCGTGGGGTGGCCGAGTGCGCGGTTTTCGGCGTGGCCGATGACCGATTCGGTGAGCGGGTGGTGGCCGCGGTGGTCGCCACCCCCGGTACCGCCCCGACACTGGCCGAGTTGCGGGAATTCGTCGGGCAGTCGCTCGACGGCACCGCCGCGCCCCGCGAACTGCATATCGTCGAGGAACTGCCCCGGCGCGGGATCGGCAAACTCGACCGTCAAGCGCTGCGGGCCCGGTTCGGATGAGCCGGTACCCGGCCCCGCGACCTCCCCCGGCCCTGACTCCCCGGGCCCTTACGAAAGGGTGACGACAGCGAAGTTTCCGGAGCGCCGGGGCTAGGCTGCAGACCATGCCGGCCCGAGTTCTGATCGCCGACGATGATGCCGTCGTGCGCGATGTCGTGCGCCGCTACCTCGAACGCGACGGCCTCGAGGTGTGTATCGCCGGGGACGGTAACGAGGCCCTGCGGGTGTTGGGCACCGAACGCATCGACGTCGCGGTGCTCGATGTGATGATGCCCGGGCCCAATGGCCTTTCGCTGTGCCGCTCCCTGCGTCAGGGGGGCAGCTACGCCGTACCGGTGATTCTGCTGACAGCCCTGAGCGAGGAGGACGACCGGATCGCCGGTCTCGAGGCCGGTGCCGACGACTACCTGACCAAACCGTTCAGCCCGAAGGAACTCGCACTGCGGGTGCGGTCGGTGCTGCGCCGGGCTCCGGCCACCCCGACGAGCGTCCCGATGGAGATCTCGGTCGGCGCACTGACCGTGGCCACCGCGTCGCGGTCAGTCACCGTGGCCGGGGAACCGGTCGGTCTGACCAACCGCGAGTTCGACCTGCTGATGTTCTTCCTGACCCACACCGACACCGTGTTCTCCCGCGAGGAACTGCTCAAACAGGTGTGGCACTGGGATTTCGGCGATTTGTCGACGGTCACGGTCCACGTCAAGAGACTGCGGTCCAAACTCGGCGACCACCATCGCGTCCAGACGGTGTGGGGCCGTGGCTACCTCTGGCGTGGGGAAGCCGCCGGCGATGACCGTGGCCTCGTATAGCCTGACCGAGATCGCTTTACTGGCGCTGGGGTTTTCGTTACCGGTCGTCTTGATCGGTGTCGTCGTCATCCGGCTGGCGCGATCGTGGTCGATCACCGTGAGCATGGTGGCGCTGGTGCTGATACCCACCCTGGCCACATTTGCCGGAGTGTTCGGTTCCAGCGGTTTCATGACCGACGGCACGCTGGGCAGTATCGCCGTGGTGCTGGCGGTGGTGGCGGTGGTGACCCTTCCGGCCGCCGTGATGCTGGCCCGTTATCTGGCGCGGCGGACGGTGTGGGAGCAGGAGATCCAGGATGCCGAGCAGGCGGCCGAACAATCCCGCCGCCAGCTGGTCGCCTTCGTCAGCCATGATCTGCGAACACCGCTGGCCGGTATCCGGGCGCTCTCGGAGGCGATCGCCGACGGGGTGGTCAGCGATGACGAAGTGCGGGTGCAGGCCAAGAACATCGAGCAGGAGAGCATCCGGCTCTCGGAGATGGTCGATGACCTGTTCGAGATGGCGAAGATCAACGCCGGAGCGGTGACCGCGCCCTATGAGCAGGTGGCTCTCGACGAGGTCGTCGACGATGTGCTGAGCACCCACCGGATCGCCGCAGAACGCTCCGGGGTGGCCTTGACAGTGAACCTTCCCGGGCAGCCGGTACGGGTGATCGGCAGCGACCGGGCCCTGGTCCGGGTGCTGTCCAACCTGGTGGCCAACGCGATAGCGCACACCCCGGCCGGCGGTACCGTCACGTTATCGGTGGGCGCGGACCGGGACGGCGCCTGGGCGCGGGTGGACGATACCGGTGTCGGGATCGACGCCGAGGACCTGCCGCGGGTATTCGATATCGCCTACCGCGGGTCGAATCACCGGGTACCGCGCGACGATTCATCACTGCCCAGCGGATCGGGCCTGGGCCTGGCGATCGCGGCGGGGCTGGTGCGGGCGCACCGGGGCAGCCTCTCGGCGTACAACCTGGATCGCGGCGCCCGCTTCGAGGTGCGACTGCCGTTGGCGGCGGGCTAATCCTCGAGCGTGCCGAACAGCCGTTCAGCCGCGGCGACATAGTCCTCGATGAACTCCAGCACCACCTCGCGGGCGGGTTTGATCTTATTCATCAGGCCGACCCCCTGGCCGACGAAGTAGGTCGACAGGGCCTGCGCGCCGGGATGGCCGGTCTCGGCCAGTTTGTCGATCCGGCGCAGCGCCGGTTCGGCCACCATGGCCTGCAGGGGCAGCGGCAGCGGTTGACGGCCGGCCGGGTTGGGCGCCCAGGCGTCGGTCCAGTCCGAACGCAACTGCCGTGACGGCTTGCCGGTCCGGCCGGCCGACCGGACGGTGTCCCGCGATGACGCGGTCAGCATCTTCTGCTTGGTGTGCGGCGCGGTCTCGGCCTCGTCCGTGGTCAACCACACCGACCCGGTCCACGCCCCGGCCGCACCCATCGCCACACACGCGGCCATCTGCCGGCCGGTGACGATACCGCCGGCCGCCAGCACCGGCACATCCTTGCCGCCGGGGACCGTCGCAATCGCCTCCAGCACTTCCGGGATGAGGACCAGGGTGGAAACCTCACCGCAGTGCCCACCGGCTTCGGTTCCCTGAGCGATGATGAGGTCGACGCCGGCATGGACCTGCTTGATGGCGTGCTCCCGGGCGCCGACCAGGGCGGCCACCGGGATACCGCGCTCTTTACCGGCCTCGATCATGTAATCCGGCGGCACGCCCAGCGCGTTGGCCATCAGCCTGATCGGGTGGTTCAACGACACCTCCAGCAGGCTCTGCCCGGTGTCCCCGGATAGCGCCGACGAGGCGACCCGAAGTTCCTCGACCTCGATATCGTGGGCCGCGAGCAGTTCGTTGATGAAGGCGCGATGCTCGCCGGGGATGCGGTCGGCGAGTTGGTCCTTGGTCAGGCCCTCACCCTTGCCCTCGTACTTGGCGGGCACGATGATGTCGACACCGTAGGGTTTGCCGTCCACGTGATCATCGATCCAGCACAGTTCCTGTTCGAGCTGATCGGGCCGGAAGGCGACACCCCCCAGAACACCGAGGCCGCCGGCGTTGGTCACCGCCGCGACGACGTCGCGGCAGTGACTGAAGGCGAACAGGGGGAACTCGATGCCGTACTGGTCGCAGATCGGTGTCTTCACACTCCCAGTATGGTCAGCGCCCGCGACCGGCGTTCAGGGCAGGTCGAAAGGAAGCTCGACACCCTCATGCGCCAGACAGTGGGTGCACACCCGCTCGGAGCTCACCCGGTCGATGGCCCGGCGCACCAGTTCCTTGAACGGTCCGATGTTGCGCTCGAACTCGGCGAACACATCGACCGCCCGGACCCCGCTGCCGATATCCACACCGGCGTCCACATCGGTGACCAACGCTATTGCCGCGTAACACATTTCCAGCTCCCGGGCGAGTGCGGCCTCGGGGTAGCCGGTCATGTTCACCAGGGTGAACCCCTGCCGGGCGAACCATTGGCTCTCCGCGCGGGTGGAGAAGCGCGGACCCTGAACGACCACCATGGTGCCGCCGTCGCCCGCACCGGGCAGACCGGTGACCGCCGCACGTAAGGCCGGGCAGTACGGGTCGGCGAACTCGATGTGGATACCGCCGGAGTCGAAATAGGTGTCCGGGCGGCCGCGAGTGCGGTCGACCAACTGGTCGGGGACGACGACGGCGCCCGGCCCGAGATCCGCGGTGAGGCTGCCCACCGCACACGGCCCGAAAACCCGCCGGACCCCCAGTGCCCGCAGGGCCCACATATTGGCCCGGTAGGGCACGGTATGCGGTGAGAACTCGTGGCTGAGCCCGTGCCGGGGCACGAACGCCACCTCGTGAGCCCCCACCCGGCCGATGGTGATCGGTGCGCTCGGGTCTCCGTACGGGGTCTGGACCGCCACACTGTGCGCGTCCGCTCCGAAGAAGCTGTAGAAACCACTACCGCCGATGACCCCGATCACAGTTCTCATTGTGCCCGGATGGTTCACTGCTCTTCGTGTCCGCACGCTCCCCACTGCTCCGGTTGGGGATCGCGGTCGTGGTCGGACTGACGGCGGCAATTCTCGCGCGCCACGCGTTGGGCTGGGCGTATGCACCGCCGATCGGGTGGATCGCGGGCGCGACGGTATTCCTGGGCTGGTCCTGGTCGCTGCTGCGCGGGATGGACGGCGAGCAGACCGGACAGCACGCCGGCGACTGGGGTTCCAGCAGCCAGGTCGCGCACCTGTCCGTGCTGACCGCCAGCCTGGCCAGCCTGGTCGGGGTCGGATACCTGCTGGGCGGTAAGACCAACCACGATCTCACCGCCGCGGCGGTGGGCGTCCTCAGCGTCGCGGCGTCCTGGTTCACCATCCACACCTTCTTCATGCTGCGCTATGCGCGGCTGTATTACGGGACGCCAACCCCGCCGATCGACTTCCATCAGGACGGACTGCGGCCGGCCTATCACGACTTCGCCTACCTGGCGTTCACCGTGGGGATGACCTACCAGGTATCCGACACCGAGATCACCAGCACCGAGGTGCGTCGCACGGTGTTGTCACAGGCGCTGCTGTCCTTTTTCCTGGGCGCGATCATCATCGCGATCACCCTGAACCTGGTGGTCTCGCTGGCCGGTTGAGGCTCCGTGCGACGATGGGCTGATGGCCACCTTTGCGCAGTGGGTCGCGGGCGCCCGGCCGCGCACGCTGCCCAACGCCATCGCCCCGGTGATCGCCGGTACCGGTGCCGCCGCCTGGCTGCACTCGGCGGTGTGGTGGAAAGCGCTTCTGGCGCTGGCGGTCTCGGTTGCTCTGATCATCGGGGTGAACTACGCCAACGACTACTCCGACGGTATCCGCGGCACCGACGACGAGCGAGCCGGGCCGGTGCGGCTGGTGGGCGCCAAACTCGCCGCACCGCGCTCGGTGCGTACCGCCGCGGTGCTCAGCCTGACCCTCGGTGCGGTCGCCGGACTGGCGCTGGCTCTGGTGAGCGCACCGTGGCTGATCGCCGTCGGCGCGGTGTGTATCGCCGGCGCCTGGCTGTACACCGGCGGCGCGAAACCGTACGGCTACGCCGGCCTCGGTGAGATCGCGGTGTTCGTGTTCTTCGGACTGGTGGCGGTGCTCGGCACGCAGTTCACCCAGGCACTGCGGGTGGACTGGACCGGTCTGACACTGGCCGTCGCCGTGGGCGCGATGTCCTCGGCGGTGCTGGTGGCCAATAATCTCCGGGATATTCCGACCGACCGGGTGGCGGGCAAGATGACACTCGCGGTCCGGCTCGGCGACACCCGGACCCGGGTGCTCTACCAGGGCCTACTGGCTGTCCCGGCCGTGCTCACCGTGGTCCTGATGGCGGCCACGCCGTGGTGCGCGGCCGGGTTGATCGCCGTTCCGATCGGGCTGCGGGCCGTGGCACCGGTGCGCAGCGCTCAGACCGGACGGCAGCTGATCCCGGTGCTGCGTGATACCGGTCTGACCCTGCTGGTGTGGGCGATCGCGGTGTCGGCCGCCCTGGGACTGGCTGCCTGAGCCCCTGCTACCCGGAGTCGCCGGACGAGTCCGGGGGTGTGTTCCCGGGCTCGCCGGCGCGGTCACCGCGCAACCTGGCCTGCAGTTCCGCTCGGTCCCGGCGGCGTTGTTCATCGACGTCGGCGATACCGGCGGTGGCGCGCCGGCGCAACGGACCCAGCAGCCATATCCCGACCGGCAGGGATATCACGATGGCGAACAGCATGGCGACCACGACCGGAATCTCGACGCCGATCAGCCGCGCCACACCGATGATGACCGCGGTGAGGGCGCCGACGAGCAGCAACCGCGCCAGCGTGTATACCGCGACATCACGCATCATCCGGCCGCCGGCACCGGTGGTCTGGTTATCCGTCACGGCACCAAGACTACCGACGCGCGTATATTCGGACCAAGGAGGTTTTCGGCGTGCATTACCTGCTGCTCATCCTGGTTCTGGTGGCTATCGGCTATATCGTCTTCCGGCTTGTCCGGGCGAATAACGAGCGGCCCACCACCCGGGTCATCGGCCCTGACGACGACCCGGATTTCCTGTGGAAACTCGGCCGCGGCGACAACGAACCCCGTTGATCGCGGTGCCCGGCGGGTCCGATCGGATTCCGGCGGCTCAGACGCCGGCGTAGGAGTGCAACCCGACGGTTACCAGGTTGATGAAGAAAAGGTTGAAGACCATCGCGGCCAATCCGGCGACGTTGATCCACGCCGCTTTCCTGTCCCGCCAGCCCGCCGTTGACCGGGCGTGCAGATACGCCGCGTAGATCACCCAGGCGATGAACGACACCGTCTCCTTGGGATCCCAGCCCCAGTACCGGCCCCAGGCCTCCTCGGCCCAGATGGCGCCGAAGATCACGCCGAAGCCGAATACCGGGAAGGCGAAAATGGTGGTGCGGTAGGCGATCCGGTCCAGGGTCTGGGCGTCGGGAAGCCGGGAGGTGATCCTGGCCAGGGCACCGTGGGCGTCCGGGGCACCGAACTTCGACATCTTCAGCAGGAACAACAGACTGGCCACACCGGCGACCAGGAAAACCCCGGACCCGAGGCTGACCACCGAGACGTGGATGGGCAGCCAGTAGGACTGCAGCGCCGGCA
>CAZKUK010000052.1:0-23113 GCA_964555915.1 uncultured Mycobacterium sp.
CATCGGAGGAATAATGTGATTCCTGACACGTCCGGCCCCGAGGAGGTCCCGTTGTCCAAAGCCACCGAACTGGCCGAACTGCACCATCTGATTGGGAATCTGCGGCGATGTGTGACATCGCTCCAACACCGCTACGGAGACAACCCCGCCATGCGGCGGGTGATCATCGACACCGAACGAATGGTCGGTGACCTGGAAATTCTCGAGATGGACGCGGGCGAACTCGAGTTCGCCACACACCCCGTGGCGAGCTCCGGGGAGAAGATCCAGGTGCCCGACACCCCCTATGACAGGGAGTTCTGGGCCGGCATCGACGACGAGGGTGTGGGCGGGCACAACCGGCGCTGACCCGGCTTCATTACCGGCCGGTTTTCACAGTAGGGTTCGGAAGCAGTTGACTCGAAGGGGATCACTGCAGATGAGCGCACCCACCGCCGATCGGCGTGCCACCGGCGTCTTCTCGCCTGGGCGGGCCCAGATCCCGCAGAAGACCCTGCGCACCGACAACTGGCTGAAGTCGCCGATCCTCACCGATCTCGGTTTCGCGGCGTTCCTCATCTACGCGACTGTCCGGGCCTTCCAGCAGGACCACTTCTTCGTCGAGAAATATCATTACCTGACCCCTTTCTACTCGCCGTGTATCAGCAAGGGCTGCGGTGAGGCCAGTGAATTCTGGCCGCAGATCCTGCCCGACGTGTGGTGGCTGCCCTACGCGGCGATGTCCCTGCCGTTCCTGCTGCTGTTCCGGCTCACCTGCTACTACTACCGTGGCGCCTATTACCGCTCGGTGTGGCAGTCCCCGACGGCCTGCGCGGTGGCCGAACCGCACGCGACCTACACCGGCGAGACCCGGTTCCCGCTGATCCTGCAGAACCTGCACCGGTATTTCTTCTACATCGCCGCGGTCATCTCGGTGATCAACACCATGGACGCCATCAAAGCCTTCCACTCGCCGTCCGGCTTCGGGTTCGGGCTCGGCAACATCATCCTGGTCGGCAATGTCGTTCTGCTGTGGCTCTACACGCTGTCCTGCCACTCCTGCCGGCACGTGATGGGCGGGCGGCTCAAGCACTTCTCCAAGCATCCGGTGCGGTACTGGTCGTGGTCGCAGATCAGCAAGATCAACGTTCACCACAAGCTTTTCGCCTGGATCACCCTGGGCTCGCTGATGTTCACCGACTTCTACGTCATGCTCGTGGCCAGTGGCACCATCTCTGACCTGAGATTCATTGGCTGAGCACCACTTACACCGACAGATCTAGTGAGGTCAGATGGTTGAGATCGAACGGCACTCCTACGACGTCGTCGTGATCGGCGCCGGCGGCTCGGGTCTGCGCGCGGTGATCGAGGCCCGCCAACGGGGCCTGCGGGTCGCGGTGGTGTCGAAATCATTGTTCGGCAAGGCCCACACCGTGATGGCCGAGGGCGGCTGCGCGGCGGCAATGGGTAACGCGAACCCGAAGGACAGCTGGCAGGTGCACTTCGCCGACACCATGCGCGGCGGCAAGTTCCTCAACAACTGGCGGATGGCCGAGCTGCACGCGCAGGAGGCCGCCGACCGGGTGTGGGAGCTGGAAACCTACGGCGCGCTGTTCGACCGGACCAAGGACGGCCGGATCAGCCAGCGCAACTTCGGCGGCCACACCTACCCCCGGCTGGCCCACGTCGGCGACCGCACCGGCTTGGAGATCATCCGCACCCTGCAGCAGAAGATCGTGTCGCTGCAGCAGGAGGACAAGGCCGAACTCGGCGACTACGACGCCCGGATCAAGATCTTCGCCGAGTGCTCGATCACCGAGCTGATCAAAGACGGCGACCGGATCGCCGGGGCGTTCGGCTACTGGCGCGAAACCGGCAAGTTCATCCTGTTCGAGGCCCCCGCGGTGGTGCTGGCCACCGGCGGTATCGGTAAGTCGTTCAAGGTGTCGTCGAACTCCTGGGAATACACCGGCGACGGCCACGCCCTGGCCATGCGGGCGGGCTCGGCACTGGTCAACATGGAGTTCATCCAGTTCCACCCGACCGGTATGGTCTGGCCGCTGTCGGTGAAGGGCATCCTGGTCACCGAGGGGGTCCGCGGCGACGGTGGGGTTCTGAAGAACTCCGAGGGCAAGCGTTTCATGTTCAATTACATCCCGTCGGTGTTCAAGGGCCAGTACGCCGAGACCGAGGCGGAGGCCGATCAGTGGCTCGCTGAACAAACGGGATCGGCCGACGGCAAAGCCCGGCGCACCCCTGATCTGCTGCCCCGCGATGAGGTGGCCCGGGCTATCAACACCGAGGTCAAGGCCGGCCGCGGCACCCCACACGGTGGCGTCTACCTCGACATCGCCTCGCGGATGACACCCGAGGAGATCAAGCGCAGGCTGCCGTCGATGTACCACCAGTTCCTGGAACTGGCCGAGGTCGATATCACCAAGGATGAGATGGAGGTCGGCCCGACCTGTCACTACGTGATGGGCGGGATCGAAGTCGACCCCGACACCGGGGCGGCCGCCACTCCCGGACTGTTCGCGGCCGGCGAGTGCTCCGGGGGTATGCACGGCTCCAACCGCCTCGGCGGGAACTCCCTGTCGGACCTGCTCGTCTTCGGCCGCCGGGCCGGGCTCGGCGCCGCCGACTATGTGCGGGCGCTGTCGAATCGCCCGTCGGTATCGGAGACCGCGGTTGCCGAGGCCGCCGCGATCGCGTTGGAGCCGTTCAACGGACCGCAGGGCGGGCGTGCGGAGAGCGCTCAACCGGAGAATCCGTACACCTTGCACGCCGAACTGCAGCAGACGATGAACGACCTGGTCGGCATCATCCGCACCGGAGAAGAGATGCAGCAGGCTTTGGACAAGATCGAGGAGTTCAAGGTCCGCTACCGCAATATCGAGTCCGACGGACGCCGTGAGTTCAACCCGGGCTGGCACCTGGCCATCGATATGCGCAATATGCTGATGGTCAGCGAGTGCGTGGCCCGCTCCGCCTTGGCCCGCACCGAGAGCCGGGGTGGCCACACCCGCGACGATTTCCCGGCGATGAGCCCGGACTGGCGTCAGGCGCTGGTGGTGTGTCGCACCGAGGGCGACGATCCGGTGATGCCCGAGATCCGCGCCACCAGGGAGGTCCAGCCGCCGATGCGGGAGGATCTGCTGGAACTGTTCGAGATCGAGGAACTCGGCAAATACTTCAGCGACGAAGAACTCGCCCACCATCCCGGACGGAGAAGCTAGATGAGCTACCAGGCAAACCTGCGGGTGTGGCGCGGCGACGACGAGGCCGGTGAACTGCACGACTATCAGGTCGACGTCAACGAGGGCGAGGTGGTCCTCGACATCATCCACCGGCTGCAGGCCCAGCAAACTCCCGACCTCGCCGTCCGGTGGAACTGTAAGGCCGGCAAGTGCGGCTCCTGCTCGGCCGAGGTCAACGGCCGGCCGCGGTTGATGTGCATGACCCGGATGTCGACCTTCGACGAGGCGGAGACGGTGACGATCACCCCGCTGCGAACCTTCCCGGTGATCCGCGACCTGGTGACCGATGTGTCGTTCAACTACGAGAAGGCCCGGGAGATCCCGTCGTTTGCACCGCCGAAGGAACTGCAGCCGGGTGAATACCGGATGGCCCAGATCGACGTCGAGCGCTCGCAGGAGTTCCGCAAGTGCATCGAGTGCTTCCTGTGCCAGAACGTCTGCCACGTGGTGCGCGACCACGAGGAGAACAAGGAGTCCTTCTCCGGGCCGCGTTACCTGATGCGCGTCGCCGAACTGGATATGCACCCGCTGGACACCATGGACCGCAAGGACATGGCCCAGGAGGACTTCGGCCTTGGCTACTGCAACATCACCAAGTGCTGCACCGAGGTGTGTCCCGAGCACATCAAGATCACCGATAACGCGCTGATCCCGATGAAGGAGCGGGTCGCCGACCGCAAGTACGACCCGGTGGTCTGGCTCGGCAACAAACTCTTCAAACGCGATAGATAATACGGCGGGGATATCGGCGGCCACGCCGCGGAAGTATCAGCCTAAGCGCCGAAATCCGCTGCGGTGGAACACTATCGGTGAGGCATCCTCATGCACCGTGATATCGCGGATACGCAGGACCACGATGGTGTGATCGCCGGCCGGCACCTGCTGTTCGATCTCGCTCTCCAGCCATACGCAGGTACCGGCGACAAAGACCGCACCGGCGTCCGAGGACACCGTCGTCAGCCCGGCGAACCGGTCACCGGTCTTGGCCGACAGCCTGCGCGCGGCATCGTGGTGCCCCTCGTGCAGGAGGCTGATACCCAGCACCGGCAGTTCTGCCAGCCGCGGCCAGGTCTTCGAGGTGTTCTGGACACAGAACGACACCAGCGGGGGATCCAGCGAGACCGGGACGAAGGTGCTGGCCGCCATTCCGATCCGATCGCCGTCGACCTGTGCGGCGATCGCGATCACCCCGGACGGGAAATGACCGAATGCCTCACGCAGCGACGCGGGGCTGATCTCTGTGTTGCCCATAACGGCTCTATCTTCACACGCAGGCATTCCGGTCCGCCCCCGAGCCTGGCCGGTCAGTAGCCTGACGTTATGTCGAGCGACCGGCGCGCCCCCACCAGCGCGGCCGGGTGGTTCACGCGGTCGGACGCGTAGCTGATCGACCATGTGGATCGCCCTTCTGGTGATGGCCGCCGCGGTCAGCCTGGAGCCGTTCCGCGTCGGAATGTGTGTGGTGATGCTGAACCGTCCGCGACCCCGCTTACAACTGGCCGCATTCCTGGGCGGCGGCTTCCTGATGGGACTGTCGGTGGGCGCGGCGGTGCTCTTCGTCGTTACCGCCAGGCTGCCGGCGTCCGCTCAGGTAGGTCTGCCCACGGTGCAGATCATCATCGGTCTGGTGGCGCTGCTGGCGGCGGTGGCGGTGGCGGCCACCAAGGGCCGCGCTCGCACACCCCCGCTGTGGTTGACCCGACTGCTCGGCGGTCGATCATTGTGGGTCGCCGGGGTCACCGGCATGGGTATCGCCCTGCCATCGGTCGACTATCTGGCGGCGCTGGCGATCATCGCCGCCGCCGGGGTCCCCGCGGCCACCCAATTGTGGGCGGTGGTGCTGTTCAACGTGGTGGCCTTCGCGCCGGTCGAACTCCCGCTGCTGGCCTACCTGGTGGTACCGGAGCGCACCCGGGCAGCAATGGCCGCGCTGCACCGTTGGGTCCGGTCCCGACGACGGCGCGATATCGCGGCGCTCTTGGCGGTGGTCGGTACCGTGCTGATCGCGGTCGGTCTGCTGGGCCGGTGAACTCCGCCGCTACGGCTGGCCCAGCGAGTTGTTGTCCAGCACGTACTGCAAACCGGCCAGGAGTTGGGAAACCGGGTCAGCGCCGCCGCCGAAGGCCGCCTGCGTCGCGGGGGCGGTCACCTCGGCCGGATCGTAGCCATTCACCGGATCCACCGTGATCGGCGCGGTCGACGGGTCGTCGTTACGGGAGTATCCCGAGTCGACCATCGGCTGCAGTACCGCATCCAACTGATTCAACGTGTCCTCAGGTACCCCCAGATACTTGAAGGGTAAGACCAGCGGCAGATGTTGTTCGGGGATCAGGTAGGTCGTCGTCGTGGCGCCACGGGAGTTGACGGACGTCCTGATGTTCTGCGGCGGGACCATACTGGGGTCGGTGAACGCCACGGCGGTGTGGCCGGTCGCCAGACCCACGATCGCGTTCAGGACGGCCATCACATTGTCCTGCCGGTCCGGCCAGTCGGCGATGCTGTCATAGGCGGAGACGAACATGTGGGTGTCGTACTGGCTCTCCACCGGGGCCGGGATCCGGTAGTCGAGTGAGGGGACGACGGTGCCCACCGGAAAGTTCATGGTCAGGAAACTCTCACCGAACGCATGCCGGGCAACCGGGTCACCGTAGGTCGCGAAGGACAGCTCGTCGGGAGACGGGGCGGCCGGGTCACCGGCCAGCCTGGCCTGTACGGCATTCAGGACCAGCGCGCCCTCGGACAGACCGATCGCGGTACCGGGACCGCCTTCCCGGATCGCCCGATCGAGGTTGCCTTCACCCTCGTCGACTGACTCACCGACGCTCGGTCCGTCGATACCCAGCCCCGGGAAGTCGTCATCGAGCCGGCCGATACCGGGAAACAGCCGCTCCAGGGTGTGGCCCTGCACCTGACCCGCCGGATAGTCGACGATCTGGCGGTCCAATCCCGGGAACCAGCCCGCACCCGTGCGGCGGATGTACTCGTCATAGGGAATGCCCAGCACATGGGCACCGCCGAGGGCGTAGCCGCGGCCCGGGGTGCCGAGGGCGGGCGCGGTATCGGCGGAGGCGCCCTCGGATCCCGCCTCGTCGGCAACCGCGACTCCACCGCTGGCGCATACCGCCACCACGGTGGTCAGTGCTGCCAGCAGCAGTCTCATACCCCGGCGCTCCCCTGCGATATCACTCGTGCCGGCCACCAATTCGCCTTCCCCAACAGCGTAGCCGCGGCCGGGACGACGACGGTCCGCACCAGGAAGGTGTCGAGCAGGATTCCGGCGCCGATGACGAAACCGCCCTGGACAACAGTGCCGATGGTGGAGAACAACAGTCCCCACATCGAGGCCGCGAAGATCACACCCGCTGCGGTGATCACACCCCCGGTCGATGCCAGCGTTCGGATGATCCCGTACCGGGTGCCGGCCGGGGACTCGTCCCGCAGTCGCGAGGCGAAGAGCAGGTTGTAGTCGGCTCCGACCGCGACCAGCACCACGAACGCCAGAGGCGGAACGGTCCAATGCAACTGCTGACCGAACCCGTACTGGAAGACCAGGATTCCGATACCGAGCGCGGCGAAGTACGACACCACCACCGAGCCGACCAGATACAGCGGCGCGAGGACGGCACGCAGCAGCAACATCAGGATCAGCAACACGACGATGACGGTGACGACGACGATGAATCGGATATCTCGTTGGTAGTAGTCCCGGGTGTCGCGCAATGCGACCGGGTATCCACCCATCGAGATCGACGCCTCCGCGAGTGCGGTATTGGGTTGGGCGGCGCGCGCGGTGTCGGCAATGGCACTGACCTGATCCATGGCCGCTGAGCTGAACGGGTCCAGTTCGGTGAAAACCAGGTAGCGCGCGGAGCGCCCGTCCGGCGACAGGAACATCTTTGCCGCTGCTTGGAATTCGGCCAACTCCAGCACCTCGGGCGGAATGTTGAACCCTGCCATCGCCGGCCCCGCCGCGTCATGACTCATCGACAGCAGAAACGCCGACGCCTGATCGAGTCCGGTACGCATCAGTTCGATCTGTTCGACGACTTGATGCACCCCGGCGGCGACGTCGCGGCTGCCGGTGGCGGCGCGATCGGCTCCCTGGCGGGCCTCGGCCAGGGTGGTCTCCGCGCCGCCGGGGCTGTCCAGTCCCATGGACTTCATCACCGCTGTGAGATCGGTGAAAGCACCACTCAGTTCGGTCAGCGCGGCATTGAGCGACTGCTTGTCCTGTAACGACTCGAGTTGCTGGGCCAGGCCGTTGATCCTGTCGATACCGCCGTCGCTGCGGGCATCGACGAGGCGCTGCAGGTTCCCGCGGGTTTCGCTACAGGACGCGTTGAGATCACACACCACATTCCCCTGCAACGCCATCAGCACCGGAGCCACCCAGGAGAACAGGTCCCGGGCGGCGGTGAAGCTGACCCCGATGGAATTGCCCAGCTCATTGATGGCGGTGACAAGCCTGGCCGCGACCTCGACATTCTTCACCAGCTTGTCGCCGCCGTACTGGTTTCGCAGTGCGGCGAAGGCGTCGATCATCCGCTGGACGCCGGTGGCGATCTCGCTGACCTGTCCGCGCACATCCCCGAGGCCGCCGGCCAGACTGTCCGCCCCGCTGGCCAGCCGGGTCAGATCGTCCATATTGTCGGCGATCATCGCCGAGCCGGCGCTGAGCCGGTCCCCGACGAGGCCGGCCTGATAGGTGGCCCGGAATTCCTGCGGCACCTCGCCCAGCGGTCTGGTGATACCGCTGACCATCCGGATACCGGGCAGCTGGCTGATTCGTTCGGCCATTTGCTCGAGGTCGGCCAGGGCCCGGGGGGTGCGCAAGGTGTCCGGCGACTGGACGAGCACATAGGACGGAACGAACTGGCTGAGCTCGAAGTGACGTTCCAGAGCCGCGTAGCCGACCGAACTGGGGTAGTTCGGGGACACCGCCTTGCGATCGTCGTAGTTGTATCGCGGGAAGCCGGCAACTCCTGCCAGCAGAAGCAGGATGAGCACACTGGCCATCAGATGGGCCCGCGGCCGTCGCACGATCCGGATACCCGAACGGCGCCAGAAACGCGCGGCCAGCTCGCGCCGCGGTTTGATCCAGCCGCGCGGCCCGACGACGACGAGAATGGCCGGAAGTAACGTCACCGCGGCCAGAAACGCCACGGTGACCCCGATCGCCGATGACACCCCAACGGTGGAGAACACCCCCATCCGGGCGAAGCTGATCGCCAGGAAGGTGACTCCGATGGTGGCAGCCGAGGCGGTGATCACCTTGCCCACCGAGGACAGTGCCTGCCGGACAGCATCATCGGGACCGGCGCCCCGCCGCACGTAGTCGTGATAGCGGCTGATCAGAAAAACCGCGTAATCCGTTCCGGCGCCCGCGATCATCGCGCTCAGCAAAATGATGGCCTGGTTCGACACCCCCAGGCCGGTGAGCTCGGAAACACCCGCCACCACGGATTGGGCGATCACCAGGGATGTCCCGATGCCGATCAACGGCAGCAGCATGGCGACCGGGTTGCGGTACACCACCAGCAGCACGAGCAGCACCAGAACCGCGATCGCGATCTCGATCGGTCGGCGGTCCCGTTCACCGGCGACAGTGAGGTCGGCCACGGTGGCCGCCGGTCCGGCAAGCTGAACGTCCAGGGGGCTGCCGGCGGTGCTCTGCTCAACGATTTCGGCGACGCGGTTGAAGGCCGCATAGGACTGCGGGGTGCCCAGTGCGCCGGCCAGACCCACGGGGAGCACCCAGGATTTGTTGTCCTGACTCGTCAGCAGGGCGCGCAGGGAGGGCGTTCCGAGGAATTCCTGCACCATGACGACATCGCGCTGTTCGCGGCGCAGCGCCTCCACCAGTTTCCGGTAGGTGGCCTCGTCGGGACGGTCGAGCCCGCGCTCATCGGTCAGGACCACCAGCAGCAGGTTGTCGGTCCCGGATTCCCGGAACGCGTCGGTCATCTCCCGGGCGGCGATACTGGACGGTGCATCGCCGGGCAGCATGGCCAGCGGATGCTTCTGCGCCATCTCGTTCAGGCTCGGCAGTGCCAGCGGCAGAGCGACCGCCATCGCGGCCCACAACATGATGACCGCGTAGGGCCATCGCACGACGATATCGGCTAGCCGTCGCATACCGGCCCCGCCCCCACTTGCAACCCTGTCACCGGATCAGTCCACGCAATCGCGATTGCGATTGCTCCTGCGATTGCGTGCGCGCTCAGACAACACGGCCCCAGTCCCCGCCGGCGGCGACCTGCCTGCAGACCGACCGCATTGCCGCGATGTACCGCGCAACCGACTTCCGGGCGACGGAATTATCCGGGTAGAGCACCGACATCGCCGTCCCGGCCTCGTACCGGAACGCGTAGATGGTCAGCTGATAGGAGAACCGGCCGTCGGAGTAAATTCCGATGTTGTTCGAATAGCCCATATCCGCAGCGGCCAGCACCGCGTTGAGGGGTGCTGCGCCGCCGTGCAGGAAGTTCGACACCGGGAAGTTCGGGCGCGGCCTGTCCAACCACGGCGCCAATTCCAGCACCCGGTAGTACGGCACCCTGGCCAGCTCGATCCCGGAATCGAAAGACCTTTGCGCCGCCCAGGCCGCCTCCCCGAACGATGTCGCGGCAATCGGCACGGTGATCGGGACCAGCCCGGTGAACCAGCCCTGGGTGGAGAAGTTGTCCGAGGTCCTGCGGGTATCCCTGGGTGTGAGCCCGTAGTAGGTGGCGGCGCCGGTGAACTCGTGCTCGACCCGGGCGGTGCACGCGAACAGACCTCCGACGAAACGCACCCCGGCGTCAGCACAGGCCGACTCGAACCCGGCGGTCTGATCGGCGTCCATCAGCATCTCGCCGGCCATTCCCGCGCGGGTCGGCTGCAGCGGATTACCCAGCGGCAATGGGAACTCGGGCAGGGTGCCGTTGCAGTTCTCAGCAAACTCGACCCAGCGGCGAACCGCCGGTGAGTCAGCGGTCAACCCGGCCGTGGATTCGCGCTCCTGCTGACAGAAATCGTCGAAACTACCGGCGGCCGGCAGAGCCATGGGCTGCCCGGCCGTGGTCAGTGACGTGTACATTCCGTGAGCCTCGAGCATGGTGATGCCGATCAGCGCGGCATCCCCGTGGACATGGTCGATGGCGGCGTAGAAATCGAAGTGATCCGCACCCTGAACAATTCCGAAGGAGAAACTGCCCCATTCCAGCGGCGTCGGTATGTCGACGAGATGTTTGCGCGCATCCTTGGCCGCCATGATCCCGTGGTGGACGGGTTCGAATTCGATATCGTCGGCATCGGTGATACTGCGTCGAATAATGTCTCCGGCACCAGCGTATTCAAACCAGCTGCGGTAGGTGTCATGGCGCCGCAGATAGGTGTTGATAGCGATATTCATTGCCTCGATATCGCATTGACCAGGAACTTCGCAGGTCGCGATGATCTGCCGCGAATAGTCCAGACCGGCTAAACCCTGTTCGTGGACACCACGAATGTGCTGGGCCTGCATATAGCTGACCGGTACCGGACTAATGGGCGCCCGCCGGGCTATTTCGACAGCCGCACTGGTGGGGCGCCACGAGGTCAGCGCACCCGGACTCGGCACCCAGTCGTCGATTGTGCCGATCGCGATCTTCCCGATCCGCAATACTGTCCTCCCGGCCCTTTGTCGCCGCCCGGCCCTTGTTGCCACGGCGTGCTGCCGGGCCGCGGAGAGCCGGCGACACGCTGCTGCGGCACCAACATAGCCCGTGCGGTGGCGGCGCCTGCGGTAAGCCGCTCACCCCCGTCTCCCGCTTCCGTCGGCCCCGGGGATACCCGCCGTGCAGGCAGGCCGCCGGTGGCGGCGGTTGACCGTAGGTGGCCGTCCGGTCAGCAACGCACATGCAATACTGGCCGCTGGACACAGCGGTCGGGGCCGCAGCCGCCGGATCATTGTCCCGGCCGGGGCTTTCCCGCGATCCATCGCATGTTCATCGGTCGAAGCGGGGGGTGCAACCTCATGGCAATCGCCGGAGAACCGACCGAGCAGACGTCCCGGTTCGCCATCATCGGCTATGCCGCGCGCCTGCCCGGCGCCCCGGACGCCGACCAGTACTGGGAGGTACTGCGCAGCGGCCGGGACGCGGTATCAGAGGTGCCGCGGGACCGGTGGGACGCCGACGAATTCTTCGATCCCGATCCGGCCGCGCCCGGCAAGGTCGTCACCCGGCGAGCGGGATTCATCGATGACGTCGCCGGATTCGACGCGCCGTTCTTCGGCATCTCAGCCCGCGAGGCCACCTGGATGGATCCGCAGCATCGACTGCTGCTGGAGACCGCCTGGCGGGCGGTGGAACACTCCGGCACCGCGCCGACGGCCCTGGCGAACACCCGCACCGGAGTGTTCGTCGGCCTGTCCACCCATGACTACCTGGGAATGGCCTCCGACGCCCTGACCTACCCGCAAGTCGAGGCCTATATGGCGATCGGCACCGCCGCGGCCGCCGGAGCGGGCCGGATCAGCTATCGACTGGGGCTGCACGGCCCCTCCGTCACCGTCGACACGGCCTGTAGTTCATCGCTGGTGGCAATCCACCAGGCGTGCCAGGCACTGCGACTGGGGGAATGCGACTACGCGCTGGCCGGTGGGGCGAACGTCCTGCTCAGTCCGGCCACCATGATCACCTTCTCGCAATCCCGGATGCTCGCACCCGACGGCCGGTGCAAGACATTCGACGCCGCAGCCGACGGCTATGTCCGCGGCGAGGGCTGCGGTGTCATCGCCATCAAGCGCCTCGACGACGCGATCCGCGACGGCGACCGGATTCGCGCGGTGATCCGCGGCAGCGCGGTCAACCAGGACGGCGCCTCCGGTGGGCTGACCGTCCCCAACGGTGTCGCCCAGCAACGGGTGGTCGCCGAGGCGCTGGAACGCGCCGGTTCGGCCCCCGCCGATATCGACTACCTGGAGGCGCATGGGACCGGGACATCGCTGGGCGATCCCATCGAAGTGCAGGCCGCGGCCGCCGTGCTGGGCCGGGACCGCGACGCCGACCGGCCGCTGCTGATCGGATCGGCCAAGACCAATATCGGCCATTTGGAAGCTGCCGCCGGTGTCGCCGGTGTCCTCAAGGTGGTCCTGGCCCTCGAACATCAGGAACTGCCCAGGCACCTGAACTTCCGCACCCCGTCCCCGCACATCCCGTGGGACCGCATCCCGGTACGGGTGGTCGATCAGCCCCGGAGCTGGAAACGCACCGACCGCCCGCGGGTCGCGGGAGTCAGTTCCTTCGGGTTTACCGGCACCAATGCGCACGTCATCCTCGAAGAGGCACCGGAGCTGCCGTCCCCGGCCGCGGCCGCGCCGGCGGAACCGTCCCCCTTCAGGGTGCTACCGCTGTCTGGACGTACGCCCGCGGCCCTGGTGCAGACCGCCGAGAATTACCGGCGCTGGATTCATGCCCATCCCGGCGCCGCCCTGGCCGATATGTGCCTGACCGCCGGAACGGCGCGCGCACACTTCGAGCATCGGGCCGCGGTGGTGGCCAACTCGCTGCAATCCGCCGGCGAACTCCTCGGCGCGCTGGCCGACGAACGGCCGGCACCCGGTCTGTTCCGCGGCGAGAGCCTCGACACCCCGAAGACGGCGTGGTTGTTCCCCGGACAGGGCAGCCAGTACGCCGGGATGGCCCGGGAGTTGTTCGAGAGCGAGCCGGTGTTCGCCGAGACCGTGACCCGATGCGCGGACGCGGTCGCCGGTACGTTGGGCCGTCCCCTGCTGGACATCATCTTCGACGCACACTCCGACCCGGGTGCAGCGGAGGCCCTGCAGCAGACCCGCCACGCACAGCCGGCGATCTACGCCGTGGAGATGGGCCTGGCCGCGCTGTGGCAGTCCTGGGGACTCGAACCGGACGTCCTGCTGGGGCACAGCGTGGGCCAGTACGCGGCGGCCGCCGTGGCGGGGGTGTTCAGCCTCGAGGACGGCGCCCGACTGCTGGCTGAGCGAGGACGACTGTTCGGTGACCTACCCGCCGGCGGGCGGATGTCAGCGATTTTCGCCGACCCGGACCGCGTCGAGGCGCTGACCGCCGAATTCCCCAGCCTGTCGGTGGCCGCTTTCAACGGTGCGAACACCGTGCTGTCCGGCCCCGGAGACGATCTCGGCCGCGCCGTGGACCGGCTGACCGCCGACGGTGTCCGCTGCGACTGGCTGCACACCAGCCACGCGTTCCATTCCGCTCTGCTGGATCCGGCCCTGGATGAGTTCGAGTCGTATGCCAACCGATTCGAATTCGCCTCGCCACAAAGGCTTCTGGTGTGCAACCGGACCGGAGCCGCGCTCGGACGCACTGCCACCCTCGATGGCGCCTACTGGCGACGGCATGCCCGCCGACCGGTCGAGTTCGCCAAGGGGGTGGCAACGCTGGCCGAACTTCGCTGCGAGCTGCTCGTGGAGGTGGGTCCGCAGCCGGTTCTCACCGCCGCAGCCCTGCGGGCCTGGCCGGACCCCGCAACCACTCCCCGCGCGATCGCGTCGTTGCGCCGGAACGTCGCCGACCAGCACCAGACCGCCGAGGCGCTCGCGACGGCCTACACCGCCGGACTGATACCTGACTTCGCCACCGCCCTCGGACAGCCGGCGCAGAGGGTTGACCTGCCGACCTACCCCTTCGAACACCGCCGGTACTGGTTCCGCGATGAGCCCGGCGCCGAAACCCCGCCGAAGAACCCGGACAGCCGCACCCGCACCGCGGCCATCGGACTCCTCGAGGATGGCCGGATCGCGGAACTCGCCGCACTGCTCGACGACGGTGCCGACCGTCAGCAGACCACCGCCGTACTCGATAAGTTGGCCGCTCAGCACAACCGGCAGCGGCGTGCGCAATCGATCGCCGATATCCGCTATGAGATCCGCTGGGATCGGGCGCCGGGCGCCGCTCGCGCCCGCGGCGAAGAAACGGCCTGGCTGCTCATCGGCGATGACAACGATGTCATCGGGCCGGTGGTGGAGGCGCTCGCGGCGGCTGGTCACCGCTCCCGCGTTCTGGGGCTACCGGTATCGGACTCCGATGAGCGGGATCTGGTTGCCGAGCTGCGTTCGGCAGCCGAGGAGGACCCGACGCTGCGCATCCTGCACCTGGCGGCGCTGCCCCCCGCCGGGACGTCGCCGATGCGCTCGCTGCTCCGGATACAGCACCGCGTACTGGGCGGCACCCAGCGTCTTTTCCGAGCCGCCGCAGCCGCCGAGATCCGGCTGCCGATCTGGGTGGTCACCCGGGGAGCCCAACGCGTCGGCGATACGGACAGGGTCGTACCCGACCAGACCGGTGTCTGGGGTTTCTGCCGTTCCGCCGCGCTGGAATACCCACAGATCTGGGGCGGTCTGGTCGATTTGTCCGCAGACGACGCAGACGCCGCAGACCAATGGCCAGAGTTGGTCAGCAGGCTCACCGCGGCGGCTCCCGACGACGATCAGTTGGCCCTGCGCGGTACCACCGTCTGGGTTCCGCGGCTCATCCGGCATTCGGACGAAACCGCCCCGCATGACCTCGAATTACGTTCGGCAGGAACGTATCTGGTCACCGGCGGCCTGGGCGGCCTCGGACTGCAGATCGCCGGCTATCTGGCCGCGAACGGCGCCCAGAAGCTGGTCCTGACCAGTCGCCGCGAACCCGGGGAGGCCGCGGCATCCGTCATCGCGGCGCTCCGGCAGCGGCACGGCTGCACCGTTCGGGTGCTCACCGCCGATGTCGCCGACCCCCATGACGTCGACCGGCTGCTGGCCACGATTCAGGCCGAACTGCCGCCGCTGGCCGGTATCGTCCACGCCGCGGGAGAGAACAGCACCGCCGATCTGGGCACCCTCGACAGTGCGGAAATCGATCGCGCTTTCGCCGGGAAAGTCTGGGGTGGCTGGTATTTGGGTGAAGCGGTTATCGGTTTGCCGCTGGATTTCTTCGTATCGACCTCCTCGATCTCATCGGTGTGGGGCAGTTTCGGCCAGAGCGCCTACAGTGCGGCAAACGCATTCCTGGACGGTCTGGCCTGGCGATTGCGTGAGCAGGGCCTCCCCGGGATCAGCGTCAACTTCGGCCCCTGGTCAACGGGGATGGCCGATCCGGCGGCCCGCGCCCAGTTGGATCTGCGCGGTATCCGCACCCTGTCCCCGGCCGACGCACTGGCCGGGATGGCCGGGGTCATCGCGACCGCCGGGTCCGGGGCGACGGCGCAGGCCGTGGTGGCACGGATCGACTGGGCCCGCTTCCTGCCGATCTATCTCCAGGTGGGACGGCGCTCGTTGCTGGCGGGGATGGCCGGCGAGGTGCCCGACGGTGCAGCCGCGACGGCGGGCCCGCCCGGAAGCACCCGCCTGGTGCAGAGCCTCACCGCCGCTCCGGTGCAGCAGCGCAGGAAACTGGTCATGGACTCCCTGCGGGACACCGTGGCGGAGGTGACCCGTATCGAGGTCTCCGAGATCCGGGACGAGGCCGGCTTCTTCGACCTCGGGATGGACTCACTGATGGCGGTCGAACTGCGACGCCGCCTGGAGCAGGCGGTCGGCAAGGAACTTCCGGCCACCCTGGCGATGGACTATCCGCGGCTGTCCGATGTGGCGGATTACCTGCTCACCGATGTGCTCAGCCTGGATCGCAAAGCGGGCGGCACCGGGGCCGTCGAGACGGCACCGCCGGCCTCGCTGGCGACCGCAGCGGCCGACGAGCCCATCGCCATCATCGCGGTGGCCTGCCGATTTCCCGGCTCGCCTGATCCGGATGCCTACTGGGGGGTGCTGTCTGGCGGCGTCGACGCCATCCGCGAGATCCCCGAGGATCGATTCGACATCGACGAGTTCTACGATCCCGATCAGCAGACACCGGGCAAGATCTATACCCGCAGCGGCGGGTATCTCGACAACGTCGACGGATTCGATCCGGAGTTCTTCGGCATATCACCGAGGGAAGCTGTCTGGATCGATCCACAGCAGCGCCTCATGCTCGAAATCGCCTGGGAGGGACTGGAAAGAGCCGGGTACGGGCCCACGACGCTGCGCGGCAGCCGAACCGGCGTCTTCGTGGGGGTCGCGGCCAACGAGTACTCCCTGCTGCTGTCCAACGACTCGATCGAGAGTCTTGAAGCGCATTTCATCACCGGTAACGCGCTCAACGCCATCGCCGGTCGCGTGGCTTTCACGCTCGGCCTGGAAGGCCCCGCGGTGGCCGTTGACACCGCATGCAGTTCCTCGTTGGTCGCCGTCCATCAGGCCGGCCAGGCCCTGCATTCCGGCGACTGCGATCTTGCATTGGCCGGCGGTGTCAATGTGCTTTTGAGCCCCGCGTCGACCGTGGCCGCGTCCCGGGCCCGGATGCTGTCACCGGACGGCCGGTGCAAAACCTTCGATGCGGCGGCCGACGGCTACGCCCGCAGTGAGGGCTGCGGGGTCCTGGTACTCAAACGGTTGTCCGACGCCCAACGTGACGGCGACCGGATCTGCGCGGTGATCCGCAGCAGCGCGGTCAACTCCGATGGCGCATCCAGTGGCCTGACCGTACCCAACGGCGGCGCACAGCAACGTCTGATCAACTCCGCGCTGAACCGGGCCGGTCTGAGTGGCGCGGATGTCGACTACCTGGAGGCGCACGGTACCGGCACCCCGCTCGGTGACCCGATCGAGGTTCAGGCGGCGGCGGCTGTCTACGGCGCTAACCGGGAACCGGACCGGCCGTTGCTGATCGGTTCCGCGAAGACCAACATCGGACACCTGGAGTCGGCCGCGGGGATCGCCGGTCTGATCAAGGTCGTGTTGTCCTTAAAGCACGAATTACTGCCTCAGAACCTGCACTTCCACCACCCGTCCACCCATATCCCTTGGCAATCACTACCGGTGCGGGTCGTGGACGAGCCGGTGCCATGGCCGGCCGGCGATCGGCCGCGCCGGGCCGGGATCAGTTCGTTCGGGTTCACCGGCACCAACGCCCACGTGCTGATCGAGCAGGCTCCGCCGGCAACGGCCAACGACACCGCTGATGAGATTCCAGGTCCGGCCGCACCCGGCCTCTGCCGGGTCTTACCGCTGTCCGCACGATCTGCCGGGGGGCTGGTCACCTTGGCGCGAAGCTACTCGGACTGGCTGACCGCGCACCCCGAGGTGCCGCTGGACGATATCTGCCTCACCGCCGGTGCGGGACGCTCACATTTCGAATACCGCGCCGCGGTGGTCGCCGATTCCGCCACCGAGGCCGGTCTGCTGCTCGAGGATGTGGCCGCGAACCGGACTCGACCGGGCGCCATGCAGGGCGAATGCACCGACCCGCCGGGCACCGCGTGGTTCTTCCCCGGGCAGGGCAGCCAGTACCCGGGTATGGGACGCGAACTGTTCGAGACCGAGCCGGTATTCGCCGAGGCGGTGCGGCGCTGCGCCCGCGCCGTTGATCCGGTGCTGTCGCGCCCCCTGCTCGATGTGATGTTCGCGCGGGACCGCGAGGCTGCGCATACGTTGCGGGACACCGCATTCGCCCAACCTGCGATCTTCGCCCTTGAGATGGGGCTGGCCCGGCTGTGGCAGTCATGGGGTGTCGAACCCGATGTGGTGCTCGGCCACAGCGTGGGCCAGTACGCTGCCGCGGTGGTGGCCGGGGTGTTCACCCTCGAGGATGGTGCGCGGTTGATCGCCGAGCGCGGCCGGCTCTTCGGCAGCCTGCCGGCCGGAGGTCGCATGGTGGCGGTATTCGCCGAGCCTACCTACGCCGAATACGCCGGATCCGGATTCCCGCACGTTTCGGTAGCGGCCTATAACGGCCGCAACACCGTGCTGTCCGGACCCGGTGCCGATCTGGAACAGATCGCTGCCGCCTGCGGTGACGAGGGGATCCGCTGCACGTGGCTGGAGACCTCACATGCGTTCCACTCAGAACTACTGGACCCGGTCCTCGACGAATTCGAATCCTTTGCACGTCAATTCGACTACGCGGCGCCGGCGCTCCCGCTGATCTGCAACCGAACCGGCCTGGTCATCACCACTGAACCGCCGATCGATGCGCAGTACTGGCGCCGACATTCCCGGCAACCGGTGCAGTTCACCGAAAGTGTGCGCACCGTTGCGGCACTCGACTGCTCGGTCCTGATGGAGATCGGCCCGCAACCGGTCCTCACCGCCGCCGCCCTACCCATCTGGCCGGAGTCCGCGTCCGCCCCGCGGGCCATCGCGTCATTGCGCAAAGGCACCGATGCGCGCCGCCAGATCACCGACGCCGTTGCGGCGGCGTATGTCAGCGGACACCGTCCGAACTTCGCCGCCATGTATCCCACCCCGGCTCGAAAGGTCGAACTACCCACCTACCCGTTTCAGCGCCGTCGCTACTGGCCGAAGGCGTCGGCCACGCCGAGCGGCGGGCTCGATGGCGTTCGACTGTCCGGAATCCTCGGCAGCGCAAAGGATCTCGCCTCCGGTGACACCGTGTACACCAATGTGCTGTCGGTGCGGACACAGCCGTGGCTGGCCGATCACGTCATCTACGGAACGGTGGTCGTCCCCGGCGCCACCTACGCCGCGATGGCGCTGGCCGCCGCCGGCGCCCCCGCGCGGGTGAAGGACGTGTTCTTCTACGAGCCGATTATTTTGCCAGACAAGGTCTCCCGCGAGGTGCAGCTGTCGATGCATCCGCTGGAGACCGGCGGGGGCTGGAAGTTCCAGGTGCACAGCCGCCGGCACGGGATTACCGATGCCGAGTGGTCATTGAACGCCGACGGCAGGATCGTCACCGGCACCGATACCGATACCGGGCGACCGGATGGGGCCGAGCCGATGGATGAGGCGGTCGATCGGCTGAGCCGAATCAACCCGCGGCAACTGTTCGACACGTTCGACGAGATGGAACTGGCCTGGGGGCCGACGTGGTCGGGATCGTTGCGGTCGCTGTGGGTCGGTGACGGCGAAGCGATCGGCGACGTCGCCATCGGTGACGAACTGACCGAGCACCTCGGTAGCGAGCCCATTCACCCGGTGCTGCTGGACCTGTGCACCGGGGTCGCCTTTCCCGCCTTTCCCGCGTTGCTCGCCGCCGAGCACGGGTGGGCCGATCTGTTCCTACCGCTGCGGTACGGACAGGTCGAGGTGCGCGACCGGATGCCCCGGCGGTTCTACTGCCGGGCCCGATGGCACGGCGGTGGCCTCGAGAGCGAAACCCAGGTGTTCGACCTCGATTTCCTGGATCGGGATGGCCGCCGACTGGGCGGTATCAGTGAGTTCACCGTGAAACGCGCCCCCCGGGAGGCGCTGCTGCGGGGACTCGGCGGGGACACCACCCGGCTGCTATACACCGTGGGATGGCAGGAGGCTCCACCGCCGGTCGATCACCACGACACCGTCGAAGCCGCCGAGGGCACCTGGCTAATCCACGGATTCGACGAGTTGGCCGCCGCGGTGCCGGGCGCGGTCGGGATCGATCCGGATTCGGACCCGGCCGATCCGCGGGCCTGGCACCGGGCATTCGGAAACGCCGCCGCCGTGAGCGCTCCCATCACCGGAGTCGTCTGGCGCAGTTCCGGCCATCGTCATAGGCAGGAGTCCGGGGCCGAGTTCGCGGCGCGGTTGGAGGCCGAGATCAGCGCCCTGCTCGATATCGTGCACGCCGCGCTGGCCGAGGGTACGTCCGGATTGGCCGGTGGTCTCTGGATCGTCACCGAGCGGGCGGTGGCGGCCGAGCCGGGTGAACCGGTGGACCCGGTACAGGCCGCGCTGTGGGGATTCGGGCGCACCGTCATCGCCGAACAGCCGACGCTGCGCTGCCGATTGGTGGACTGCGACGGCACCGACGACCTGGTGAGCTGGCTGGCAGCGGCGCTCGGAACGCCGGTGGCCGAACCCGAACTGGCGGTGCGGCAGGGCAAGTTCCTGGTGCCGCGGTTGCTGCACTGGGCGCGCAGCGGACAGCTCCCGGTGCCGCGCACCGACGACTACGTCCTGGCCCCGACCGAGCGCGGCGCGATCGACAACCTCCGTCTGACACAGACGCAGGTACCCGCACCGGCCGAGCACGAGGTTCAGGTCCGCATCGAGGCCGCCGGCCTGAATTTCCGAGATGTGCTCAATGTGCTTGGCCTCTACCCGGGTGATCCCGGGCCGATCGGCGGTGACCTGTGCGGCATCGTGACCCAGGTGGGGTCGGCGGTAACCGTATTCCAGACCGGTCAGCGGGTCATGGGCTTCATGCAGGGGGCGTTCGCCAGCAGGGTCAACGTGCCGGCGCTGTTGCTGGCCCCGGTTCCCGATGGTGTCGACGCGGTTGGTGCCGCCACGATTCCGGCCGCCGCCCTCACAGCCCGACTCGCGTTCGACTGGGCGGAGCTGAAACCCGGGGATCGGGTGCTGATTCACGCCGCCAGCGGCGGGGTGGGCCTGGCGGCGATCCAGTTGGCCCGGCACCACGGTGCCGTCGTCTTCGCCACCGCGAGCGCCTATAAGCGCGCGACACTGCGCGAACTCGGCGTGGAATACGTCTACGACTCGCGCACAACCGATTTCGCGGATCAGATTCTCGCCGATACCGACGGCGAAGGTGTCGATGTGGTGCTCAACAGCCTGACCAACGAGGGTTTCGTCGAGGCGACGGTTCGGGCGACCGCCAAAGGTGGCCGCTTCGCGGAGATCGCCAAACGGGATATCTGGAGCCCGGAACAGATGGCCGCGGTGCGCCCGGATATCGAGTACGGGATCGTGGCACTGGATGTCACCACCCTGACCGATCCGGACCATATTCAGCGATTGATGACCGAGGTGTCCCGGGGGCTGGCCGAGGGCGTCTGGACACCGGTCCCGGCGACTGTGTACCCGCTGACCGAGGCCAGGGCCGCCTTTCGCCGAATGCAGCAGGCGCGGCACGTCGGAAAGATCGTGCTGCAGATGCCCGAACCCCTACAGCCGCGCGGCGATCGCAGCTACCTGATCACCGGTGGTCTGGGTGCGCTCGGGCTGCACACAGCGCAGTATCTCGCCCAACTCGGAGCCGGTGACATCGTGCTGACCAGCCGCGGTGTCCCGGACGCCGAAACCGAAAGCCGCCTCGCCGCCATCGCCGAACGGTTCCACTGCCGGATACATGTCGAGCATGCGGACGTCGGTGATGTGGCCGCCGTCGATGAGTTGCTGACCCGCATCCGTTCGGATCTGCCGCCGCTGGGCGGGGTGGCCCATCTGGCCGGGGTCCTCGACGACGCCCTGCTTCCGGAGCAGACCGTGGACCGGTTCCGCACGACCGTCCGACCGAAGGCCCTCGGCGCTTATCACCTGCATCGGTTGACCGAGGGCGACGATCTCGAGTTCTTCATCTTGTTCTCCTCGGCGTCGGCGGTCCTCGGCTCACCGGCGCAGGCCAATTACGCCGCGGCCAATGCGTTCCTCGACGGGCTGGCCGCCCAGCGCCGGTCCCGGGGCCTGCCGGCCACCGCCGTCAACTTCGGCCCGTGGGGACGGGGCGGGATGGCAAGTTCGGCGGCGGCGCGTACCCATCTCGGCGCCCAGGGCATGATGCCGCTGGATCCGGGCGCGGCCCTCGCCGCGCTCGGGGAGGTCGTCCGGCACGGAACGGCGCAGGCGACGGTGCTGAAAGCCAATTGGCAGCGCACCGCGAAGATGCTGGGCGGCATTCGCCCGCCGCTACTGGACCAGGTGCTGCCCACCGATGACGCGACGGCCACCGGGGACGGCGAGCTGCTGCGGCAACTCCAGGAGATCCCGGAAGCGCAGCAGGTCGGGTTCGTCACCGAGTTCCTGCAACGCGAAGTGCAGGGCTTCCTGCGGCTGGCTCAACCGCCCGCCGCGACCAGCAGGTTCCTCGACCTCGGGACCGACTCGCTCATGGCGGTCGAACTCCGCAACCGGCTGTTCGGGCAGTTCGGCGGCAAGTTCGACATCAGCCCCACGGCGGTCTTCGACTATCCGACGATTCGGGAACTCGCCGAGCATCTGGTGTCACAGCTTGAGCAACCGGGGCGCCCCCCCGGGGCCTGAGCGACCCTCCGGTCGGCCCCCGGAACCCCCGCGTGCCGTGCATCACAGAAACCTTGCGTTCGGGTCACCGGACGTTATACATTCTTGGGGTTACTGGTGGGTAACTTGTATCCAGGTACCCAACCCTTGAGGTGGCGTTCTCATCGAGGAGGAATCGTGGGCCACTATAAGAGCAATGTTCGTGACCAGGTGTTCAACCTGTTCGAGGTGTTCAATCTGGACCAGACACTCGGATCGGGTCCGTTCAGCGACATCGATGCCGACACCGCCACCGAAATGCTCAACGAAATGGCCCGGCTTGCCGAGGGCCCGATCGCGGAGTCCTTCGTCGATGGTGACCGCAACCCCCCGGTCTTCGACCCGGAAACCCACACGGTGACGTTGCCCGAGCCGTTCAAGGACTCGGTGCGGGCCTTCGTCGAGGGCGGCTGGGACAAAGTCGGCGTCGTCGAGGAGCTCGGCGGCATGCCCGTCCCCAAAGCCTTGCTCTGGGCGCTGCACGAGCATGTCCTCGGTGCCAACCCGGCGGTGTGGATGTACGCCGGCGGCGCCGGTTTCGCACAGATCTTCTGGTCCCTGGGCACCGAAGAGCAGAAGAAATGGGCCGAGTTAGCCGCCGAGCGCGGCTGGGGCGCCACCATGGTGCTGACCGAGCCGGACGCCGGCTCCGATGTCGGCGCCGGGCGGACCAAAGCCGTCCGACAGGGCGACGGGACCTGGCATATCGATGGGGTGAAGCGGTTCATCACCTCGGCCGACTCCGGTGATCTCTTCGAGAACATCATGCATCTGGTACTGGCCCGCCCCGAGGGCGCCGGCCCGGGCACCAAGGGCCTATCGCTGTTCATGGTGCCGAAGTTCCTGTTCGACCCCGAGACCGGCGAGCCGGGCG
>CAZKUK010000053.1:0-23093 GCA_964555915.1 uncultured Mycobacterium sp.
CTTTTTCGGCCATCACCGCGGGTATCTGCCGCCGAGTGCGGTGTCAGGACTTGATCGAGTCCAACCAGCGCTGCCACTGGGGTGCGAGATCGGCGGTGGCCCGCAGCAGATCCAGATGCTGCCGGTCTCCGGTTTTGCAGGCGAAGGCCTGGGCGATGGTAGCCGCGGTGGCCGGTCGCTCGATGACCTCGATTTCATCATCCGGGCTGACCTCGCCCTCTTCGACGATACGCAGATAGGCGCCGGGACGGCGGGCCGCGGTGAAGGATTTGATGATGCCGGGCCGGTCCCAGAAGCCGGCGAAGGTCCGGCACGGAATCCGCGGCACGCTCACCTGCAGGGTGGCGGTGCCGATGCGCCAGCGCTCCCCGATGACGGCGTTGGTGATATCGAGGCCCGCCGTGGTGAGGTTCTCGCCGAACCGACCGTGACCGATCCGGATTCCCAACTCCCGCTCCCACCAGAGTGCGTCCTCCCGGGCATAGGCGTAGACGGCCTGCCACGGGCCGCCGTGATGAACCCGGTTGATCACCGAATCGCCCTGTACGGCGTCGTCGGCGAGCAGTCGCGGTCCTGCTAACGGCCGTTTGTCGATCCCGCTGCGCCCGGTGCTGCCGGTCCAGGGCGCACCGTCATGCAGATGTGCGGCGATATTCACCGACAGCAACCGGGCGAGGGTCGCGCCCTCACCAGGCTCGGGAGGCGGTGTGGTCTGCACCCAACCATCATGCGCCTCTCCCGCTGCGCCGGGGGCGGTCGCGTCTGTGTTTGGATCATTGCCGTGGAACGTCTGTTCAATACCGTCCTTGCCCTCAAAGAACGCGGCCTGCTGCCCGACGCGGTGATGCGGGCCCTGGTCCGGCTCATGTGCGCCCAGTGGGTCAAGACCTTCGAATGCGGCGGCGACGTCGACAAACAGGCTTTCTACAAGAAGAGGTACTTCGAGAAACTGCGGGCGAGCGCCGGGGCGGTGCACCAGGAGGATGCCAATGTCCAGCACTACGAGGTGCCGACCCGCTTCTTCCACCTCATGCTGGGTCCGTACCTGAAGTATTCATGCTGCCTGTTCCCGCAGGAGTCCACCAGCCTCGCCGACGCCGAGGTGGCTATGTTGCACACTTTCCTGGAGGAACGGCTCGGACTCGGTGATCTCATCAAGAAGCACGGATCGGTCCGTGTGCTCGACCTGGGCTGCGGCTGGGGCTCTCACGGTGGCTACGTTCTGGACAACTATGACAACGTGCACGTCACGTTCCTGTCCAACAGCGCCACCCAGCAGGCGTACATCAAGTCCCGCAACTCCAAGCACGAGGGCCGTTTCAATTGTGTCAAGGCCGACGCCAGCAGCTTCGACGCCCCGGATTTCGCCGGCGCGTTCGACGTCATCGTGTCCTGCGAAATGCTCGAGCACATGAAGAACTACGAGATGGTGCTGGCCAAGGTCAGTTCGTGGCTTCAGCCCCACGGCCGGATGATGGTGCAGATCCTGGGCAACCGGCGGTTCGCCTACGACTTCAAGACCACCGACTGGATGGGGAAATACTTTTTTGCCGGTGGCACCATGCCCAGCCGGGACCTGTTCGAGAACTTCCTGCCGGCCGACCTCGCCCAGACCCGGGTCTGGGATGTCGACGGACGTCAATACAGCCGAACCCTGGACGCCTGGCTGGAGCGTCTCGATGCCAACCGGGATGAGTGCCTGCAGGCGCTGCAGGGCGGCCCGACATCGGCATCGGTCGCCCTGGAGCGCTGGCGGATGTTCCTGCTGTTCTGCTCGGAGGTGTTCGGTTACCGGCACGGCAACGAGTGGATGGTGTTCCACTATCTGTTCGAGAAAGCCCCGCTGTCCGAGGAAGCCCCGCTGTCCGAAAAGGCCCCGCCACACACGTGATTCGACGACGGACCTACTGAATCGCGGCCCGGCTATCAGTGCCGGCCCACGGTCAGCAACCCGGTGGTGGTCGAGGCGTTACCGGGCGTAGCGGCGGCCATCATGGCGCTGTGGGCCTGATCGGGTGCCGCGCCGGGGGGAACCACCAGCAGCACAACGCTGGTCCCCCCGACGCCGAGGATCTCGACGGTGTTGCGCGGCTGACGTCGGTGTGCGGCCAGTCGGATGACCCGGTCGCCGACGATGAACCTTTCCGGCGGGCTCGCCCACTCGCCGGTCTGATAGGTGACGTAGCTGACTTGGCCCAGCCGGGCCGACAGGATGACCAGCAGGTCGGGAAGTTCGGTAGCGAGGTCGGTGCTGCGCGGCCACCAGGCTCCGTCGACGAATCCGGTTGGCAGGGCTCTGGGCTTGAGGCGCAACCGTGGAGCGTGCCCGGGTATCCCACGCCGTCCGAGGGGTGAGCGAGGGTCTGCTGCCGTCATCGGGATTTCCCGTCCTGAGCCGGTGACCGGCCCGAATCATTCGGCGATGACACAATCGGCGGTGTGCGCGGAGAATCGCTGATGACGTCGACCTTACCCGCAGTGTGGCCCGGGTGCGAAACACCAACTGCGTCAATTCGATTCGTGTCCCAAACGAAATATGGACCGGCAGGTTTCCCTGCCGGTCCATATTCTCGCTCGGGTGACGCTACTCGGGGCGAACTCCGGTGGCCTGGGGGCCCTTGGCGCCCTGGCCGATATCGAAGGTCACCCGCTGGTTCTCCTCCAGCGACCGGTAGCCGCTTCCGGAGATCTCGGAGTAGTGGACGAAGACGTCCTCAGCTCCACCGTCGGGAGCGATGAAGCCGAAGCCTTTTTCGCTGTTGAACCACTTCACAGTTCCCTGTGCCATTCTGTACTTCTTTCATTTCTTCGAATGGGTGCCGAAATCGGGCACCCTGCGCTGAGCCTACATGCCCGGGCCGGAAATGGCGTGCCACAAGCGAAATCCGCTGTGCGCCAGTGCCGAAGCTACTTCTGGCTGTCCGAGAAGACTGGGTTCTGCACGGGCTCGGAGGAGCCGTCCTGTTTGGTCGCCACGTGCTCTGACTCTGCCGGGTGGGAAAAGAGGTTGTCTTCCATTGCTGTCTTTCGTCTCAAGGCCCGACCGCACGCGAACCGCGGGGCCGGTGGCGGGGGATCGCAACACCCGTACTGCCAACGGTGTCCGAGAACAACCACCCCTGTCTCTAAACAGTACACGGCTGCTCGAATCAACCCGATACCGGCCCGATGCCGGTCGTTTCCCGGTTGCCGAGCCTAGGATTGCCCCAGGATCAACCTGCGCGGGGGAGGTGATGCCATGGCGATCCTGCTTCCCGAGCGGCCGCGACTGGCCAACGCCGCTGAGCGTCGGGTCTGCGCAGCCCTGACCGAGCAACTCGGCGAGGGTGATCTCATCGTCGCCGGCAAGCGGGTCACCGACCACCTCAAGGACCACGAGATCGACTTCGTGGTGGCCATCGAGGGTGCGGGCATCATCAGCGTCGAGGTCAAAGGCGGTGAGGTCTGGCATGACGGCACCGGATGGCGCCAGCGGCGCGGAAGCCGCGAGTGCAGCATCGAACCGGTGCGTCAGGCCCGGGAGGCCTGTTACGCGCTGCGGGACTTCGTCGAGTCTGATCCGCGTTGGACCCAGGGCCGGCTGCGGTGGGATCACGTCATCGTGTTACCCAACAGTGCGCTGTCTCAGGAGTTCGATCTGCCCTCCTGCCCGCGCTGGAAAGTCACCGACCGCGACGAGTTGGACTCGCTGGCCGCCCGGCTCAAAGACGTTCTGACCCAACAGGAGTTGGACCGCCCGTTGCTCAGCGCCACCGGTATCGAACAGTTGCGGACGGCGCTGAGCGGACGTGGTCTGCCGCAGCGCGATGTGGTCGCCCGCGCCCTGGAGAACGAGGATGCCGCCGATATTCTTAACGAGCAGCAGGCTGTCATCCTCAGTGCCGTACAGCTGCTTCCGCGGGTGGAGGTCCGCGGCGGGGCCGGCAGCGGCAAGACCTTCATGGCCATGGAACAGGCCCGCCGGCTCGCCAACGCGGGCCGGCGGGTGGCGTTGATCTGCTATTCGCACGGGCTGGCCTCGTATCTGCGTCGCATCTGCGCCTGTTGGCCGCGCCGGCAGCAGCCCGGGTACGTCGGTGAATTCCACAGCCTCGGCATTCGGTGGGGAGCCTCCGAGGCCCCCGCGGAGAACGAACGCACCAGACAGGCCAGCCAGTTCTTCGAATATGACTTGCCCGCCCAGATGCTCGATCTGGCGGACGCCCTCCCGGAGGGGCAGAAGTTCGACGCCATCGTCATCGACGAGGCGCAGGATTTCGCCGACAGTTGGTGGGAGCCGGTTCTGGCCGCGCTGCGCGACCCGGAGAACGGGGGGCTGTATGTCTTCATCGACGAGGGCCAGCGGGTCTTCGACCGCCAGGGCACCCCGCCGGTACCCCTGGTGCCGCTGATCCTGGACCAGAACATCCGGAACACCCGCCAGATCGCGAATGCCTTCCAGCCGCTGGTGGACCACCCGATGCGGTTTCTCGGTGGTGACGGGCCGGAGGTGCGGTTCGTGGCATGTGATGTCGACGAGGCGATGAGCGTCGGCGACGACCAGATCGAGGGCCTGCTCGAGGCGGGCTGGCGTGCCGAGGACGTCGCCCTGCTGACCACCGGCAGCCGTCACCCCGAACAGATGAGCCGTCAGGAGGCCGGTAACCGGGCCTACTGGGACAGTTTCTGGGATGCCGAGCAGGTGTTCTACGGCCACGTGCTGGGATTCAAGGGGTTGGAGCGCCGGGCAGTCGTGCTGGTGGTCAACGACCGTTACGCGCTCGAGCGGGCCCGGGAACGGTTGTACGTCGGACTGTCCCGTGCCCGCGACCAACTCGTGGTGTGTGGCGACCCGGAGTTCATCACCCGGCACGGGGGGGCGGATCTGGCCCGGCGGCTGGGCGTCGGCGACCGGTAACCGGGACCGGCAACCGCGGACCCGGTGTCCCGGGATGCCCCCGGTGTACAGTCAGAAGCGCCTGCGGTGATTCCACATTCGCGAGCCCGGCCAGCTGCCGGTGAGGCGAAGGGCCAGGATATTGGGCTTCCGGAACTCGGCACCGTCGTGACCTCCCAGCGCAGATCGCGAAGGACGGCAAGCCCGGTTCGGGTTTCGTTGGCCGGCACCCTCGGCAGCGAGATCGACGGAGCCTGGTGGCCCCGTACGGCGTCCATGGTGCGCGAATTGCCCGACTTGGTCGAGGCGCTGTATCCGGCGCTGGGTGAGGTCGTCGATATCGACCTGAACTGGTCGGCCGGATCGGTAACCCCGGTGCTGAGCACCATGGCCCCGGCCACGGTGGCCAAGATCGGCTGGAGCGGCCCCCGGCATCGGTTGATGTCGCTGGTGGGCAGTGGCGCGACGGCACGGATTCTGGTGGTGCCCGCAGTGACGTCGGCGGCGCTGGCCGTCATGGTGTTGCGGCAGGCCGCCGCCCGGCACATACCGGAGGTCGACTTCGGCACCCCGGCCTATGACGCGGCTGAACGAGTCGTCCGCGCGGCCCGGGCCGATAGTGCCGCGTGGTCCGCCGACCGTGTCGGCCGCGACACGGCCGACACGGCGGCAAACGCCGAAAACTCCTAGCCCGCAGACGATCCGGCGGCGCGAGACGACCTGCGCCGCTGGGCCGGCCGGGCCGGGCGCGCCTGGTTGGAACCGGACGAGGCGGACGAACCGCGGCGACGCTGCTGGCCGTTGCCGCCGGAACGCCGCGATGCCCCCGGACGGGACTGGACCGGCGGGGCTGCCGGTGGCGCCTGGTACGGGGCGATCTCCCCGACCAGGTCCAGCACCGGGCCGGAGTCGGCATTCACCTGCTGCGGGGCGGCCTTGATACCGGCCTTGCGCAGCAAAACCTGTGTGTCCCTGCGCTGTTCGGGCAGCACCACGGTGACGACATCGCCGTCGCGGCCGGCCCGGGCGGTGCGTCCGGAGCGGTGCAGGTACGCCTTGTGCTCAGCGGGCGGGTCGCAGTGCACGACCAACTCGACATCATCGACGTGCACCCCGCGCGCGGCGATATCGGTGGCCACCAGAACCCGGGCGGTACCGGAGGTGAACGCGGCCAGGTTGCGGTCGCGTGCGGGCTGGGACAGATTGCCGTGCAGGTCCACCGAGGGGATCCCGGCCTCGGTCAGCTGCCGGGCGAGCTTGCGGGCCTGATGTTTGGTGCGCAAGAACAGGATTCGCCGGCCGGTGCCCGAGGCCAGGGTGTGCACCAGCTTGCGCTTGGCGTCGACACCGTCAACGTGGAACACGTGGTGGGTCATCGCCGCGACGGGGGAGTTCTGGCTGTCGACCGAGTGCGACACCTCGTTGCGCAGGAACCGCTTGACCAGCTTGTCGACGCCGTTGTCCAGCGTCGCGGAGAACAGCAGCCGCTGACCGTCGGACGGGGTGGCCGCCAGAATCCGGGTGACCCCGGGCAGGAAGCCCAGGTCGGCCATGTGGTCGGCCTCGTCGATCACGGTGATTTGGATGCCGTCGAGGGTGATCAGCCGCTGTCGCATCAGGTCCTCGAGGCGTCCCGGGCAGGCGACGACGATATCGACGCCGGAACCCAGCGCGGACTCCTGGCGGCTTTGGGACACCCCGCCGAAAATCGTGGTGACTTTGAGGCCGTAGGCGGTCGCCAGCGGGGTGAGGGTCGCGCTGATCTGGGTGGCGAGCTCCCGGGTGGGCGCCAGTACCAGGCCGGCCGGACGGTTGGGGCGACGCTTGTGGTCGGCCAGTCGGGCGACCAGTGGAATGGCGAAGGCCAGCGTCTTGCCGCTGCCGGTCTTGCCGCGGCCCAGGACATCGCGTCCGGCCAGGGTGTCGGGCAGTGTCTCGACCTGGATCGGGAACGCATGGGTGAGACCGGCGGTGGTCAGTGCCTGCACCAGGGGTGCGGGCACGCCGAGGTCGGCGAAGGTGGTTTCTCTGGACATGGGTGTTTCTCTGGACATGGGTTTGGTGCCTTTCCGGCATCAGGTGTGCCGGGCGCTCGACGTCAGGTCGGCTGCTGGGCACAGGGGTGGCGAGATTGCCGGCAGGCAATATCGATCGCCGCGAGACGTGTTGCGCTGGGGCGCACTCATCAAACGATTCCGGCTCAGCCTCACAAGCGAGGTGATGCCGGGGGAGTGAATGTTCCACGACGTGTCGGAGTCGCGAGTGTGCGTCCGACTTGATGAGAACCTTAACACTGCGGACCGATGCCCGGCGGGTGCGATACCTCACACTTCACAACCGCGTCGACCTGGGGTTTCCGGGCCGGGGCAGCGGTCGGGCGGCGGTCGGGCAGCGATCGGGAGAGGTTTGCTAAATCCGCTTCCCGCTGGTCCGGTCGGGCTGTTCGGAACGGCCTGAGAATGTGATTATGATGCGGGGAGTCAACGATGTGGGGAGTCGGTGCTGACATCTTCCCCCGAACCAACTGCTGGAGAGTGTTTCGGTGAGCTTTACCCGTCGCACACGGACCGCTACGGCCGTGGTGGTTGCGCTGCTGGCCGGGGTTCTGGTCAGCGATGTCGCCGGTTTCCCCGGGTGCGCTGACGGCTGCACGACCCCCACCGCGACCGCGGCCGCGCCGGTGCGGCCGGCTCAGCCGACACCTCCGGTGCTGGGGGTGTCACCCTTCGACGGGGCGCAGAAGATCAACCCGCGGACCACGCCGGTGGTCGACGTCCTCGACGGTCGGATCACCGATGTATCGCTGTACGACGACTGGGGTAACGCGGTCGAGGGCCGGCTTTCCGAGGATCGCACCTCCTGGGAGCCCACCGAACGGCTGAACTTCGCCCGGTCTTACACGCTGTCGGTGCAGAGCAGGAGCAACAGCGGGGTGCCGCTGGCGCGGACCACCAACTTCCAGACCCTGGTGCCCAACAATTACGTGCACCCCTATATCGAGGTGCAGGGCGGTTTCGCTCCCAACGAGAACACCCGGTACGGCGTCGGCACCGTGATCGTCGCGCACTACGACGAGCCGATCGCCAACAAGGCCCTGGCCGAGAAGCACATGATCGTCCGTACCGACCCGCCGGTGCAGGGCTCCTGGAACTGGCTCAGCGATACCGTCGCACACTGGCGGCCGCAGAATTACTACCAGGCCGGCACCCGAATCAGCGTGGAACTGAACACCTTCGGCCTCGAACTCGGCAAGGGTCTCTACGGCCAGGCCGATGCGAAGGCGAACCTCACCATCGGTGATGCCCAGATCGCCGTGGCCAATGACATCACCAAACAGGTCAGCGTCTTCGCAAACGGCAAGCTGGTGCGGACCATGCCCACGTCGATGGGCCGCGGCGGTACGACGACCATCGGTGACAAGACATTCGCCTGGTGGACCCCGCCGGGGGTCTACACCGTGCTCGACAAGGCTGAGATGGTGACCATGGATTCGGCCACCTACGGGGTGCCCGCCGGATCCGCGGTCAGCTATAAACGCGAGATCGGCTGGGCCACCCGGATCAGCACCGACGGTATCTATCTGCACCATCTCGACGACACCCTGTGGGCGCAGGGCAACACCAACCTTTCCAGCGGCTGCCTGAACCTCAACGGCGAGAATGCCAAGTGGTACTTCGACATGGTCCAGCCCGGCGATATCGTCGAGGTCCGCTACACCGGCGGCCCGCCCCTGACACTGGCCAACGGCGGCGACTGGACGGTCCCGTGGGATGAGTGGGTCAAGGGCAGCGCCCTCTCGCCGTTGCCCGCATCGGCACCCACGCCGCCCCCTGCGGAAGCCATGGGCGCACCCGGCCCCTGAGGGTCCGCATCACCACGCTGGCGTACCCGTGTCAGTGCGCACCCGTATCGGGGTCGGGTACACCCGTATCGGGGTCGGGTACACCCGTACCGGGGATGGGTCACAGTACTTTTGCCCACCTCTGAGCGACACCGAGCGGTGGCGCGACGCGTTGTCGCTCAGAGGTGGGCGCGAGATACCTGCACCCCGGCAGCCGGTCGGACTGCGCAACGCTGACCGAAGTGGGAGGATTCGGCAATCCCGCACAGGAGGCGCCGATGGATTTCATTCAGAACGCTCTGATCGATCCTGCCAACCGGGTGCTCTACACCTATGTGCTGGTCTACCTGCTGGTGGCAGCCGGAATTTACTTCACCATCCGCACCCGGTTCGTCCAGTTCCGCTATTTCACACGGATGCTGGGGCAGTTGTTTCACTCCCGCACCGGCGGCGACGGGATCTCCTCGTTTCAGGCGTTCTGTGTCGGTCTGGCCTCACGGGTGGGGACCGGCAATATCGCCGGCGTGGCGATCGCATTGACGGTCGGCGGGCCGGGGGCCATCTTCTGGATGTGGGTGGTGGCGCTGATCGGCATGGCCACCGCCCTGATCGAGGCGACCCTCGGTCAGATCTTCAAGGTCCGAGCCGCTGACGGCACCTTCCGCGGTGGGCCGGCCTTCTATATCCAGCGCGGCCTGGGTTCGCGGCCGGCCGGGATGCTGTTCGCGGTGCTGCTGGTGTTCACCTTCGGTTTCGCTTTCAACATGGTGCAGGCCAACGCCATCTCCGACGTGCTGAACACCACCTACGAGATCGAACAGCAGTACACCACCATCGGTTTGCTGGTGCTGGCCGCACCGGTGCTGTTCGGAGGCGTTCGCCGGGTCGCCAAGGTCGCCGAAGTGGTGCTGCCGTTGATGGCGCTTGCCTATGTGAGCCTGGCCCTGCTGATCGTCGCGCTGAACATCACCGCCGTACCGCAGGTGCTCGGTCAGATCATCGGCGGCGCGTTCGGAATCAACGAGATGGCCGGGGGTTTCACCGGGGGGATCGCCGCGGCGATGCTCAACGGTGTCAAACGCGGTCTGTTCTCCAACGAGGCCGGGATGGGCAGCGCCCCCAACGTCGCCGCCACCGCCACCGTCACACACCCGGTCAAACAGGGTTTGATTCAGTCGCTGGGCGTGTTCGTCGACACCATCGTCATCTGCTCGGCGACGGCGTTCATCATCCTGGTGTCCGGGCCGGAGATCTACGACCCCAGTACGCCCACCAAGATGGCCGGGGCGTCGCTGACCCAGGCCGCCGTCGCCGAGGGTCTGGGTGCCTGGACCACCTGGCTGATGACCGTGCTGGTGTTCGTCTTCGCCTTCTCCTCGGTACTGGGCAACTATGTCTACGCCGAAATCAACCTGTTCTTCCTGGGAGCGAAGTACCGGGCCATCAACGTCTTCCGGGTGCTGGTGCTCATCGCCATCGCCATCGGGTCGCTGGCCAGGCTCGACGCGGTATGGGGGCTGGCCGATATCTCGATGGGTCTGATGGCGATCGTCAACCTGGTCGCGATCGTGCTGCTGGGCCGGTGGGCCTTCGCCGCCCTGCGCGACTATCAGAACCAGGTCAGCACCGGACGCGACCCGGTGTTCATCGCCGCCGACGCCGGCCTGCCCGCCCACCTGCAAGGGGATATCTGGGTTCGCCCCAAGAGGGCCGAATCCACCTCCACTGTTTAGAGGTCGAGTTCGACATCCGAACACGGCAGGCTGGTGCAGACGGTGATGCGCTGCAGCGGGCCGCGGTCGGCTTCCAGTTGGACCGCACCGCTCAGTTTCGGTGATACGCAGGCACCGCACAGGCCGCGGTGGCAGCCGGTGGGTACCCGCACACCGGCCTGCTGGGCGGCCTCCAGCAGCGTGGTGGCCCCGTCGATGTCGATGGAACGCTCGCTGCGCCGGAACCGCACGGTGTAGCGGCGCCCGTCGTCGGCGGGGCGGTCCAGCGCGGGCGGGGTGAACGACTCGGTGTGGATACGCCCGGGGTCGAGTCCCAGCCCGCCGAGGTGGCGCCGGGCGGCCTCGACCATCGGCGGCGGGGCGCAGATGAAGGTCTCGCGGTCGGCGACGTCGCGTACGAGGCGCTTGAGCAGGATCTCGGAGAGCCGGCCCTCGGTGACATCGCTGCGCCGGGAGGGCCGTCCGGTCAAGAAGTGCACCCGCACACCGGCGTCGCGGGCCAACGCGCGCAATTCGCGCTCGAAGATGATCGAGCGGTCGTCGCGGTTGAAGTACAGCAGGACCGCGTCGGCCGGCGTCGCCTCGCGGGCGATGGTGCGGAGCTGGCTGATGATCGGGGTGATCCCCACCCCGCCGGCGATGAACAGCGACTTGGCCGGCACCGCCGGCATCGCCAGCCCCCCGGTGCCGGTGGGCACGCCCACCAGCGTCAGGTATTTCCCGGCGCGCAGGGTGTCGTTGAGATGGTTGGAGACCCGGCCGCCGGCGACCCGCTTGACGCAGATCTCCATGACGTCCGAACCCGCACTGTCGTGCACCAGGCTGTACTGGCGGACCAGCGCCTCGCCACCGGTGTCCCCGGCGTCGCCCGCCTCGAGGCGCACCGAGACGAAGGCGCCCGCCTCCCAGCGGACGTCCTCCCAGCCGCGCGGCTTCTGCAGCCGGACCGAGACCGCCTGACCGCCGGCCACCGATTTCGCCGACAGCACCTTGGCCGGCACGTTGTAGAAGCGCGGCTTGTCCAGATAGGGGCCCTCCGGAACGGGCTTGTAGGCCGCGCCGAAGGCCAGCCGGCGCATCAGCGACACCGGCTGGGCCAGCAGCCGCAGGGGAGTGCCGAACTCCCGCTCCCCCAGCGGGATCGACAGACCGGTGATCGCCTTGGCGAACAGCCGCATCGACTCCAGCAGCGGTGTCTCGTGGTAGGGCAGCCCGTGCCGGGCCGCGATCGCCCGCACGGCGGGCGCGATCTCACGTTGCCGGTTGGGCGGCAGATCCGGGAACATGTGGTGCTCGATGTGGGTGTCCAGCCCGCCGTAGAAGACCCGGAAGTCCGGGCGGTTCTCGAACGGCACCTCCTCGGCGAGGATCCGCTGCAGGAAGTCGTCGATGGCGGGGCTGCGCAGGAAGTTGCGCGTCGCGCGAAACTGGCGCGCGTAGTACTCGCTGGGGGTCTCGTCCGGGCCCGGATCCGGGAACATCTCCACCTCGCCGGCGTGGTGTTCGATCGCGACGAGGAAGAACACCGACATGTACCCGGCGACCCCGCCCAGATAGTTGGCCATCAGGGCGGGCACGAATCGCGTTCCCGCACTGAGCGGTTCGCGCAGATAGCGCCGGCGCGCGTCGCGCAGGGCGATCCGCACCGGCGCGCTGAGCACATCCCGGCTCAGGAACCGGCCGCCCTCGACGTGGCGGGTGACGTTGCCGAGCATGAACGCGGCGCTCTGCGGCGCGGTGGCGGCCAGCGCCCCGATCACCGCGGTCTGCGCGATGTGGTGACCGAACCAGTCCTGGCCGGCCATCGCCCGGGAGATGCTGTAGCCCAGGTCGTGGTCGCGGCCGGCGATGTTGGTGTGCGGGTGGTGGCCCTCGTGGTGCATCACCTTCCACTGCCCGATATCGACGTTGAAGTCCCACTGATAGCGCTCGGAGTGGTACTCGCCGCAGTTCGGCAGGTGGTCGTAGCTGCCGTGGATGATGTTGTGGCCCAGCTCGGAGAACTGCAGCAGCCGGTAGAGCATCTCCAGGACCGCGGCGCGGCCGGCCGACTGCCCTCCGCCGTCGCGCAGCAGCTCCAGGCGGCGGGCGTTGATGGCCCGGCCGTAGGCGCTCACCGTGCGGATGTGTTCGAGGTCCTCGTCACCGACCTTCGCCTTCGTCAGCCGGTACAACTCCTGCAGCTCGTCGGCGAGACTCTGTTCCGCGGCGCGGACGGGCGCATGGTCGATGGCTGTGGTCATATTGCCAGGCTAGGGAGCCGACCTGCGCAAAGGAATGGTCCGACGGGACAGCAATTTGGTATTTTCGGACAGTGTCGTCAGGTCCGTGCTGGGCGGTGCCCCGCGGCACCGAAGGTGTCCGCATCATGGTCGCGGCCGGGATCGCCAACGGAATGACCGCCGCGGAATGCCTCGCCGGCAGCGGGGTGACCGAGGCCGACCTCGCCGACGAGAACGCCGAGATCTGGGCCCATCAGGAGTTCGACATCATCCGCAACCTCATCGCCCGGCTCGGCGACCGGCCGGGCGCCGGACTGCAGGTGGGGCCGCACTCCACCCTGGGCCGCGCCGGGGTGATCGGCTTTTTGATCCTGGCCTGCCCGACCCTGCGCGACGGGGTCGAGGCCGCGCTGCCGTTCCTGGCGTTATCCCCGACGCACCTGCGGTTCTCGGTGCAGACCGACGAGGAGCACACCTATCTGCTCGCCGACGACAGCGAGTTACCCGCCGATATCAGGGCGTTCATCGTCGAACGCGATCTGGGCGGGGTGGTCGCCGCGATGCGCGGCGCGCACCTGCAGTTCACCCCGCTGTGGCTGGAAACGACGCTGGACCCGCAGCGGGCCGCCGAACTGGGCCGGGCCTGGGGTCTGGCGCCCGAGGCGGTGTACCCCGACCGGCGCACCAACCGGATCGCCGGGCCGCGCGGGTTCTTGGATCAGCCCTCGCCACTGGCCGACGTCAACACCGCGCGCACCCTCGGCCGGCAGTGCAACGACATCCTGGACCGCAGGCTGTCCCGGGTCGGTGTGGCCGGGCAGGTCCGCAGCCGGCTGCGTCATCAGCCCGGCGAATGGCCGTCGATGCAGAACGTCGCCGACGAACTACATATCGATCCGCGGACCCTGCGGCGGCGGCTGGCCGGCGAGGGCACGTCGTTCCGGTCGCTACTCGACGAGGTCCGCAGGGCCCTGGCGATCGAACTGCTGGAACAGGACATCCCGGTCGAGCAGATCGCCGAGCGGCTGGGGTACGCCGAGACCGGGAACTTCACCCACGCCTTCATTCGCTGGGAGGGTATGGCGCCCAGCAGGTTTCGCAGCACCCAGACCCGCCCGGCCGGACCGCAGGCTTAGCCTCTGATCGGGGCATCCAGGCTGCGACACCTCGACTGCTTAGATGGGGTATGGACTTCCTGCGAACCCCCGACGATCGGTTCACCGGCCTGGAGGGCTACCCCTTCACCCCGAACTATCTGGATGTCACCGCCGCCGGTGCCCCGCCGTTGCGTATGCACTACCTCGACGAGGGGCCGCGCGACGGCACCCCGGTGGTCCTGCTGCACGGGGAGCCCACCTGGAGTTACCTGTACCGGACCATGATCGGCCCGCTGGCCGATGCCGGGCATCGCGTACTGGCCCCGGATCTGATCGGGTTCGGCCGATCGGATAAGCCCACCGCGCTGAGCGACTACACCTACCAGCGGCACGTCGAATGGGTCGCGTCCTGGCTGTCGGCGCTCGACCTGCGCGAGATCACCGTCGTGGTGCAGGACTGGGGCTCGCTGATCGGGTTGCGGCTCGCCGCCGAGCATTCCGACCGATTCGCAAAACTGTTCATCGCCAACGGTTTTCTGCCCATCGCCGACCAACCCGTTCCGCCGGCATTCAAGATCTGGCGGGGTTTCGCCAAGCATTCTCCACTGCTGCCCGCCGGACGCCTGGTCGGTGTCGGCACCGTGAACCCGCTGTCGCCGGCAGTGCGGGCCGGCTATGACGCGCCGTTCCCGGCCAAGCGGTATCAGGCCGGCGCCCGGGCCTTCCCGCAACTGGTGCCCACCTCACCGGATGACCCGGCCGTCCCGGCCAACCGGGCCGCCTGGGAGGTGCTGGGCCGCTGGACCAAACCCACCCTGTGCGTCTTTGGCGACCGCGATCCGATCCTCGGCAAGGCCGACGCCCCGCTGATCGCCCACATCCCGGGAGCGCAGGGTCAACCGCACGCCCGGATCAGGGCCGGTCATTTCATTCAGGAGGACGCCGGCCCCGAACTGGCCCGCCGGCTGCTGGACTGGGAGGCCGCGCGGTAGCCGAACGGCGCCGTGGGCAACGGTCATGGGCGACGGTCATGGGCGACGGCCATGGGCAACGGCCATGGGCAACGTGGGTGACGGTCATGCGTCGGTCATGGGTGACAGGATGGAGACATGATCGACTACCACCTCGACCCAGCCACCGCCATCCTCACCGTGCGCCCGGAATCGGCGCTGGAGAAAAGCGACTTCGCCGCCATGGCGAAGGCCATCGACCCGCAGATCGACCAGCACGGCGACCTCGCGGGCCTGATCATCGATGCACCGCGCTTCCCCGGCTGGGACAGTTTCGGCGCGCTGGTCACCCACCTTCGCTTCGTTCGCGACCACCAGAAACATGTCAAGAAGGTCGCCATGGTCACCGACTCCCACCTCGGTGACGCCGCCGAGCGCATCGCCTCGCATTTCGTCTCCGCGGAGATCCGGCATTTCCCGGCCGGTGGGGTGGATGAGGCGAAGGCCTGGATCACCGGGGGCTCCTAGGCTCAGGCGGATTTGGGCTCAGGCGGATTCAGGCTCAGGCTGATTCGGCCGCGTCCCGGTGGTTCCGGCCGTCACGCTGCTTCGCCCGGCCGAAGGCGGCGACGGTCCTGATGAGCTGAACGAGATCGGCGATCCGTTCGACTCGTGCACCCGGGCGCACCGCCCATCGGCGACGGCCGTCGGCACCGGCTAGGTGCCGGAGGCGGAGCGAATGTACCGGCTCGGCGAATACCAGTCTGCCCGCGGCGTCTCGGCCATCGCGGTGGTGCACGATCGCGGCCTGCAGCGGTAGGCCGTCCGTACGGCGAATCCGTATCGCAGAGGGCGTCTTGGTCACTTCGATGGTGCCGGTCGTCAGGGTGCCGGCGGTGCCGATCTGGATGACATCGTCGACGAGTGGAACGCTGAGCAGGACGGCCCCGGTGTACAGCGCGTCGAGAGCCTCGCCGACGTCGCCGGGCACGCCGATCGGCGGGGCAGCCGTGGAACGCAGCGCCATCGGTCCGGACATCCAGCCACCTCCTTCACGTTGAAATCGATCCCAATCATCGCGAGCCGAACGAACCCGCAGCGATAATGACAATCGTCTTCAATAGTGTACGTGGCCGACGATGACCGGCCCAGCGGCGCAGTCACCGCAGCGTGCAGGCGGTGACCAGCCGGGGCGGTATGAGCGCGACTTCGGGATCAGGCGAGACCGAACTCGGTGTCGACGTTGGCGGTGCTGGTCTTGATGGCCTCGAGCGCCCGCTCCCGGCCGCGCATCTTGCAGCCGAGGTGGGCATGGCCGGGCAGTGCGGCGAACTCGCGGGCCGCTTCGAGTGCGCGTTCCAGCACCCGCTCGGGCTCGGTGATCTCGTCGATCCAGCCGGCGGCCAGCGCGCTCTCGCCGGAGAAGGGCTTGGCCAGCCCGACCGCCTGCTGGTAGGCCGACGGGGTGAGCCGCAGTTTCATGATCTCCAGCGCCGCGTAGGGCAGCACCATGCCGTTCATGACCTCATTGGCCTGGAAGGTGTAGCCGGGGGCGGCGATTCGGTGATCGGTGCTGCATGCCAGGAACGAGCCCATCGCGATCGCGTGGCCGGTGCAGGCGGCGATCACCGGGGCGGGGAATGACAACAGCCGGTGCGACAGGGTGAAACCGGCCCGCAACATGTCGATGGAGGCCTGTACATCCCCGGAGCGGAACACCTTCAGGTCGAACCCACCGCTGAACACTCGATCGTTTCCGGCGATCACCACCGCGCCGGCCCCCTCGCTCTCAGCCTGATCGAGCGCGCCGTTGATCGCGGCCAGCATGGCCGGTCCGAGAACGTTGACCTTGCCATCGTCCAGGGTGATCACCGCGATCGACTCGTCGCGGCGGTAGGTCACGCTCATAGCTACTCCTTGGGGTCGTCCCTGACGTAGGCCAGCCCAGACGTTACCCAGCCCGGCCGCCGCCCAGGACCGGCGGCCCGTGCGCCGTCCTGCGGTATGACGTCTACCAGCAGCTATCTGCGATAGGTTTTCGCTTATGCGCGCTTCAGCCTGCGTCGCCCGAGTGGGGGGACTGGCCCTCGCCCTCGGCGTCGGTGCGGCCGTCGCCGCCGGCGCGACCGGTGCGGCCTCGGCCAGCCCCGGCCGGGACCCCGTCTCGGACCGGGATTCGGCGGCCCGCGCGTCTGCCGCCGGCCCGGCGCGGGTATCGCAACGGCCGCACGGTGCCGGCGTCGCCCGCAGCACTCGGACCGCAGCCGCGGCCGGTGTGCGGGTCGCTGGCCCCGTCGCGGTCTCGGACCGCCGTCCGGACACCTCAGCGCCGATGCCAAGAATCCAGCGGCCGTTGGCCTCTGAATCCGCCGCAGAACCCACCGGGCCGGCCCTCACGACAGCGATATCGGCGGGTGTGGGTGCCGTGCAGTCGGTACCCACCGAGGTAGGTGGCGCTCACACGGCCGGGGCGACCGGAGTCGACCCCATCGGTGCGCTGCTGCTGAACCGGACCCCGAGCCAGTCGTCGTCGCAGACCGGGCAGGGCCCCACCGGTGTGATCACCGGCATCATCGAGGTCACCGACCCCGACAGCGATGTCTTCACCTTCACCGTGGACACCGGACCGGCCCATGGCAGCGTGCAGATCGACTCCTCCGGCCAGTTCGTCTACACCCCCGATCCGGCTGCTGCGCGCCTCGGGGTGACCGATACCTTCAGCGTCTCCGTCAGCGACGCCCCCAGCGGGTTCCACGTTCACGGTCTCGGCGGGTTGATCAACCTGCTCACCTTCGGCCTCATCGGAACCAGCGGCCACACCGTCACCCGCACCGTCAGCGTCAGGGTTGAGCCGGTCAACACCGCACCGACGGCGACGGTGGCAGTCGGCCCCCCGGATCCTGCGACCGGGGTCATCCTCGGCCGCGTCGAGGCCGCCGACGCCGACGGTGACCCGTTGAGCTACGCGAGCTCCGGTGGCACCGCCAAGGGGACGTTCACCCTCGGCGACGACGGAAGCTTCACCTACGTCCCGACCGAGGCCGCCCGGCACGAGGCCGCCGCGCTGGGCGCCGACGACACCGACCGGGTCGAGGCGGTGCTGGTCACCGTCAGCGACGGCTACGGCGGCTCGACACCGGTGTCGGTGAGCATGACAGTTCTCCCGGCCAATGCCGCCCCGACCGGTTCGGTCAGCGTCGGCGCCCCGGACCCGGTGACCGGACTGGTGGCCGGGGCGGTCCTCGGCGCCGACCCCGACGGCGACACCCTGCTCTTCACCGGGTCGACGACGACCGACAAGGGAACGGTCCTCGTCGATCCGGACGGCTCCTTCATCTACAGCCCGACCGCCGACGCCCGCCATGCCGCCGCGGCACTGACCGCGGGCAGTGCCGAGCGGACCGACGCTTTCACCGTGACCATCGCCGACGGGTACGGCGCCTCGGTGCCGGTGCCGGTGAGTGTCGCCATCGCCGCGGCCAACACCGCGCCCGTCGCGGTGGCGAGTGCGGGCCTGCCCGACCCGTTGACCGGTCTGGTGGCCGGTGCGGTCCTCGGTGTCGACGCCGACGGTGATGCGCTGAGCTACGGCACCACCCGGGCGCCGACCAAGGGCAGCGTTGTGGTGGCCGCCGACGGCGGGTTCAGCTACACCCCGACCGCGCTGGCCCGCCACCTGGCGGCCGGAACGGACGCCTCGGCCGACGACGCCGTCGACACGTTCATCGTCACCGTCGCCGATGGTCATGGCGGCTCGGTCGATGTTCCGGTCACCGTCACGGTGTCCCCGGCCGCGGTCACCTTCGACTTCGCGTACGGCACCGGTTCCCAGCACTGGTCCCCGGCGGCGCGCACCGCACTGGAGTCCGCGGCGAGCAGGCTGGCCGCCCATATCGTCGTCGATGCCCCGGTCACCGTCAGCTACGATGTGATCGGCGAGGATACTGTTGAATCCGGCTGGTTGGCAACGGCTTTCGTCAATTTCAGCAGCGCCGGCCCCGGCTACCACGGCACGGTGGTGCAAACCAAGATCCTGACCGGCACCGACGCGAACGGCGCGGCCGCCGACAGTCGTCTCACCGTGAACTTCGCCTACCCGTGGGCGCTGGGCGACTCGGTGACGGGCAACAGGTACGACTTCCAGTCGGTGGTCATGCACGAGCTGGTGCACACCCTGGGCTTCATCACCGGGTTCGGCACCGATCCGGCCAGCATCGACCGCAACTGGACCAGCTACGACAGCTTCCTGACGACCGCCGAGGGCCTCTCCCCGATCGGGGGCGGCTACCTCTGGGATGCCGCCTACATCCCGAACATCACCGGCGGTGGCGGTGGTCTCTACTTCACCGGCCCGAACGCGGTGTCCGCCTACGGCGGCCCGGTGCCGATCTACACGCCCCGCACCTGGACGCCGGGCAGTTCCCTGAGCCACCTGGACCCCGCCGGTGCACCGCCGGGAACGGTCTATCTGATGGACCCGTCAGACGGGTACGGACCCGGTGTGCGGGCCATCACCCCGGTCGAGATCGGGGTCCTCACCGACCTCGGCTACACCATCCACGCCCTGGCATTCGTCGGGTTCGGTGTACTGTGCCGGCGGCGCCGCTGACGCGACGTTTCAGGTGCCCATCAGCGATCGCCACTGCTGCATATCGGACACCTTGTAGACGTAGTTGGTGGCCTTGACCTCCGAGAGGCTGGCGCTGGGTTCGGTGGAATACCAGTGGCCGGGGAACACCGTCGGGTCGCCGGACAGCGCGGCCAGCTGCTGCAGGCTGCGGAACATCTCCTCGACATCCCCGCCGGGGAAGTCGGTGCGCCCGCAGCCGTCCAGGAACAGCGTGTCGCCGGCGACCAGCCGACCGTCGAGCAGGAAACACTGGCTGCCCGGAGTGTGGCCCGGGGTGTGCAGCAACTCGATGTCGATATCGCCGACCTCGACCCGGTCACCGTGCTGGTGGCTGGTCAGATCGCTCATCGGGATTCCGGTGACCCGCGAAACCCATTGCGCCTCATGAGTGTTGACGTGCACCGGCACGCTGACCCGCTCCAGCAGCTCGGCCAGGCCTTTGAGTTCGAAGCCCATCATCGACCCGCCGATGTGGTCGGGGTGGTGATGGGTGACCAGCACCCCGGACAGGGTCATCCCGTCCGCCTCCAGGGTGTCGAGCAGGTCCCCGGCGGCGTAGGCCGGGTCGACCATCACCGCCTCGCCGGTCTCCCGGTCACCGATCAGGTAGGCGAAGTTGCGCATCTGCTGCGCGATCGGATCACCGGCGGCGAAGTCGCGGCCGGACAGCAGCTGGCGGAAGTACAGGCGGTCGGACATGGCTCCAACTGTAGGGCCTGGCCGTACCCGGGGGCCGCATTCGACTACAGGTTTGCTGCTGGAAACAAGGGCCGCTTTCGACCTGCAATTAAGGCGTTATCCAGCGGTTATCTTCTTTGCCGATAAGCGTTTGGGATGCCATCATCACTGCCAAGCCGATCATTTCGCCCAGAGTTTTCAGGAGGACATTGTGAACGTGTCGATTCGCCCGCTGATGGTTCCCGGGGTGGCCCTGGCCGCCGTCGGCGCGGTTGCGCTGGGCCCGTCGGTGGTGGACCCTGCGGCGATGACGCCGGCCCGTCCCGGTGCCCCGGTGGTGCAGATGGCGGAGGTGCAACTGGCCGGGTTCGCCCAGGATCTCTACTACGCGCTGGAAGGCTGGGTGGAGTTCGGGGTGCAGGTGCTCCAGGACTTCTTCTTCTGGAACCCGGAGATCAGCGCCCAGATCGGAACGCTCTACACCACCCTGCAGCCGATCGTCGAACGGGTGGTGATCCTGGTGACGAATCTGATCGAGGGTCCGGCCGACATCCTCGGGACACTCACCGGTTTCGTCTCGGGCATCTTCGGACTGCCGGCGGCCGCGACCGGCGCTGCGGTTGTTCCGGCCGCGTTCGCCGCCGCGCGCACCGAGGACGGCCCGCGGGCCGCCGCCGCAACCCCGGCCGCCGCGGCCACGGACACCGCCGTCGCTGAGCGGGGGATGGGCGGGGTGATGGCCGAGGCCGGTCCGGCCGACACGACGTCGTCTGCGGCCGGCGCCACAGGGTCGGCCGCCGAACCGTCCATAGGGTCGGCTGCAGAGACCGCGGCTGCCGAGGTGACTGCCACAGAAGCGGCCGCGCCGGCGGTCGCCCCGACCGAGGTGGCCGCCGAGGTGGTCCCGGTTGAGGTATCCGTCCCGGCCGAGCAGAGCCGCGCCGAGCGGGTCCGGGCGTCCCGGACCGCCCGGGCGGCGGCACCCGCCGCGGCCGCAGCGGTGGCGGCGCCGGTGCAGCAGAGCGCGGCCGGGGTCAGCGCACCCACCCAGAACGCCGAGATGCGCAGCACCGCCAGGGCATCGCGCGCGGGCGCCGCCGCGGGCACGAGCGCCAAGCCGGCCCGCTCGGCGGCGAAGGCCGGTGCCGGTTCGGCTCGCTGATACTCGGTTAAGCTACCTGGGCACTCAGGCGCCTAGGAGACAACCGTGAGTTTTTCGTACCGTCCGCTGCCGGTTCCGGCGGTCGCCGGGGTGACCGCGGAGTGAGCTCCGCCCGCCGTCTGGCTCCGGGGGTCGCCCTCGCCGCCGCCGGGGCCGTCGCGCTGGCCCCGGCGGGTCCGTCGTGGCATACGCCGGTGCCGGCACCGGCCGGCACCGTGGTGCCGGCAGTGCATATCGCCGATGTCCAGCTGGCCGGGATCGGACAGGACATCTATGAAGCCATCACCCCGTACGTGCAGTACGTGGTCGGTGGGGTGTCCTATCTGATCAACTTCATCCCGCTCATCGGCGGTCCGATCGCCGCGCAGATCAACATCAACTACTTCCAGGGTGTTCAACCGGTGGTCGAGGCGACGGTGAACTACCTGGCCGCGGTGGTGCAGGATCCGTTCACCATCATCGCGGCCACCGGCGCCTACGGTGAACAGCTCTACGGCATCGCCTACAACTGGGTGAACGCCGAACTGCGGTTCCTCGGACTGCCGCAACTACCGCCGCTGTCGGAACCGGAACCGGGTCGGCTCGCCTCCTCGGCCGGCCGGGTTGCCGCGGCCCCCGCCGCGGCGGCCCCGATTCCGGCGGCCACGACCCGCGGCGAGGTCACCACGGCGCGGGCCGACGTGGAGACCGCCGCTCCGGTCACCGCGGGAGATCCCGTCACGGAGCCCCCCGCGGACGTCACCCCGGGTACCGCCGCGCGGGCCGTCAACCCGTCCGGTGTGCGCAGTCCCGGCGAACGTGCCCGGTCCGTGCGGTCCGGGGCCGGCAACCTCCGCGGGCAACCCGGTGCCGCCGCAGCCACGGGCCCCGCCGACGCGGCCGGACGGGCCGACTCGACCGGGCAGCGCCGCTCGGCGCGGGCCGCCCGGGCAGCGGCCTAGTACCGGCCTCTCCGCGGCCCGGTAGGAAAGACCAGACGTGTCTCTCGGCGATATCAATCTGATCCTCGCGGTGGGCGGGCTCCTTGCCGGGCTCCTCGTCGGACTCACCGGTATGGGTGGTGCGGTCATCGTCACGCCCATGCTGGTGCTGCTGTTCGGCGTCCCGCCCGCCGCGGCCATCTCCTCGGATCTTGTGGCCGCCGCGGCGATGAAACCGGTCGGGGCCTGGGTGCATCTCCGGTCCGGGACCGTGCACTGGAAACTGGTCGGCTGGATCTCGGCGGGCTCGATCCCGGGGGTGCTGATCGGCACCTGGTTGTTCTCCGCGGTCCATGCCACACCGGATGCCGAGGCGACCCTGCGCACCCTGATCGGTGCGGTGGTCCTGCTGGCCCTGGTGGCCATGCTGGCAAAGAATGTGGTGGCGAGCCGGGCCGCCCGCACCCGGCAGATCGTGCACATCCAGCAGGGCGTGGATATGTCCATACGTGCGGTACCGACCATCATCACCGGCGCGGTGGTCGGGCTCATCGTCGGTCTGACCAGTGTGGGTTCGGGATCGCTGGTGATCACCGCCCTGCTGCTGATGTACCCGCTGCTGCGGCCCTCGGTGCTGGTGGGCACCGATCTGGCCCAGGCGGTGCCGATGCTCGTGGTCGGGGCCGTCGCCCATTCCGGATTCGGTGAGGTGTTCCTCCCGGTGGTCCTGTCCCTGCTGATCGGCCAGATCCCGGGCGTGTGGCTGGGGGCGCGGATATCGGCCCGCTACGACGGGTCGGCGCTGCGCTGGCTGCTCATGGTGGTGCTGGCGGCCACCGCGGCCAAGCTCCTGGGCGCTCCCAGTTTGGTGGCCGCGGCGATCGGTGTGGCGGGGATGGCGGCGGTGGGTGTGTTGGCGTTGCGGCGAGCCGGGTCAACCCCCTGAGGCCCGCCGACAGAACTCCACGATGGGCCGCACCAGAT
>CAZKUK010000054.1:0-22634 GCA_964555915.1 uncultured Mycobacterium sp.
GCCCTGTTCGGCTCGATCGAGCGGTTCTTCGGCATTCTCACCGAGCACTACGCCGGAGCATTTCCCGCGTGGCTGGCGCCGGTTCAGGTGATGGGTATCCCCGTGGCCGCCGAACATACCGGCTATCTCGACTCCGTGGCCGCCGAGCTGCGGTCCCACGGGGTGCGGGCAGAGGTCGACGGCAGTGACGACCGGATGGCCAAGAAGATCGTCAACCACACCAACCAGAAAGTGCCCTTCATGCTGCTGGCCGGTGACCGAGATGTCGAGGCGGGGGCGGTGAGTTTCCGGTTCGGCGACCGCACCCAGGTCAACGGGGTGTCGCGGGACAAAGCCGTTGCCGCTATCCGGGCATGGGTCGAGCAGCGCCGTAACGACTGTCCCACAGCGGAATTGGTGACGATCGACGGTGACTGACGAGCAGCGGGCAATGGTCGACACCGGGATCGGGGAACCCGACCGGCTGCAGCGGCTCTGGACACCGCACCGGATGAGCTACATCGTCGAGACCCCGCGGTCGAGAGACCCCGGCCAGCGCAGCCGGCCATTCACCGAAATCCCCGAGATGGCTGATGAGGACGGTCTGGTGGTGGCCCGCGGTGCGCTGGTGTACGCCGTTCTTAACCTCTACCCCTACAACCCGGGCCACCTCATGGTGGTGCCCTACCGGAGAGTGTCCGAGCTCGAGGATCTCACCGAGGCCGAGAGCGCGGAGTTGATGTCGTTCACCCAGCAGGCGATCAGGGTGATCAAGGCGGTATCGAGTCCTGAGGCCTTCAACGTCGGGTTGAACCTGGGTAAAACCGCTGGGGGATCACTGGCCGACCACCTCCACATGCATGTGGTGCCGCGCTGGTCGGGGGATGCGAACTTCATTACGGTCGTCGGCCAGACCAAAGTGATTCCGCAGTTGCTACGCGACACCCGCGCGTTGCTGGCCGCAGAATGGGCTGCCGGCCGTGAGTGACTTTTACCTGATGACCCGGGCCGCTTACGCCAAGCTCAGCGCCCCGCTGGCCCGGGGCGCTCTTCGGGTGGGGCTCACGCCGGACTCGGTGACCATCATCGGGACCGCGGGTTCGGTGCTGGCCGCTTTGATCCTCTTTCCCGCCGGACATCTGTTTGCGGGCTGGCTGGTGATCTGGTTCTTCGTACTCGCCGACATGCTCGACGGCGCGATGGCGCGCGAACGCGGCGGGGGAACCCGTTTCGGCGCCGTCTTGGACGCTGCCTGCGACCGGATCAGCGACGGGGCGATCTTCTGCGGGCTGCTCTGGTGGGCGGCGTTCGGGGTGCGAAGCTCCTCTCTGATGGTCGCGACGCTGATCTGCCTGGTGACCTCACAGGTCATCTCCTACATCAAGGCCCGTGCGGAGGCCAGCGGGCTTGAGGGTGGCGGTGGGCTCATCGAGCGGCCCGAGCGGCTGATCATCGTGCTGCTGGGTGCGGGCCTTTCGGACCTGCCGTTCTTCCCGATCCCGATGGCCCTCCCCGTCGCAATGTGGGTGCTGGCGGTGGCCAGCCTGGTGACAGTGGGACAGCGCGTGCACGCGGTGCGCTCATCACCGGGGGCGACGGAGCCGATCACCCATCCCGGCGCCGGGCCGGGCAACTCCGAAACCAGGGGCGGAGATACGTGAGAAGACCGTTCGTGGAGCGCCTCACCGATTGGGGTTACGCCGCAGGCTGGCGGTTGGTGCGGGGGATGCCTGATCCGATGGCACGCGGTATCGCCGTCACCGGTGCCCGCTACGCAGCCCGCGACGGCGGCCCCGAGCAGCTGCGCAAAAACCTGGCGCGGGTGATCGGGACCACGCCCCCCGACGTACCCGAATGGCTGATCCGTGCCTCGCTGGCCTCCTACGCCCGGTACTGGCGGGAGGCTTTCCGCCTGCCCACGATGGACCATGTCGTGCTGGCCAGGCGGCTCGACGCGGTGTTCCAGGGCGCCGAGAAGTTCGACGCGGCACTCCGGGGCGGCCGCGGGGCGGTGATGGCCCTGCCGCACAGTGGTAACTGGGATATGGCCGGGGTGTGGCTGGCTCAGCACTACGGCACCTTCACCACCGTGGCCGAACGGCTGAAACCGGAATCGCTGTACCGGCGGTTCATCGAGTACCGGGAAAGCCTGGGCTTCGAGGTGCTTCCGCTCACCGGCGGTACTCGGCCACCGATGGAGGTCCTCGCCGAGCGCTTACGGGCGAACAGGTTCGTCTGCCTGATGGCCGACCGCGACCTGACCAGGGCAGGAGTGCAGGTCGACCTGTTCGGCGAACCGACCCGGCTTCCCGCCGGTCCGGCGAAACTGGCGATCGAGACGGGCTCGCCGCTACATCCGGCTCACATCTACTACGAAGGGGAGGATTGCGTGGTCCTGATCGACGATGCGCTGGACACCTCCTCCGGTGACGTCGGGGTAATCACCCAGGCACTGGCCGACCGGTTCGCGGTGAATATCGCCGCTCACCCGCAGGACTGGCACATGCTCCAGCCGTTGTGGCTGGCCGATCTCTCCGAACAGCGTCGCGCCTATCTCGAGGGAGGCTGATGCGTATCGGCATGGTGTGCCCGTACTCATTCGACGTCCACGGCGGTGTGCAGGCGCATGTGCTGCAACTCGCCGAAGTGATGCAGGACCGGGGACATCAGGTCAGCGTGCTGGCGCCGTCCTCACCGCAGGTGCAACTGCCCGAGTATGTCGTGTCCGGCGGTAAGGCGGTTCCCATTCCGTACAACGGTTCGGTGGCCCGGTTGCGGTTCGGGCCCGCCACCCACCGCAAGGTCAAGAAGTGGCTCTCCGAGGGCGACTTCGATGTGCTGCACCTGCACGAGCCCAACGCACCCAGCCTGTCCCTGCTGGCGCTGATGATCGCGGAGGGCCCTATCGTGGCCACTTTCCACACCTCGACGACAAAGTCTCTGGCGCTGGGCGTCTTCCAGAGTGTGCTTCGCCCGTGGAACGAGAAGATCGTGGGCCGTATCGCCGTCTCCGACCTGGCCCGGCGCTGGCAGATGGAAGCCCTGGGCTCCGACGCCGTCGAGATTCCCAACGGTGTCGATGTGCCATCTTTCGCTTCGGCCGCGCCGTTGACCGGCTACCCGCGCCCGGGCAGGACGGTGTTGTTCCTCGGTCGTTTCGATGAACCCCGCAAGGGTATGGCGGTTCTACTGGGCGCCCTGCCCGCACTGGTTGAACGCTTCCCGGAGCTGGAGATCCTCATTGTCGGCCGGGGTGATCAGGACGAACTGCGTGAGGACGCCGGAGATCTCGCCGGACACCTGAGGTTCCTCGGTCAGATCGGGGATGCGGAGAAGGCCTCGGCGCTGCGTGGTGCGGATGTCTACTGCGCGCCCAATACCGGCGGTGAGAGTTTCGGCATCGTCCTCGTGGAGGCGATGGCGGCCGGGTCACCGGTGGTCGCCAGCAATCTCGACGCCTTCCGGCGGGTTCTGCTGGACGGGAAGGCCGGCCGGCTGGTGCCGGTCGGAGATTCCCCGGCCCTGGCTGAGGCGCTTATCGCGGTGCTGGGCGACGCCGAGCTCGCGGCCCGGTACACCGAAGCCGGTACCGCAGCGGTACGCCGGTACGACTGGCCGGTCGTGGCCGACGAGATCATGATGGTGTACGAGACCGTGGCCGGATCCGGCACCAGGGTTACGGTAGCGGGGTAGCCGCTCATGTCGCCGGCGTTGTACTGGATTCTCACCGCGCTGCTGGTCGCGGTTCTGCTCTTCAGCACGATCTGGGCATTTCAGACCGCCAATCGATTGGATCGCCTGCATGTCCGCTGCGATCTTTCCTGGCAGGCCCTCGACGGCGCACTGGCCCGCCGTGCCGTGGTGGCCCGGGCCGTCGCCGCCGACGCCTATGACGGACACGCCGAGGGCCGGCGGCTGGCCGCGCTGGCCGGGGCCGCCGAGCGTTCGCCCCGGTCCAACCGGGAGGCCTGTGAAAACGAGCTGTCTGCCGCGCTGGAACGCGTCGATCCGTCGACCATCCCGGTAGCGCTGGTCGCCGAACTCGCTGATGCCGAGGCGCGGGTACTGCTCGCCCGCCGCTTCCACAACGATGCGGTCCGCGATACTCTCGCGTTGCGTGAGCGCCGCTCCGTTCGATGGTTGAAACTTGGCGGAAGGGCGCCGCTGCCAACGTATTTCGAGTTTGCAGAGGCCGCGCAGCGTTGAGTACGGCGGCACGATGAGTACGGCGGAACGATGAGTCCGAAACGAACCTCCGCTCGGATCGTCCTGCTTGATGACGAGGGGGCGGTTCTGTTGCTGTGCGGCTCGGATCCGGCGATCCCCGACGGCACCGCGGCGCGATGGTGGTTCACCGTCGGCGGTCGGGTCCGGCCCGGAGAATTGCTGGCGTCGACCGCAGCGCGTGAGCTCGGCGAGGAGACCGGCTTGCACGTCGCTGCCGAACGGATGCTGGGCCCGTTGTGGCGGCGGTCGGCGGTGATCCGGTTCAACGGCGCGGTAATGGTCAGCGAGGAGTTCTATTTCATCCACCGCACCCACCGGTTCGAACCGTCCCCGAGCGGGCGCACGCGGCTGGAAAGACGGTATATCCACGGGCATCGTTGGTGCGATCCGGCCGATATCGCCGCACTCGAGGCATCCGGGCAGCGGGTTTACCCGCTGCAACTGGCCGAGCTGCTCCCGGAAGCCCGCCGGCTGGCCGCCACGCGGCCACCGCCGCCCGCTGAGCCGCAGGTCATCCGCTGACCAGCCGGTAATGCCGCGCTCTGGGGGCACACTAGACTGAGGTCGCATCAATCGATAGGGGCGCACTGTGGAAAACGGAGCTTCAGCCAACGGGTCGGCCGGTCTGACACAGACCGGGACGGCACGGGTCAAGCGTGGGATGGCCGAGATGCTCAAGGGCGGCGTCATCATGGATGTGGTCACGCCCGAACAGGCGCGGATCGCCGAGGGGGCCGGCGCTGTCGCGGTGATGGCGCTGGAGCGGGTTCCGGCCGATATCCGCGCGCAGGGTGGCGTGGCCAGGATGAGCGACCCGGATCTGATCGAGGGCATCATCTCGGCGGTCAGCATCCCGGTCATGGCCAAGGTTCGCATCGGCCACTTCGTCGAGGCGCAGATCCTGCAGAGCCTCGGGGTGGACTACATCGACGAATCCGAGGTGCTCACCCCTGCCGACTACGCCCACCACATCGACAAGTGGCGTTTCACCGTCCCGTTCGTCTGCGGAGCGACCAATCTGGGGGAGGCGCTGCGGCGTATCACCGAGGGGGCGGCGATGATCCGGTCCAAGGGTGAGGCCGGCACCGGTGACGTGTCCAACGCGACCATGCACATGCGGACCATCGGCGGGGAGATTCGCCGACTGTCGTCCCTGGCCGAGGACGAACTGTACGTCGCCGCCAAGGATCTGCAGGCGCCGTATGACCTCGTCGTCGAGGTCGCGCGCGCCGGCAAACTCCCAGTGACGCTGTTCACCGCCGGCGGTATTGCCACCCCCGCTGATGCGGCGATGATGATGCAACTCGGTGCCGACGGCGTGTTCGTCGGTTCGGGCATCTTCAAATCCGGTGACCCCGCCGAGCGGGCAGCGGCGATCGTCAAAGCCACCACCCTCTACGACGATCCCGATATGTTGGCCAAGGTGTCCCGCGGGCTCGGCGAGCCGATGGTGGGCATCAACGTCGCTGATATCCCGGTGCCGCACCGGCTCGCCGAACGCGGCTGGTAGCCGACGGCGTTGGCCATCGAGAAAATCCTCGATCTGGAGCAGCTCGAGGTCAACATCTACCGCGGTGGGGTTTTCAGCCCCGAATCCGGTTTTCTGCAAAGAACGTTCGGCGGCCATATCGCCGGTCAGGCGCTGGTATCGGCAGTCAGCACTGTCGAACCGGAATACACGGTGCACTCCTTGCACGGCTACTTCCTGCGTCCCGGCGATGCCACCGAACCCGCGGTGTACCTGGTGGAACGGCTTCGGGACGGTGGCTCATTCGCCACCCGTCGGGTCAACGCGATCCAGCGCGGCGAGACCATCTTCTCGATGTCGGCGTCATTTCAGACCCGGCAGGCCGGTATCGAGCATCAGGACGCGATGCCGGCGGCCGAACCGCCTGAGGAACTGCCCCGGTTCCATTCCCAGAGCAATGTTTTCAACGAAGCCGGTTTCGCTCAGTTCGCCGAATGGGATGTGCGGATGGTGCCGCGCCAGGACATCACGATGCTGCCCGGTAAAGCGTCCCAGCAGCAGGTGTGGTTCAAGCACAGGGATCCGCTGCCCGACGATCCGGTGTTGCATATTTGCGCGTTGGCATATCTGAGCGATCTCACCCTGCTGGGGTCGGCCACCGTCAAGCACGCCGAGGAACGTCCGCACCTCATGGTCGCCTCGCTGGATCACGCGATGTGGTTCATGCGTCCGTTCCGCGCCGACGAGTGGCTGCTCTATGACCAGTCGTCACCGTCGGCGGGCGGCGGCCGCGCGCTGACGCAGGGCAAGCTGTTCAACGTGAGTGGCGATATGGTCGCCGCGGTGATGCAGGAGGGGCTGACCCGGTATCAGCGCGGGTACACCCCGCCTGATCGGTGAGCGGGCCCGCGGTCGGTGTGCTGGCTCTGCAGGGCGACACCCGTGAGCATCTCGCCGCACTGCGCGAGGCTGGTGCCCGGGCGGGAACGGTGCGCAGACGATCCGAACTCGATGCGGTCGATGCGCTGGTGATTCCCGGCGGTGAGTCCACCACCATCAGTCTGCTGCTCCGCGAACTCGACCTGCTGCAGCCGTTACGTGAGCGGCTGGCCGCCGGGATGCCGGCTTACGGTTCCTGTGCCGGGATGATCCTGCTGGCCGGGGAGATCCTCGATGCCGGTGCGCCGGGACGGCAGGCGTGCGCTCTCGGAGCGATCGACATGACGGTGCGGCGCAACGCCTTCGGCCGCCAGGTGGACTCTTTCGAGGAGGACCTGGATTTCCATGGGCTCGACGGCCCGGCGCATGCGGTGTTCATCCGCGCCCCCTGGGTGGAGCGGGTCGGGCCCGAGGTGCAGGTGCTCGCCCGCGCGGGCCGGCATATTGTCGCGGTGCGCCAGGGTATGGCGCTGGCCACCGCATTCCACCCCGAAGTGACCGGCGACCGGCGCGTCCACAAGCTGTTCGTCGATATCGTCACCGGCCGGGCGTAGCGCCCTCCGGCCCACGTAAACTCACCGGGTCACAACCCTGGCCTGCACGAGGACCGGGAAGAGGAGCGGGAGATATGAGCGGCCATTCCAAGTGGGCCACCACCAAGCACAAGAAGGCCGTCATCGACGCCAAGCGCGGCAAGATGTTCGCCAAGCTGATCAAGAACATCGAGGTCGCGGCCCGTGTCGGTGGCGGTGACCCGAATGGCAACCCGACGCTGTGGGATGCCATCCAGAAGGCCAAGAAATCATCGGTACCCAACGACAACATCGAACGGGCCCGCAAGCGCGGTGCCGGTGAGGAAGCCGGTGGTGCCGATTGGCAGAACATCACCTATGAGGGTTACGGACCCAACGGCGTCGCGGTTCTCATCGAATGTCTCACCGACAACCGCAACCGCGCAGCCGGCGAGGTCCGAGTGGCGATGACACGCAATGGCGGCAATATGGCCGACCCCGGATCGGTCGCCTACCTGTTTTCCCGCAAGGGGGTGGTGATCCTGGAAAAGAGCGGGCTGACCGAGGACGATGTGCTGTTGGCGGTGCTCGAGGCCGGGGCGGAGGAAGTCAACGATCTCGGCGACAGTTTCGAGGTGATCTGCGAACCGGGCGACCTGGTCGCCGTGCGCACCGCACTGCAGCAGGCCGGTATCGAGTACGACTCCGCCGATGCCAGCTTCCAGCCGTCGGTGACCGTACCGGTGGACGCCGTTGCCGCCCGGAAGGTGTTCAAGCTGGTCGACGCGCTGGAGGACAGTGACGACGTGCAGGACGTATTCACCAATATCGACATCCCCGAAGATGTCGCCGCCCAGCTCGACGAGGACTGACCGGCTCGTCAACGGTGATCGGGCCGCCGTCTGCGGTTCCGGGTATGTCGCTGCGCAGCGCTGTCCGCGGGAGCCGCTAAGCTCTCGAACAACTGTTCGCAAGCGAAAGGCCGTCCGTGCGGGTGATGGGAGTCGACCCCGGGCTGACCCGGTGCGGGCTGTCGTTGGTCGAGAGCGGCCGGGGTCGGCAGGTTACCGCGCTCGACGTCGATGTGGTCCGGACCGGCTCGGACGAACCGCTGGCCCTCCGACTGCTCGCCATCAGCGATACCGTCGAGCACTGGATGGAGACCCACGTGCCGGATGTTGTCGCTATCGAGCGGGTGTTCGCCAACCAGAATGCCAACACCGCGATGGGAACCGCCCAGGCCGGCGGTGTGATTGCGCTGGCCGCGGCGAGACGGCGTATCGACGTCCACTTCCACACTCCCAGCGAGGTGAAAGCCGCCGTAACCGGAAACGGCCGCGCGGACAAGGCTCAGGTCACCACGATGGTCACCAGAATCCTGGCTCTACAGCAGAAACCAACCCCGGCTGATGCTGCCGATGCACTGGCATTGGCGATCTGCCACTGCTGGCGGGCGCCGATGATCGCGCGGATGGCCCAGGCCGAGGCGATGGCGGCCGAACAGCGTCGCGCTTACCAGGCCCGGCTGAAAGCGGCCAGATGATCGCGGCCGTCCGCGGCGAGGTGCTCGATATCGCCCTCGACCACGCGGTAGTCGAGGCCTCCGGCGTCGGATACAAGGTGATGTGCACACCGGCGACATTGGCGACTCTCAAGCGGGGAAGCCAGACGTGCCTGATCACCGCGATGATCGTGCGTGAGGACTCGATGACGCTGTACGGCTTCGCCGATGGGGCGGCCCGCGACCTGTTCCTGACGCTGCTGGGTGTTTCCGGGGTCGGCCCGAAGATCGCCCTCGCGACCCTGGCGGTCTATGACGCCAGCGCGCTGAGTCGAGCATTGGCCGACGGCGATATCGCGGCGCTGACCCGGGTACCCGGAATCGGCAAGCGGGGTGCGGAACGGATGGTGCTGGAACTCCGCGACAAGATCGGTTCCGTACCGAGCACCGGTGGTCCGCCGGGGACGGCCGGACATGCGGTGCGCACGCCGGTGGTGGAAGCCCTGGTGGGCTTGGGTTTTGCAGCCAAACAGGCCGAGGAGGCCTGCGACAAGGTGCTGGCGGGCGATCCCGGGGCCTCCACCTCAAGCGCCCTGCGCGCGGCGCTCTCACTGCTGGGAAAGACCACGTGAGCCGCTGATGGGCAGATTCGAAAGCGACGACGTTGAGGAGGCGCCGCAACGGGATGTCTCCGCGGCGCTCACGGTCGGTGAGGGCGATATCGACGCCGGTCTGCGGCCGCGCTCACTGGGGGAGTTCATCGGACAGCCCCGGGTCCGAGAGCAGCTGCAACTGGTTATCGAGGGTGCCAAGAACCGCGGTGGCACACCGGATCACATTCTGTTGTCCGGCCCGCCAGGGCTGGGAAAGACCTCCCTGGCGATGATCATCGCGGGCGAACTCGGCTCCTCGCTGCGGGTGACCTCGGGGCCGGCCCTGGAGCGAGCCGGGGATCTCGCGGCCATGCTGTCCAATCTCGTCGAAGGGGATGTGCTGTTCATCGATGAAATCCACCGCATCGCCCGTCCGGCCGAGGAGATGCTGTATCTGGCGATGGAGGATTTCCGGGTCGATGTGGTGGTCGGCAAGGGGCCCGGCGCGACGTCGATTCCGCTGGAGGTCGCACCGTTCACGCTGGTAGGAGCCACCACTCGGTCGGGCGCGCTGACCGGTCCGCTGCGGGACCGGTTCGGGTTCACCGCGCATATGGACTTTTACGAACCGGCCGAACTCGAGCAGGTGCTGCACCGCTCGGCGGGCATCCTGGGCATCGAACTCGGCGCTGAGGCCGGGGCGGAGATCGCTCGCCGGTCGCGCGGCACCCCGCGGATCGCCAACCGGCTGCTGCGTCGGGTGCGTGACTATGCGGAGGTTCGCGCCGACGGCGTCATCACCCGCGATGTCGCCAAGGCCGCGCTGGCGGTGTACGACGTCGACGAACTGGGGCTGGACCGTCTCGACCGCGCGGTGCTGTCAGCTCTGATCCGCAGCTTCGCCGGCGGACCGGTCGGGGTCTCGACCCTCGCCGTCGCGGTCGGGGAGGAGGCCGCCACCGTCGAGGAGGTGTGCGAGCCGTTTCTGGTGCGGGCGGGGATGATCGCCCGCACCCCACGCGGTCGGGTCGCCACCCCGCAGGCCTGGACGCATCTGGGGATGATCCCGCCCCCGTCGGCGGGCTTACCGGGGCAGCCGCCACTGTTCGAATAAGCCACGATCCCGCGACAGCCAACACCGGAGGATCACCAGGACCGCCGTCTCGACCGGCACAACCTCCTCAGAAGACGCGAATCCAGTCGACGAGCATTTCCGCCGGGTAGGAACCCCCGGCGGGCTCCCGGCCACCCGAGCCACCGACCGCGATATTGAAGATCGGCACCATCGTGTAGCCGGGATCGTTGAACGGCCAATCCTCGATGGAGTTCGCCGGAACTTCAAAGAAGGGCTCCATGCCTGGTTCGTAGTCCTTCCAGAAGTACATTCCGGAGGGAAGCCAGGTCATCCGCCATCGGTGCCAGGCGTTGTCGATGGGATGCGGGTGGGTGGCAAATGAAGTGCCGTCCAGCCGAGCGTGCACGGTGGTTCCCGACGGCCAGTCCCGGTTGCCGTACCACTCGACCAGGTCGACCTCACCACCGTTGACGGGATTGTCGTTCAACAGCCAGAAGGCGGGCCAGGCCCCGTCGGTCAGGCAGTTGAGCTTGACGCGGGCCTCCCAGGTGGTTCCGATGGCGCCGCGCCACAGGCCGACCACTTTGGCGCTGGCGTACTTCTCCTGGATGTTCGCGCCGGGCCCGCGAGTGGCCCGGATGACGAGGTTGCCGTTGCCGTCCTGGAACACATGCTCCTGGTCGGTGACGTAACGCCCCATGTTGAAAGGCTCATCCCAGATGACCGGATTCTTGATCTTCTCGCGCTCGGGGACGAGGAACCACCACGCCGGATCCGGTGGCGTCCCCGCGGGTCCGTTGAACTCGTCCTCGAACAGAAAGACCGGATCCGGGTTGGCGGCTACGGGCGTCTGAGCCCCCGTCCCCTGGCCCGGAAGGTCGGGAACTGGAGGAACATCTCCGATGACCGGCTCGGCCTGAGCGGTTGGCAGAGGTAGCGCGGCAGCCGCCGCTCCGAACCCCACCATCAACATTGCGTTGCGGCGATTCACATTAGGCACATGAGCACCCTAAACAATCTCCGCGCCAATGTCCCGGGGCGGGGAGTACATGGCCGCTCCCAGGTGAGTCGGTGACGACTGCCCGGCACTGCCGGAACCGGCCCCGGTCGGATCCAGGATGGTCGGTCCCACGATGGACGGGCTATCCCGTGTAGGCCATCACATGCTTGATCCGGGTGTAATCCTCCAGGCCGTACATCGAGAGATCCTTGCCGTGGCCGGAGGATTTGTACCCGCCGTGCGGCATCTCCGCGACCAGCGGGATGTGGGTGTTGATCCACACGCACCCGAAGTCCAGGGCGGCAGACATCCGCAACGCCCGGGAGACATCTTTGGTCCACACAGACGACGCCAGTCCGTAGTCGACGCTGTTGGCGAACCGGATCGCCTCCTCCTCGTCGCCGAAGGACTGCACCGTGATCACCGGGCCGAAGATTTCCTCCTGAACGTGGCGATCCCCCTGTCGCAGGCCTCCGATCACGGAGGGCTCGATATAGAAACCCTTGTCGCCCTGGCGGCTTCCACCGGCCGCCAGGACAGCGTGTTTGGGAATCTCCATCAGGAAACTCAGCACCCGCTCCAATTGGTTGGGGTTGTTCACCGGCGGTACCCAGGCATCCTCGTCCTCAGCCGACCGACCGAAGGTGGTGACCGCGCCCCGGGCCTGGTCGGCCAGCGCATCGGTGAGGTCCTGGGCGACCGAGGCCGTCGCTATCACCCGGGTCGCCGCGGTGCAGTCCTGGCCGGCGTTGAAGTAGCCGGCGGCCGCGATGGCCTCCGCGGCCGCGGCGATATCGGCATCGTCGAACACGATCACCGGGGCCTTCCCGCCCAGTTCCAGATGGGTGCGCTTGAGGTGGCTGCCGGCACTGGTCGCCACTGCACGCCCGGCCTCGATGGAGCCGGTGATCGACACCATTTGCGGGGTGCGGTGGGAGACCAGTGCCGCGCCGGTACTCCGGTCACCGCAGACCACATTGAGCACACCCGGCGGGAAGTGTCGGGATGCGATCTCAGCCAGCATCACCGTACTGACCGGGGTGGTGTCACTGGGTTTGAGCACGACCGTATTACCCGCGGCGATGGCCGGACAGAACTTCCAGATCGCCATCATCATCGGGTAATTCCACGGGGCCACCTGCCCGATCACCCCGACTGGTTCACGGCGGATCCAGGAGGTGTGCTTCTCCATGTATTCGCCGGCCGATTTGCCTTCCAGAATCCGGGCCGCGCCGGCAAAGAACCGGATCTGGTCGAGCATCGGCGGGATTTCCTCGGCCATGGTCACATGGTGGGGTTTGCCGGTGTTACGTCCCTCTGCGGCGACAAGGCTCTTCGTGTGCCGTTCCACATCGTCGGCGAAATCCAGCAGGGCCTTCTGCCGGTGTGACGGGGTGGTGCGTTTCCAGTCGGCGAAGGCGGCCGACGCCGCGGAATAGGCCTTGTCGATATCGGCCTCGTCGGAAAGGGGTGCGGTGCCGTAATCCTCGCCGGTGGAGGGGTCGACGATCGCCATGGTGGCGCCGCCGCTGGAATCGACCATTTCACCGTTGATGAAGTTCTTCACAGTTGTCACGAGGGCTCCTAGGTTGGTTCGACGTCCGTTTCGGTGGTGAGTTTCAGAGGTCGGCGAGGATATCGGCCAGAACGTCGAGGCCTTCGCACAGCAGCTCGTCGCTGATGGTCAGCGGCGGTAGGAACCGCAGGGTATTTCCGAACGTGCCGCAACTGAGAACAAGCACACCCTGGAGGTGGGCCCGGCCGCACAGCGCCCTGGTCAGATCCGGATCCGGTTCAGCGGTGCCGGACTTCACCAGTTCCACCGCGATCATCGCACCCCGCCCGCGGACATCGCCGATCCGATCGTCATCGGCCTGCAGACGATGCAGTTTGTCCTTCATGATGCGCTCGATCTGTTTGGCGCGGTCCAGCAGCCCGTCGAGTTCGATGGTCTCGATCGTGGCCAGCGCCGCCGCGCACGCGATGGGGTTGCCCCCGTAGGTCCCGCCGAGGCCGCTGGCATGCGGAGCGTCCATGATCTCGGCCCGGCCGGTCACCCCCGACAGCGGAAGGCCGTCGGCAATACCCTTGGCGGTGACGATGAGATCAGGCTCGATACCTTCGTCTTCGCAGGCGAACATCTGCCCGGTGCGGCCGAACCCGCTCTGTACCTCATCGGCGATGAACACGACGTCGTTATCGGTGCACCACGACCGCAGCGCGGGCAGGAACCCCGGTGCCGGCACCACAAACCCGCCCTCGCCGAGGACCGGTTCGATGATGATCGCGGCCAGGTTGGCAGCACCGATCTGCTTGTCGATCACCGTCAGTGCGCGCTGTGCAGCGAGTTCGCCGTTGGTCGCCCACTCCTTGTTGACCAGACCGTCCCGGTATGGGTAAGAGAGTGGCGCGCGGTAGATCTCCGGCGCGAACGGCCCGAAGCCGCTCTTGTACGGCATGGACTTCGCGGTCAGCGCCATCGTCAGATTGGTTCGGCCGTGGTAGGCGTGGTCGAAGGCGACTACGGCGGTGCGCTTGGTGTAGGTGCGGGCGATCTTGATGGCGTTCTCGACGGCCTCGGCGCCGGAGTTGAACAGAGCGCTGCGTTTTTCGAACGACCCCGGGGTGAGCCGGTTGAGGTGCTCGGCGACGGCGATATAGCCCTCGTAGGGAGTCACCATGAAACAGGTGTGGGTGAAGGCGCCAACCTGTTCGCGGACCGCGTCGACCACCCGCGGTGAGGAGTTACCGATCGTGGTGACCGCGATACCGGATCCGAGATCGATGAGCCGGTTACCGTCGACATCCTCGATGATCCCGCCGAAGGCGCGTACGCAGGTCACCGGCATGGTCACCCCGACACCGTGGGAAACCGCGGCGACCCGCCGTTGGGTCATTTCCAGCGACTTGGGACCGGGAATCTCGGTGACGAGCTTGCGGGTCTGTTCCAGGGTGCTCACGGCTGTTCTCCTGACTTGTCCCTCAGCCGGGCAGGCTGTCTGCGCCCGGTGCTCCGAGCGTAGTCGGGCGGGGCGTGTGCGCAACCGAAAACCCCGGCGAGGGGCTGTATATCGGGCCAATGGCACACTGGGACGTCACGGGTCCGTCACCACCGGCCCCGCTGCGATGACTCGTAACCCGATACCGAAAGACACGTGCTGCCATGGAACTGCTCACATTCATGCCCCTCATCATCATCATGGGGGCGTTCCTGTTCTTCGCCTCGCGTCGCCAGCGCAAGGCGATGCAGGCCACGATCGACTTGCACGAGTCGTTGCGCATCGGGGATCTGGTGCACACCACCTCCGGCCTGCAGGCGACGATTACCGATATCACCGACGACTGCGTCGACCTCGAGATCGCCCCCGGCGTGGTGACCCGGTGGATGAAATTGGCGATCCGGGACCGTGTTGAACCCGAGCTGCCGGAGCGGGACGAGGCCGGCGTCCTCAACGGGGCGACCGAGCTGACCGACAGCGACGCGGATCGCCTCAAAGACTGATTCACCCCGCCCAACCCGTACCCTTTGCGGGGAGCACGCGTTCCGCGCGGGCTGCCCCACGCCCCAACGCGGCAAACGACTAGGAGAAACGACACGTGGCATCGTCATCGGCGCCGGTGCACCCGTACCGATTCCTGGCGCTGTTCCTGGCCCTGCTTCTCGGCGTTTACCTGCTGATATTCCTCACCGGTGACAAGCAGGCCAAGCCCAAGCTCGGCATCGACCTGCAAGGCGGTACGCGGGTCACCCTGACCGCCCGCACGCCGGACGGATCACAGCCGACCCGGGACGCGCTCAATCAGGCTCAGGAGATCATCGGCGCCCGGGTCAACGGCCTCGGCGTGTCGGGCTCCGAGGTTGTCATCGATGGCGACAACCTGGTCATCACCGTTCCGGGCAATGACGGGAACGAAGCCCGCAATCTGGGCCAGACCGCCCGGCTGTTCATCCGGCCGGTGATCGGCCAGCCGATCCCGGTGGAGGCCGTCAAGGATCAGGCTCCGCCGCCGGGTGCCTCGGGGGCCCCGCCCGGCGCCCCGGGAGCGCCGCCCACCACCCCTGGGGCGCCGACCACTGCCGGTGAGCCCCCGGCAACACCGGGCGCCGCGCCGCCGCCCGGAGCGAACCCGGCTCCCGCCTCACCCGCACCGCCCAGGCCCGCACCGCAGCCGCGGCCGTATCCACTCGAGCCCACGCCCTCTCCCACGCCCTCTCCGACGCCCCCGACTCCGCCGGACAAGCCGGGGCCGGGAGGGCAGGCTGAGCCGCCGGACCCGCGGAAGGATCTCGCGGGCCGTATCAAATTCGAGAAGGAACTCCGGCAGAGCACCAACCAGAACCTGCTGCTGCTCTCGGTCCAGTACATGGCCGGACGTTGCGACCAGGAGGATGTTCTGGCCGGTAACGACGATCCGGATCTGCCGTTGGTGACCTGTTCGCAGGACAAGGAATTCGTCTACCTCCTGGACAAGTCGATCATCAGCGGCGATCAGATCAAGGACGCCGTGTCCGGATTCGACCAGCAGAGCGGCGCCTACGTGGTCGACCTCGAGTTCAAGGACGAGGCCGCCACCACCTGGGCCGACTTCACCGCTGCCAATATCGGCACCCAGACCGCTTTCACCCTGGACTCGAAGGTGGTCAGCGCTCCGCAGATCCGGGAGGCTATCCCCGGTGGCCGCACCCAGATCTCCGGCGGCGACCCGCCGTTCACCGCCGACTCGTCCAAGCAGTTGGCCAACGTCCTCAAGTACGGATCCTTGCCGCTGTCCTTCGAGTCATCGGAGGCGGAGACCGTCTCGGCCACGCTGGGACTCACCTCGCTGCGGGCCGGGCTGATCGCCGGTGCGATCGGCCTCGGCGTGGTCTTGCTGTACTCGCTGGCCTACTACCGGGTTCTCGGACTGCTCACCGCACTGTCGTTGGTGGCCGCGGGCGCCATGGTGTACGGCATCCTGGTACTGCTGGGGCGGTATATCAACTACACCCTCGACCTGGCGGGTATCGCGGGTCTGATCATCGGTATCGGCACCACCGCCGACTCGTTCGTTGTCTTCTTCGAACGTATCAAGGACGAGATCCGGGAGGGCCGATCGTTCCGGTCGGCGGTGCCACGCGGCTGGGCGCGCGCCCGCAAGACCATCCTGTCCGGGAACGCGGTCAGTTTCCTGGCTGCGGCAGTGCTCTACTTCCTGGCCGTCGGCCAGGTCAAGGGTTTCGCCTTCACCCTCGGCCTGACCACGATCCTCGACGTTGTCGTGGTCTTCCTGGTGACCTGGCCGCTGGTGTACCTGGCATCGAAATCGGCGACGTTGTCCAAACCTGTCTTCAACGGCCTGGGCGCGGTCCAGCAGATCGCCCGGGAGCGGCGGGCGGCCGGGCAGACCACCGCGGGTTCCGGGACGGGACGGTGATGCATGTCTGAGAACAACAAGGACACCGACGTTGATGTGACCGGGTCCGCCGAGGAGTTATCGACCTCGGCCGCAGCGGCCCCGGTGACCGCCGGGCAATTGCCGCGACATGGGTTCTTCACTCGGCTCTACACCGGTACCGGCGCCTTCGAAATCATTGGCCGGCGCAAGCTGTGGTTTGCGTTCAGCTTCCTCATCGTCGCAGTTGCCCTAGCCAGCATCGTGTTACGGGGCTTCACCTTCGGGATCGACTTCGAAGGCGGCACAAAGGTGTCTTTCCCGCGGGCAGGAGCCGACGGGGAAGCCAGCATCGCCCAAGTCGAGCAGACCTTCACGGAGGCCACCGGGGTCAGCCCCCAGTCGGTGGTCGTGGTCGGCAACGGCGCCACCACCACCGTCCAGATCCGGTCGGAGACCCTCAGCAACGACCAGACCGCGGCTCTTCGCGAGGCCCTGTTCGACAAGTTCCAGCCCAGGGGCGCCGACGGCCAGACCGGTGAGGAGACCATCAGCGATTCGGCGGTGTCGGAGACCTGGGGTGGGCAGATCACCAAGAAGGCGCTCATCGCGCTGGCCGTATTCCTGGTGTTGGTCACCATTTACATCACCGTCCGCTACGAGAAGTACATGGCGATGTCTGCCCTGGCGGCGCTCGGGTTCGACCTGATCACCACGGCCGGGGTTTACTCGATAGTCGGCTTCGAGGTCACGCCCGCGACGGTCATCGGACTGCTGACGATCCTCGGCTTCTCGCTCTATGACACCGTCATCGTGTTCGACAAGGTCGAGGAGAACACCAAGGGCTTCGAACACACCACGCGGCGTACCTTCGCCGAACAGGCAAACCTGGCGATCAACCAGACTTTCATGCGTTCGATCAACACCAGCCTGATCTCCATCATGCCGATTCTGGCGCTGATGGTGGTGGCGGTCTGGATTCTCGGTGTGGGCACCCTCAAAGACCTTGCACTCGTCCAGATGGTCGGTGTCATCGTCGGTACCTACTCCTCGATCTTCCTCGCCACCCCGTTGCTGGTCACGCTTCGGGAACGGACAGAACTGGTGCGTAACCATGGACGCCGGGTGGCCAACCGGCGCAATAAGCCGGCCGCCGCACCCGAGGAACTCACGACGGCCGTGGTCGGCGAGACCAAGACGGAGACGGCCGGTGCGACCGCTGCGGGCAAGCCCGCCCCGGGTGTCCGCCCGGTCCGGCCGCGTCGTCCCTCTGGCAAGCGGGAACGTTAGGGCGCAGGTGTCAGTCAGCCGCCGCACAGCCGCCATCGCGGCGTTCACCGTGGCTCTGACGGCGTCAGGGCTCACCGGATGTGTCGGTAGCGCCGCAGATCAGGTCAACTACGCCGTCGACGGGGTGTTGACCACCTACAACACCAACACCGTGACCGGTGCGGCCACAGCCGGACCGCAGGCGTTCAGCCGGGCTCTGACCGGATTCAGCCTTCATGGTCCGGACGGCCAGGTTCTCACCGACAGCGATTTCGGCACCGTCTCGGTGGTCGGCCGCGAGCCCCTCATGCTCGATTATCAGATCGCCGACGATGCCGTGTACTCCGACGGTAAACCTGTCACCTGCGACGATATGGTGCTGGCATGGGCTGCTCAGTCCGGTCGGTTCCCCGGATTCTCAGCCGCCAGCCAAGCCGGTTACCTCGATATCGCCGGTATTGAGTGCCAGCCGGGTCAGAAGAGGGCACGGGTCAATTTCCTGCCCGGGCGGTCCATCACCGAGTACGCCCAGTTGTTCACTGCGACCTCGATGATGCCGTCCCACGTCATCGACGACGAACTCGGCATCAGCTCCGCCTCAGCGATCCAGAGCGGCGCCCCTGATGTGATCGGCCGAGTTGCCGAGGCGTGGAACACCATCTGGGATCTGAAACCGGGGATGGACTCGGAGGCGGTCAAACGCTTTCCCTCGTCGGGCCCGTACAAACTTGACGCGGTGCTGGAGTCCGGCGCCGTGGTGCTGACCGCGAACGAACGCTGGTGGGGTGCCAAGCCCATCACTGAGCAGGTGACGGTGTGGCCGCGCGGTGTCGACGTCCAGGACCGGATCAATACCGGGGATTTCCACGTTGTGGACGTGGCGACCGGATCCCTCGGGACGCTGACCACACCCGACGGCTATCAGCGCACCGATATCGACTCCGGCGGTATCGAACAGCTGATCTTCGCCGGTGTGGGCCGGCTGGCCGAGCCGTCGGCCCGCCGGGCGGTCGCGCTGTGCACCCCGCGCGATGTGATCGCCGCCAACGCAGCAATGCCGATCGCCAACGCGCGGCTCAACCCGGTCAGCGATGACGCCTACAGCACCGCCGAGGCCGCAACGGCGACCGGCCAATTCGATGTTGCCAACGCCGATGCAGCACTGGGCGTCCTCGGGGGCGAGCAGCTCACGGTGCGCATCGGTTATCAATCGCCAAACCCCCGGTTGGCTGCGGCGATGGCCGCAATCACCCGATCGTGCGCGGCTGCCGGGATCACCGTGATCGATGTGACCGCGGAGGGAGTCGGCCCGCAGGCTCTGCGGGACGGACAGATCGACGCACTGTTGTCCAGCACCGGAGGGGCGACCGGAAGTGGATCGACCGGCTCGTCGGTGATGGACGCTTATACCTTGCACACCGGTAACGGCAACAACCTCTCCGGGTACTCCAATCCGCAGATCGATGGGATCATCGCGGCACTCGCCGTCACCACCGACCCCAAGGAGCAGGCCAGGCTGCTGGCCGATGGCGCCCCGATGCTCTGGGAGGACATGCCGACGCTGCCGCTGTACCGCCAGCAGCGCACCGTGATCGCGGCCAAGAAGATGTTCGGCGTCGAGGCCAACCCGACAAAGTGGGGTGCCGGGTGGAATATGGACCGCTGGCGGCTGCAGCCGTGAGCGGCGAGGACGACTCCGCGCCGTCGGGACCTCCGGTGGTACCGATCGATGCGGCTGCCGTGATCACCGAGCTGACCCGCGAGGTACCCGACTTTCCGGCGCCCGGAGTCCTTTTCCGTGATCTGACCCCGGTGCTGGCTGATGACCGCGGATTCGCGGCGGTCACCGACGCGCTGTCCCGCCTCGTGGCCGGTGCCGACCTGATCGCCGGGATCGATGCCCGCGGATTCCTGCTCGGCGGCGCGGTCGCCCACCGACTGGGTATCGGGGTGTTGGCGATTCGCAAAGGCGGCAAGCTGCCCCCGCCGGTGCACAGCCGCGCCTACACCCTGGAATACGGGACCGCCACTTTGGAGATCCCGGCTGCCGGTATCGAAATTGCCGGCCGTCGGGTGGCCGTCGTCGATGATGTCCTGGCCACCGGCGGCACCCTGGCCGCCGCGCGGGACCTACTGGCAGCCGCCGGTGCGGAGGTCACCGAGGCTGCCGTCGTGATGGAGTTGCTAGGTCTGGGCGGGCGGGAACGGCTCGTACCGCTGACGGTCCGAAGCCTGCAGCAGCTGTAGGCGATATCGTCGGTATCCTCGGACCACGGGGAATCGGAGGTGCGTATGGCGGACGAACCGGGTGGCGTTCAGGAGATTCCCACGCCCACCCAGCCACTTCCGATCGCTGAGCTGCCTGATCCGCTGCCGGAAACGCCCAAGGCGACCACCAGTGCGTCACGCCGGGTCCGGGCCCGCCTGGCCCGCCGGATGACCGCGCAGCGCAGCGCCATCAGCCCGGTTCTCGAACCGTTGGTGGCTGTGCATCGGGAGATCTACCCCAAAGCCGATATCGCGATACTGCAGCGGGCCTATGAGGTCGCCGAGGAAAAGCATGCCGACCAGCTCCGCCACTCCGGCGACCCCTACATCACCCATCCGCTGGCGGTGGCCAACATCCTTGCCGAGCTGGGTATGGACACCACCACACTGGTCGCGGCTCTGCTGCATGACACCGTCGAGGACACCGGCTACACCCTGGGGGCGCTGACCGCGGACTTTGGCGAGGAGGTCGGACATCTCGTCGACGGGGTAACCAAACTGGACAAGGTTGTGCTGGGTACTGCGGCCGAGGGCGAGACCATTCGCAAGATGATCATCGCGATGGCCCGCGACCCCCGGGTGCTGGTGATCAAGGTGGCTGACCGACTGCACAACATGCGCACGATGCGTTTCCTGCCTCCCGAGAAGCAGGCGAGGAAAGCCCGTGAAACTCTCGAAGTCATTGCGCCTCTTGCGCATCGTCTCGGAATGGCGACGGTGAAATGGGAACTCGAGGATTTGTCGTTCGCGATTCTGCACCCCAAGCGTTACGAGGAGATCGTCCGACTGGTCGCAGACCGGGCGCCGTCGCGCGACACCTACCTCGCCAAAGTCCGGGCCCAGATCAATACCGCGCTGAGCGGGATGAAGATCGGTGCGACCGTCGAGGGCCGACCGAAACACTACTGGTCGATCTATCAGAAGATGATCGTCAAGGGCCGCGACTTCGATGACATACACGACCTTGTCGGCGTCCGGATCCTGTGCGATGAGATCCGGGACTGCTACGCGGCTGTGGGTGTCGTGCATTCGTTGTGGCAGCCGATGCCCGGACGTTTCAAGGATTACATTGCCCAGCCGCGTTTCGGGGTGTACCAGTCGCTGCACACCACGGTGGTGGGTCCGGAGGGCAAGCCGCTGGAGGTGCAGATTCGCACCCGGGATATGCACCGCACCGCGGAGTACGGTATCGCCGCGCACTGGCGATATAAGGAGTCCAAGGGGCGCAACGCCATTCCGCCCCCGCATACCGCCGCTGAGGTCGACGATATGGCCTGGATGCGGCAACTCCTCGACTGGCAGCGGGAAGCCGCTGACCCGGGGGAGTTCCTGGAATCGCTGCGGTATGACCTGGCCGTCCAGGAAATCTTCGTCTTCACCCCGAAGGGCGATGTGATCACGCTGCCGGCGGGTTCCACCCCGGTCGACTTCGCCTACTCCGTGCATACCGAAGTGGGCCACCGATGTATTGGCGCCCGCGTCAACGGCCGGCTCGTGGCGCTGGAACGAGAGCTCGAAAACGGCGAAGTGGTCGAGGTTTTCACCAGCAAAGCGCCCAATGCGGGTCCATCGCGGGACTGGCAGGGTTTCGTCGTTTCCCCGCGCGCCAAGGCCAAGATCCGACAGTGGTTCGCGAAGGAACGCCGGGAGGAGGCGCTGGAGGCGGGCAAGGATGCAATCGCCCGGGAGGTTCGCCGCGGCGGACTGCCGCTGCAACGACTGGTCAACGGTGGAGCCGTGAGCGCGATGGCGCAGGAATTGCGTTACGCCGACGTTTCCGCGCTCTACACCGCCGTCGGTGAGGGCCACGTGTCGGCGCGGCACGTCGTTCAGCGGCTTCTGGTGCAACTGGGTGGCGCTGACGACGCCGAAGACGAACTGGCCGAACGCGCAACCCCGGCCACCATGGCGGTTCGCCAGCGCTCCACCGGTGACACCGGTGTCGCGGTGGAGGGAGCCGATGGTGTCCTGACCAAATTGGCCAAATGCTGCACTCCCGTTCCCGGAGACAACATCATGGGTTTCGTCACTCGAGGCGGTGGGGTCAGTGTGCATCGGACCGACTGCACCAATGCGGCCGATCTTCGGCAAAAGGCGGAACGCATCATCGAGGTGTCGTGGGACCCGTCGCCGACATCGGTCTTCCTGGTCGCCATCCAGGTCGAGGCGCTGGACCGGCATCGACTGTTATCCGACGTCACCAAGGTGCTCGCTGATGAGCGGGTCGATATCCTCTCGGCCTCGGTGACCACATCCGACGAGCGGGTTGCCGTCAGCCGGTTCACTTTCGAGATGGGCGACCCGAAACATCTGGGCCATGTGCTGAACGCGGTACGAAACGTGGAGGGCGTCTACGACGTCTACCGGGTGACGTCCGCCGCCTGACGATGCCGCTGAGGGACGAAGCGGAGGAGGAGGGTGGCGATGGGG
>CAZKUK010000055.1:0-19188 GCA_964555915.1 uncultured Mycobacterium sp.
ACCCGCTGCTGCTGCGACTACCGCCTACGACCCGAATACCCCTCCGACACAGGACTTCCTGTATCCGTCGATGAGCAACGACTGCCTGCAAGACGGCGGAAACGTGATCGCGACCGCGATTTCGGTGGCCGGCCCGGCCGCAATCCCCACACCGGGGCCCGGTCCCGGGCAGACCGCCTACGTGTTCACCGCGATGGGTACGCCGGCACCGGCAGCCGAACAGAAGTTGCCGCTCAACGTCACCTGGGTCAACCTGACCAGCGGGCGATCCGGTAGCGCCACACTCAAGCCCAACCCGGAAATCAACCCCGAGGGACCGACCACGCTGACCGCCATCGTCGACACCGGGTCGGGCAGCATCATGTCGACGATCTTCGGTGAGGTCACCACCACGGACAACCAGTGCACCTTCATGCCGACGATTGGATCGTCCGTCGTCCCGTGACGGGTGCAGGTCTAGGCTGAGGTCGCATGGACCTGCTCGACCCGCTCGAATCGCTGATGTTGACAGCCGAGTTGGTCTCCAGCCCAATGCATGTCGCCGCGCTGATCGTCCTCGCTCCCCCACCGGGCGAGGAGCCGCGGGGCTACGTCAAGCGGATTTACGAGGACACCCTCAACGCTGCCGGCGGTATCGACCGGCGACTGCGCCGGGTGCCGCACAGCGGGGTCGACACCGGTTTCATGTGGGTGTGGCGTGATATCGCCGATACCGGCGAGGATCTGGACATCCGGCACCACTTTCAGCGCCGGACCCTGCCGAGGGACGGCGGCCTCGGCGCTCTCTGGGAGATGGTTGCCGACTTGCACGCGCTGCGGCTCGATCGCGGCGCGCCGCTGTGGATGGCCTATCTGATCGACGGCCTGCCAGACGGCCGGTTCGCCTTCTACATCAAGGTGCATCACACAGTGGTCGACGGTGTGGCGGGCCTGCAGATGATCGCCGGGGCGCTGAGCACCGATCCGGACGAACGCGGCAAGCCGCCCTTCTTTACCGCCGGCGCGCCAGCGCCTGCCGGCGAGCTTTCCGCCGATACCGAGCACCGGCCCGGCCTGCTCTCGGCGCTTCGCGGGATCGTCGGTGCCGCCGCCGCGGGAGTGGAGCTGACCGGCAGGGCGGTCCGCACCCAACTGGCCGGCGCGGTCGGCAGTCTGTTGACCGACAGCATCGTGGCACCGTTCAGCGCGCCCGCCACCCGGTTCAACGCCAAGCTGGGCCCGTACCGCGCGGTCGCCGGAGCCAGCCTGGACCGAAGCCGCATCCGCGCTCTGCAAGAAGCCGGCGGGGTGACCGGCAACGACGTCATCATGGCCGTCGTTTCGGCTTCGCTGCGTCACTGGCTGGCCGAACACGACGAACTACCCAACCGCTCGCTGGTGGCGATCTGCCCGGTCACGGTCCGCAAACCGGGCTCCGCCGCGGCTGAGAGCCACGGCAACCAGTTCGGTATGGGCCTGTGCCCGCTGGGGACCGACATCGACGACGACGCGCGGCGGCTTGAGTTGATCCACGCCGGGATGGTCCACGTCAAGAAACAAGTCGCCGAGCAGGGACCCGGAGCGATGCTGGTGGCCATGGGCCCGGCGATCGGCCCGACGATTCTGCTGCCGATGCTGCCGTTCGACGCCGGGGTACCGCCGAGTTTCAACATCCCGATATCGAATGTGCCCGGGCCGCAGCAGCAGATGTACTTCAACGGCGCCCGGGTCGAGCAGATCTACCCCGTCTCCTCGATCTGGGACGGAATGGCGCTGAACGTGACGGTGTGCTCCTACGCCGATCGGATCAGCATCGGCTACGTCGCCGATCGCGACGTGATGCCCGATATCGCCAGACTCATCCCGCTTGCCGACCAAGCGCTGGCCGACCTCGAACTCGCTCTGCAGAGTCAGCGTTGACGCGGTCGCCCCAGGCGGCGATGAACTCCAGAGGCCACGGACCCAGCAGGCCACGGACTCAGCAGGTCATGAACTCAGTAGGCCATGAACAGGATGTGCTCACGCTCGTACTGCATACCCGGGTGTGCCTCGGCCAAATGCGCCTGGGCCAGTTCCACCAGTTCGTCCTCGTCCTTGCCCCGGATCGCCTCACCGCACGGACAGTTCAGGTGGGTCTTCATCATGTCTCCTTCGTCTCCGTCATCCCGGGCCGCTCAGGCTTCTGCCTTAGCGGCTGCCGCCTTCGCAGCTGCCTTGATCTCCTTCTTGTAGCTGCGCACCTGATGTAATGACGCCTTGTCCACCACGTCAGCAACGGACATGTGTGTGCCGGACCTGCCGTAGTCGCCGGCTGCGGTCCGCCAGCCCCGTGGTGTCACACCGTACTGCTTGCCCAGCAGGGCCAGGAAAATCCTCGCCTTCTGTTCACCGAACCCGGGGAGCGCCCGGAGTCGGCGCAGCACCTCCGCCCCGTCGGGATCACCCTGGGTCCATAGGGCCGCGGTGTCACCGTCGTAGCGGTCGACGATCTCACGGGCCAGATCCTGGATACGTTTGCTCATCGAGCCCGGAAAACGGTGCACCGCCGGGGTTTGCGCGCATATCGCAGCGAACTCCTCCGGGTCGAAGTCGGCGATCAGCGCTGGATCGATCCCGCCGATCCGGTCGAGGATCTTGCATGGTCCGGCGAAAGCGACTTCCATCGGGATCTGCTGGTCCAGCAGCATCCCCACCAGCAGGGCGAACGGCTCGTCGGACAGAAGTTGGTCGGCCCGCGGATCCTGTGTCAGGCAGAGACTGGCTGTCATAATCCCGAGCCTATTCTGACCGGACCACCGGCGCCCGGGTACGCGGTCAATGAATGCGAATCAGCCCCATCACTGCCACTCCGCCCGTCACAGGAGAAGATATGCCGAATTTTGCCCTCGAATGCACTGAACGACCGTTCAATGGGACCGGTAAGCCACGCCACCCAACTATGCGCCACCCACTATGAATGGCCTCGAGGTCTACCTGACCTACCTGCTTTCGGGCGTTATCGCCGGACTGGTTGCCGGAATGTTCGGACTCGGGGGCGGTTTGACCATCGTGCCGGCCCTCGCGGTGGCCCTGCCACTGCAGGGTGTCGCACAAATGCACGTGATGCACCTGGCAATCGGGACGTCCCTCGCGGTGATGTTCTTCAGCGCGTTCTACACCACCTTCCTTCGCAGCCGCCACGGAGACCTCGACTGGCTCCTGCTCCGGCGCATGGTGCTACCCGTCGCGCTCGGAACGGCCGTGGGCGCGTGGGCGGGTGGCCGCCTGCCCGGTCCGGCCCTCCGAGTGTTCTTCGTCGGCTTTGTCGCCTACATGATCGTGTTTGCCCTGCGCCGCCATTTCTCAGTGACCCGGGCCGCGGAGTCCCCTGCCGTCGACGCAACCGGGGCCGTCATGCCTTCCCGGACCAGTCGCCTGGTAGCCGGTTTTACTACCGGGTTGACCGGTGCACTTCTGGGTGCGGGCGCTGCCATCATCACAGTGCCGTACCTTCGGGCGGCCGGCTACCGTATCCAGAGCGCATCGGGGATCGCGGCGGCACTGTCGGCGGTGATCGGCATCGGCGCGGGGGCCGGGTACCTGCTCGGGGGCCTGGGTGCCACCGGACTGCCGGCCGCCGCAATTGGATACCTATACGTGCCGGCATTCGCCGGAATGACCATCGGCGCGCTCCTCGGCTCGCCGCTCGGTATCCGGATCTCACACCGGGTACCGGACACCATTCAGTTCTGGCTGTTCCTGGCCTACCTCGGCGTTGTCCTGACCGCCATGATCGTTCGCGCATAGGATCGCGCGACACACGGGTTCACCCGCTGCCAGTTCACCGGCGATTTCGGCATGTGGCCGTCCGGGAGGTGAGATGACCGACGGCGCAGCGCTCATGCTGGCCCTCGCCCTGGTGGTCGCGGCCACGGTGCTGGGCCTCGTGGTGGTGCTGACCCGACGGGTGGTCAGCACACCGGGCGAGCGGACGGTGCACGCCGCCCTGCACACCGCGTCATTGGCCGCCCGCCCGCTGCGCAAAGGTCTGAATCCGAACTCCGCACTCGATGCCGCACCGCACCTGCGGGCGCTGACCGGCTCTGACGGGCTGGCGCTGCACGGCCCCGACGCGGAGTTCCTGGCCGCCGACCCGCCCGGCGACGAGATCTGGACATCGACAACCAGAACGGAATGCCTGCGCACCGCACGGGAGTCCATCGACGGCGGGCGCCGGGTCCTGCGCCGGGAACAGAGCCCCGTTGTGGTGGGCCAGCCGTTGCTCGACGACGACGGGACCGTCCTGGGAGCGTTGGTGGCGGTTAACCACAACGAGCCCGCGCCCGGCACGCTCGGCGCCATCGGAGAGGTGGCCCGCTATGCGGCCAGTCAGTTGCAACTGGCTGAACTCGACGCCTCCCGGGCGCGCCTGGACCGCGCCGAGGTACTCGCATTACGGGCGCAGATCAGCCCGCACTTCATCTACAACGCCCTCACGACCATCGCCTCGTTCGTGCGCACCGACCCCGATCGGGCCCGCGAGCTGATCCTCGAGTTCGCTGACTTCACCCGGTATTCGTTCCGATCCGCCGGTCCCTACACCGTCCTGGCTGATGAGCTGCGCAATATCGATCGCTATCTGGTCCTGGAGCGGGCCCGTTTCGGTCCGAGCCTGACGGTGACGCTGCGGATCGCCCCGGAGGTGCTGACCGTGGTGTTACCGTTCCTGGCCCTGCAGCCTCTGGTGGAGAACGCCGTTCGGCATGGGCTGGCCGGTCGGCAGCATGGATCGGTGGAGATCGTCGCGCGTGACGAGGGAGCCGACTGCGTCATCACCGTCGAGGATGACGGCGTCGGGATGGACCCGCAGACGCTGCGGTCCGGCTCCGGGGATGTCCTGGGCGACGGTGATCGGTCGGCCCATATCGGGCTGACAAATGTCGATCATCGACTGCGGGCGGCGTTCGGAAACGATTACGGTCTGGTTGTCGAAACGGCCCCGGATGCAGGCACGAAGGTGATCATGCGAGTGCCCAAGTTCCGATCCGGGGTGCGGGCTTGACGGGGCTACACCGTGGGCGGAGGTGTCATGACGGCGCAGCTGCGGGTGCTTGCGGTCGATGACGAACCGCCCGCTCTGGACGAGCTGAGCTACCTGCTGGGCCGGCACCCTGACATCGGTGAGGTGCTTGCGGCATCCGACGCCACCGCGGCATTGCGCATTATCGGCGAGCATCCGTTCGACGCGGTGTTCCTCGATATCAACATGCCCGGCTTGTCCGGGCTGGAACTGGCCGGAGTGCTCGCCAACTTCTCCGAACCACCCGCACTGGTGTTCATCACCGCCCACGACGACAGGGCGGTGGCCGCCTTCGAGGTGGGCGCATTGGACTATCTGCTCAAGCCGATCCGCGAGGAACGGCTCGATGAGGCGGTGCGCCGGGTGCGGAGCAGTCGGACCCCGGAGGCCGGGCAGTCAGAGCGCCCGCCCGGTGACGATGTCATCCCGGTCGAACTCGGCGGGGTGACCCAACTGGTGCGGTGCGACAGCGTCGGCTGGGTGGAGGCCGAGGGCGACTACGCCCGGTTGCACACCTCCTCCGGGGCCCATCTGGTGCGGATCCCGTTGAGCACCCTTGAGGAGCGCTGGCGGGCACGCGGATTCCAGCGTGTTCACCGCTCCTATCTGGTGGCACTCGGGATGGTTACCGGACTGCGCACTTCAGCCACCTCAACCCTGGTGCGACTGCGGGCCAACGGCGTGTCGAAGGCGGTGGAATTACCGGTCAGCCGCCGTCAGTCGCGGGAGCTTCGCGACCGGTTGATCCGCGAGCCGATGCGCACTTTCCGGCCCGGCGGCGGTCATGACTAACGGTCGGCCACCGCGACAACGGGTCGTCCTCGCCCATCGCCGCGGCACCCGGATGGTGCGCACCCGCGCCGAGGTCCGCGAACAGACCGGGGTGGGTGACGCCCTGGTACGAGGTTTGGTGCGAGCACAGTTGGGACTGGCGCTGCGACTGGCCGGGCTGGTGTTCGGCGGGCTCGCCGCGATCGCCTGGGTCAACACCACCTTCCCCGCCCTGAGCGCGATCACCGTGGCGGGAGTCCCCCTGAACTGGATGTTCCTCGGCGCGCTGGTCTATCCGGTGATTTACGGCGTGGGACGGCTCTATACCCGGCTGGCCGACGATGCCGAGCGGGACTTCGTCGGCGCCGTCGATGATGGCGAACCATGGTGAACACCGCCCTGACCGTAGGCGCTCTGCTGGCCGCCGCGGTGGCCACCGTCGCCGTCGGCGCCTACGGTCTGCGACGGTCCCGCACCACCTCCGACTTCCTGGTGGCTTCCCGGACCGTCACACCCCACCTCAACGCGGCGGCGATCTCCGGTGAGTACCTTTCCGCTGCTTCATTTCTCGGCGTAGCCGCGCTGATCGCCAAGTACGGCGCCGACGCGCTGTGGTACTCGGTCGGCTTCACGGCCGGCTATTTGGGACTGCTGCTGTTCGTCGCCGCACCGCTGCGGCGTTCCGGCGCCTACACGGTGCCCGACTTCGCCGAGTTCCGGCTCAACTCCGCGCTGGTGCGGCGGGCGGCGATGGTCGTGGTCGTGACGATCTGTCTGCTGTACCTGGTGCCCCAATACCAGGGTGCCGGTTTGGCACTGAAAACCCCTCTTGGGCTTCCCATCTGGGTCGGTCCGCTTGCGGTCGCGGCAATCGTGATCGTGAATGTGGTGGGCGGTGGTATGCGGTCGATCACATTTGTTCAGGCTTTCCAGTACTGGCTGAAGCTCACCGCGATCGCGGTGCCCACCCTGATGCTGCTGATCACGGCGGGGCCGGACCCCGCCAACCTGACCGGGCCGCTTCCGCCGGTGGTGACCGAACAGGTCACGGTGAGCGTCGACACCGACGTCATCGTCGACATCACCGATCCGACCGGGATCAGCGTCAGCGGAACAGTGGACGGCGTTGCCGTACGGAACGGCTCGTTGTCCGGGCCCGGACGGTACGCGCTGGCAGCCGGCACCCGCGTCGTCCTGGCGCCCGGCGCCCACCCGCCGGTAGTCGAGGGGACACCGTCCTCGGGTACGGACTGGCTGCGCAGCGGCGGGGGACTCGGCGGCACACACCCCCTCTATCAGGTGCTGTCGATCATCGTGGCGACGTTCCTCGGAGTGATGGGTCTGCCACATGTGCTGGTGCGGTTCTACACCAACCCGGACGGCCGCGCCGCCCGACGGACCGCGCTGGCGGTGATCGCGTTGTTATCGCTGTTCTACCTGTTTCCCACCCTGCTCGGGGCATTGGCCCGCCTCTATGTCCCGCAACTGCTCATGACCGGTGCCGCGGACGCGGCAGTACTACTGCTGCCGACCTCGATCGGCGGACTGGCGGGGCAGTTGATCGCGGCACTGGTCGCAGCAGGAGCCTTCGCCGCATTTCTGGCGACATCCTCGGGCCTGCTGGTGACCTTCGCCGGGGCGGTCTCGACCGATCTGCTCCGGGGCCGGGTTCGCGACTTCCGGATGGCCGCCCTGGCCGGTGGCGTGATCCCCATCCCCCTTGCACTGGCCGCCTCGTCCTTCGAGTTGTCCCGTGGTGTCGGTCTGGTTTTCGCGGTAGCGGCCTCGACCCTGTGCCCGTTGCTGGTGCTCGGCATCTGGTGGCGGGGCCTCACCCCCGCCGGTGCCGTGACCGGTTTGGCCGTCGGCGCAGTTTCCACGGGAGTCGCGACGCTGCTGACGATCACCGGTGGGATCGACGCACAGGCTCTCGGCGGTTGGCCGGCTGTGATTATGGGCTACCCTGCCGCCGTCACCGTGCCGTTGGCGTTCGCAACGATGGCGGCTGTCAGCCGGTTCACCCGGGCGAGCGCGCCCGGGAATGTTTCCCGGACGTTCGCCCGGATGCACCTGCCGGAACGACTGGGTATGGGCGTCGAACGACTGCCGCGCGGCTGACCGTTCGCCGCCGTCGAAGGACCGCTCACCGCAGGCTGGTCGCAATTGGGCAGATAGCGCTAGGGATGTGACCCCGCTCTCAATACTGTCGTCGACGGATTGGTTCAACGCGGCCGCAAGGCCGCCGAAAGGCCCACAGGCAGGAGCTACGCGTGGTCACCACTGATGTCGAGTCCCGGGAGGCACATCCCGACGGGGCGCAGTATCTGGCGGTACAAGCCAGTCCCGAGTTCCAGGAGTTACGTCGGACGCTACGCCGTTTCGTCTTCCCGACTACGGCGTTCTTTCTGGTCTGGTACGCCAGTTACGTCCTCCTGGGGGCCTTCGCCCACGACTTCATGGCCACCAAGGTGTGGGGCAATATCAACATGGGTCTGATTCTCGGGTTGGGCCAGTTCGTGACCACATTCCTGATCACCGGTCTCTATGTGCGGTTCGCCAACCGCGAACTCGACCCGCGGGCCGCAGCGATACGGGCCGAGATGCACTGGAGCGAGCGGTGAATCGTCTGCTGGCCACCGACACCCAAGTCGGCAACCCGATCGTCAACATCAGCATCTTCGCGGCATTCGTCATCGGCACGCTGGTTATCGTCATCCGGGCCAGCAGGACCAACACCGACGCCACGGAGTTCTTTACCGCCGGCCACGCGTTCAGCGGCCCACAGAACGGTGTGGCGATCGCCGGCGACTACCTCTCGGCGGCGAGCTTCCTGGGTATCGCCGGTGCGATCGCCGTCTATGGCTACGACGGTTTCCTGTACTCGATCGGCTTCCTGGTCGCCTGGCTGGTCGCACTGCTCCTGGTCGCGGAATTACTGCGCAACACAGGCAAATTCACCATGGCCGATGTCCTGAGCTTCCGGCTCAGGCAGAAGCCTGTCCGACTGGCCGCCGCCACCTCGACCATGGCGGTCTCACTGTTCTACCTGCTGGCCCAAATGGCCGGCGCGGGCGGCCTGGTGGCACTGCTGCTCGATATCAACGACCGATTCGCGCAGTCGGTGGTGATCGCGGTCGTCGGCCTGCTGATGATCGTCTACGTGCTCGTCGGCGGGATGAAGGGCACCACCTGGGTGCAGATCATCAAAGCCGTCCTGCTGATCGCCGGCGCCGCATTCATGACCCTGCTCGTCCTGGCGAAATTCGGCGGCAACTTCTCCGAGATGCTGGGGTCGGCGCAGGACATGGTCCGCGATGCCGCCGCCGCGGGCGTCGCCGAACGCGATGTGCTGGCTCCCGGCGCACAGTACGGCGGCTCGACCGCCTCCAAGATCAACCTGCTATCACTGGGCCTGGCCCTCGTGCTCGGCACCGCCGGCCTGCCGCATGTGCTGATGCGGTTCTACACCGTTCCCACCGCCAGGGAGGCTCGCCGGTCGGTGGTGTGGGCGATCGCGTTGATCGGCGCTTTCTACCTGTTCACCCTGGCGCTGGGCTACGGCGCAGCGGCGATAGTCGGCCCGGACCGAATCCTGAGTTCACCGGGCGGACAGAACTCGGCGGCGCCGCTGCTGGCGTTCGAACTCGGCGGAGTGTTGCTGCTCGGCATCATTTCGGCGGTGGCCTTCGCGACCATCCTCGCGGTGGTGGCGGGCCTCACCATCACCGCGTCGGCCTCATTCGCCCATGATGTGTACGCCACCGTCATGAAGAAGCACACCGTGACCGAGGACGAACAGGTCCGGGTCTCCCGGATCACCGCGGTGACACTGGGGGCGGTGGCGATCGTTCTGGGCATCCTGGCCAACGGGCAGAACGTGGCGTTCCTGGTGGCACTGGCATTCGCGGTCGCCGCCTCGGCCAACCTGCCGACCATCGTCTACTCGCTGTACTGGCGCCGGTTCAACACCCGCGGCGCGCTGTGGAGTATGTACGGCGGCCTGATCAGCTGTGTCGTGCTGATCGTGCTCTCACCGGCGGTGTCCGGATCGAAGACGTCGATGCTGCCCGGGTCGGATTTCCAGCTGTTCCCATTGTCCAACCCGGGCATCGTGTCGATCCCACTGGCGTTCGCTCTCGGTGTCATCGGAACCCTGACATCGCGCGATACCGGCGATCCGCAACTCAATGCCGAGATGGAGGTTCGGTCCCTGACCGGAGTGGGCGCGGAGAAGGCCACCCATCACTGAGCCAGATATCACCCGGCCACCCGGCCGGCCACCGGACCGTCAGTGCGCCGTTGTTCACCGCAGGCCAGGTGGCATCCCGTACAGATGGCTGATCGGCAGCCGCATCAACACACGTCGGTCGACGACCATCGCCCGGCGGTACTCGTCCCAGTCCGGGTGTTCGCCGGCGACATTACGGTAGAGGGTGATCAGGGCCTCGACGGTCTCGTCATCGACCGCAGCGGCAGGGTCGCTGAGGACGGCGTCCCCCTCGGCCACCGCATAGGACCAGCCGTCCTCGGAGCTGACCAGAAGGGATGCCCGCCGGTCACGACGCAGGTTGCGGGTCTTGGCCCGCGGTTCGGTGATCGACACCTCCAGAGCAAGCTCCCGGGGGTCGAAATAGTAGGTCACATTGGACAACTGCGGGCGCCCGTCACCCTTGATGGTGGCCAGCACACCGAGGGAATGGTCGGCGATGAGCGCCAACAGCTTGTCATCGAACACCCGGCGCATCACACCCCGAGCCTACTGCCGAAACCGACGGTAAGTTGGGCGCAATGACATCCCCGGCTGACGACTCCATGCTCACCGGCGTCTCCGAGACGGCGCTGCTGACCCTCAACGGACGCGCGCATCAAGCAGGCCTACCCGATGCCATCATCGACGACCCGATGGCCATCGAGTTGCGTGATGCGCTGAAATCCGACCTGGCCGTCGACTACGAGAAATTCGGCCGCAGGGGTCAGGAGATGGCGCTGCGCTCCCTGGCCGCCGACGGCTGCACCATCGAGTACCTGCGGGACCACCCCGCGGCCACCGTCGTCGCGCTCGCCGAGGGGTTCCAGACGAGCTTCTGGCGGCTGGACTCCGCAGTGCCCGACCCCCGGTTCCGCTGGGTGTCGATCGATCTACCGCCCGTCATCGAGTTGCGTAACCGGCTGCTGCCATCCTCCCCGCGGATCAGCACCATCGCCCAGTCGGCACTGGACTACAGCTGGATGGACCACATCGACTCCGGCGACGGCGTATTCATCACCGCCGAGGGCCTGCTGATGTATCTGCTTCCCCAGCAGGCCATGGAACTGATCACCGAGTGCGCCAAGCGCTTTCCCGGCGGCCAGATGTTCTTCGACCTGCCCCCGACCATCGTCAAGAAAGTGGCCCCCAAAGGCATCCGGGCATCGAAGCACTATCGGGTGCCACCGATGCCGTTCAGCATGTCGATCAACGAACTATCCGCTCTCGTCGGCAGCATTCCCGGCCTGAAATCCGTGCGGGACGTGCCAATGCCGGCGGGGCGGGGTTTCATCTTCGAGAAAATCTTCCCGGCGTTCTGGCGTTTCGGCCCGGTCAAACCGTACCGGGGCGTCTATGCGCTACTCGAGTTCGGCTGACCGCACCGGGACTTCCGAACCGGCCCCGACCGGACTGAACTCAGTCGAACTCCGCGCCGAGATAGCCCAGCGCTTCCCGTTTTCCGAGCCCCAGAGCGCGAGCGGTATCCGCGTAGCTGCGGGCGGCCGCCGCCATAGCCGCCTCGGTGGGATCACGGGCCGCGACGAAAGTGCCGCGCCGGCCCCGGGTCTCCACGATTCCCGCGCCCTCCAGTTCCCGATAGGCGCGCGCCACCGTATTCGCCGCCAGGCCAAGTTCGACTGCCAGGTCGCGTACCGTCGGGAGCCGCGTGCCCGCCGGCAGACGTCCGTCCCGGACAGCGTCGATTACCGTCGCCCGCAACTGCTCGAACAGCGGCGTGTTCGAGTTCGGGTCCGTTCGCGGCCACTGCATGTGGGTCAGTATGACCCGGCTATCGTGACCGGATGCGTATCGCGGTGCTGAGCGGAGCCGGGATCTCCGCCGAAAGCGGCGTGCCGACGTTCCGCGACGACGAAACCGGGCTGTGGTCCAAGTACGATCCCTACGAGCTGTCCAGTACCGACGGCTGGCAGAAGCACCCGGAGCGCGTGTGGGCCTGGTATCTGTGGCGTCACCACCTTGTCAACGAGGTCGGGCCCAATGCCGGCCACCGCGCCGTCGCAGACTGGCAGGATCACGCCGACGTCACCGTCGTCACCCAGAACGTCGACGACCTGCACGAGCGGGCGGGTAGCCGGGCGGTGCACCATCTACACGGCAGTCTCGCCGAGTTCTGGTGTGACACCTGCGGTTCGCGGTACCACGGACCACTGCCGGAAATGGCCGAACCCCAGCTGGAGAAGATGCCGCCATCCTGCGAATGCGGTGGCCTGATTCGGCCGGGCATCGTGTGGTTCGGCGAATCGCTACCCGACGAACCGTGGCAGGCCGCGGTCGAGGCGGTAGCCAACTCAGAGGTCGTGGTGGTCGTCGGCACCTCCGGTCTGGTCTACCCGGCCGCCGGCCTGCCCGATATCGCGCTGGCCCACGGCACGGTCGTCGTCGAGGTCAATCCCGATGCCACCCCGCTGTCGGCCTCGGCGACCCTCTCGGTCCGGGAGAACGCGGGAACAGCGTTACCGGGACTGCTGCAGCGGCTGCCCGCCCTGCTCGATTAGCGCCGGGCGCCCTGCTCGATTAGCGCCGGGCGCCCTGCTCGATTAGCGCCGGGCGGAACAAAATCAGGCTTTGACCGCCCGGCCAATCGCGACCTCCGCGACCGGCAGCGGTACCCAGGCCGGAAAGGTCCGTTGATGACGTGCGGTCTCCACCGCGAAGCCCGCGCCGATGATCGACCGTTCGGTCTCACGATGGGTGTGACAGTTGGCGGCCATTCGCGGCCAGACGGTGGCGTCGGCGAATCGCTGCATCCAACCGCGCCAGCCGGTGCTGGCGACATGCTCGAAGTAGCGGAGCTCGCCTCCTGGTTTGAGCAACGAATTCAGTTGGTGCAGCACCATTTCGGGCGAATGGACCGAGCAGAGCACAAGTGAGCAGACCACCGCGTCGAACGGCTCGACAGCACCAGACCCACCATCGCCGAGAGCCTCGATGGTGGAGGCTATGACGGTGACCGGAACCGGGGCGGTGGCGGCGGCCTCACGGGCTTTCGGCGCCAGTCCCACATCGGGTTCCAGCGCGACCACCTCGTTCACCGTATCGGGATAGAAGGCGAAGTTGGTGCCGGTACCCGCCCCGACTTCCAGCACACGACCCGCCAGCCCGGACAGGTTTTCACCTCGCAGGCGGTGCATCAGCGGGGATTCGTGGGCAGACATCACCGTCCACAACCGGGCGAACAAGGGATGATCGAGGGTCTGCGCGGCGGGGTCGGCGGTCACTTCCCCACTGTAGCCAGCGACTCAGGCTCGGCGGGCGGGTAACGCGGCGGGCCCTCACTGAGCCCGAACCGTTCATGCAGCCGAACCAGTGGCGCCGGGGACCACCAGTTCCACCTGCCCATGACGTGCATAAACGCCGGCAGCAGGCCCATCCGCACCAGCGTGGCATCGGTGAGGACGGCCAGTGTCAGCCCCAGCCCGAAAATCCGCATAAATGACACCTGGGCGGCGATCAACGCCGCGAAGGCGATCGCCATGATCAGCGCCGCGGCTGTCACCACCCGGCCGGTCCGAGCCAAGCCGAGCGCCACGCTCTCATCGTTATCGGCCCGGGCCCGCACCCGGTCCGTTGCCCCTGTACCGGCGGACCCGGAGCTTAGCCAGAACTCCCGGATGCGGGCCAGCAGGAACACTTCGTAGTCCATCGATAACCCGAAGGCGACACAAAACATCAGCACCGGGATGTTGGCCTCCATGGTCCCGGTCGGCGTGGTGCCAAGTGCACCGAGATGACCCTCTTGAAAGACCCATACCAATGCCCCGAACGCCGCTGACAGCGAGAGCACATTGAGTACCAGAGCCTTCAGCGGCAGGATGAGGCTCCCCGTCAGCAGGAAAAGCAGAATGAAGGTGATCACGCCGATCAGACTCAGCACCAGCGGCACTCGGGAAATAACCGCGCCGACGATGTCACGATTGATCTGCGGGACCCCGCCGATCAGCACATCACGCCCGGCCGGCCCGGCAATCTCGTGCAGGCGGTCGAGCTGAATGCGCGAGGCATCGGAGAACAGCGGAGCGGTGCTGCGCACTGACAGGAAAGCACTTCCGTCCGCCACACCGGCCGGCGCGGATGTCGGCCCGACCCGGTTGCCGCCGGAGAAGGTCCCCCCGGGGGCGGATACCAACGCGACATCGCCCACCAGGGAAAGGTCGGCCGCGTAGCGGTCCAGGTCCGCCTCGGTTGCACCGGCCATCTCCGGGATGACGACGCTCATCCCCGTGTTGAGATCGCTGGCGAAGTCATTTCGCAGCAGGTCGCCCACCTGATGCGCCGACGCGGACTTCGGCAGCACCCGATCGTCCGGACTGCCGAACTCGATCCCCAGAAACGGCACACCAAGCAAGATCAGGAAAGCCGTGATCGCGGTTCCGACCGGGATCGAATGGCGCATGACGAACTTCGTCGAGCGGTACCAGAACAGTCGCTGGACCGGTTTCGCAGCCGGTTCCGAGCGGCGCAATATCCGGCGTGCCAACCTGCGGATATCGAAGGAGTCCAGCCTGTCGCCGAGCGCCACGATCGCCGCCGGGGTGATGATCACGGCTGCGGCGGCGGCGAACGCAACCGTCGCGATCCCGGCGAAAGCGAAGGATTGCAGGAAGTACATCGGGAAGATCAGCAGGGCAGACAGTGAAAGCGCGACCGTCACCGCCGAGAAAAGTACGGTTCTGCCGGCCGTACACATGGTCCGAACCAGGGCGGCCTCGCGGGTGGCGCCCTCGGCGATCTCATCCCGGTAGCGACTCACGATCAACAGCGTGTAGTCGATTGCCAGCGCCAGGCCGAGGGCGGCGGTGATGTTCAATGCGAAAATCGACACCTCGCTGAACGCGGTGATCAGCCGCAGCACTGCCATCGCACCCAGGATTGCCATCAGACCGACCACCATCGGCAATGAGGCGGCGACCAGACCGCCGAACACCCATACCAGCACCAGGAAGCTCAGCGGAATGGCGATGGCCTCCATCCGCAGCAGATCATGCTTGGTCTGAATGTTGATCTGGTCGTAGATCAATGCGGTACCGCCGGCCCGGATACTCAGCCCGTCACGGTCGCCGACCACCGGTTCGGCGAGCTCGGCCGCGTATCCGGGTGCCTCGTTCTCGCCACCGGCCATGGTGGCGATGATCAGCCCGGTCCTGCCGTCGGTGCTGAGCAGTTCGGCCGCGGCCGCAGGCGGTGATGTCCACGGCGATGTCACAGTCAGCACGTTGGGCGAGGTATCAAGCCTGGCGACGATATCGGATCCCGCTGCGCGGGCACCCGCACTGGTGGCTCCGGCCGGATCGGAAACAGTGATGAACAGCTTCTGGTCGCTTTGCTCGAACTTCTCGTTGAGCAGCTTCGACGCCAGCGCGGATTCGGACCCCGGATCCTGGAACCCGCCGGCCGAGAGATGGTTGGCGACCGGGATACCGAGCACCGCGGTCGCGGCGGCCAGCAGTGCCGCGAGCGCCAGGATCCGCCGCGGGGAGCGGATAGCGAGCCGGGCGATCAGCTGCAGCACACCCGTCACCCTTCCCCTCTGCCAGCAAACCGCCGGATGGCCCAAGTGTGGTGTGCGCCTCGGCGGCAGGTCAAACCCCGCAGTGCGCTGTTACCCGCCGGTAAGGATTGCCACCAATTTCCGAAACGTGACTCAAAGTCTCCTTAGAGCACACCAATACAGTTCTGAATATGTGGATCGACGACACCAGTGCCGATGTCATCAAAGTTGACTTCGAAGCCCTCTATCACGGCGACTTCCTCGTGGAGGGCGACACCTCCGAGCAGTTCGAGGACCCGTCGCCGCTGGCCAACGCCAGCTAACCGCTTCGGTTCCGGCCGAGGCTTTCCGGAACGTAGACGCCCCGGCTGACCGCCGGCCCGCGGTTTCGGAGGTCTCGATACCGTCGAGCCGGATTCGGCACCTGAGGCCGAAAATGCCCGCCTGGAGACCAGGCGGGCATTGTTGTTTTTGCGGTTGTTGTTTTTGCGGTTGTCGTTTCTGCGGTTGCCGTCTCTGCTGTGGTCGTCTCTGCAGTTTCAGACCAACACCGACCGCCGCCTTTGAGGATCGCCACCGCCCGGTGCTGCGGGTCAGTTCACCGCGGTGCCATGCGGATGGCGCCGTCGAGTCGAATTACCTCGCCGTTGAGCATGGAGTTCTGCACGATGTGCACCGCAAGCGCACCGTATTCGCTGGGCTTGCCCAACCGCGAGGGGTGCGGAACCTGCGCCCCCAGCGAGGCTTTGGCCGGTTCCGGCAGTCCCGCGAGCAGAGGCGTGTCGAACAGGCCGGGAGCGATGGTGACGACCCGGATCTGCTTGCCGGCCAGGTCACGAGCGATGGGCAGGGTCATACCGACCACGCCGCCCTTGGAGGCCGAGTAGGCGGCCTGGCCGATCTGTCCGTCGAACGCAGCCACCGAGGCGGTGTTGATGATCACGCCCCGCTCCTCACCGGCGGGTTCGGTCTTGGCCATCCGCTCGGCACCGAGTCGCAACACGTTGAAAGTGCCGATCAGGTTGATGTTGACGATGCGGGCGAACTTGTCCAGCGGATAGACCCCGCCCTTGCCCAAAACCCGGATTGCGTCGCCGGTGCCGGCGCAGTTGACCACGATGCGGACCGGACCCAGCGTCTCGGCGAGGTCGAGCGCGTTGGCTACCGCCTCCTCGTCGGTGACGTCAGCCGGTGCGAACCGCGCCCGATCGCCGAGCTCGTTCGCAACCTCCGCCCCCTTGGAACTGGGCAGGTCGAGGATCACGACTTTGGCGCCCTCGCCGAGCAGTGCATTGGCGGTGGCCAGGCCTAGCCCGGACGCTCCACCGGTGACGACGGCGACCGTGTCATTAATCTCCACTGCCCACGTTCCCTTCTGGTCGACCTACTGGTTGGTTGGGGACTATACCAATCACTTGGCGGCACCAACCACTTGGCGCCAGTCCCGCAGCATGTCACTTAGCGCCAGTCCCGCAGCACGGCATCGTCATCCTCGCCCGGCGCGCGCGGTGGGGTGGGCACCCCGGGCTGGGTCCGGGAAAACCTCGGGGCCGGCATCGGAAAAATCGAATCACCCACCTTGTAGAAGCTGCCGCGCTCGGTGTTGTGCGGTTCGGCTTCGATCTCGGCGAAGGACAGGATCGGCGCCACGCAGGCGTCACTGTCTGCGAAGACCTGCGCCCAGTGGTCGCGACCATGGGCGAGGAAAGTCTCGGTGAGCCTTGCGCGCAACTCCGGCCAACTGCTGATGTCGTTCTGTTCCGGCAGGCCCGCCGAATCGAGGCCCAGTTTCTGCAGCAATTCGGCGTAGAACTGGGGCTCGATGGAGCCCACCGAGACGTAGCGGCCGTCTGCGCATTCGTAGACGTCGTAGTACGGCGCGCCGGTGTCGAGCAGGTTGGTTCCCCGCACGTCGCTCCACAGACCGGTGTGGCGGAAGGCAAACATCATCTGGGCCAACACGGCGGAGCCGTCGACCATCGCGGCGTCGATCACCTGACCGTGGCCAGACCGTTCCCGCTCGTAGAGCGCGGAGAGGATACCGACAAGCAGGAACATCGAACCGCCGCCGAAGTCGCCGACCAGGTTCAACGGGGGCACCGGCCGTTCCCCCGCCCGGCCGATGGCATGGAGGACTCCGTTGAGCGAGATGTAGTTCATGTCATGACCGGAACGCTGACTGCGCGGCCCGGTCTGGCCCCAGCCCGTCATCCGGGCGTAGATGAGCCGCCCGTTCAGCTTGGCGCAGTCCTGCGGGCCCAGACCGAGGCGTTCGGTGACCCCGGGCCGGAAACCCTCGATGAGCACGTCGGCCTTGGCGATCAGTGCCAACACCTTCTCGCGGCCCCGTTCACTCTTGAGATCCGCTGTCACCGAACGGCGGTTGCGCAGCAGGTAGTCCTGACTCGGCGCCGGATCGGGCACCTTGCTCGGCCGTTCGACGCGGACCACGTCGGCGCCGAGGTCGCCGAGGATCATCGCGGCATGCGGCCCGGGGCCGATCCCGGCAAGTTCGACGACCCGAACGCCATCCAGTGGTCCCGCCATAACCGCACCGCCTGTTCGTCGCAGAAAGTGTCCTCTTTGTACCGTGTTGGCCTGTGACCTCCTACACCGGTATCGACGACCTCGCCATCTCGCTGGAAGGCAACGTCCTGTCGCTCACGCTGAACCGGCCGGGCAGCCTCAACTCGCTGACCGAGGACATGCTCGTCACCGTGGCCGATGCGGTGGATCGGGCGGCCGACGACCCGGATGTGAGAGTCATACGCCTGCAGGGGGCGGGACGCGGTTTCTGCTCCGGCGCGGGTATCGGGGCCGAAGATCAGGCCACCGCGAAAACGACGGCGAAAACGACGGCCGAAACGGCGGAGGTCGACACCCTGTTGCTGGCGGCCAATCGCGCCGTGCGGTCACTCGTCGCCTCGCCCAAGCCGGTGGTCGCCGTCGTGCACGGCGCGGCCGCCGGCGTGGGTGTCTCGCTGGCATTGGCCGGCGATGTCGTTTTGGCCTCGGAAACCTCGTTCTTTCTGTTGGCGTTCACCAGGATCGCCCTGATGCCCGACGGTGGGGCGACGGCTCTGGTCGCCGCCGCCATCGGACGAATCCGGGCCATGCGGATGGCCCTGTTGGCCGAACGCCTCAGCGCCACGGACGCCGCCGAGTGCGGATTGGTCAGCGCGGTGTACCCAGACGATGATTTGGAGGCCGGTGTGGCGGCGGTCATCGATAGGCTGAGATCCGGTCCGGCGGTCGCTCTGGCGAAAACCAAGCAGGCCATCAACGCCGCGACACTGGCCGAACTGGAAGCCGCGATCGGCCGCGAGACCGAGGGGCAGAGTGTTCTCATCAAGGCCCGCGACTTCGCCGAAGGCACCAAAGCATTCCAGCAGCGCCGCAAGCCGAGTTTCACCGACGTCTAATTTGGCCGACGCCTGATTTGGCCGACGTCTGAGGCTGCCTGCGTTACATGCCGAAGATCGGTGGAAGTGCCAGCACCATCATGAGGCCCCACACCAGGTGGGTGAGCACCGGCGCTAACACACCCCCGGTAGCGCGGCGCTGCCACGCGCACACGGCGCCCAGCACCAGAGCGGCGAACCCCAGCATCGGATTGCCGGT
>CAZKUK010000056.1:0-18236 GCA_964555915.1 uncultured Mycobacterium sp.
GACCCTGACGTACTTCCCCGACGCCAGGTTCGAGACGGACAGGGACCTCGGTGCACGGATACCCCCGAACCAAGCCGGAGGTGATCTGGTGGCCGGAGAGGGTGGCCGGGGCCGCGGCGAGTTTCCGCACGTGCCGGTTCTGCTTGATCGCTGTGTCCAGTTGCTCGCCCCGGCTTTGACCCGCACCGCACCGGAGGGCACCGGCGCGGTGCTCATCGATGCGACGCTGGGCGCGGGTGGCCATGCCGAACGGTTCCTGGACCGTTTCGCCGGCCTGCGTCTGATCGGGCTGGATCGCGACCCCGATGCGCTGGATATTGCCGGCAGGCGGCTGGCCCGATTCGCCGATCGTGTAACCCTGGTGCGCACCCGGTACGACGGCATTGCCGGAGCGCTCCGCGACAGCGGCCTGGCGTCAACGGGTTCAGTGGACGGAGTGCTGTTCGATCTCGGGGTTTCCTCGATGCAGCTGGACCGTACAGAGCGGGGTTTTTCCTACGCCGCAGACGCCCCATTGGACATGCGGATGGACCCGGACGCGGAACTGACCGCCGCGGAGATCCTCAACACCTACGACCGCGGGCGGCTGACAGATATCCTTCGCCGTTTCGGCGAGGAGAAGTTTGCCTCGCGGATCGCGGGCTTCATCGCAGCTCGTCGCGCCGATGCGCCGTACACCAGAACCGGCGAACTCGTCGAGACCGTGTACGACGCGATCCCGATCCCGGCCCGCCGAACCGGCGGCCATCCCGCCAAACGCACCTTTCAGGCGCTACGGATCGCCGTCAACTCCGAACTCGACTCATTGACCACCGCGCTGCCGGCGGCATTGAATGCTCTGCGTCCGGGCGGCCGCGTGGTTGCGATGGCCTACCAGTCGCTCGAGGACCGTCTCGTCAAGACGGCCTTTGTCGCGGCGACGTCCTCCCGCAGTCCCGAGGGGCTACCGGTTGAGCTGCCCGGCTATGGGCCGGAGTTCGTGACGTTGACCCGCGGCGCCGAACGGGCCGACCCGGACGAGATCGAACGCAATCCGCGGAGCGCGCCGGTCCGGTTGCGTGCCATTGAGCGTACGTACGGAGAGGGCATCAGATGAAGGTTGGGCGAAGGTCGGCCGGTCGCACCGATGTCGCTGAGGGCCCGAAGTCCTCCCGGGGGGGCGGCCGGGGGCGGGCGGCCGCGCCGGCTCGCGGTCGCACTGCCGACGGCCCGGCCCGAAAGCGCCGCGCGAGCGACGGTTCGGCACGGGAGAACCGGGCGCGTGCCACCAACCGGGCTCGCCGTCCGCATGAGGCACGCGGTCCGCGTCAGGGGCCGCAAACCGCGCCGGCTCCGAGGCCCGCCGACCGGCCCGGCCGCGCCAAAACCACCAGCCAGGCCAAGGCGCGCGCCAAGGCCCGTAAGGCCAAGGCACCCAAAGTCGTCCGGCCACCGTTACGCGAGCGGCTACTGGTCAGGATCGCCCGTGTCGACCTGCGGCCCCAGACTCTGCTGGCGAGGGTTCCGTTCGTCGTCCTGATCATCGGTTCGCTCGCTATCGGGCTGGCGATCACCTTGTGGCTGTCAACCCATGCTGCGCAGCGCTCCTACCAACTGGGCGGAGCCCGCGAACTCAACGACGCGCTGACTCAGCAGAAAGAAGCCCTCGAACGTGACGTTCTCGAGGCACAATCGGCCCCGGCCCTCGCTGATGCGGCCCGGGAGCTCGGCATGATTCCCTCCAAGGACACCGCCCACCTGGTTCAGGATCCGGGTGGCAACTGGGTGGTCGTCGGCGAGCCCAAGCCCGCCGAGGGTGTTCCGCCGCCGCCGCTGAACACCAAGTTGCCCGAAGAGTTGCCGCCGGACCCCAAACCGGCGGCCACCGCGCCGGCACTGCGCACGCCGGGGGCCGGGGTCGAGGTTCCGGTCCGGCTGACCCCAGCGCTGCCGGGCGCGCCCGTCGCCGGTGCCAGGGGCGCTCCGGTACTGGTCCCGCCGGCCACCGATGCCAATCCGCACGCCCAAACCGGATCTGCGCTACCCGGTCCAGCGTTCCCCCCGGGGGCCGCCCTGCCGGGGTCGGTGCTGCCGGGTGTGCCTCTCCCGGGGGCCGCCCTGCCGGGGTCGGTGCTGCCGGGTGTGCCTCTCCCGGAAGCCGCCCTGCCGGGGTCGGCGCTGCCATTTACCGGCTTGCCGTCGCCCATTGGCGACACGCTGCCGATCCCGCCTGTCCCGGCTGCGGGTGTTCCGGTCCCTACAGTTACTCCTGTGGTTCCAGTGGTTCCTGCGTTTGATGGTTCTCCTGAGGTTCCTCCCGGCGGAGTGGCCCATTGAGCCGCGCCAAGAAACCGGGACAACGACCGACAGCCGGCCGGAAACGTCAGACCCGCGTCCTCTCCGCCGCGTCGTCGGGGGCCGGTCAGGGACGGCCGGCCACCTCCCGGCGCACCCGTCCGGCCGCTGATACCGGGACCGACAGTTCCTCGTTCGTCTACCGGTACCGAGTCGGCAACGTCGTGATCATGCTGGCGATGCTGGTCGTCGCGGCACAGCTGTTCACCTTGCAGGTGCCGCGCGCGGCGGGTCTGCGCGCCCAGGCCGCCGGTCAGCTCAAGGTGACCGATGTCGAGCAGGCGGTACGGGGTGCCATCGTCGACCGGAACTTCGACAAGCTGGCTTTCACCATTGAGGCCCGGGCGCTGACGTTCCAGCCCAAAAAGATCCGCAAACAACTCGCCGATGCCGAGCGGGACTCGCCGGATGCCCCCGACCCGGACCAGCGGCTGGCCGATATTGCCAAGTATGTGGCCGCCAAGCTCGACAACAAGCCGGACTCCGCCACCCTGCTGAAAAAGCTGCGCAGCAGCGAGACCTTCGTCTACCTTGCCCGTGCTGTCGACCCCGGCATCGCCAGCGCAATCACGAAGAAGTTCCCCGAGGTGGGTGCCGAACGGCAGGACCTGCGTCAGTACCCCGGTGGTTCGCTGGCTGCCAATGTGGTTGGCGGGATCGACTGGGACGGCCACGGACTGCTCGGCCTGGAGGATTCGATGGATGCGGTTCTCGCCGGTTCCGACGGGTCGATCACCTACGACCGCGGGTCCGACGGTGTGGTGATTCCGGGCAGCTACCGGAACCGGCACCGAGCGGTCAACGGCGCGACCGTCCAGCTGACCCTCGACGACGATATCCAGTTCTACGTCCAGCAACAGGTCCAGCTGGCCAAGAACGCCTCTGGCGCCCGCGATGTCTCCGCAGTGGTGCTGGATGCGAAAAGCGGCGAGGTGCTGGCGATGTCGAACGACAACACCTTCGACCCGAGCCAGGATATCGGCCGACAATCCAACCGGCAGATCGGCAACCTGGCGGTGACCTCGCCCTTCGAGCCCGGATCGGTGAACAAGATCGTCATCGCCTCCTCGGTGATCGAGGAAGGACTGTCCAACCCCGATGAGGTGCTTCCGGTCGCCGGTTCGATCGGCATGGGCGGGGTCAACGTGAAGGATGCCTGGAGCCACGGGGTGCTGCCCCTGACTACCACCGGGATCTTCGGCAAGTCATCCAATGTCGGCACCCTGATGCTGGCTCAACGGGTCGGCCCGGAGCGTTTCTACGAGATGCTCGGAAAGTTCGGGCTGGGTCAGCGGACGAACGTGGGACTGCCGGGGGAGAGCGCGGGTGTCGTCCCGCCGATCGACCAGTGGTCTGGCAGCACGTTCTCCAACTTGCCCATTGGACAGGGCCTTTCGATGACGCTGCTGCAAATGACGGGGATGTACCAGGCCATCGCCAACGACGGGATGCGGATCCCGCCGCGGATCGTAAAGGCCACCATCGCACCGGATGGAGCCCGTACCGAAGAGCAGCAACCAAGCGGTATCCAGGTGGTTTCCCCGGAGACCGCACGCACCGTCCGCAATATGCTGCGTGCCGTGGTGCAACGGGACCCGATGGGTGCCCAGCAGGGCACCGGCGCGGCCGCTGCGGTCGAGGGCTATCAGGTGGCCGGCAAGACCGGTACCGCCCAGCAGATCAATCAAGCCTGCGGCTGCTACTACGACGACGTCTACTGGATTACCTTTGCCGGGCTGGCACCGGTGGAGGATCCGCGGTACGTGATCGGAATCATGATGAACGCGCCGACACGCAATGCCGACGGGACTCCCGGCCACTCGGCGGCGCCGTTATTCCACAACATCGCGAGCTGGCTGCTCCAACGCGAAAACGTGCCGCTCTCACCCGACCCGGGGCCGCCGTTGACGCTGCAAGCGTCCTGAGCCCGACCCGCGTCGGTAGGGTAATCAGCCGATCGGGCGGCCGGCGCAGCCTCGTGCGCGGCCGGCGTTGGAGGAGGTGACCTGCCGTGACAAGTGCCCTTCGGCCGCGCAGTAGCCCGGGGCTGTCCCTGCGGGCGCTGGCTGAGAGGTTTCACGCCGTCTCGGCGGACGGTTCCGTTGTCCCCGATGTCCGGATCTTCGGGGTCACCTTGCGGGCCCAGGACGCCACGTGCGGTGATCTGTTCGCGGCTTTGCCGGGTCGGTTCGCGCACGGAGCCCAATACAGCGAGATGGCAATCGGCGCCGGCGCTGCGGCCGTAATCACCGATCCCGGTGGTGTGTCGGTCATCCGGCATCTGCTCGGCGATCCAGCGCCGGTGCCGATACTGGTGCATCCCGATCCGCGATCGATTCTCGGCGCAGTCGCCGCCGACGTCTACGGCCACCCATCGGAGCGGGTCGTCGTGCTCGGCGTGACCGGCACCTCGGGTAAGACCACCACGGCGCACCTGATCGAGTCCGGTCTGCGGGCAGCAGGACGGACCGCCGGGATGATCGGAACCGTCGGGGTCACCATCGACGGGTCGGAGGTGCCCAGCGCACTCACCACACCGGAGGCACCGGCATTACAGGCGTTGCTGGCCGTGATGGCCGAACGGGGTGTCGACACCGCTGTCATGGAGGTGTCAAGCCATGCTCTGGAACTTGGCCGGGTAGACGGAATCCACTTCGCAGTCGGTGGTTTCACCAACCTATCCCGCGATCATCTCGACTTCCACCACACCATGGACGCGTATTTCGAGGCCAAGGCGAAGTTATTCGACCCGGTCTCGCCGCTGCACGCGCGGTTTGCGGTGGTTTGTGTCGACGATGACGCCGGCCGGTCGATGGCTACTCGGGCAGCCACCGCGGTGACGGTCAGCGCCGAGGGCAATCCGGCGGACTGGGGAGTTCAGGACATCAAGGTCCTCGACAGCGGGCTGCAGGAGTTCACCGCGGTGGATCCCGCCGGTGTGCACCACCGGCTCCGGATCGGGCTGCCCGGCCGCTATAACGTCGCCAACGCGTTGCTGGCGCTGGCCATGCTGGACGGTATCGGCATCTCACCCGAACAGGCGGCACCGGGACTGAGGAGCGCGACGGTGCCCGGTCGTCTCGAGTTGATCGACCGTGGTCAGGATTTCCTCGCCGTCGTCGATTACGCGCATAAACCCGGCGCATTGCGTGCCGTGCTGGAAACCCTGCGACGGCGCGACGGGCGGCTGGCTGTGGTTTTTGGTGCGGGCGGCAACCGGGATCCGGGGAAGCGCGCGGGAATGGGCCGGGTTGCCGCCGAACTGGCGGATCTGGTCGTCATCACCGATGACAACCCCAGGGATGAGGACCCGGCGCAGATCCGGGCGGCCGTCCTGGCCGGCGCGGCGCGCCCGGTCGATGGATGCGCGGCGAGCAGTACCGGTGAGGTGCTGGAGATAGCGGACCGCCGGGCCGCGATCGCCCACGCCGTCAACTGGGCACGCCGCGGTGATGTCGTGGTCATCGCCGGTAAAGGCCATGAGACCGGTCAGACCGGCGGTGGGCAGACCAGGCCGTTCGACGATCGGGATGAATTGGCACTGGCCTTGGAGAGGATGCGGTGATCGACCTCACAGTTGCGCGGATCGCCGAGATCGTCGGTGGCCGGCTCGCCGATATCAGCGCGACCGAGGCGGCCGCGACCCACGTCACCGCGGCGGTGGAGTTCGACTCCCGGGCACTGCGTCCCGGCGGGATGTTCCTGGCTCTGCCTGGGGCGCGGTCCGATGGTCACGACTTTGCTGCGGCCGCGGTGGCAGCCGGAGCTGCGGCGGTGCTCGCCGCGCGGCCGGTCGGGGTGCCGGCTGTGATCGCCCCGCCGGCGACGGCAGCGGACTCTCAGGCCGGAGTGCTCGAACACGACACCGACGGGTCGGGTGCTGCGGTACTGGCCGCGCTGGCGCGGCTCGCGGCCGCGGTTTCCGCCGATCTCACGGCGCGGGGCTTGCGGACCATCGGTATCACCGGATCCTCGGGGAAGACCTCCACCAAAGATCTGATCGCCGCCGTGCTGCGGCCACTCGGCGAGGTGGTGGCTCCACCCGGGTCGTTCAACAACGAACTCGGCCTCCCGTGGACGGTGCTGCAGGCAACCGAGAGCACCGATTTCCTGGTTCTGGAGATGTCCGCCCGGCATCCGGGAAATATCGCCGCGCTGGCCGGCATCGCACCGCCGTCGATCGCTGCGGTGCTCAATGTCGGTACCGCCCACCTTGGCGAGTTCGGGTCCCGGGAGCTCATCGCGAGCACGAAAGCTGAACTGGTGCAGGCAGTCCCAGGCTCCGGCGTGGTGATTCTCAACGCCGACGATCCGGTGGTCGCGGCGATGGCGGACCAGAGCCTGGCGCGGGTCATCACCGTGGGGCGATCCCGTACCGCCGATATCAGGGCGGAGGAGGTCGTTCTCGACGAGTTGGCCAGGCCTAGCTTCATACTGTGTGCGCCCACCGGTGCGGTGCCGGTCCGACTCGCCGTACACGGTGAGCATCAGGTGGGCAACGCGCTCAGCGCGGCGGCGGTCGCGCTGGAATGCGGGGCCACGCTGCCGCAGGTGGCCTCCGCGCTGGCCGAGGCCACCCCGGAGTCCAGGCGCCGGATGGAGGTTCGGACCCGCGCCGACGGAGTGACGGTCATCAACGATGCCTATAACGCCAACCCCGACTCGATGCGAGCCGGACTGCAGGCTCTGGCGGTGATGGCCCGCAGTGGTGGGCATCGCAGTTGGGCGGTGCTCGGCGAGATGGCAGAACTGGGCGAGGACTCGGTAACCGAGCATGATCGCATCGGCCGACTAGCCGTGCGCTTAGATATCAGTCGGCTCGTCGTCGTCGGAACCGGGAGACCTATGAGCGCCATGCATCACGGAGCGGTGATGGAGGGTTCCTGGGGGTCGGAGTCGACCATGGTGCCCGATGCCGGTGCGGCGCTGGAACTACTGGCCGCCGAGCTCGGCCCGGGCGATGTGGTGTTGGTCAAGGCGTCGAATGCGGCCGGGCTGGGGGCGCTGGCTGACGGGCTGGCCGATGGACTGGCTGATCAAACGGGGCACCCGTGAGGCAGATTCTCATCGCGGTCGGGATCGCGCTGGCGGTGTCGATCCTGCTGACTCCCGCGCTGATCAGGCTGTTTAGCCGTCAAGGCCTCGGTCATGAGATCCGCGAGGACGGCCCGCCCAGCCACCAGACCAAACGGGGGACCCCGTCGATGGGAGGGGTGGCGATCCTCGCCGGTATCTGGGCCGGCTACTTCGGTGCACACCTGGTGGGTCTGACCCTTGACGGGGTGGGGCCGTCGGCTTCGGGACTGCTCGTACTCGGTCTGGCCACCGCCCTCGGCGGGGTCGGCTTCCTCGATGACCTGATCAAGATCCGCCGGTCGCGCAACCTCGGTCTGAACAAGACCGCCAAAACTGTCGGCCAGATCACCGCAGCGCTGTTGTTCGGGGTGCTGGTGCTGCAGTTCGCCAACGCGGACGGCCTTACCCCGGGCAGCACCGAATTGTCCTACGTGCGCGAGATCTCCACGGTGGCACTGCCCCCGGTGTTGTTCGTGCTGCTTGTCATCGTGCTGGTCAGCGCCTGGTCCAACGCGGTCAACTTCACCGACGGACTGGACGGACTCGCCGCCGGCAGTATGGCCATGGTCAGTGCCGCCTATGTGCTGATCACGTTCTGGCAGTACCGCAATGCCTGCGCCACCGCCCCCGGAATCGGATGCTACAACGTCCGCGACCCCTTGGATCTGGCGCTGATCGCCGCCGCCACCGCCGGTGCCTGTATCGGTTTCCTCTGGTGGAACGCCGCTCCGGCGAAAATCTTCATGGGGGATACCGGATCGCTGGCGCTGGGCGGGATCATCGCCGGGCTATCGGTCACCAGCCGTACCGAGGTCCTCGCAGTCGTACTCGGCGCGTTGTTCGTCGCCGAGGTGACCTCGGTGGTGGTTCAGATCATCGCGTTCCGGTCCACCGGGCGACGGGTTTTTCGGATGGCCCCCTTCCACCATCACTTCGAACTTGTCGGCTGGGCCGAGACCACCGTGATCATCCGGTTCTGGTTACTCACCGCGATCGCCTGTGGGCTGGGGGTGTCGCTGTTCTACGGTGAATGGCTCGGTGCGATCGGGGATTGATGGCCGCTGATCTGTCATTGCTGGATTCCGGGGCCCGGGTGCTGATAGCCGGGGCCCGCGTGACCGGCCGCGCGGTGGTGACGGCGCTGGAATCGTGGGACCTCCGGCTGTCGGTATGCGATGCCGATGCCGCCGCCGCGCGCAAGCTCGGTGATGTGCGGTTCGTCAGCCCGGGTGAGGCCGTCACCCGGGCCGGTGACTTCGACCTGGTCATCACCAGTCCCGGATTCCCGCCGACCGCTCCGGTGCTGGCGGCGGCCGCGGCCGCCGGTGTGCCGATCTGGGGTGATGTCGAGTTGGCCTGGCGGCTGGATACCGCCGGTCATTACGGCACGCCCCGGCGCTGGCTGGTCGTGACCGGCACCAACGGAAAGACCACCACCACGTCGATGCTCCATGAGATGCTGCTCGCCGACCGACGCCGCGCGGTGCTGTGCGGCAATATTGGCGAACCCGTCCTCGATGTGCTTGCCAAACCGGCTGATCTGCTGGCGGTGGAGCTCTCCAGCTTCCAGCTGTTCTGGGCCCCGTCGGTACGGCCGGAGGCCGGCGTTGTTCTCAACGTGGCCGAGGATCATCTGGACTGGCACGGCAACTTCGCGGCCTACGCGGCGGCCAAGGCCGGTGCACTGGCGGGCCGGGTGGCGGTGGTCGGCCTCGATGATCCGACCGCGCGCGCCCTGCTTCCCGGCGCGCCGGCGACCGTGAAGGCCGGTTTCCGGCTGGGCGAACCGGCCGCCGGGGAACTCGGGGTACGCGACGGCGCGATTGTCGACCGGGCGTTCGCCGGCGAGTTCGGCGGGCAGGTGGTGCTGGCTCCGGTCGACTCGATAGCGGTGCCGGGCCCGGTCGGTGTCCTCAACGCCCTCGGCGCCGCCGCGCTGGCCCGGTCGGTCGGTGTCCCGCCCGCCGCGATCGCCGCGGCGTTGACTGCTTTCCGGGTTGGCCGGCATCGTGCCGAACAGGTTGGCGCGCTGGACGGTGTGCGCTACGTCGACGACTCCAAGGCCACCAACCCGCACGCCGCGGAGGCGTCGATCCTGGCCCATACCCGAGTCGTGTGGGTGGCCGGCGGAATGCTCAAGGGCAGCTCCGTTGACGACACCGTCGCCCGGGTAGCCGACCGACTCGCCGGGGCGGTCCTGATCGGCCGCGATCGTGCGGTCTTTGCCGAGGCGTTATCGCGACACGCACGCGATGTCCCCGTCATCCACGTTGTAACGCGAGACGATGCTGGGGTGCATGAGACACATGAGCCAGGTGTGACTACTGGGACTCGGGTGTTGGACGCCCGCGGTCCCGGTGTCGGCCGACAGGTGATGGCCGAGGCCGTTGCCGCCGCCGCCGGTCTGGCGCATCCGGGTGACACGGTCCTGCTCGCGCCAGCCGGCGCATCGTTCGACCTGTTCAGCGGCTATGCCGACCGAGGCGACGCATTCGCCGAGGCAGTTCGGGCCCGGGTTGACCGCGAGGCCCGGTAGCGCGGTGGGCACGGTGTGGTCCCGGCTGTTCCGCCGGGACGAAAGTGCGGCCGGTGGTGCCGGGGACGGATCAGGGGCGGCGGCAAAGAAACCGGGATTCGACCCGCGGAAGCGGTTCGGCGCCTGGCTGGCGCGGCCGATGACGTCCTTTCATCTCATGGTGTCGGTGGCCGCCCTGCTGACCTCGCTGGGCCTGATCATGGTGCTGTCGGCGTCCGGCGTCCATTCCTATGACACCGACGGCTCCCCGTGGACGATTTTCGCCCGTCAGGTGATGTGGGCCGGGCTCGGGCTGTTCGCCTGTTGGTTCGCGCTGCGGCTACCGGTCCGCTTCATTCGGCGGATGGCATTCCCGGTTTTCGCGGGGACCATCGTGATGCTGGTGCTGGTGTTGATCCCCGGTATCGGCCGGGTCGCGAACGGCACCCGCGGATGGTTTGTCATCGGCGGTCTGTCCATGCAGCCCTCCGAGCTTGCCAAGATCGCCTTCGTGGTCTGGGGAGCGCATCTGCTGGCGACCCGGCGCATGGAACGGGCGAGTCTGCGGGAGATGCTGATCCCGCTCATCCCGGCCGCAGTCATCGCTCTGGCGCTCATCGTGGCCCAGCCTGATCTGGGCCAGACCGTCTCGCTGGGCATCATCCTGCTGGCGCTACTGTGGTTCGCCGGCCTGCCGCTGAAGGTTTTCGTCAGTTCGGTGTTCGCCGCGGTATCGGCGGCCGCCGTACTCGCGGTGTCGGAGGGCTACCGCTCTGACCGAGTGCGGTCCTGGCTCGACCCGGCCGCCGACGCTCAGGGCATCGGTTATCAGGCCCGGCAGGCCAAGTTCGCGTTGGCAAACGGGGGTATCTTCGGCGACGGACTCGGCCAGGGCACCGCGAAATTCAACTATCTGCCCAATGCGCACAATGACTTCATCTTCGCCATCGTCGGTGAAGAACTGGGGTTCATCGGCGCGTTCGGCCTACTCTGCCTGTTCGGAATGTTCGCCTATGCCGGTATGCGCATTGCCAAACGGTCGGCCGATCCGTTCCTGCGGTTGCTCACGGCCACCGCGACGGCCTGGGTGGTCGGCCAGGTATTCATCAATGTCGGCTACGTGGTGGGCTTACTGCCGGTGACCGGTATCCAGCTACCGTTGATCTCGGCGGGCGGAACATCCACGGCCACCACGCTGTTCATGATCGGTTTGATGGCGAATGCTGCCCGGCACGAGCCCGACGCGGTGGCTGCGCTGCGGGCGGGCCGCGATGACCGGATGAACCGGTTGTTGCGGCTGCCGCTGCCGGAGCCCTACCTGCCCAGCCGGGTGGATGTGCTGCGGGACCGGCTGCGTTCCCGGCCGGTCGCTGCCAAGCCTGCTCAGCCGGCCAAGCGGCCGACCCGCAAAGCCGAGCAACCGCGTCCGCGCGGCGGCAAGGCCAAAGCGGGGACGGTGCAGTCGGCTTCTCGGCGCTCAGGGCATCATGGAGGCGCCTCCCAGCAGAGGCGTGCCGCCGCCGCGCAGGGCAGCGATCGGCACGGGAACGGCCGGAACCGGCGATCCCGCGCAATGGAAGGTCAGCGTCACGGGTGAGTGTCTTCGGCGTCGACGGCGGTTCCGGCCGCAGCGACCCCAGCACTGCCGCGAGCACCGTGTCGGTGGTGCTGGCAGGCGGGGGTACCGCCGGACATATCGAACCGGCGCTGGCCGTCGCTGACGCGCTGCGCGCCCGGTATCCCGGCGTGGGTATCACCGCGCTGGGAACCGCCCGCGGCCTCGAGACCCGGTTGGTACCCGACCGCGGTTACGCCCTCGAACTCGTCACCCCGGTACCGCTACCGCGCAAACCCACGGCAGACCTGGTCCGGCTGCCGTGGCGGGTGCGCAGGTCGATCAGAGAGGCCCGGGCAGTGCTCGATACCGTCTCTGCCGATGTGGTGGTGGGCTTCGGGGGTTATGTCGCCGTGCCCGCGTACCTTGCCGCGCGATCCCGGCGGGTTCCGGTGGTGGTGCACGAAGCCAACGCCCGCGCAGGGCTGGCAAACCGGCTTGGTGCGCGGTTCGCCAGCCGGGTGCTCGCTGCGGTGCCCGGTTCGGGTCTTGGCGGCGCCGAAGTTGTGGGCATACCGCTGCGGCCGTCGATCACCGGTCTGAACCGCGCCGCGCTACGGTCCGAGGCGCGGGCCTATTTCGGTTTGCCCGACGAGGCCCGGGTGCTCCTGGTTTTCGGTGGCTCGCAGGGGGCCGCCTCGATCAACCGGGCGGTCTCGGCCGCCGCCGGCGACCTTGCCGCCGCGGGAATCTCAGTTCTGCATGCGCACGGCCCCAAGAACACGCTGGAACTTCCCGAGCCGCAGCCGGGTGCGCCGCCGTATATCCCGGTTCCGTATCTCAGTCGAATGGACTTCGCCTATGCCGCAGCCGATCTGGCGATCTGCCGGTCTGGGGCAATGACGGTCGCCGAGGTGTCCGCGGTCGGGTTACCCGCGATCTATGTGCCCCTGCCGATCGGAAACGGTGAACAGCGGCTGAATGCGCTGCCGGTAGTCGAAGCGGGCGGAGGCCTGCTGCTGGCCGACGCCGATCTCACGCCGGCATATGTCGGTGCGGAGGTGGCCGGGCTGCTCGGTGACCGGCCGCGGCTGGCCGCGATGACCGCCGCTGCGGCCGGGGTGGGGCATCGTGATGCGGCCCGTCGCGTCGCCGAGGTGGTATGGCAGGTCGCTCAGGCCGACCCGAAGGCGCGCCGATGATCGGGCCCGGAGTGCCACCGGAGCTGGAGCGGGTGCACATGGTCGGTATCGGCGGGGCCGGGATGTCGGGCATCGCGCGCATCCTGCTCGACCGCGGTGCGCTGGTGTCTGGTTCCGATGCCAAGGAATCCCGGGGCATCATCGCGCTGCGGGCCCGGGGCGCGCACATCAGCCTCGGCCACGACGCGGCCAATCTCGATCTGCTGCCGGGCGGGCCGACCGCGGTGATCACCACCCACGCCGCCATTCCCAAGACCAATCCCGAACTGGTCGAGGCGCGGCGGCGCGCGGTTCCGGTGATTCTGCGTCCGGCGGTGCTGGCCAAACTGATGTCCGGCCATCGCACGCTGCTGGTAACCGGAACGCATGGCAAAACCACCACCACCTCCATGCTGATCGTCGCCCTGCAACACGGCGGGTTCGATCCGTCCTTCGCGGTCGGCGGTGACCTCGGTGAAGCCGGGACCAATGCCCATCACGGCAGCGGGGATGTCTTCGTCGCCGAAGCCGACGAGAGTGACGGCTCACTTCTCGAGTACCGACCCGATATCGCCGTGGTCACCAACATCGAGGCCGATCATCTCGATTTCTTCGGAAGCCCGGAGGCTTACACCGCGGTATTCGATCAGTTCGTTGACCGGCTTGCGCCCGGGGGAGCGTTGGTGGTGTGCACCGATGATCCGGGTGCGGCGGCGCTGGCGCAACGAAGTACAGCCCTCGGTTTCCGGGTGCTGCGCTACGGCAGCGCCGCGCCCGGCGGGGTCAGCAGCGGACTGACCGCTGCGCTGCTGGACTGGCAGCAACGGGGGACCGGCGCGGTCGCCGAGATCCAGCTCGCCGGGGAGGATCATCCGCGGGCGATGAGGCTGTCGGTGCCGGGCCGGCATATGGCTCTCAACGCGGTGGGCGCGGTACTCGCCGCCGCCGAGGCGGGCGCGCCGATCGAGGAGGTGCTGGACGCGTTAGCCGGTTTCGAGGGCGTTCGACGTCGGTTCGAACTGGTCGGTACCGCCCGCGGAGTGCGGGTATTCGACGATTACGCGCATCACCCGACCGAGGTGCGCGCTGCCCTGACCGCGCTGCGCGGAGTCGCCGGACAGGACCACAGCGGGCACCCCACCGGCGGGCGGAGCATTGTGGTGTTTCAGCCGCACTTGTATTCCCGGACAAAGGCCTTCGCCCGCGACTTCGCCGATGCCCTGACCGCTGCGGACGTGGTGTTCGTGCTCGATGTGTATGCCGCCCGCGAGCAGCCGTTGACCGGTATCAGCGGCGCCACGATCGCGGAGCACGTTGGCGCCCCGGTCCACTATCTGCCGGATTTGTCGACGGTGGCCGAACAGGTGGCCGCCTGCGCCCGGCCGGGCGATGTGGTGGTCACCATGGGCGCCGGTGATGTCACCCTGCTCGGCCCGGAGATCATTGCCGCGATCAACACGAACGCCCCCGAATCGGGGGGTCCAAGGTGACCGATGCGCAGCGGGCGGCCGGTGCCGACTCCCCAGCAGAGGCGCCGGACGAGGTCCATCCTGATCCGGACGAGGTCCATCCTGATCCGGACGAGGCCGAACCCGGCGAGGCGGGCGTCGCCACCGTCGACCCGGACCGGGATCAATCGGACCCCCCTGTCGAGAACACCGAGCCCGGAACCCCGGAAGCCGGGACGGGCCGGGATCCGGATTCTTCGTCCGGCGAGGAATCCGGCGAGGCCTCCGGCGAAGAATCCGGGAACGCCGAAGCGGACTCCGATACCGAGGGCCCCCGGCGGAAGGCCCGTCGCGAGCGCGCCGAAAGACGGGTCGCCCAGCAACGGGCGACGGCGATCGAGCATGCTCGTCGGGAGGCCAAGCGCCGGATGCGCGGACCGCTTGTCGAGGAGCCGAAAAAGCTGTCTGCCCGGTCGGTCAAGGGATTGCAACTGGTCATCTGGCTGATCGTGCTGGCGATCGTGAGCGTCATCCTGGGCTTGGTCTTGTACTTCACGCCGGTGATGTCGGCCCGTGCAGTAGTGGTGATCGGGACCGGGGCGGTGACCCGGGAAGAGGTCATCGACGTCGCGAAGGTCCGTCCGGGCACTCCGCTGCTTCAGATCGACACCGACCTGGTGGCCGACCGGGTTGCCTCCATCCGCCGGGTCGCCAGTGCGCGGGTGCAACGGGAATACCCCTCGGAGTTGCGGATCACCATTGCCGAGCGGGTTCCGGTCGTACTCAAGGATTTCCCGGACGGGCCGCATCTGTTCGACAGGGACGGGGTTGATTTCGCGACTGCTCCACCGCCACCGGGGTTGCCCTATATCGACGTCGACAACCCCGGCCCGACCGATGCGCCGACTCGGGCCGCGCTGCAGGTGATGACGGCGCTGCGGCCCGAGGTAGTGGCCCAGGTGGGCCGGATCGCTGCGCCATCGGTCGCGTCGATCACCCTGACCCTCGCCGATGGCCGGACGGTCGTCTGGGGGACTACCGATCGGACTGAGGAGAAGGCTGAGAAACTCGCGGCGCTACTGACCCAGCCGGGCCGCGTCTACGACGTGTCCAGTCCCGACCTGCCCACGGTTAAATAGCGGCTTGCCGAGAGGAATCCCGATTTCGGGGACTGATCTCGGGGTCTGAGTTCAGGTCGCGGTCGGGGGCCGATACCACCGGTCGAAACCGGCGGCGGAAATTCCAGGGCGACACGCCCGCGAGCCTCCCCAATCCGGCGGGCGCCGGTCATACGGTTCCCAGTACGCGAACAACTTGACATAACTCTAAGCCTCTGGTTGAGGTTGAGGGTTTAGACCAGGAAAGTCGCGGCAGCCCGAGCCCCCACCACGGAGGAACCACAGCGATGACCCCCCCGCATAACTATCTCGCCGTCATCAAGGTCGTTGGCATCGGCGGCGGCGGCGTCAACGCCGTCAACCGAATGATCGAACAGGGTCTCAAGGGCGTGGAGTTCATCGCCATCAACACGGACGCCCAGGCGCTGTTGATGAGCGATGCCGACGTCAAACTCGACGTCGGCCGCGACTCCACGCGGGGGTTGGGCGCCGGGGCGGATCCGGAGGTGGGCCGGCGGGCCGCGGAGGACGCCAAGGACGAGATCGAGGAACTCTTACGCGGTGCCGATATGGTCTTCGTCACGGCCGGCGAGGGCGGCGGCACCGGCACCGGCGGGGCGCCGGTGGTGGCCAATATCGCCCGTAAGCTCGGCGCTCTGACGGTCGGCGTCGTAACCCGGCCGTTCTCCTTCGAGGGTAAGAGGCGGTCCAATCAGGCCGAGAGCGGGATCGGCGCCCTACGGGAGAGCTGCGACACCTTGATCGTGATCCCCAATGACCGGCTGCTGCAGATGGGCGATGCGGGCGTTTCGCTGATGGATGCGTTCCGCAGCGCTGATGAGGTGTTGCTCAACGGCGTTCAGGGCATCACCGATCTGATCACCACCCCGGGGTTGATCAACGTCGACTTCGCCGACGTCAAGGGCATCATGAGTGGCGCGGGAACCGCTCTGATGGGCATCGGTTCAGCCCGGGGCGACGGACGTGCGCTGCAAGCGGCCGAGGTGGCGATCAACTCCCCGCTACTGGAGGCCTCGATGGAGGGCGCACAAGGCGTGCTGATGTCGATCGCCGGCGGTAGTGATCTGGGACTGTTCGAGATCAACGAGGCGGCGTCCCTCGTCCAGGATGCCGCCCACCAGGAGGCCAACATCATCTTCGGCACCGTCATCGACGATTCGCTCGGTGACGAGGTGCGCGTCACGGTGATTGCCGCCGGCTTCGACGCCGCGGCCCCGAGTCGCACACCGGTGGTCGGTGCCACGGCGTCCGGTACAGCCGATAACGCCGCCGCGGCCGCATCTGCGCCGGCGGCTGCATCCGGTATCGCGCCGGGATCGGCCGGTCAGCTCAGTTCGTCGCTGTTCGAGCCCATCGAAACCGTCCAGCCCCTGGAGCCGGTCAGCGTTCCGGCCCGCACCAATGGGTCATCACGCTTCGGTGACGATGACGATGACGTCGACGTGCCACCGTTCATGCGGCACTGACGCGCGCCGATACTGGTGCTGTGAGCGTTCGTATCCGTCGCATCACCACCACCCGTGCCGGCGGAGTCTCCCGGCCGCCGTTCGATAGTTTCAATCTCGGTGACCACGTCGGTGACCAGCCGGCAGCGGTCGCCGCCAATCGCGACCGGCTTGCCGCCGCGATTGGACTTGGACCCGATCATGTGGTCTGGATGAACCAGGTTCACGGCGATCATGTCGAGATCGTCAGCGGTCCGTGTGCCGAACCGGTCGATGCCACCGACGCTCTGGTGACCGGTACGCCGGAGCTTGCGCTGGCGGTGGTGACCGCGGACTGCGTTCCGGTTCTGCTTGCCGATGCCCGTGCCGGAGTCGTCGGAGCCGCGCATGCCGGCCGGGTCGGAGCCGCCGAAGGCGTGGTGCTGCGCACGGTGGAGGCGATGGTGGCGGCCGGGGCCCGCACCGCGGATATCTCGGTCTTGTTGGGGCCGGCGGTAAGCGGGCCGAATTATGAGGTTCCTGAGGAAATGGCCGCCGACGTGGAGACGAGACTGCCCGGGAGCCGGACCATCACCGCTCGCGGCACGCCCGCGCTGGATCTGCGCGCCGGTATCGCGCGCCAATTGCTCGATGCCGGGATAACCGCGGTCGATATCGACCCCCGTTGCACTGTTGCCGATCCGGCGTTGTTCAGTCACCGTCGGGACGCGCCGACCGGGCGGCTGGCATCTTTGGTGTGGATGCAATGACCGCACCGGTTTTCGGAGACCGGGCCGAGGAACTGACCAGGGGCCTGGCGGCGGTGCGGTCACGGCTGGCCCAGGCGGCCGAGGCGGCCGGCCGTCCGGTGACGCAGATCCAACTCCTGCCGATCACCAAATTCTTCCCGGCCACCGATGCCGCCATCCTGTGGCGGCTCGGATGCCGGGCCTTCGGTGAGTCGCGTGAGCAGGAGGCCTCAGCGAAGATCGCCGAGTTCGACACGATGATCGGCGCCGCACCGGACTCCCGCCCGGTGCGCTGGCACATGGTCGGTCAGGTCCAGCGAAATAAAGCCAAACACATTGCGGAATGGGCGGATACAGTTCACTCGGTAGCCACGACGAAGGTGGTTGCGGCGCTGGACCGCGGTGCGGCACAGGCCCTGGCCGGAGGAAAACGCCGGGGGCGGCTGCGGGTTCTCGTCCAGATCAGCCTGGACGGGGATACCGCCCGCGGCGGAGTCGATATCAGCGATCCGGCGGCGGTCGATCTGCTCTGCACGCAGGTGGCCGACGCTGGATCGCTGGAGTTCGCCGGTCTGATGGCGGTTCCCCCGCGGGGTGCCGAACCCGACCGGGCATTCGCCGCACTGGCGACTGAGCACCGCCGCGTGCTGCGCGATCATCCCGCCGCCACCGAACTGTCGGCCGGTATGTCCGGGGACCTCGAAGCCGCGGTCCGACACGGTTCGACATGTGTGCGTGTCGGTACGGCGTTAATGGGCCGCCGTCCTCTAACGTCTCCCTGAGTAGTCACTCCAGTCACAGGTTCATCACAAACA
>CAZKUK010000057.1:0-17470 GCA_964555915.1 uncultured Mycobacterium sp.
GGACACGTCCAGTGCGCTCGTGATGTTCTCCCGGGACGAGACCGTCACCGGAGCGCTACGGGCCTTCGACGCGGGCTTCGACGACCTTGCCGATGAGACCATCACTCCCGAACAAGAGGAGATGATTGTCGATTTCTACAACCGCCGGTTCGCCGACCCGGAGGACGCGAACCTCGATGTCAGCGCGTTGCTGCCCGAATCAGAGGCCGCACGCTACCTGCAGGCCACTTTCACTGTCCCGTTCCCCGATCGCGAGAAGGCGATACAGGTCGACGACGCCGGTGACGGTAGTGAATGGACTGAGGCCAACATCCGCTACAACGGCTACTTCCGGCAGCTCATCATGCGAATGGCGTTCCGGGACGCGTTCCTGATCAACGCCGAGGGCGATATCGTCTACACCGCCCGCAAAGGCGTCGAACTCGGGACCAATGTGCTCACCGGGCCGTATCGCGGCGAGGGCAGCCTGCCCGAAGCGTTCCGCGGCGCGATGGATACCAACGACAGCGGCTACGTCGCCATCACCGACTTCGCCGAGTATTTGCCCTCCGGTCAACCCACGGCATGGATGGTGGTGCCCGTTGGCCCGCCGGGCCGCGCCGCCGGCGTCCTGGCACTGGAGTACCCGGCCGCCAACATCACCGCGCTGGTCACCGATAACGGCGACTGGCAGCAGGCCGGTATGGGACGTACCGGGGAGACCTACCTGGTCGGCGACGACGACCTCATGCGCTCGGATTCCAGGCTGTTCCTCACCGACGAAGAGGCCTATCGGCGTGATGTTGTCGCCGCGGGGACACCTGCCGAAGTCGCCGACCGCGCTATCAGACAGCGCACCACCGTGCTGATACAGCCGGTCGGCACCAAGGCCTCCGACGCCGCGCGGCGCGGCCAGACCGGGACCCTCATCGCAACCGACTACCTGGGCCGCCGGGCTCTGCAGGCCTATGCGCCGCTGAATCTCAACAACTTGGACTGGGTCATCGTCACCTCGATCAACGCCGAGGAGGCCTTCGCCCCCGAACGCAGGTTCACCGAGAACCTGGTTCGGTCGACCGCGCTGATCATCGTCCTGACGTGCCTCGCGGCCATGGTGTGGGCGAAATTATTCGTCCGCCCGATCAAGCGACTGGAGGAAGGTGTCCAGCAGATCAGCACCGGTGACTACAACGTGTCGCTGCCGGTGAACTCCGGCGACGAGTTTGGCGATCTGACGTTCGCCTTCAACGAGATGAGCCGCACACTGGCGATCAAGGACCAGTTGCTCACCGAGCAGCGTCAGGAGAACGACCGGCTGATGCTGTCGATGATGCCCCAACCGGTGGTCGACCGGTACCGCGACGGCGAGGACACCATCGCCACGGCGCACAATGACGTCACGGTCATGTTCGCCGACCTGATCGGCTTGGACGAGCTGTCCAACGATCTCGGCCCCGAGGAATCGTTGGGCATCATCAACAAACTCGTGCGCCAGTTCGACGCTGCGGCCGAGACTCACGGGGTCGAGCGGATCCGCAACACCCACAACGGATACCTGGCAAGCTGCGGCCTGACCGTGCCGCGACTGGACAATATCCACCGCACCGTCGCATTCGCCCTCGACATGCAGACCATCATCGACCGCTTCAACGCAGAGACCGGCCGTAACATCAGCCTACGGGCGGGTATCGATACCGGCAGCGTCACCGCCGGACTGGTCGGCCGTGCGGGGATGGTGTACGACCTGTGGGGTGGGGCCGTCCAATTGGCCTCCACAATGCGGCGGGGGTCGCCGCAGCCGGGTATCTACGTCAGCCAGAAGGTTTACGAGGCGACCCGTGACGCCCGGCAGTACACCGCGGGCGAGACCATCACCATCGGCGACCAACAGACCCCGACCTGGGTGCTGGAGGAGGGCCGGCGGTGAGTGTTCTGACAGCGCCGTGGTTCTACTGGTCGGTGATCATCGCGATCGGCCTTCCGACCACTCTTGTCCTGCTCACCGAGCTGCAGCACACCCTCAAGCGACGGGGCAGTTTCCTGGCCAAACCGGTCGGCCTGCTGCGCAGCGTCATCGTGCCCCTGGGTGCGCTGCTGCTGCTGCTGGTCGAGACCACCGACATCAACCTAGAAACCACCGGCGTCCGAATCCTGACGACGGTCCTGGGTGTCTGCGTTCTGGCCATGGTGCTGTCCGGGGTGAGCGCCACCGTCTTCCAGGGCGCGCCGGCCGGCAGCTGGCGGCGCCGGATGCCGTCGATCTTCATCGATGTGGCGCGGTTCGCGATCATCGCCGTGGGTGTCGCGATCATCTTCGCCTACGTGTGGGGCGCCAACGTCGGCGGTCTGTTCACCGCGCTCGGCGTCAGTTCCATCGTGCTCGGCCTCACGTTGCAGAACTCGGTGGGCCAAATCATCTCCGGCCTGCTACTGCTCTTCGAGCAGCCCTTCCAACTCGGTGACTGGGTCAAGACCACCGCCGCGCGAGGCCAGGTCGTCGAAGTAAACTGGCGTGCAACACATATCAATACCGGCAGTGGCCTGGAAATCATCCCCAACTCAGTGCTGGCCGGCCAAGCATTCGCCAACCTCAGCCGGCCGCCCGGTGAGTACACCATCACCGTCACCACGAAGTTCGCTGGAACCGATGCCCCCGACTCGGTCTGTGCGCTGCTCAACTCGGTAGCCGCCAATCTTCCGCACTTACACCCGGACGGCAGTCCCGTGGTCAATGCGAGTACCAGCACCGACTACACCGTCACCATCCCGATCCGGTCGCCTTCCGACGATGTCTCTGCAAGGTCCACCTTCCAGCGCTGGCTCTGGTACGCAAGCCGTCGCGCCGGGCTTCATCTCGACGGTGTCGATGACGGTTTTTCAACCGACGCACGATGTGTCGAGGCACTCCGGAAGATCGCACCCATGCTGCATGCCAGCAGCAGCGATATGGAGGTGCTGCTGCCGAAGGTGAAGCTCGTTCGCTACGGCGACAGTGAGAAAGTGCAGAACTTCGGCGAGGTTCCAGACCGTATCTCGTTCCTGATTGCGGGCCGGGTACGGGTTATGGTGACCGGCCCGGACGGCGGGAGCATCCCCGTGACCACCTTGGCCGAGGGCGACTTCATCGGCCAGACCGCGCTGATCCGCGAACCGGTCAACGCCAGCGCATATGCCGTAGGTGAGGTCACTGCGCTGCAGATCGACCGGGATGCGTTGGAGTCGTTCGTGTTTCGCCGACCGGAGTTGCTACAGGACCTCAGTCGCGCAATTGACGAGCGGCGATCGCATGCACAGGCGGCTGCAGCCGGCGAAGCACCAGCCCCGGACACCGCGACTGGTTAGCGCTGCATCGCATGTCCCTCGACACGTGACCTGATCGTTTCCCAACTGCGACTTGGCGCACCGCGTCGCGTGCCCGCCGGCGCATCACCTCGGTGTTTGACTACCGACGAACAGCAATGAAGCTGGCGTACACGTACGGAAGGTGATGGGAGTCGTCATGAAATTGGTCGAGACGTTGCGAGGTAAGTGGTTGCGCCGTACGGCCGCAGCCGTCGCCGCCGCCGCCTGTCTGCCCGGCCTGATCGGGACCGCCGGTGGTTCGGCAACCGCGTCGGCATTCTCCCGGCCCGGTCTGCCGGTGGAGTACCTGGATGTGCCCTCGGCCGCGATGGGCCGCGATATCCGGATCCAGTTCCAGGGCGGCGGCCCGCATGCGGTCTTCCTGATGGACGGTCTGCGCGCCCAGGATGACTACAGTGGCTGGGATATCAACACCCCCGCCTTCGAGTGGTTCCTGGACTCCGGCCTGTCCGCGGTGATGCCGGTGGGCGGGCAGTCCAGCTTCTACACCGACTGGTACCAGCCATCGCAGGGCAACGGTCAGAACTACACCTACAAATGGGAAACGTTCATGAACCAGGAATTGCCGGCCTATCTGCAGGCTAATCACGGTATTGACCCGAATGGCAATGCGGTGGTGGGCATTTCGATGGCGGGCAGCTCAGCGCTGACCTACGCGATCTACTATCCGCAAAAGTACACCTATGCCGCATCGCTGTCGGGATTCCTGAACCCCTCCGAAGGTTGGTGGCCGATGCTGATCGGCCTGGCGATGAACGACGCCGGCGGGTTCAACGCGCAGAGCATGTGGGGCCCGTCCTCGGATCCGGCGTGGCGGCGGAACGACCCGATGATCAACATCAACCAACTGGTCGCCAACAACACCCGGATCTGGATTTACTGCGGAACCGGCACACCATCGGAACTCGACACTTCCGGTGGCGGCGGAAACCTGATGGCCGCGCAGTTCCTCGAAGGTTTCACGTTGCGCACCAACAAGACCTTCATGGACAACTATCTGGCCGCGGGCGGCCGTAACGGTGTGTTCAATTTCCCGGCCAACGGCACCCACAGCTGGGGATACTGGGGATCGCAACTCCAGGCGATGATCCCCGATATGCAACGGGTCCTCGGCGCTACCCCATCCGGCGCCTGAGCATCCGTTAACCAGCAGGCCTGTCGCCCCCGCGGGCGGCAGGCCTGCTGTCATATCCCGAGATCGGCCCGGCCGTCGGCGTGGACCCGTACCGACACTCCGGCGATATCCTCGGTCACGGTGCACTCCGCCTGATCGCGGTCCTCGACGAGGGCCATCGTGCGGGACCCGTCGGGTGTGCGAACCGCGAGGAAGACCCTCTCCGGATTGCCCTCTCGGTCATAGGGTGTGGTCCACGACTCGACGGTGCCCACCCCCTCCCACTGCACATGAGCCGTCCGGGTGGGCTCCCGGTCGACGACTCCCTGGACGTCCTCCCAGCGGAAGTTCTCCGGCGGTGGTTGCGAACTGTAGACACCGAAGCTGTGCTTGGTGAGATATCCACCGTTGGCGGTGACGAGCCCTGGAGCGCCCGGGGTTTCGCGCAGCCGCTCAACCATCGTTGCGATCGAGTGCATCACATAGTTGTTCCACGGCCCACCGGCGAAGGTCAGCCCGCCGGTGACGGTGAGCGGCCGCGCGGGGTCACTCACCGGCAATCCGATCTCATTAGCAGCCACCTGAACCGCGGAAGGGAAGCACGAGTAAACGTCAACGAAGGCAAGGTCGTCGACACCGACCCCGGCGAGTTCCAGCGCCCGGGATGCCCCGATCCGGATCGCCGGACTCCGGTGCAGCTCATCACGTTCGGCGATGACATAGGTGTCGTGGGAATCGGTACCGCTGTGCGGGAAGACCCATGTGTCGCGGGGTATCTGCAGCGATATCGCTTTTTCCACCGAACACAGCACGACGGCGGCGGCCTGATCGACCATATTGTTGGAGTTCATCAGCTTTGGGTAGGGCCAACTGATCATTCGGTTTCCCGGCCCGGGCCACCCGATTTCGCCGGCTGACAACGCCTCCCGGGTCCACGCGTTCGGGTTGCCCGCCGCCACGGCGCAGAACTGCGCCCACAACCGCGCGATCGTGTGTCGATGATCGTCGATGGACAGCGATTCGGCGATCCGCAGGGCTTGTTCGAATATCGGGTAGACGAATGACGGTCGGTCCAATCCGATACGGTCCTCTCCGGGACCCGACATCGGTACGCTGCCCTCGCCGCCGGGCGGAACCGGCACCGCCTCGTCCTGGCGGGTCCAGTTCGGGCGTATCCCTTTGGCCCGCAAACGCATCCGAGTTCGCCAAGTCTCGGCGCCGGCCAGTAACACGCAGTCCGCACGGCCGCGCTGAATATCCAGGCAGCTCTGGTTGACGAGCGACTGCGGGGTGTTACCACCGATCCCGGTATAGCGAGTGGCTGCGTCCGGGGAACCGATCCGGTCACCGAGCAGCAGGCCCGGATCGCGATACCGCCAAGACAAGAGGTTGACCACCCGAATGGAATCGACGGCCTGCAGCACCCGGGGATCGCCGGCCCGCCGTGCGGCCGATGCCATCAGGTCGACGGGCTCGACCTCGGGCGACTCCTCATGTTGGTTGACCTGACCGACACCGACGATCACCGGTGTGCGCGGGTCCAGGCTCATGAACTGCCCCTCTCTTTGACAGGTGTCAACCTAACACCGGCGAATCGCCGTTCGGTAAGCCTCCATCGGGGAGATCCCGGTCTTCCGTCCAGCTTCGGCGCGGGAGGCGGGGGTTATCCAGCACCCCGGCCGTGTCCGCTGGGCAGCAGCGCCCGGCGTCCGGGATCAGCGGGCGGAACCACGATGGGATCCTGTGGCGGCTAACCGCCGGCCGGCCCGGTCCGGTAGATCGACTTCAACGTGAAGAATTCGTCGAGGCCTTCCGGGCCGAGCTCACGACCGATCCCGCTGGCCTTGACGCCGCCGAACGGTGCGCCCATGTCCAGCTGATAGGCGTTGATACCCACCGTTCCGGTCCTGACCTCGCGGGCCACCTCCGTCGCGCGCGCCACATCGGTAGACCACACGGTGCCCGCCAGACCGAATTCGCTGTCATTGGCCAGGGCGACGGCATGCTGGTCGCTGTCGTAGGGAATGACCGCCAACACCGGACCGAAGATCTCCTCCTGGGCGATCGCATCGGAGTTGTCGACATCGGCGAACACCGTCGGTGCGACAAACCAGCCGCGCGGCTGATTGGCCGGGACCCCGCCCCCGACAACCAGTTTCGCGCCACTTTTTCTCCCGCTCTCGACGTAGCCGAGCACCCGGTCGCGCTGCCGGGCGCTGACCACCGGACCGATATCGGTGGTCGCGTCCAGAGGATTACCGACGGTCATACCGTTGACCAGATCGGCGAGTGCTTCCACGACCTCGGCGTACCGGGACCGTGGTGCCAGAATCCGGGAGCCCAGGAAGCAAGTTTGGCCGTTATTGATGAAGGAGACCGACCGCAGCCCCCGCATCGTTGCGTCCAGATCGGCGTCGTCGAGGATGATCGCCGCGGATTTCCCGCCGAGTTCCAGAGTCACCGGCCGCAGCAACCGGCCGCAGACCTCGCCGATGATGCGTCCGACAACCGTGGAACCGGTGAAGCTCACCTTGTCCACACCCGGGTGGGACACCAGATGCGCCCCCGCCGGGGCGGCGCCCGGAACCACATTGAACACCCCAGCCGGAATTCCGGCCTGCTCGGCGGCTTCGGCGAAAATCAATGCGTCCAAGGCAGTCTCGGGTGAAGCCTTGAGCACGACAGTGCACCCCGCGGCCAGCGCCGGCGCGAACTTGAAGGCCGCCAGCGCCTGCGGGTAGTTCCACGGCACAATCGCACCGACGACCCCAACCGGTTCCCTGCGCACTATGGTGTGGCCGGCGGCGCTGGAACGGACTTCCTCTATCGGGGTCGCGGTGATGAGCGTGGCGTAATAACCGAGAAGCGCCGCCGGGAAGAGCCCGTTGGCGCTGCCGGACAGCGCCATCGGCATACCGTTCTCGCGGGATACCAACTCGCTGGTGCTCGCGGCTCGCTGGTGCAGGGCGGCAGCGAACGCCCTCAGCACACCTGCCCGGTGGTCCGGGGACGCCGCGCTCCATTCGGGCAGAGCCGCCCGCGCCGCGGCGACCGCGGCGTCGATATCCGCCTCGGTGGCGCTGGCTCCATCACCGAGGAGTTCACCGGTGGCCGCCTCCAGCACCGGTTCGGCCTTACCGGCCGCGCGAAACTCGCCGTCGATGAACAGCTTCGGGGGGGTCTTGACGGTCATGGCGGCACTCCGTTGCTGCGGGCGGGTAACGGTGGGCGGGTGTTCGAATCGTGATCCGAGTGCGCCGGAACGAACAGCACGCCGGCGGCGATCAGCCGGTCGATCTCGCCGGTATCCATGGCGAGCAGGTCCCTGCAGATCAAACGAGTGTCGGCGCCAGGCAGTGGGGCCGGCCGAAGTGGGGCCGGCGGGATGTTCCGGTACGGTGCCGGGCCGGCCTCGCTGGGCAGGGGCACGTCGAAACACGGGTGGGTCATCTCGACCAGGACGTCACGGTACCGCAGCTGCGGATCCTCGAGCACATCGTCGGCACGGTTCATCGGACCGGCGGCGATACCGGCAGCCTGTAACCGTTCGGCCACCTCGACGGGGCTCCGGTCCCGCACCCACCGCGACAGGGCCGGGATCAGATCGGTGCGCTCCCCCGCGCCGATCACCGCCGCCACGACGCTACGGTCCCGCTGCGAGGTCAACGACATCACGCACCACTCGTCATCTCCGTCACAGGGCAGCACCAGGTGAACCCGCTGATCCTCGACGACGACGGCGGCATGCCGGGCCGGCGCGGCCAGCATCACGTAGCGGGTGGCGAGTTGGTTGATGACGGCCTCGGTCTGCGAGACGTGGATGCGGGCACCGATCCCGGTACGGCGGCATCGGATCAGTGCGGCCAGCGCGCCGATCGCGCTGATCCGGCCCACGACATGGTCGGGAAAGATCGTCGTGGCGTCGTAGAACGGGTGCCGGGCATTGGCAACGGGCTGCTCCTGCGATGTCCACAGCCGCGTAACCCCGGTGGCGGCACGAACCAGGGGCCCGTACCCCATACGCCCGCTCCACGGACCGGTGTCTCCGAACGCACTGCTCTCAGCGAGCACCAGCCGGGGGTTGAGGTCCCGGAGGCGTTGATAGGGAAAGCCAAGCGCCGGAAGGGTTCCCGGCTTGAAATTGGCGAATACCGCATCCGATGCCGAGACCAGCTGTTCGAAGAGTGCGGCCCCTTCCGGAGTGCGGAGCTCCAGTCCCAGACCCAGATGGTTGCGGTGTGCGCGGACAAAGGGCTCACTGATGGCCTGGCCCTCGCGCTTCTGCCGGAGTCCGTCCGGGTAGGCCGCGCTCTCAACCTTGATGACCTCGGCGCCGAGGTCACCGAATAGTCGGCTTAGCTCGCCACCTGCGACGATGATGCCGAGATCAAGCACCCGGATACCGTCCAAGGGCCGACCGCCCACCGGACCGGTGGCCTTCGGGGTGTACCGGGGCAGCTGCCAACGCGGCTCGCTGCTGCCCGCTGCCGGTGCGGGGGCGCGGAAACCGGTGCGGTGACCGTCGACCACCCAGTAGCCCGCGGGCACGCTTGCAGTCACACCGGGGGCGAGCTCGGCCTCGGCCAACGCCCCGACCGTATCGAGATGCTCGGACTCCAGAGCCGCCGATGGTGTCAGCACCGCCGCGAGAGGAACACCGTGCGACTGTCCCTCGGCTACCAGTTGGTCCATCGTCTGATCGGCGAAGAGTGCGGCGATCAGGCTGCCGAGTTGGCCGAAGGCCTGTACCCGAGCGGCAATGGTGTCGAAACGGGGATCGGAGAACTCGGCGGGCTCCCCCAGCCACGCCCGCATACCGTGCCATTGGCGGGGTGACAGCACGCAGATCCGCACATAACCGTCACGGCACGGAAAGATCGGGTAGAGGTCCTGGTTCTTCGGCCGGCCTCGCCACCGTTCGCGACCCTTGACGATCGACGCCGCCTGCCCCTGGGTGCCGAACGGCGCGTCCAGGGCGAGAACAACTGCGTCGAATCGGGCGAAGTCGATGAAATCACCCACGCCGCAGCGCAGTCGGTTGAAGTACGCCACGAGCACCGCCCAGGCCGCCTGAACGGCAGCGGTTGCCGAGGCGATTCCATCCGGCGGCAACACCGGGGTGCCCGTCATCGGCCCGGACCGCGACAGCGCGGTCGACATCGCGTACAGCACCGGATCGGTGGCCCGCCAGCCGGCGCGCGGCCCCCGGACACCGAAGTCGGTAACCGTCATCGTCACCAATTGTGGAAACCGGTCGGCCAGTTCCGCGCACGTCACGCCGTACCCGGCCGAGCGGGCCGCACCGTCGTCGACAACGACATCCGCTTCGGCAGCCAGTTCGAGCAGCCGGCGCCGGTCGGTCTCGTCGGCCGGATCGAGGACTGCGGTGCGCTTGTTGGCATTGTGCAGGGCGAACGGGACACTTACCCCGCCCACGGTCGGCGGCGTCGTCCGGGCCGGTCCCCCACCGGGCGGTTCGATCTTGAGCACGTCGGCACCCAGGTCGGCGAGCAGGCGGGTCACGGCGTCGGCGTCGCCGTCGCACAGGTCGAGGACCCGCATGGAGTTCAGCAGTGGCTCGCCGCGGTCACATCCGTTCAAATCCCGGGCCTCCTAGCGTGTGGCGCGAGCTTAACGTCGGCCCGCCATATCCCGGTCGACACCCCGCCGTCCGACATTGCGAACCGATACCGGGGCTCGGCGGACCGGATGTGCGGCCCGGCAATCCGGGCATGTCACGCCGGTGGTGATGCTGAGCACTCTGCCGGTCGGGTGCCGTCGAGACACGTATCGTTGGGGCAATGTGTGATCAGAGCGCCGCGGTCGCGCACCCCCATCCGCTGCTGGCCCAACTGGCTGCGCTGCACCGTCTGCGGGTATACGTCGATATCGGTGTGGTCATCATGGTGCTGGCGATCACCAACGTCATCGCGCACTTCACCGCGACCTGGGTCGGCGTGTTCATGGTCCCCGTCGCAGCGTTGGGGCTCGTACTGCTGGTCCGCGCCCGCGGGCTGGGGTGGGCTGAGCTCGGGCTGGGCCGCGAGCACTGGAGATCCGGTGCTCGTTACGCCCTGGCCGCCGTCGCGTTGGTCCTGGCTGTCGTCGCGGTGGGTGCGCTGTTGCCGTGGACCCGGCCGATGTTCCTCAACGACCGGTACGCCACCATCTCCGGAGCCTTGCTGGCATCGATGATCATCATTCCGCTGCAGACCGTGATCCCGGAGGAACTCGCATTCCGCGGGGTGCTGCACGGCGCCATGGACCGCGCGTGGGGGTGGCGTGGTGTCACTGCCGCGGGCTCTCTGCTGTTCGGTCTGTGGCATATCGCCAGTTCGCTGGGTCTGACCAGCAGTAACGTCGGATTCACCCGGATTCTGGGTGGCGGTGTCCTCGGTATGCTCGCCGGCGTCGTCGGGGCGGTGCTGGCCACCGCCGCCGCGGGTTTCGTCTTCACCTGGCTGCGGCGGCGTAGTGGGAGCCTGATAGCGCCGATCGCCCTGCACTGGTCGTTGAACGGGCTGGGCGCGCTGGCGGCGGCACTGGTCTGGCACCTGTCCACCTGAGCGGTCAAGGCAGCAGGACAGCAGCCCCGGCGACCCTGCCGTCGGCCAGGTCGATCAGCGCCCGGTCGGCCTCGGCCAACCGATAGTGCGGTGCGCGCACCTCGATCCGGTGCCGGCCGGCAAAGTCCAGGAATTCCCGCGCGTCAGTGCGGGTGTTGGAGGTTACCGAGCGAACCTGGCGTTCCTCGAACAGATGCCGCTGATAGTTCAGCGGCGGAATATCGCTGAGGTGGATACCGGCGATCGCCAGGGTGCCGCCCCGGTCCAGCGCCGCCAATGCGGGCAACACCAAATCTCCGACCGGCGCGAACAGGATGGCCGAATCGAGTTTCACCGGCGGCGGGTCGGCCGCGCCCTGCACGGAGGCCGCTCCCAGTGCCAGGGCCAGCTCGCGCGCGTCCGCGCCCCTGGTCATCACGTGCACTTCCGCTCCCCGGGCCAGGGCAACCTGAGCGGTGATATGGGCGCTGCCACCGAAGCCGTACAACCCGAGTCGGCCGCCGAGCGGCAATTCCGCTCGCTCGAGGGACCGGTAGCCGATGATTCCGGCGCACAGCAGTGGGGCCAACTCGGCATCGGAATACCCATCGGGCAGGCGATGGGCGAAATCCGCCGGAACGGTGGCGAAGTCGGCGTACCCGCCGTCGGCGTCCCAGCCGGTGTAACGAGAGTCCGGGCACAGGTTCTCATCCGCCCGGCGGCAGTAGCGGCACGTTCCGCAGGTGTGCCGTAGCCAGGCGATGCCGATGCGGTCGCCGACCCCGAAACCGGATACGCCCGGCCCCGCGGCCGCCACCTCGCCAACCACCTCATGGCCCGGGATCACCCCGGGCCGGTGCACCGCAAGGTCTCCTTCGGCGATGTGCAGATCAGTGCGGCACACCCCGCAGGCACGGACGGCCACCAACAACTCCCCCGGGGCAGGCTCGGGCACGAGTGCGGAACCGTCGAATTCCATCGGTCCGGAGCGGGCCGGACCCGGGCGTCGCACCCGCCAGGCGCGCATCGTGGCGCTCATCGCGCCGTTCCGTCCACAAGGTCACCGCATGTCAACTCGGCGACCGACCGGTGCGCCGGCCCCGCCCTCAGCGGCGAACCTTCCCGGCGATCCAGAGCAGAATCACCGAGCCGAGAACCGCGGTGAACAGGGTGAACCACCAGCCGCCGGCAGCGGTGTCGACGAAAAAACTCAGCAGGAACCCTCCGACGAGGGCCCCGGCCACTCCGATCACGATATTTCTCAGCAGGCCCGATCCGCCGCCCTTGACGACCTTCCCGGCAATCCAACCCGCCAGTGCACCGATGATGATGTAGCCGATCCAGCCGACGTTGGTCAGCGTGCTGGACCGGGCCAGTAGCTCGGTTGCCGCGATACTGTTCATCCGGACCTCCTCAGGGGTTCCGACCAGTGTGGCCACTGGCCGTACTTCTTATGTACCCCGCTGCGGTCACGGTCTACCGGCCGGGCACGACACGATCCGGCTGCGATCCGCTCAGCCCGCGGGCATCATCTCCGGGACCGGCGTCTCGACCGGGATCGGAATGCCCACCCGGTTGCCCGGTGGCGGTGGTATCGCCGGCGCATCGGGATCTGGCTCCGGCGCCGGGGGCGGCGGCGGCGGGTTGTACGGCCTGATCGACTCGGTCAGGGCCGTCGCGGCCGCGGTGTCGATGGGATCCTTTGATGTTCCCAGCCACACCACGAACCAGCGGTCGCCGGGCTGGCTGCGCTGTTCTCCCGGGGTGCCGACGACTCCCGCCCAGATCTGGCCGTTCGGTTTGGCCGTGTCAGTGAACTTCACGTCATAGGACGACGCGGAACCGGGCAGCTCACCGGCTTGCAAAGGGCTGGTCTGCTGGTTGATCCGGGTGCCCGCGAACGGCATGAAGAATTCACCCATATCCGATGCCAGCCGGACTGCGGCCTTACTGTTGTCCGGCTCGGCTCCGGCGAAGAGTTTAAGGTCCAGCCGACCCAGCAGAATGCTGGTGTCGTTCGCGGTCGGAGCGGCCTGACCAGGCAAAACCGCCGGTCCGGTCTCCTTCAGTAGCAGAGCCTGGCCGTAGCTGAGCCGTGAGGCGTCGGCAACTTCCCAACCGGCAGGCAGGACATAGCTGAAACCACCGGCGGCATTTTCCACCCGACCGGGTTCCGGCCCCGGCGGGGGCGCGTCGGGACCCTCCGGTCCCGGCGGCGCGTTGGGGTCAGCCGGCGGCGCGTTGGGGTCTGGCGGCGGAGGCGGCGCAGCGGGATCCGCCGGCGGCGGCGCGTCGGGGTCAGGCGGCGGAGGCGGCGCAGCGGGATCCGCCGGCGCTGCATTGGGCTCAGCCGGCGGCGGCGCGTCGGGGTCGGCCGGCGGCGGCGCAGCGGGATCCGCCGGCGGCGGGGCGGGATCGGCGGGGGCGGGCGGCGCAGCGGGATCGGCGGGGGCGGCCGGGGCGGGGGTCGGCGGAGGCGGCTCCGGATCGGCCAGCGCCGCATTCGGCATGGCGATCGTCACAGCGCTGACACCCGCGACCGCGGTGACAGCAACGGCCGTCCAGAGGCCGTTGCGTCGTGAGGACTGCGTCATGGCGCAAAACCTACCGCGTTACCCGCGTGACGCAAGTGTGCGGTCGCCCGTGTCTTGCTGGCGATACCGTCGGGAGGGTGACAATCCCACTGGGCCTACAAATCCCCAACTTTTCCTACGGCACACCTGTTGCGGAGTTGTTTCCCACTGTTCTCGCTCAGGCGCGGGAGGCGGAGGCGCCCGGATTCGATGCCGTCTTCGTGGTGACTTCTCCGGCCGCTGGAAGCGACCGGCTTCTTCTACGCCGCTGTTGCGGTGTGTAGGGCCAGTCCAGCCTGAGTATGTTGCGTGCGGCATGTTCATCTGCCGGTGCGTGGTGACCGCGACCGGATTCTGGTCGGGAGTCCGGAACGAATCGCCCAGGCGGTGCGGACGAATGTGGTTGACATCGGCATCGACGGGGTGATCGTCAACCTGCCCGGGTACGCGCCGGGCTCGATCACCGAACTCGGCGAAGCCCTCCGTGCGGTGCTCACCGCATGACCTGACCGGGACTGACCGCTACCGTAGTAGCGTCGGAGAGAACCCTCTCCGACGCGGCTAACTCAGGAGCGAAGATGTCCCATCCCGGCGCCACTCCGTCGGACCGGCACAAGGTCGTCATCATCGGCTCGGGGTTCGGCGGCCTCACCGCGGCGAAGAAGCTCAAGCGGGCCGATGTCGATATCAAGATGATCGCCAAGACCACTCACCACTTGTTCCAGCCACTGCTCTACCAGGTGGCGACCGGAATCATCTCCGAGGGCGAGATCGCTCCGCTGACCCGGGTCGTCCTGCGCAAGAACAAGAACTGCCAGGTGCTGCTCGGCGAGGTCACCGATATCGACCTTGAGCGGCGAACCATCGACTCGGTGCTTCTCGGTCACACCTACCGCACCCCCTATGACTCGCTGATCGTCGCGGCGGGCGCGGGCCAGTCCTATTTCGGCAACGATCACTTCGCCGAGTGGGCACCGGGTATGAAGACCATTGATGATGCGCTCGAGTTGCGCGGCCGCATCCTGGGTGCGTTCGAACAGGCTGAGCGGTCCAGCGCCCCGGATCGTCGGGCCAAGCTGCTGACTTTCGTCGTGGTGGGGGCCGGCCCGACCGGCGTGGAAATGGCGGGTCAGATCGCCGAACTCGCCGACCACACCCTCAAAGGCTCCTTCCGCCACATCGATTCCACGAAGGCCCGGGTCATCCTGCTCGATGCCGCGCCGGCCGTGCTGCCCCCAATGGGAGCGAAGCTGGGCCAAAAAGCCGCCGCCCGACTGGAGAAGCTCGGCGTGGAGATCCAACTCGGTGCGATGGTCACCAACGTCGACCGCAACGGGATCAACGTCAAATACCAGGATGGGAGCACCCAGCGGATTGAGTGCCAGACCAAGGTCTGGTCCGCCGGGGTGTCGGCGAGCCCACTGGGCAAGATCATCGCCGATCAGGCCGGCGCCGAGATCGATCGGGCCGGAAGGGTCCGGGTGCTACCCGATCTGACCGTCCCGGGGCATCCGAACGTCTTCGTCATCGGGGATATGGCCGCCGTCGACGGCGTTCCCGGACAGGCACAGGGCGCCATCCAGGGCGCGCACTACGCGGCCAAGCTGATCAAGGCCGAACTCAAGGGCGCCGATCCCGCAACACGCGAACCGTTCCAGTACTTCGACAAGGGCTCGATGGCAACCGTGTCGCGTTACTCCGCGGTGGCGAAAGTGGGTCCGCTGGAGTTCGGTGGGTTCATCGCCTGGCTGGCCTGGTTGTTCCTCCACCTGATCTACCTGGTGGGATTCAAAGCGCGCTTGACCACCGCCCTGTCCTGGATCGGCACCTTCATCGGGAGCCACCGCGGCCAGCTGACCATCACCGAACAGCAGGCCTACGCACGCACCCGCATCGAGCAACTCGAGGAGATCGCCGAACGGGCCGAGGAGTCCGAGATCAGCGCGTCCTGACCGATGCTGAAGCCCGACGAGCTCGTTTACCGTCTCGTACAGCGGCTGCCCGCCCGGATGCTGTCGTTGCGGACCATCGTGATCTTCGCGGCCCTGGCGGTCGTCATCCTCGTCCTCACCCTTGGCACCTGGGTGTGGGTGGGCGTCACCAACGATCAATACAGCCAGCTGGACAGCCGGCTGGATTCGGTGAGCAGCCTGGGCGATTTCAGCGGACTGCTGTCCAGTCCGCCCGCCCCGGACAGCCCGAGCCCGGACGGCAATCTGGTGCGTACCGTCCGGGTCGGCTCAATGGCGATGTCGGTGCCCGCCGACATCGTCCTGCCGAAACTCGCCAACGGCTACGCCAACACCACCATCGACGGGGTGGAGTACCGAGTGCGCACCTTCATGGTGGGCGGTGCCACCATCGCGCTGGGCGCACCGGTGGCCGAAACTCAGCGCAGGATTTCCGAACTGCATTGGCGGGTCGTGCTGATCTGCGGTGGCGTGATCATCGGCACCGTGGTCGTCGGCTGGTTCTTCTCGTTGATCATGATCGACCCGTTCCGGTTACTGGCCCAACAGGCCCGCGCGATCAACGCCCAGTCGAAACCCGAAGAGGTCCAGGTCCGTGGTGTGCGGGAGGCGGTGGAAATCGGTGACGCGGTCGAGGGCATGCTGGCCCGCATCGGCGACGAGCAGGCCAAGACCAGGGCGGCACTGGAATCGGCCAGGGACTTCGCCGCAGTCGCCTCCCACGAGCTTCGCACTCCTCTGACCGCCATGCGCACCAACCTCGAAGTGCTCTCCACCCTCGACCTCGGTGATGAGCAGCGCGCCGAAGTCATCGGTGACACGGTGCGAACCCAGAGCCGCATCGAGGCCACTCTGACCGCGCTTGAACGCCTGGCCCAGGGCGAACTGACCACCGCCGATGATTTCGTGCCATTCGATATGACCGAATTGCTCGACCGTGCCGCCCATGACGCCGAGCGCACGTACCCCGATTTGCAGGTCTCGCTGGTCCCCTCGCCGGCGGTTCTGATGACGGGGTTGCCGGTGGGACTGCGACTGGTCATCGACAATGCCATCGCCAACGCCGTCAAACACGGTGGTGCCACCGAGGTCAGACTGGCGGTCACCAGCTCATCAGACGGAGTGCGGGTTGTCATCGACGATAACGGTGGTGGTGTTCCCGAGGAGGAGCGCACCGCAGTCTTCGAGCGGTTCTCCCGCGGCTCGACGGCCTCCCGTTCGGGCTCCGGTCTGGGCTTGGCGGTAGTCGCCCAGCAGGCCGAATTACATGGCGGAACGGCGTCGTTGGGCACCGGCCCACTGGGCGGAGCGCAGCTGGTACTGCAGTTGGCCGGCCGGCACTGACAGCTGCTCAGGCCGGGGCGTCGAGGTTCTGCAGCCGCACCTGCCCGCGGGCGATCAGCCGCTCACCGGCGTCGCGAATGCTGACCAACCACAACTGCTGGCGACGGCCCCGATGCACCGGCTCGGACACTCCGTAGGCGGTGCCCTCGGTGATCGCCCGAAGGAAATCGGTGTTGTTGTTGACCCCGACGACATTCCCGCCGCCGTTCTCGGTGAGCCACAGATAGGCCGATACGCTCGCCATCGACTCGACCATCGCACACCACACCCCGCCGTGGACGAGGCCCATCGGCTGGTGCAGCTTGGGGGTCACCGCCAACTGCGCCATCACACCATCCGGTGACGTCTCGGTGTAGGTGAGCCCGATATCGCGATCGAACGCTGCATCGAAGGGGCTGGGATGGGTGGCTTCCGCGGACACGCCTTATGTGTTTACACGGAGCCGGCGACCATGGATCGGTGGGGGGCACCACCGGTCGAGGGGCCGGACCTTGTGCGGCACGGCGAGTGAACCCGTCGGATCCTGGGTATGACGTAGTCGTGGGTGGCACCGTGGGTGGGACCCAGTCCTGGGAACGACCC
>CAZKUK010000058.1:0-9969 GCA_964555915.1 uncultured Mycobacterium sp.
CCGGTGAAGAAGGCCGCCGTGAAAAAGGCGCCGGTGAAGAAGGCCGCCGTGAAGAAGGCACCGGTCAAGAAGGCCGCCGTAAAGAAGGCACCAGCCCGTAAGGCTCCGGCGAAGAGGGGTCGTCGCTAGGACCTGAGGAACGCTGATACGCCGCGGGCTCAAACCCCGCGGCGTATCGGCGTTTTAGGCGCTTACGGCCTTGGCCAGCGGGCTGGGCAAATGGTCGGCGGCGATGAGCCGCCCCTGTGACAGCGACAGCACCCAGGTGCTGCCCTTGCGATTGCGGGATTTATCGGGTTTGACGTTCTCCCGCCTGCACCACCAGTCGATCAGGAACGGGATCACCTCACCCTGGGTGCAGATCACCGGTGTCTGGCTTTCTGCGGCGATGCTCAGCACACGTTTGTGGGCTCGTTTGGGGTCGTCCTGATACGCCTCAGCGGTCAGAGCGGGCTCTACGGTGATCGGGACACCGATTTTGTCGGCAAACGGTTCAACGGTCTGAACGCATCGAACCTTGTCGGCGGCGAAGAGGTCGGCCCCACCGAATGCGAGCAGTTGCGGCACCAGCGATTCGGCCTGCGCACGACCTTTGGCGTCCAGCGGCCGCAGCCGGTCGTCGCGCTTATAACGGGCCTTGCGCCCCGCGGTGCCATGCCTCACGACCAACACGGTCTGAGTATCCGCCGGCCTTCTGGAAAACCGCCCCAGCATCTTGCGGTCGAGCGGATAGCTGAGCCGCTTTCTTGCCTCGGGGATCGGTAGCCAGACGATGGCGTCGGCTTCGGGGCCGGGGACGAACTCACCTCCCATAGCGCGCGCCGCCCAGTAGCGAACGCCCTTTGCGCCGCCCTCAATCGCATAGCTGACCGTTCCGAGTCGTCGACCCAGAATGGCCAACTGGCCTGTCTCCTCGAAAATCTCACGGACCGCGGCCACTGGTTCAATCTCGCCGGCGTCCAGTTTGCCTTTCGGCAGTGACCAGTCGTCGTACCGGGGCCGGTGGATTATCCCGATCAATGGTTGACCGGATGCTTCGTCGGGTCGCCACAACACCGCACCCGCGGCCCGAACCCGCTTGCCGGATTTCGTCTCGGCGGGGACCACTTCAGGACGACCGGTGCTTTTCCATGAGCCAGACCTGATGGTCGCGCACATCCCGTCCGTCCTGGGGCGAGGCGGTCCAGCGGCCATCGGGCCCCAGTTCCCAGCAGCGGGTTGCGGGGTTCATCGCTGAGTCGAAGACCTCGTCCAGATATCCGCTGAGTCGCCGGTCCTTCACCTGCGCCATAACCTCGACCCGGCGATCGAGGTTGCGGTGCATCATATCCGCGCTTCCGATCCAGCATTCCTCGATAGCGCGGAAGTGCATTACCCGGGAGTGCTCGAGGAACTCACCGAGGATGGAACGCACGAAAATATTCTCCGAGAACCCCTCTACGCCCGGACGTAGCGCACAGATACCACGGACAACGACCTCCACCTGGACACCGGCCTGGGAAGCGCGGTAGAGGCCGTCGATTATCTCTTCATCGACGATCGCATTGGCTTTCATCCGAATTCGGCCCTGTCCGGTGTGCCGGTGTGCTTCCATTTCGCGCCCGATGCGCTCGAGGATTCCCCTGCGGATGCCTTCGGGGGCAACCAGGAGGTTGCGGTACCCGACTTTGCGGGAGTAGCCGGTGAGCGAGTTGAACAGATCGGTCAGGTCGGCTCCGATATCGGGTGCGGCGGTCAGCAGGCCGACATCTTCATACAGCCGAGCGGTTTTCGGGTTGTAGTTGCCGGTGCCGATATGACAGTAGCGCCGGATAGTCGACCCTTCGCGGCGGACCACCAGGCAGGTCTTGCAATGTGTCTTCAGACCAACCAGCCCGTAGACGACGTGGACGCCCGCATCTTCCAGTGCACGGGCCCATTTGATGTTGGCTTGTTCGTCGAATCGTGCTTTCAACTCGACAAGCGCCACCACCTGCTTGCCGGCATCGGCCGCTTCAATCAGCGCGTTGACGATGGGGGAGTCTCCGGAGGTTCGGTAGAGGGTTTGTTTTATCGCGAGGACGTCCGGGTCGGCCGCAGCCTGTTCTATAAAGCGCTGCACGCTGGTGGAGAAGGACTCGTAGGGATGGTGCACCAGCACATCGGCTTCCCGAAGGGTGGCGAAGATGCTCTTGCCCTCGCGGTCGGTGAAGGCAGGGTTGGTGGTCGGTACGAATGGCCGTTCCTTGAGGGCCGGGCGGTCAACGCCGTACACCTGCCACAGTGACTTGAGGTCGAGCAGCCCGGGTACCTGGACCACGTCGCCGGGGTCCACGTCGAGCTCTCGCAACAGCAATCCGAGCATATGTTCGCTCATATTCCCGGAGACCTCGAGGCGCACCGGCGGACCGAACCGGCGCCTGGCCAGTTCGCGCTCGAGGGCCTGCAACAGATCCTCGTCACGATCTTCGACGTCCATATCGGCGTTGCGGGTGATCCGGAAGGCGTGGCGTTCGACGATCTCCATACCTGGGAAAAGCGCCGGCAGGAACGCGCCGATAAGTTCTTCCATCGGCAGGAACCGGATGGTCTCGGTCTCACCGACGGTGCTGTCGAGTCGGATGAACCGGTCGACGTTATCGGGTACTTTCACCCGGGCGAAGTGCTGACCACCGTCACTGGGGGATGTGACTGTGACAGCCAGGTTGAGGCTGAGCCCGCTGACGAAGGGGAAGGGGTGGGCCGGGTCGACGGCCAGCGGGGTCAGAACGGGGAAAACCTGGTCGTTGAAATACCTCGAGAGCTCGGCGCGGTCGGACTCGGGTATGTCGCTCCACCGAACGAATTCGATGCCGTGCTCGGCCAGCGCCGGGCGAACCGACTCCATGAAGACCTGGGCGTGTCCGGTGGCCAACTGCTGCGTGCGCTCGGCGATCAGCCGCAACTGCTCTCGCGGCGTGAGCCCATCGGCTGATCGGACCTTGAGCCCCATCTCGTCACGGCGTTTGAGTCCGGCGACGCGCACCATATAGAACTCGTCGAGATTCGAGGCAAAGATAGCCAGGAACTTGGCCCGGTCCAGAAGCGGCAACGAGGTATCGGCGGCCAGCGCCAGTACCCGGGCGTTGAAGTCAAGCCAGCTCAGTTCCCGGTTGAGGTAACGGTCCTCCGGCATCGGGTTCTCGACAGTCGCTGCAGTGGCGGCCGGCGGGGCTTCGGGCGCCCCGTCTCCGGCCGGGCCCTCGGGCCCCGGTGGGCGGGAGGGTGTCTCCGTCTCGGTCATGGGCATATCTTCCCCCATTGCGGGCGGATGCGGCTCGTTGCGGGCGAATAGTCGGTGAACTCCCAGCGGCGGCGCCGATCAGCCCGGGGAGCGCTGAGTCAGGACTCGGCGAGGGTCGCGGCGGTCGCCGAACCGAGGCCCAGCAGCCGTGCCTCGGCAAGGTCTTGCGGGGTGTCGATATCGCAACGCAGACCAGGCCAGTCACCGGTTAGCTGATTCGCGCCGCTCTGACGGTGGCGGTGTGCCGAATCGGGCCCGAACAACGGGTTCAGCGGCGCGCCGAGGGCGATCAGGGCGCAGGTACCGCTCCCGAGTCGGTCGGCGACAAAGCTGCGCGGATACGGTCGGGCAGCGGTCAGTGCCGCGCGGATTTCGCTGGATCGTAGTGACGGCAGATCGCCCTGCAGCACAGCGGTATTGGGTGAGGGGAGCAGTTCGTTCGCGACCCGAATGGCATTATTCAATGGATCCGGGTGGTTGGCCGGTGTGGGATCGTCGATGACCGCGGCCCCGAGCTGTCGGGCCGCCGCCGCAGCGGTCGGGTCGGGTGTCACCACCGTGATTGATGTGACGGCGTCGACGGCCCGGACCGCTTGGAGGGTATCGATGAGCATGGCCAGTACGACCCGTTCGCGCTCCGGCGCGGAGAACAGCTCCGCAAGCCTGGACTTGGCAACCGCGAGCCGCTTGACGGCGATGATCACGCCGACGTCGGGGGCACCGCTCATGGGCGCCATCCTGCCAGTGTGTGCCTTCCGAGCCACCCGACCGGTCGTCGATACTAGATTGAACGGGTGGGCGGCTCGCTGGGAACTGCGGCGGTGATGGGAGCCGGCGCCTGGGGCACGGCGCTGGCGAAGGTTCTGGCCGACGCGGGCGGCACCGATGTGCGCTTGTGGTCCCGTCGTCCGGAGATCGCTGATCAGGTCAACGACGCCCACACCAACACCCGATACCTGCCCGGCATCGTGTTGCCCGGCTCGATCCGGGCGACCGCAGACCCAACCGAGGCGCTTGACGGCGCCTCCACCGTGCTGCTCGGCGTGCCCTCCCAGGCCTTGCGGGCCAACCTCGCGCAGTGGTGTGGGGGTCTCGTGGATGGAGCGACGCTGGTGAGCCTGGCCAAAGGAATCGAACTGGGCACGCTGATGCGGATGAGCCAGGTGATCGTCGAGACCACCGGAGCCGACCCCGGCCGGGTCGCCGTGGTGTCCGGCCCCAACCTGGCTGCCGAGATCGCCGCCGAACAGCCTGCCGCAACGGTGGTCGCCTGCCTGGACTCCGGCCGGGCGGTCGCGCTGCAGCGGGCGCTGAGCACCTCCTACCTGCGGCCCTACACCAACTCCGATGTGGTCGGAACCGAGATCGGGGGTGCCTGCAAGAACGTCATCGCGCTGGCCTGTGGGATGGCGGCCGGGGTGGGTCTGGGTGAAAATACCGCGGCGGCCATCATCACCCGCGGGCTGGCGGAGATCATCCGGTTGGGTGTGGCGCTGGGCGCCAAAACCGCAACACTGGCCGGACTGGCCGGGGTGGGTGACCTGGTGGCCACCTGCACCTCCTCGCAGTCGCGCAACCGCAACTTCGGAGCTCACCTCGGTCGCGGGGCAACCCTTGACGAAGCCCAGCGGGCGACCCACGGCCACGTGGCCGAAGGTGTGAGCTCGTGCTCGTCGATCCTCGCGTTGGCCTCGAGCTATGACGTCGAGATGCCCCTGACCGACGCCGTCCACCGGGTCTGCCACCGGGGACTGTCCATCGAAGAAGCCGTCGCCCTGCTGCTGGGCCGCAGCACCAAACCGGAGTGAAAGAGCGCTACGGGGACTCCACCCGCACCGTCAAAGCGGCTGATTCCGAGGCGATTCCAGGTCAGCCGCTAGGTCCTATCCCGGTCCCCGCGTCGGCGTTCCACCTGTCGGAGCAGGAGGGCACCGAGGAGCATGTCTACGGGCGGTACTCCAACCCGGTCTGGGTTCGGCTGGAGGCGGCGCTGGCCCGTCTGGAGGAGGCCGGCAGTGCGCTGTCATTCGGCTCAGGAATGGCCGCGGTCACCGCCGCGCTGCGGGTGCTGTCCCGGCCGGGCGCGGTTCTTGTGATCCCCGCCGACGGCTATTATCAGGTGCGCCGTTACGCGGCGGAAAGCCTTGTACCGCAGGGAGTGACGGTGTACGAGGCGACGGCAGACCAGTTCTGCGATGCGGCCCGGCAGGCTGACGTGGTGTTGGCCGAGACGCCGGCCAACCCGGGACTCGATGTCGTCGACCTGCACCGGCTCGGCGGAATCTGCCGGCGCCGCGGCGCCCGGCTGATCGTTGACAACACCACCGCAACCCCGCTCGGACAGCAACCACTGTCGATGGGTGCGGACCTGGTGGTGGCGAGTGCCACCAAAGCACTTGCCGGACACAGTGATCTGATCGCCGGATATGTGGCCGGCAGCCAGCCCGAACTGATGGCGGGGCTGCACCGGGAGCGGCTTCTGGCGGGACCCATCCTCGGGGCGTTCGAGGCTTGGCTGCTGCTGCGTAGCATCGGCAGCTTCGGCCTGCGGTTCGACCGGCAGTGCCAGAACGCGCTGGCGCTGGCTATCGCGTTGCGGGGCCACCCGAAAGTACGGGCGGTCCGCTATCCCGGCCTGCCAGACGATCCCGCACACGATGTCGCGGTGGTTCAGATGCGACGTTTCGGCGGCCTGCTGTCGATCGAACTGGACACCGCCGACGACGTGCACGCATTGGTACGTCACAGCGAGCTGCTGGCGGCGGCCACCAGTTTCGGGGGGTTGCACACCACCGTGGACCGCAGGGCGCGTTGGGGTGACGCGGTGCCGGAAGGTTTCGCCCGCATCTCGACGGGTATCGAGGACACCGATGATCTGGTTGCTGACGTCCTCGGTGCGCTCGACTGCCCCCGCGGCCGTGGGCTGTAGCCTCTCTAGCTTGTGACTTCCCGCCCCGGCTCCCGAATCCGAGTTGCCGTCATTTTCGGCGGCCTCAGCTCCGAACACGCTATCTCCTGCGTATCGGCCGGCAGCATCTTGCGACACCTGGACCCGGGCCGTTTCGACGTGGTGCCGGTGGGTATCGCCAGGGACGGTTCATGGTCACGCGCCTCCGTCGACCCCGAGCAACTGGCCATCACCGATGGGCGACTGCCCGAGGTGACCGGGGAATCCGATACCCGGCTTGCCGAGGCCGGGCAGATCCTCGGCTCGGTGGACGTGGTGTTCCCGGTTCTGCACGGCCCCTACGGCGAGGACGGGACCATCCAGGGCCTACTGGAACTCGCCGGGGTGCCGTATGTCGGAGCGGGGGTTTTCGCCAGCGCCGCCGGCATGGACAAGGAGTTCGCGAAGAAGATCATGGCCGCTGACGGTCTGCCGATCGGCGATTACCTCGTCCTGCGCCCCCGGCAGAGCAGTCCGACCGCGGCGGATATCAATCGCCTGGGCTTTCCGGTGTTCGTCAAACCCGCTCGCGGCGGATCGTCGATCGGGGTCAGCCGGGTCACCGGTCCAGAACAGCTGCCCGGCGCGATCGCCGCTGCCCGCAGGCACGACCCGAAGGTGGTTATCGAGGCTGCGATCGATGGCCGTGAACTGGAATGTGGTGTGCTGGAGTTCCCGGACGGCTCGGTTCGGGCCAGCACGGTCGGAGAGATCCGGGTGTCCGGCGTGAGCGGTCGTGATGACGGGTTCTACGACTTCGAGACCAAGTACCTTGCAGATGCCGCCGAACTGGACGTACCCGCCAAGGTCGATGATGGCACCACGGAGGTGCTCCGCCAGCTGGCGGTTCGCGCCTTCAACGCGCTGGACTGTCAGGGCCTGGCGCGAGTGGACTTTTTCCTCGGTGAAGCCGGGCCGGTGGTCAACGAGATCAACACCATGCCCGGGTTCACCACCATCTCGATGTACCCGCGTATGTGGGAGGCCAGCGGTCTGGACTATCCGACACTGCTAGGCACCATGGTGGAGACCGCGCTGGCCCGGGGTACCGGCCTGCGCTGAACGGTCACGGCTCGCCGGGACTGATCGGTACGGCCGGCATCGTGCTGTCGATGACTGCGGACAGCGTTTGGATGGGCGTCGGCCCGGAACCGTCGGGCAGGGTCAGCACGACATATACCGGCCGGTCGACGCAGACCCAGGTGCTGCGCCCGGTGCCGGGATCCTCCAGCCGGAACCATTGCACCTGATCGACGAGCTGGAGTGGTACGCCCACCACAAATTCGGCGGGGCGGTCCAGGCCGCAGCGCAGGATGACCGGATCGCCATCGGCCCGCCAGGCCGCGGTGCCCGCGGGGGTGGGCTCAACGGTGGCGGTACGACGAAAATCGCCGAGCTGGTCGGGCAGGTCGGCCAGCAGTGTCTTGCACTCCGGTGACCGGTCCTGCGGCGCCGGCACGGCCGCGATGGCCACCGGTGCGGGCGGAGTCTGCCGGGACGCGGCCACGCCGAGCAGCACGGCGACCGCCGCAGCCGGCACCAGGACCGCCGCGATCAGTAACCCGCGCGGGGGACCGTCGGCGACCGGCGCGTCCACCACCTGGTCTCCTCCGCTGCCCGCCTTAAACTGCGGGCATAACTTACCGCAGGGCCGCGGGAGAGGAGCGCGCTGTGGCAGACCCGGTTGATCCGACGCTGCAACAGATCGGGGAGTTCTCCGTAATCGACCGGCTGATCGCCGGGCGGCGTCGGCCCGCGGGGGTCGCGGTGGGCCCGGGTGACGATGCCGCGGTACTGGATGCGGCCGACGGCCGGGTGGCGGTCAGCACAGATATGCTCATCGAAGGGCGGCATTTCCGGCTGGACTGGTCCGCCCCGCATGATGTCGGCCGGAAGGCCATCGCCCAGAACGCCGCCGATATCGAGGCGATGGGGGCGGCGGTTACCGGATTCGTCGTCGGCGTCGGCGCCCCGGTCGATACCCCGGCGTTCCGGGTCACCGAACTTTCGGACGGTATGTGGGCTGAGGCGGATGAGGTGGGCGCGGGCATCGTCGGGGGAGACCTGGTCGCCAGTCCGCAGTGGGTGCTGTCGGTGACGGCGCTCGGCGATCTGGGCGGTCGTGACCCGGTGCTGCGCGGTGGCGCCAGGGCTGGATCGCTGATCGCGGTCGCCGGTGATCTCGGCCGTTCGGCGGCGGGGTTCGGTCTGTGGCGCAACGGGATAGCCGGTTTTGAGGATCTGCGCCGCCGCCACCTGGTGCCCCGGCCGCCCTATGGACAGGGGCGTACGGCCGCAGAGGCCGGCGCGCAGGCGATGATCGACGTCTCCGATGGACTAGTTGCCGACCTCGGCCATATCGCCGTCGCCTCCGGGGTCGTGATGGACCTGCGCCGCGCGGCCCTGCTCGAGGATGTTGAGGCGGTGACTCCGGCTGCTGAGGCGGCCGGCGCAGAACCGTGGTCGCTGGTCCTCGGCGGCGGCGAGGACCACGCCCTGGTGGCCTGTTTCCCGGACCATCCGCCGCACGGTTGGCGGGTGATCGGGGCGGTGCGCAGCGGTGCGCCGGAGGTCCTGCTCGACGGGGTGCGCTGGCCGGGGCCGGCGGGTTGGCAGTCCTTCGGCACCTGAACCGATGAACGACCGCCTCAGGCGGGCACGGTACAAATTGTGGCCCTGTGACATAAATTGTGGCCCTGTGACACCGCGGCCGCTGACCGAACTCGTCGACGACGGCTGGGCCCGGGCGTTGCTGCCGGTATCCGATCAGATCGCCGGGATGGGCGAGTTCCTGCGTGCCGAAGTCGCCGCCGGACGGCGTTACCTACCCGCCGGGCCCGATGTGCTGCGTGCTTTCACCTTTCCGTTCGAAAGGGTGCGGGTTCTGATCGTCGGACAGGACCCCTATCCGACCCCCGGACATGCGGTGGGGCTCAGTTTTTCGGTGGCCCCCCAGGTGCGGCCGCTCCCACGCAGCCTGGCCAATATTTTCACTGAATACAGCGCCGACCTGGGCTGTCCGAAACCCGCCGACGGTGATCTCACGCCGTGGGCCGGGCGCGGGGTGATGCTGCTCAACCGGGTGCTCACGGTGCGGCCGGGCAGCCCGGCATCCCACCGTGGTAAGGGCTGGGAGGCTGTCACCGAGTGCGCCATCCGGGCTCTGGCCGCGCGCGACCAGCCGATGGTCGCCATCCTCTGGGGTCGCGATGCCGCAACGGCCAGACCGATGCTCGCCGACAGCGGATGCGCGGTGATCGAGTCACCGCACCCCTCGCCGCTGTCCGCGAGCCGGGGGTTCTTCGGCTCGCGCCCGTTCAGCAGGACCAACGACTTGCTGACCGGGATGGGAGCCGAACCGGTCGATTGGCGGCTGCCCTGAGTCGCGAGTGTCAGCCGCGCGCGACCTTGCCCGCCTTCAGGCAGGAGGTGCAGACCTTCACCCGCTGCTTGTTACCGCCCGGGCGGGTCACCGCATGGACGATTTGGATGTTCGGGTTCCAACGCCGGTTGGTCCGGCGGTGCGAATGTGACACCGACTTGCCGAAACCGGGGCCTTTCGCGCAGATATCGCACACGGCAGCCATATCACAATCTCCTCAAATCTGATCGGCGGGCCAACAACCACGTGAGGGTGACCCGACAGCCCCGTAAGGATACCGGCGGGTCGAACCGAACGCCAACAAAGGGTCCGGGGCGCCGGGTTTGCGGCCGGGCTCGATGATCCGACCGTGAGTAGCGACGGTGTCTGGCGACGGTG
>CAZKUK010000058.1:10069-16613 GCA_964555915.1 uncultured Mycobacterium sp.
GCGACGGTGTCTGGCGACGGTGAATTCGGCTGTCGCCGGGGCTGGATAGGCTTGCCCGGACAACGGATCGGAGGTGGCCGATGGCCGAGCGGCGGCTGCTGGACGCCACAGCCCTGCGGGACTGGGCTCATGCCGCCGTCGGTGATCTGCTCACCCATACCGACGAGATCAACCTGCTCAACGTCTACCCGGTGGCCGACTCCGATACCGGCACGAACATGTTGTTCACCATGCGCGCGGCAGTGGCCGCCGCTGACCCGGCCGCCGACTCTGGCGACGTCACCGAGGTGACGGCCGCTCTGGCGCGAGGGGCGCTGGACGGCGCCCGGGGTAACTCCGGCGTCGTCCTGTCGCAGATCCTGCACGCCCTGGCCGAGGTGACAGCTGAGGCCGCCGGGGATTCCGGCCTCGCCGATATCAATGCCGCCATATTGGGGGCGGCGCTACGGCACGCGGTCGCACGGGTGGTCGCGGCGATGGGTGGGGAACTGGTGGCGGGCACCGTCGTGTCGGTGTTACAGGCCGCTGGCCTGGCGGTCGAGGCCCGGGTCGGGGAGCGGGCCGGTCTGGCCGAGGCGGTGACCGCGGCCGGCGAGGCCGCCGCGACGGCGCTCGACCGGACCCCCGACCAGCTTGCCGTACTGGCCCAGGCCGGAGTCGTGGACGCCGGCGGCCGCGGGCTGCTGATCCTGCTCGATGCTCTGACCGGCACTATCGCCGGACAGACCCCCCAACGCCGCGCCTACCGGCCCGCGGCGCCGGCGACCGGCCACGGATCGATCAGTGTCCAGGCCAAACCGCCGCCCCCGCAGTTCGAGGTGATGTACTCGCTGGTCGGTGCGGACGCCGCTGGCACCGACCGGCTGCGCCGGGCATTGGATGATCTCGGCGACTCAGTTGCGTTGGCGGCCGCAGCCTCTGACCGGCTCTCCGTACATGTCCACACCGACGATGCCGGGGCCGCTGTCGAGGCCGGCCTGGCGGCCGGCACGGTGAGTGGAATCCGGATCTCGGCGCTGGCCACCGGCCGAGTCGCACCCGGCGGCTGGAGCAGGGCGCGCGCCGTACTGGCCGTCGTCGACGGCGATGGCGCCGCTCGGCTCTTCGAAGACGAGGGTGCGTGTGTGCTGCGACCCGATGCCGGGCTGAGGGACCCGGCCAATGGGATCGGTTCCGCGCGGTTGCTGCGCGCGCTGATCGATACCGGTGCTGCCCAGGTCATGGTGCTGCCCAACGGTTATATCGCCGCAGAGGACCTGGTGGCGGGGTGCACCACCGCGATCGGCTGGGGTGTCGATGTCGTACCGCTGCCATCGGCGTCGATGGTGCAGGGGCTGGCGGCGCTGGCGGTCCACGACCCGGCGCGCGGAGCCGTCGATGACGGTTACACCATGGCACAGGCGGCGGCCGGATCTCGGCACGGGTCTGTCCGTATCGCCACCGAGATGGCGCTGACCTGGGCGGGAGCCTGCTCGCCCGGTGACGGCCTGGGTATCTCCGGTGACGAGGTGGTGGTGGTGGCCCCCGACATCGCTATTGCCGGCGCCCGGCTCATCGACCTGCTGCTCAGCTCGGGTGGTGAGCTGATTACGCTGCTCATCGGCCAAGGGGCCGGCGAGGTCGTCGGCGAGGCTGTGGCCCGTGCGCTCGACGATCACGTCCGCCTGCACCATCCCGGTACCGAGTTCACCAGCTACCGGACCGGCCACCGCGGCGACGTACTGCTCATCGGGGTCGAGTAGCCGTGGTGGCACTGACCGACCGGCTCGACACCATCGTGGGAGGTAAGGCCGCCCGCAGTCTCGAGGAAGTATTCGGCATCCGCACCGTCAGTGACTTGCTGAGGCACTACCCGCGCAAGTACAGCGAGGGTATGACGGTTCGCGGCGGAGACGACGAACTGCCCGAGGAGGGTGATCACATCACCTTCGTCGATGAGATCGAGAGCGCCGATATCCGCTGGACCAAACGGACTCCGCGGCGGGAGTACCTGGTCATCACGCTCCGCAACCGGCCGCCGAAAGTCACCGCGACGTTCTTCAACGCCAAATACCTCAAGAAGCAGTTGGTGACGGGAACTCGGCTGATGCTATCCGGCGAGGTCGGTTACTACCGGGGCGTCATGCAACTCACCCACCCCGCGTATCTGATCCTGAACGCCCCATCGGGCCGAATTGGCGGAACCAAATCGCTGAAGACCATCGCCGAGACTTCCCGGAACCAGGCCGGCGATCTCGACATGTCGGCCTTCGAACGGGACTTCTTCCCGATCTACCCGGCCAGCGCGAAACTGCAGAGCTGGGATATCTACGCGTGCGTTCGTCAGGTGCTCGCCGTCCTGGATCCGATTCCGGAGCCGCTGCCGGAAAGTGCTGTCCATCAGCGCGACCTGGTCAGTGAGGACACCGCCCTACGAGCGATCCACCTTGCCGAGAAGCCCGCTGAGCGAGAGCGGGCGCGGAATCGGCTGACCTTCGATGAGGCCGTGGGCCTGCAGTGGGCGCTCACGCAGCGCCGCCACGGCGAGCTTGCCGACACGGGTCCGCCCGCGGCGCGGCGCACGGACGGACTGCTCGCGGCGATGACGAAGCGGCTGCCGTTCGAACTCACCGGCGAACAGCGCGGTGTGCTCGAGGTGATCGCCGAGGAACTGACCGGCACCAAGCCGATGCACCGGCTGTTACAAGGTGAGGTCGGCTCGGGCAAGACCATTGTGTCGGTGCTGGCGATGCTGCAGATGGTCGATGCCGGGTACCAGTGCGCACTGCTGGCGCCTACGGAAGTCCTTGCCGCCCAGCATGCCCGTTCGGTCCGGGAAATTCTCGGCCCGCTGGCCAGGGCCGGTCAACTCGACGGCGCCGAGGGTGCGACCAGAGTCGCGCTGCTGACCGGGTCGATGACGGCGGCGCAGAAGCGCCAGGTCCGCGATGAGGTCGCCACCGGTCAGGCGGGTATCGTCATCGGCACGCACACGCTGCTGCAGGATGCCGTCGAGTTCGGCAATCTCGGCATGGTCGTGGTCGACGAGCAGCACCGGTTCGGCGTCGAACAGCGGGACCGCCTGCGCGCGAAAGCCCCGGAAGGTCTGACTCCGCACCTGCTGGTGATGACCGCCACCCCGATCCCGCGCACCGTGGCGCTGACCGTTTTCGGTGACCTGGAAACCTCAACGTTGCGCGAACTGCCCCGCGGCCGTCACCCCATCACCACCAACACGATATTCGTCACCGAGAAGCCGCAGTGGCTGCAGCGGGCCTGGCAGCGCATCGCCGAGGAGGTCGCCCTCGGGCGGCAGGCCTATGTGGTGGCCTCCCGGATCGATGAGAGCGATAAACCCGGAAGCGATGACGGGGGACCCCCACCGATCACCGTGGTCTCCCTCTTCGATCAACTACGCGGCGGGCCACTGGCCGGTCTGCGGTTGGGCCTGATGCACGGACGGTTGCCCGCCGAGGAGAAGGACGCCGTGATGGCCGCCTTCCGGTCCGGGGAGATCGACGTGCTGGTGTGCACCACCGTCGTGGAGGTCGGCGTCGACGTGCCCAACGCCACGGTGATGGTGGTGATGGACGCCGACCGCTTCGGTATCAGCCAGCTACACCAGTTGCGGGGCCGGATCGGGCGCGGTGCACACCAGAGCCTCTGCCTGCTGGCCACCCGGCTGTCACCGAGTTCCAAAGCCGGTGAGCGGCTGAGCGCGGTCGCCTCAACCCAGGACGGTTTCGCGCTGGCCGATCTGGACCTCGCCGAGCGCCGCGAAGGAGATGTCCTGGGGAACAACCAGTCCGGGAAACCGATCAGGCTGAGGTTCCTCTCGCTGTTGGACCACCTGGCGGTCATCCTCGATGCCCGCGAACTAGCTGAAGTGTTCTTCACCGCCGAACCCGACCACCCCGGGATGGCGACGCTGGCCGAGCCCTTCACCGGCACCGCCGATATCGACTACCTGGACAAGGCGTGAAACGCGCGCCGCTGATGTGGTTGGCCGCTGTCGCGGCCATCGCCGTACTGGTTGCCGCCCAGGTGGTTTCAGGCTCCCGCAGCGGTCCGGTGCCCGGTTCCGGTGCGCCGACGGTGATCGCCGGTGCGGACGTGCTCGCCGGTGTCGGCGTGGTGCCGGATCGGGTGCGCGGGTACGACTACCGGCGCGAAGCGTTCGGGCCGGCCTGGGATGACGGCACGAGCGCCCCGGGCGGCGGCAACGGCTGCGACACCCGCAATGACATCCTGCGCCGCGATCTGGTCGAAACCACCAGCGTGGCGACCACACGCTGCCCGCAGGCGGTGGCGACCGGCACACTGCGCGATCCGTATACCAACGCCACCGTCGCGTTCACCCGCGGCAACAAGGTGGGTGCCTCGGTTCAAATCGATCACATCGTGCCGCTGGCGTATGCCTGGGATATGGGCGCCCGGGACTGGACCGAGGGTATGCGCGCGCGCTTCGCCAACGACCCGGCCAACCTGCTGGCCGTGGCAGGAAATGCGAACCAGGACAAGGGCGATCAGCCGCCGGGTGCCTGGATGCCGCCCAACACCGCGTTCTGGTGTCAATACGCGGTGCAGTTCATCGAGGTGATGCGCGGTTACCAGCTGCCGATCGACAAGGCCTCGGCGCAACGGTTGACGGATGCGACACGCACCTGTCCCGCCGGGTGACTCCGGCGGGACAGCTGTGCGGTCGTGCGTCCTAGCCCCTCGCCGCGGCCCCGCGCGCCGAGCGCTTCGGGGTCGATGTGCCCGACCCGGTGTCGCCGCTGCGACCGGCCCGCCCCGATCGGGGTGCGGCCGGGGCGGCATCTGCTGGACCGGCGGCCTCCGGTGTTGGAGTGGTCAACGGATCCTTGACCGCCACCGGAGTCATCTCGGGAGTGTCAGCCGGTGCCCCGGCTTCCACCTCTGCAACCTCAGTGACCGGTGCCTCAGCGGCCGGTGCCTCGACCGCCTCGATGGCCGGCGCAGCAACGCTGATTTCTGGTGCAGCAGAGCTAAGTTCGGTGGCGCTCGGTGTCGGGAGGTTTGGGACCGGCTCGACAGCCTCCACCGCAGCCGGCAGCGCCTCTTCGGGCGGGGTCACCACGATCGACTGCGCAATGAAGCTGGTCAGACCGGCAAGGGCGCCGATCGGGCCGATCGGCAGACCGGAGACGACGACGTCCGCGACGTTGGGGATCGACGCCTCGGTGGCGAGCGCGTCGAGTGCCACTCCGCCCGGGCTGAGCAAGCCGCCCATTTGCAGGCCAAGGCTCTTGACCTCGTCCGGCAGTGTGATACCCAGCAGGCTGACCAGTCCGGTCAGGTCAAGGACCTGGCCGCCGTTGAGCGCGGCATTTATGGTGTTCGCCGGGATATTGATCAATTCGATCAGTGCGCCCTGGAAGTCGGATTCCTGCAGCAACGCGAATGCGTTGGTGACGCTGTTCACCACGGCAAGTACCGGGGCTACGAACGGTCCAATGGCCCCGACCAGCAGACCGCTGACTGGAGAGGTGGCAAAGTTGACAATCGGCTCGATCCCGGCGTAGGCGTCCCCCAGCAAGGTGGGCAGCAGCGCCCCCAGATCCCGCTGTGTCAGCGTGCCGAGTGGAGTGTCGATATAGGGAACCGCGTTGACGTTCTGGTTGTAGTTGTCCGAGGGCAGAAGATTCAGGACTCGACCGGACAAATTCTCACCCGCGGTGAATGGCGCTCCGAGGGCGTTGCCGATGTTGGTGATGATCTGCCCGGCAATACCGCCGATATCGGGCAATTCGCCGAAGTAGGTGACCAGGTTGTTCGCGACCTGCTGGATGATCGGCAGGGGTACGCCGGTCTGGTACCCACCGGTTCGGTTTCCGAGGTTGCCGTTGAGGACGGTGTTGGGCGGGGTGGGAATCGTCCCGTTCACATACAGGCCGCTGGTCCAGTCGTTGACCAGGATCCCGAGATTGTCCCCGGTGGCGGTGATCACATCGATGATGTTCTGGATCGGGTCAACCGGGGTGACCGCGGCGGCGAGACCGACCGCCAAGTCGGTGATTGCCCTCTGCGGCATCAGGTTGGAACTGCTGTTCGTCGGCTGGACCGGAGCCAGCACGATTGCGCCCGCACCCAGTGCGGCGACTCCGGCGGTGAGATAGGAACGAACGGAGATGGTCATTGCGGATTCCCCCCTGTGAAAAAGCTGATGGAAACGAGGTTAACCTTCAGGGTGTTCTCAGGGGTGGAAACCGGGAAGAAACGTTGCCGAATCCTCCGCTGGCCTTGGAACGCGCATCTGCCCCGCCGGGTGACCGGCGGGGCAGATGTGTCGTGTTGCGGTTTAGCCCCTGGCGGCGGCGCCGCGTGCCGAGCGCTTCGGGGTGGACGCGCTTGCGCCAGTATCGCCGCCCCGGCTGACCCGCGCTGTTCGCGGCTCTTTCGGGGTGGTGTCGGCCTGGGCGGCGACCGGTTGTGCCGGGGCGCTCTCCGGTGCCTCGACCTCCACCGGCGTCACCACGGGAGCTGAAACGGGGGCGGCAGCCGGTGCCGCAGCCTCAACCTCGGCGACCTCGGCGGCGGGGGC
>CAZKUK010000059.1:0-1257 GCA_964555915.1 uncultured Mycobacterium sp.
ATGTGGCGTTCAGCAAGCCGCCCATCGGCAAGCGTGGCTATAACGAGGACGAGGTGGATGCCTTTCTCGATCTGGTGGAAACCGAGCTCGCCCGCCTCGTCGAGGAGAATGCCGACCTGCGCCAGCGGGTCGGGGAGCTCGACCAGGAGATGACGGCGGCGCGGGCCGGCGGTCCGCCCACCCAGGCCATCCCGCTCCAGCAGCCCGAACCCGAGCCGGTCGCGCAGCCGGTTGCTGAGGCTGTTTCACCGGCCAATGAGGACGAAGGGCTGAAGGCCGCCCGGGTGCTCACCCTCGCTCAGGACACCGCCGACCGGTTGACCAGCACCGCGCGGTCCGATGCCGATCAGATGATCTCCGAGGCCCGCGCCAATGCGGAGCAGATCGTCTCGGAGGCCCGGTACATCGCCGACACCACGCTCAACGAGTCCCGCCAGCGTGCCGACGCCATGCTGGCGGACGCCCAGTCCCGGTCTGAGACCCAGCTCCGGCAGGCCCATGAGAAGGCCGACCTGCTACAGGCCGATGCGGAACGCAAACACTCCGAGTTGATGAACACCATCAATCAGCAGCGCACCGTGTTGGAGGGCCGCCTCGAGCAACTGCGCACCTTCGAGCGCGAATACCGCACCCGGCTGAAGACCTACCTGGAGTCCCAACTCGAGGAGTTGGGCCAGCGCGGCTCAGCCGCACCCGTCGACTCGGGCGACGGTGGTTACAACCAGTACCAGTAGGAGTGCGCATTAGCTCCGAGCCGCGGGAGGCGTAGCGATGCTCATCGTGGCCCTGGTGCTGGCGGTAATCGGCCTGGCCGCGTTGGTTGCCGCGGTCGCGACCAGCAATGAACTGCTCGCATGGGTCTGTATCGGCGCCAGTGCTCTCGGGGTATTCCTACTCATCGTCGACGCGATCCGAGACCGCGCCCAGCGTCGTGTGCCGGTGCCGGAAACGGCGGCGGCCGCAAACACGGCGACCGAACTCACTGAACCGGACTCGGGGTCCGTCGAATCGTCTGATCTTGGCGACACGGTCGCGGATGAGGCCGATAACTCCGACGGTGATGGCGACCTAGCCGCCGAAATTGCGGTCGAGGACCACCCCGATGAGGTGGTCCACGATGAACCGGACTATGACCTGCCCAGCGATGATGAGCCGGAGTTTCCCGTGCCCGCTGAGGAGGACGCTGTCCACATCGTGGGTGACGACGTCGAGGTTGACCGTGTCGGGGAGGACGCCGCCGAACAGGACGCCGCCGAA
>CAZKUK010000059.1:1357-15720 GCA_964555915.1 uncultured Mycobacterium sp.
CGCCGCCGAACAGGACGATGAAGAGGTCAGCCGGGAGTCCGACCGGGAGGAGACCCGCGCTGAGGATAATTCCGGCGAGGTTAGTCTCGATGAGTCGGCCGCCGCGGATGCGCGGCGCGACGAGCACTGACCCGCAGTTTTCCGTACGTCATGAGGGGTCGTCGTGAGTATTGAGTACGCCAGCATCTTGAGTCATCCCCTCGATGAGGTGTTCGCCTGGCACACCCGCCGCGGCGCCATGCGGAGGCTGGTGCCGCCGTGGCAGCCGATGCGGGTCGTCAAGGAAACCGAGTCGCTGGCCGACGGTCAGGCGATCCTCGGGCTGCCGGGCGGCCTGCGCTGGATCGCCCAACACGATCCCGCCGGTTACGACCCGCCGAATCAGTTCGTTGATGTGCTCTCCTCGGACGGTCTGATGACGTTGCCGCCGCGGATCATCGGCTGGTGGCGTCACACCCACCGCTACGGTGACGCCGGCGCCGGGACGACCCGGGTGCACGATATCGTCGAGACCACCGTGCCGGGAATGGCGCTGCGGTCCACCTTCGCCTATCGGCACCGCCAGCTGGCCGAGGATCTCCACGCACATTCCGATGCCGCGGCGGCCGGTGCCGGGTCGCTGGTTGTCGCGGTAACCGGCTCCTCCGGTTTGGTGGGTACCGCCCTGTCGGCATTTCTGAGTACCGGCGGTCATCGGGTAATCCGGCTGGTACGGGGCGAGCCCGCCGGGATGGATGAACGACGTTGGGACCCAAGTCAACCCGCTGCGGACCTGCTCGACGGCGTAGATGCGGTGGTGCATCTTGCGGGGGAGTCCATCGCCGGTCGGTTCACTGAATCCCACCGACGGGCTGTCCGCGACTCCCGGATCGAGCCCACCCGCCGACTCGCCGAGACCGCGGCCGCAACATCCGGCCTGAAAGCGTTCATCAGCGCCTCGGCGATCGGCTTTTACGGCCATGACTGCGGGGACTCACTACTCGACGAGGGCAGCCCGCGCGGGCAGGGTTTCCTGGCCGACGTGGTGGCTGACTGGGAAGCGGCCACCGCCCCGGCCCACGATGCCGGACTACGAGTGGTGACGGTGCGAACCGGAATCGTGCAGGCCGCCGCCGGGGGCACGCTGCGATTGTTGCGCCCGTTGTTCGCCGCCGGACTCGGCGGAAGGCTGGGCAGCGGGCGGCAATGGTTGTCCTGGATCGGCATCGACGACCTGCTCGACATCTACTACCGGGCCCTCTACGACGCCCGGCTGGTCGGCCCGGTCAACGCCGTGGCGCCCAATCCGGTGCGCAATACCGACTACACCCGGGCGCTGGCGGACACCCTGCGCCGGCCCGCTCTGCTGCCGGTTCCCTCGATCGGCCCGCGGATACTGCTCGGAAAACAGGGCGCGGTCGAATTGGCCGAAGCCAACCAGCGGGTGGCGCCGGCCAAGCTCGCGTCGCTCGGTCACCGGTTCCGCCAGCCGACCATCTCCGATGCGCTCGGCCACCAGCTCGGCCACGATCCGGCCCCCGGAGTGCTGTAGGCCGCGGCACGTGGTGACTTAAGCCTCCCGCGCGCCGATGCGGGTTCGGGCACGATGGGAAGATGAATCTCGGTGATCCGGTAATACTCGACACTGCGGGGCTGGGCCGGCTCATCGAGGATCTGCGCCGGCGTGGCTTCCGGGTGATCGGGCCTACGGTCACCGACAACGCGATCGTGCTTTCCGAGATTCACCATGCCGAGGATCTTCCAGCGGGCTGGGGGGTTGACGTCGCGCCGGGCACCTACCGGTTACGGGCCCGTGCCGACCGCGCGGCGTTCGGTCACTCCTCCGGTCCGCAATCGTGGAAACAGTTCCTGCACCCGCCGCGCCAGCGGCTGTGGTCCGCCGACGCCGACGCCGACGCCGACGCCGACGCCGACGCCGAACCCGAGCAGCGCTACGCCTTCCTGGGGGTCAGGGGTTGTGACCTCGCCGCGATCTCCGTCCTGGATCGGGTCATGGTCGGCGGCGCACACCCGGACGGCAGTTATCGGGGACGGCGCGACGGCACGTTCATTGTCGCGGTGAACTGCACCGAACCTGGGGGCTTGTGCTTCTGTGCCTCGATGGGTACCGGCCCGGCCTGCGCACCGAACTACGATCTGGCACTGACCGAACGTTTGGTCGACGGGACAGTCACTTACCTGGTCGAGGTGGGGAGCGAGGCGGGTGCCGAGGTGCTGGCCGGTTTGCCGCGCCGGGTGGCCGAACCGGAAGAGTGCGCGGCCGCAACCGCCGAGGTTGCCGCAGCGGCAGCGAAGATGGGCCGGGAGATGCCCGAGACCGACCTGCGTCGGCTTCTCGTCGATTCCCGCGAGTCATCACACTGGTCGGAGGTGGCCAGTCGCTGTCTTACCTGTGGCAACTGCACCATGGTCTGCCCGACATGCTTCTGCACCTCCACCTCCGATGTCACCGACCTGGCCGGCGAGCATGCCGAGCGGTGGTCGGAATGGGCCTCCTGTTTCGAGCCGGACTTCACATTCATCCACGGAGGAGAGGTTCGCCGAAGCGGAGCTTCCCGATACCGGCACTGGCTGACCCACAAGCTGAGCTCCTGGCATGACCAGTTCGGCAGTTCGGGGTGCGTGGGATGCGGTCGCTGTATCGCCTGGTGTCCCACCGGGATCGACATCACCGAGGAGATGGCCATCCTCGATCGGCAACGGTCCGAATCCGATGTCGAGGGTCCGATCGCTGCGGGGAAGCTTGCCGATGACTGAGGTGGCGGTACGGCCGACGACGCACTCGATGACGCCGGTGCGTTATCGGGTGTGCTCGGCGGTCACCGAGAACGCCGACTCAATCACACTGGGCCTGCGGCCGGAGCGTGAAGCGCTTCCGCCGCCGGCCCCCGGTGAGTTCATGATGCTGTACGCCTTTGGCGTCGGGGAGATCGCGATTTCGGTCAGCGGCGACCCGTCGATCACTGACGGCACCATCACCCACACGATCCGGTCGGTCGGTGCGGTCAGTGCCGCCCTGTGTGCCGCCGAGCCCGGATCCACGATCGGGGTGCGCGGGCCTTTCGGAACCAGCTGGGGTCTGCGGGAGGCAGCCGGCCGTGACCTCATCATCGTCGCCGGGGGCGTGGGACTTGCCCCGCTGCGACCGGTGGTACTCGGGGCGCTGGCTGACCGCGAGCGTTACGGGCGGGTGGTGGTGATCGCCGGTGCCCGCACGCAGGAGGACTTTCTGTACCGCGAGGAACTCCAAGCCTGGCGGTCCGATCCGCGGATGGAGACATATCTGACCGTGGATGTACCGGCCCGGGGGTGGTCCGGGGAAGTCGGATTTGTCACCGAGCCGCTGCACCAGATGACGTTTCAGCCTGATCGGACAACGGCTTTCCTGTGCGGACCGGAGCCGATGATGCGCTCCAGCGCGGCGGTGCTGGCCGCTAAAAAGATTGCAGCACAGAATATCCGAGTCTCATTAGAGCGAAATATGCAGTGCGGCATGGGGTGGTGCGGGCATTGCCAGCTCGGTCCACTGCTGTTGTGCCGCGACGGCCCGGTGGTGGGCTACGACGTGGCCCGGCCCCTGCTGGAAGTTGAGGAACTGTAGATGCCTACCTTGGCGGTTTGGAAGTTTGCCTCGTGCGACGGTTGCCAACTCACCCTGCTCGACTGCGAGGACGAGCTGCTGACCCTGGCTGAGCAGGTTCAGATCGCCGCGTTCGCCGAGGCATCGAGTGCGGTGATGGATGGACCCTATGACGTATCGCTGGTCGAGGGCTCGGTGACCACCCCGGCAGATGAACGCCGGATTCACGAGATTCGCGAGCAGTCCGGTGTTTTGGTGACGATCGGCGCCTGTGCCACCGCGGGCGGTATCCAGGCGTTGCGCAATTTCGCCGATGTCGCCGAGTTCGCCTCGGTCGTGTACGCCCGGCCGGACTATATCGACACACTGGCTACCTCCACGCCGGCCTCGGCGCACGTACCGGTCGACTATGAACTGCGCGGTTGTCCGATCGACCGCGGCCAACTCCTCGATACGCTCGCCGCGCTGCTGGTCGGCCGCAAACCGCGACTGCCCTCGGCGACCGTATGCACCGAATGCAAACGGGCCGGCGTCAGTTGTGTGACCGTTGCCGAGGGGATCGCCTGCCTGGGCCCGGTCACACATGCCGGCTGCGGGGCGCTGTGTCCCCGGCACCACCGCGGCTGTTACGGATGTTTCGGCCCGATGGCCACCCCCAATCTGGGCGCCACGATTCCGCTGTTGCGCCGCGACGGAATGTCCGCCGGCGACGTCGATCGGGTCCTCAGCACATTCAACGTCACGCAGTTCCACGATGCCCGCGGGGACGACCGGGACGCCGAACGGACCGGCCAGTGAGCGGGTCGCGGCGCACCCTGCGGGTCGGCGCCCTCACCCGGGTCGAGGGGGAGGGCGCTCTGCACGTCGAGTTGCGCAACGGCGTGCCCGAACGTGTCGAACTCAATATCTACGAGCCGCCACGGTTCTTCGAGGCCTTCCTGCGTGGTAGGGCATATACCGAACCGCCGGATCTCACCGCCCGGATCTGCGGTATCTGCCCGGTGGCTTATCAGGTCAGTGCGTGTAATGCCATCGAGGACGCCTGCGGGGCAACGCTGGATCCGGAACTCATTGCCTTGCGGCGGCTGCTGTACTGCGGTGAGTGGATTCACAGCCACGCACTGCACATCTACATGTTGCACGCGCCGGATTTCCTCGGTGCACCGGATATTTTCACGGTGGCGCGGGATCACCGTGCGGCGGTGGAGCGGGGGCTGGCGCTGAAAAAAGCCGGGAACCGGTTGATGGAAGCGGTCGGTGGCCGATCGATTCATCCGATCAATGTCCGACTCGGCGGCTTCTACTCGGTTCCGGACCGCGCTGATCTCGTGTCGCTGGCCGAGCAGTTGCGGCGCGCCCTCGACGATGCTTTGGCGACCGTCACCTGGGTGGCCGGTTTCGACTTTCCTGAACTGCGGGTCGAGCACGAACTGCTGGCGCTGACCGGTCCGGCCTACGCCATCGAGAACGGGGTGATCGCGCGCAGTGCCGGGCCGGCGTTCGAGGTGGCCGAGTTCAGCGAGCATGTCCGCGAGACCCAGGTGCCGCACTCGACCGCCCTGCACGCCACCCTCGACGGCGGCCGCCACCTGACCGGCCCGCTGGCCCGCTACTCGCTGAACCACCGGCAACTCTCCCCGCTGGCCCAAGAGGCGGCCACCGCTGCCGGTTTGTCACGCGAATGCCGAAACCCGTTCCGGAGCATTGTGGTTCGGGCGGTCGAGGTGGTCTACGCGGTCGATGAGGCGTTGCGGATCATCGACGGCTACGTGCGGCCGTCGCGGCCTTTCGTCGATGTCGAAGCCCGGCCCGGTGTGGGCCACGGCGTCAGCGAGGCACCGCGCGGGCTGCTCTATCACCGCTATGAGATCGACGAGGCCGGTCTGGTCAAGGCCGCGGAGATCATCCCGCCGACCTCCCAGAATCAGGCGGCCATCGAAAACGACCTGGTCCGGGTGGTGGAAGACGATGCCGGACTCGACGATGCGGCGCTCACCGCGATGTGCGAACGAACCATCCGCAATTACGACCCCTGCATCTCGTGCTCCACCCACTTCCTGACGGTGACAGTGGACCGGCGTTGAGTCCGTCGTCGGCAGATTGTGTCGTTATCGGGATCGGCAACGAGTTTCGCCGTGATGATGGAATCGGGCCGGCGGTGGCGGCTGAGCTGGCCGCCCGCGGTGTGCCGGCGCTGATCTGCGCAGCAGAGCCGTCGGCGATTCTGGACGCCTGGGCGGGGACCGGGCTGGCAGTGCTTGTCGATGCCGCCGATGGTGCTGAGCCGGGCCGGATTCGACGCTGCGCCATCGCCGACCTGAACGAGTCCGCCCCGGTGAGCTCGCATGATCTCGGCCTGCGGCAAACCTACGAGTTGGGACGAGCACTGGGGCGGTTTCCAGCTGCGTTGGTGGTGGTCACCATCGATATCACCGACACCGGGCACGGTGAGGGTTTGAGTCCGGCGGTCGCCGCCGCGCTACCGGCGGCCGCCGACGTCGTCGAGGCCATCCTGGGCGAGCATGTCGGCAAACCCACGGACCAGCAGTCGTAGCCGCCGGCCGGCATCCTCGACGTTGGCTGCGGTGTCGGCGCGGACAGTGTCGGGCCGCAGGCCCAGTCGGGTGATCTCGGCGCCATCGTCCTCGGTCATCCAGCGTTCCACCAGGTCATGGTCCACCTCGGGGTGAAATTGGACTCCCAGCGCGCGGCCCTGGAGGAAAGCCTGGGGGGCGCAGGCGTTACGGGCGATCTCGACGGCATCCGGCGGCAGTGTGAAGCGATCGAAATGCCATTGGAACCACGGGCCGCCGGGCAGCAGTTCGGGTTTCGCGCTAGACACCTGATGCCAGCCGATCTCCGGCCGCGGTGACCGGGCGACGGTGCCGCCGAGCGCCTGCGCGAGCAACTGTGCCCCGAAACACACCCCGAACACCCCCACACCCTCGGACAGCGCATGGCGCACCATCTCGATCTCACCAGCCACCCAGCGCCGGGCGATCCGATCGTCGTAGACCGCCCAGCGCGCGCCCAGGGGGGCGATGACGTCATAGTCGCGGGGATCCGGGAAGGCGGTATCGAGCGCCGGATCGTCGACACGGTCGGGCGGCACCACAGTGAAGGTGCTGATATCGAAACCGCACTCGGCGAACGCCTCGCCCAGCACCGCCTCCGGCGCCGACGGGTCATTGAGGACGAACAGCACCGCTGGCACCCGTTCACGCTACGTCTGCGCCACATGTTCTCGGTAGGCTCGAATTATGCGGCCGGTCTATGTCGCGTTGGTGTTGCTAGTCGCCGCCGCTCACTTCGCCTTCCTTGTCTATCTGCCCACGGGCGGTTTCCTGGCGCTGCGGTGGCGGCGCAGCATCTGGTTGCATCTGCCGGCGGTGATGTGGGGGACGGCCAGTGTGACCGTTGGCCTCTGGTGCCCATTGACCGCACTTGAGCAGTGGGCCCGTCCGCGGGCGGGGATGGCGCCGCTGAGTTCGGCCGGTTTCATCGACCACTACATCACCGGGGCGATCTACCCGGCGGATGCGACGAGATATGTGCAGGCTGCGGTTTTCCTGGCCGTGCTGGTGTCCTGGCTGGGTTTCGCGCTGACTGCGCGGCGCGGATCCCGGCACCTCCGCCGGGGCGCGCCGAACATGGTTTGACGTACGAACCTTATTTCCCGAATACTTCGCGCTATGGGCGTGTCCACCCAGGTCTGGGTCATCACCTGCGTCGTCATTCTGGGTCTGTTCGTCTTCGACTTCTTCGCCCATGTGCGGGTTCCGCATGATCCGACCTTCCGCGAATCGGCGATCTGGTCGACGGTATACATCACCTTTGCCGTGGTCTTCGGGTTCTTCGTCTGGTGGCAGTGGGGTGGCCAGTACGGCGGCGAGTACTTCGCCGGCTACGTGACTGAGAAAGCCCTCTCGGTCGACAACCTGTTCGTGTTCACCGTGATCATGTCCTCGTTCGCGGTGCCTCGGGCCTATCAGCAGAAACTACTGCTGATCGGCATCGTGATGGCGCTGGTCATGCGCGCGGGTTTCATCGCCCTCGGCGCCGCGGCGATCAACGCCTACAGCTGGGTGTTCTACATCTTCGGCATATTTCTCATCGTCACCGCCCTCAAGCTGGCCCGTGAGAGCGGCCACGAGCGGGAGGTCGAGGTGGAACGTGAGAACCGGATCGTCTCGCTGGTGCGCCGCTTCGTGCCGACCACCGACGACTACGACGGCGACAAGTTCCTCACCCGCATCAACGGCAAGCGGGCCGTCACCCCGATGCTGCTGGCGCTGGTCGCGATCGGTTTCACCGACCTGCTGTTCGCGCTGGATTCGATCCCGGCGATCTACGGGCTGACTGAGGAGGCCTATATCGTCTTCACGGCCAACGCCTTTGCGCTGATGGGTCTGCGCCAGTTGTACTTCCTGATCGGCGGCCTGCTGGACCGGTTGATCTACCTGTCGGCGGGCCTGTCGATCATCCTCGGTTTCATCGGGATCAAGCTGGTGCTGCACGCGCTGCACAAGAACACCCTCGGGTTCATCAACGACGGCGCCTATGTCAACGTGCCGGAGATCTCGACGCAGATGTCCATCGGCTTCATCGCCGTGGTGCTCATCGTCACCACCGTCGCGAGTCTGTGGCGCACCCGGGGCCGCGCGGCACGCAAGACTCAGCCGTGACCGCCGCCGTCTGACCGATCATCTCCAACCGGCTTCGTCGATGACGCGGGGCCAGTCGGCCCCGGCGGGTGTCCGAGGGGGGACTTGAACCCCCACGCCCGTTAATAGGGCACTAGCACCTCAAGCTAGCGCGTCTGCCATTCCGCCACTCGGACCTGAAGAAGCCCACCGCGGCGGGCGCCTAAGGCTATCGGATCGACAGTCCTCGGCTCAAACCCGCGCTCAGGAGGTCGGTAGCCGGTTGGCGATAGTGCTGGCGATCGTCGTCGCCGCCGACGTCGTTCCGGCCAGGCTGCACGCCTCCACGTCGACAGCGACGTTTCCGTGGACCGTCAGCGCCCGTTGGCAGGACCACCGTTGGGGCCCGCGCTGGACCCGGGAGATCGCGAGGACGTCACGCTCGAGGCCGACCGGGCCGATCGACCAGAGTTGCTCGGGAGCCAGCGGCTGCGGGTAGGTGAGCTCGCGATCAGAGCAGCCGGACCAGCTGGCCCGGGACCGGGCGAAGAACTCCTCCGCGGTTCCGGCGCTGGGGAACAGCACCACCGCCTGGGTGGCAAAGTGCGCCCATTGTGTGGTCGGGGGTTCGCGGAGCACCTGACCGTGCATATCGGTCCAGCCACTGCCGGCGTAGACCGCCTGCTGGGCCGCACCGGCTACTGCCAGGCAATCGACCCCTTCGTCGAGGCGGGAACTGTCATCCCAGAGCGCGTCGACGTCTCGGGTGACGACCATATCGCCGCTGGACAGTGCCGATCCGACCTCGGGGGCTGAGAGCAGCAGTGACGGCAGCGTTTCCGCGGTGGTCAGCGGTGCGGTCGCGGCCGGGGTCGCGGTGCCGGCGGTGGTGGTGGCGCAGCCGCTGACCGAGAGGCAGAGCAGTGCGGTGATCACCGGGGTGCGACAGTTCATCGGAGTAAATAAACCACGCTGTTAGGCGTGTTGTAAATGGGGATTCTGTTAACGATGTGGTAGGCGAGTCCGGTGCTGCCGACCGTGGCGCCCAATGGTAGGAAAGGATCGTGACTTCTCCCGCGGACGAGGTGGTCGGTCTCGTCAGCGCGCTGATCCGGTTCGACACCTCCAATACCGGCGATCCGGCGACCACCGAAGGTGAGCGGGAGTGCGCCCAGTGGGTTGCCGAGCAGTTACGCGAGGTGGGCTACGAACCGGAATACGTCGAATCCGGGGCCCCCAACCGTGGCAATGTCTTCGTCCGGCTGGCCGGTGCCGACCCGTCGCGCGGGGCGCTGCTCATCCACGGACATCTCGACGTGGTGCCGGCCGAAGCCGCCGACTGGAGCGTGCACCCGTTCTCCGGGGCGGTGTCCGATGGATATGTCTGGGGCCGCGGCGCGGTCGATATGAAAGATATGTGCGGGATGATGCTGGCGGTGGCCCGTCACTTCAAACGATCCGGAGTCGTCCCGCCGCGCGATCTGGTGTTCGCTTTCGTCGCTGATGAGGAACACGGGGGAGAGTACGGCGCACAGTGGCTGGTCGACAACCGGGCCGACCTGTTCACCGGTGTCAGCGAGGCGGTCGGGGAGGTGGGTGGTTTCTCGGTGACCCTGCCGCGACGTGATGGTGGCGAGCGTCGGATCTATCTGATCGAGACCGCCGAGAAGGGTCTGCTGTGGATGCGGCTGTCCGCCCGCGGCCGGGCCGGGCACGGGTCGATGGTCCACGAGGACAATGCCGTCACCGCGATCGCCCGGGCGGTAGCGCGATTGGGCACCCATCAGTTTCCGCTGGTTTTCACCGATTCCGTCAAGCAGTTCCTTACCGCGGTCGGTGAGGAGACCGGCTACGGGTTCGACCTCGACTCGCCCGATATCGAAGGTGCGGTGGCCAAGCTCGGCCCCATCGCGCGACTGGTCGGTGCGACGCTGCGCGATACCGCCAACCCGACCATGCTCAACGCCGGCTACAAGGCCAATGTCATCCCGGCCACCGCCGAGGCCGTGGTGGACTGCCGGGTGCTGCCCGGGCGGCAGGCCGCCTTCGAGCGGGAAGTCGATGAACTCATCGGCCCCGACATCACCAGGGAATGGATTACCGAACTGCCCTCCTACGAGACCAGTTTTGACGGCGCTCTGGTGGACGCGATGAACGAGGCGCTGCTGGCGATGGATCCCGACGCGCGCACCGTTCCCTATATGCTGTCCGGCGGTACCGATGCAAAAGCATTTGCGCGCCTTGGTATCCGGTGTTTCGGATTCGCTCCGCTGCGGCTGCCGCCGGATCTGGACTTCGCGGCACTATTCCATGGTGTCGACGAGCGGGTACCCGTGGACGCGCTCGAGTTCGGCGCCCGGGTGCTCGAGCATTTCCTGGAAAACTGCTGACCTGAAGGGTATCGACGATGGCTTTCCCCTATAACCCGTACGACTTCCTGCCCGAGCTGCCCGGTTTCACGCTGACCAGCACCGATATCACCGACACCCGGCCGCTGAAGACAGAGCAGGTAAGCGGAATGATGGGCGCCGGCGGCCAGGACATCTCGCCGCAGCTGAGCTGGTCGGGTTTCCCGGAGCAGACCCGCAGCTTCGCGGTGACCGTGTTCGATCCGGACGCGCCCACCGCCTCCGGGTTCTGGCACTGGGCGGTAGCCAACCTGCCCGCCACCGTCACCGACTTGCCGGCCGGCGCGGGTGACGGGTCGGTACTGCCGGGAAATGCGCTAACCCTGCGCAACGACGCCGGTCTGCCCCGTTACGTCGGTGCCGCCCCGCCCGCCGGGCACGGCGCCCACCGGTATTTCGTCGCGGTGCATGCGGTGAGCGTCGAGAAGCTGGATCTCACGGCCGATGCCAGCCCGGCCTACCTGGGCTTCAACCTGTTCATGACCTCGATCGCGCGGGCCGTCATCCACGGGACCTACCAGCAGACGTGATCGTGGCCGGTGGCTCAGCCCGCGGCCGAGCCGACGGCCTCGCTCAGCGATGTGAACCCGCCGGCGTGCAGGCGTTGGGCAACGCCGTCGTGAATATGCTTGGCCCACAGGCCACCTCCGTAAACGAACCCGGTGTAGCCCTGCAGTAGCGATGCGCCTGCGGTAATCCGCTCCCAGGCATCGGCGGCGTTCTCGATACCGCCCACTCCGATCAGTACCAGCCGGTCACCGGCCCGGGCGTACAGCCTGCGCAGCACTTCGGACGCCCGCCGGGCCACCGGTGGGCCCGAGATGCCACCGGGGCCGAGGTCGCAGACATTGGTGGTGCGCAGACCCGCGCGGGAGACCGTCGTATTGGTCGCGACGATGCCGGCCAGGCCCAGCTCGACCGCGACGTCGGCGACGGCGTCGACATCGTCATCGGACAGATCAGGGGCAATTTTGACCAGCACCGGCGTCGAGGTTTCAGCCAGGACGGCGATCAGGATCGGGCGGAGCGACTCCACGGCCTGTAAATCGCGCAGCCCCGGGGTATTCGGGGAGCTGACATTGACCACCAGGTAGTCGGCCAACGGACCCAGAAGTCGTGCACTGGCGGCATAGTCCTGGCCGGCGAGCTCGGGCGGGGCGACCTTCGATTTGCCGATATTGACTCCGATCGGCACGTCCGGGTGACGGCGGGCCAGCCTCAGCGCGAGTTGGCCCGCGCCGTGGTTGTTGAAGCCCATCCGGTTGAGCAGGGCTCGATCGGCAGGAAGCCGGAAGAGCCTCGGCTCAGGATTCCCCGGCTGCGGCTGGGCGGTGACCGTGCCGACTTCGGCGTAGCCGAATCCCAGTGCCCCCCAGCCGGACACGCCGAGTCCGTCCTTGTCGAACCCGGCGGCGAGGCCGAGTGGCCCGGGGAAGCGAAGGCCGAAGACGGTGCTTGCCAAAATCGGATCGCCAGGTGCCAGTGCCTTCCGGAGCGGGCGGCGAAACGACTCGGTGGCGGTGGCCCCGCGCAGTGCGGCGAACGCCAGCGTATGGATACGTTCCGGCGGCGCCAGGAAGAGGGCGCGCCGCACCGCGGGGTAAATCATAGTGCGGGCTGGTCGGCCGGGTACTGGTTTCCCCGGTCGTCGGATCGGGATTTTTTGCGCCGCAACAGCACTCGCCTACTTCCATCGGTATACAGACGCACCCGGGTCAGTTCCCAGCCGCGGTACTCGGCCTCGATGGACAGCCTCGTTGAGGCGTTTATCCGGGTCACCTCCGGCGGAAGCCGCAGTGGAATCCAGTCATAATCTCCGGAGGTGTCCTTGGAGAGTTCGCGCTCCCAGGCGGCGGGCATCCGGCCGTACCGCGCCGCGCTCATCGTCCGGCCCCTGCATCGCGGATCACCTGCACGCCGGCACCGGAACCAGACACCACGTAGAGAGTGTCGCTCGGGGTGTCGTAGGCCAGCGCATCGGGTTGCTGCACGGTCGGATAGCGCACCTTTTCCACGGGAATGCCGGTGGACAGATCGTAGCCAACGACGGTATTGGTCGCAGTCTGGGACACCCAGACCAGCGTCGGCGACCCTGCAACTCCGAACGGCGACCCGCCCACCGGATAGGCCTGGCGTTCGATCAGCGGATCGACCCCGAAGACCAGCAGCTGCCCGCCACGGGTGTCGGTCACCAGGACCCGGCCCGCGGGGTCCGCGGTGATGGTGGTCGCGCCCAGGCCGGCCCGCAGGGCCTGGGCGGGGGAGCCGTCGACGTTCAGGGCCGTCACCGAAGTCTGTCCGCGGTCGAGGACGACGGCGGTGTCGCCCTCGGTGACGATCGCATCCACCCGGGCGAAGATGTCGACCTCGCGGGCCACGGTGAGATCCTCGGTGAGGGTGTAGACATTGCCGTCGGCACTGCCGAGGACGAGCCTGCCGTCACCGCGGCGGGCGATCGCGGTGAAGTCGGTATCGGAGTGCCCCGGTATCGCCGTCCGGGTCGGTGAACCGGCGTCGGGTTCACCGGCGTCAAGTACGCCGGTGTCGAGATCGATGGCGAAGAAGCCGCCCCTGGTCGCGGCATAAGCCGTTCCGTCGCCATCTCCGATGACGCTGGTGGCCGGGCCGGGCAACGTCACGGTGCGGGTCGCACCGGAGCGGTCAAGAACTGTCAGCGTCCCCGGACCCCCGGGATCGGTACCCGGGGCAAGAATCACCAGCGATCCGGTGACCGCGTCGGTGATCACCGCTTCAGGCCGCCCGCTGAACGGCAGTGTCTGACCGGCAGGGGCCGCAGTCGGCCGCGGAGAAACTGCCGCCCGGGCCGGTTCGATGGTGGCCGGCGGGATATCGGTCAGTTTCGAGCAGCCACCGACGGCGGTGACCAGCAGCAAGCCGGCCGCTGCGCTGAGCAGTGCGATGCGATTTCCGGCTTCTGGCATCGGGTCGTCCCTCGGGCAGGTCGGGTTAAGCGGTCGGGTTGGCAGTCGAGGCAGTCGAAGTCTAGGTGCAGGACCCGGCGGGACACTGCGCAGCAGGTTGGGCGGTTCGGGCCCGCGACTGCGTAAGTCACATTATGGTGAGTTCATGACCCTGGCCGCGGTCTCGCAAATACACGGATCTGCATTCGTCTTCGAGGATATGACGACCGGTTCTTCGGCCAATGGATTCGGGTGGCTCGGTGACGGGCGCAGTTTTTCTTTCAGGGTCCATCGGGGTCGATTGTTCATCGAGGTCTACCGGCCTCGGTTGGCCGGGCCGGTTCCACTGCCCGAAGATGTGGTGGCGACTGCCGCCCGCGGGTTGTCCGACCTCGATGTCGATGACGCTCGCAGCCTGTCCGCCGCCGTCCGCGACGCGGTCGCCGATGCCGTGCCGGTGCGCTGATTCTTATTCGTTGAAATACCGCGGGTACGGTCAGCGGCGTGGATGTGGCGTCGATGTCCTGGTTGCAGGTGGTGGTCCTGTCGATTGTGCAGGGCCTGACCGAGTTCCTGCCCGTCTCTTCGTCCGGCCACCTGGCGATCGTGTCGCGGGTGTTCTTCGACGGTGATGCCGGAGCCTCCTTCACCGCCGTCTCGCAACTCGGTACCGAAGCCGCCGTCCTGGTGTACTTCGGTCGGGATATCGTCCGCATCGTGAAAGCCTGGTTCGGCGGGCTGTTCGACCCTGGGCGACGCGACAACATCGACTACCGGATGGGCTGGTACGTCATCATCGGGTCGATCCCGA
>CAZKUK010000060.1:0-13449 GCA_964555915.1 uncultured Mycobacterium sp.
TGATACTACCCAACCCGGGTGGAAAAGTAGGACACCGCCGAACACACATTAAGGAGCACCCCCCGAGAAATCGGGGGGTGCTCCGCTTTATGCCATAAAAAATTACTCCGCCGAGATCACCAGGCAATTACCGAATAACGCCGAATTGTCGGCAGATCCGCACTGCCCGTATCCTTAGCCCAAATGGTCGACGATAAAAATAGCGAGAACACAGGCCGCCGGCCCGCCCGCAGCGCCGCCCAACCGGATCGGGTGGTCAAACGGCGTCCGCATGCTGCTGCGCCGCGGCGGTCCGGCCCGGATCGTGCCCGCCGTACGCAGCCCCAGCAGCCAATCGGCCCCGACGCGGCCGGGGTCCCGGGCCGGCCGCTCATCCCCGCGACTGTCGAGGCTAAACAGCTGGCCCCGGATGTCCGCGCCGAGCTGTTCACCCTGGACAAGTCCACCGCCGACACCGTGGCGCGGCATCTCGTCGCGGCCGGAGAGCTCCTCGACGCCGACCCCGAAGCCGCCTTATCCCATGCCCAGGCCGCCCGCGCCCGGTCCGGCCGGATTGCCGCGATTCGGGAGGCGGTCGGAATTGCGGCCTATCACTGCGGGGATTGGGCGCAGGCACTGTCGGAGTTCCGGGCGGCGCGTCGGATGGGCTCGAAATCCGCGCTGCTGCCGCTCATCGCCGACTGCGAGCGTGGCGTCGGCAGACCCGAACGCGCGATCGAGTTGGCCCGGAGCCCGGAGGCTGCGGCCCTCACCGGGGACGACGCCGACGAGATGCGGATCGTCGCCGCGGGTGCCCGGGCCGACCTCGGCCAACTGGATCAGGCGTTGGCCGTTTTGTCATCACCGGCGCTCGACCCGTCCCGAACCGGGTCGACCGCTGCCCGGCTGTTCTACGCGCACGCCGAGACACTGCTGGCGCTCGCCCGGCCCGACGATGCGCTGGGATGGTTCATGAAGTCGGCGGCCGCCGATATCCACGGGGTCACCGATGCCGAGGACCGGATCGACGAGCTTTCCTGAGATGGAATCGCTTGCGCAGCAGCATGACTGCCTACTTCTCGATCTGGACGGCACCCTGTTCCGCGGCCATGTGCCGACCAGCGGTGCGGTGGAAACGCTGACGGCGGTCGACAGCCGGGCGATCTTCGTCACCAACAATGCTTCCCGTTCAGCCCGGGAGGTCGCCGATCACCTGCGTGAATTGGGCTTCACCGCCAGCGACGATGATGTGGCAACCAGCGCCCAGAGCGCGGCACGGCTGCTGGCGGACCGGCTTCCGCCGGATGCCAAGGTGCTGGTTCTCGGTACGGGCGCACTGGCCGCGGAGATCAGCACCGTCGGATTGCAGCCCGTCCGCACCTTCGCCGATCAGCCCGTCGCCGTTGTCCAGGGCTTGTCGATGAGCCTCGGCTGGCCCGATCTCGCCGAGGCGACCCTCGCTGTCGAGTCCGGCGCATTGTGGGTGGCGACCAATCTGGACCCGACTCTACCGACCGAGCGGGGGCTGGTTCCCGGTAACGGGGCTATGGTTGCGGTTCTCCGGACTGCCACCGGTACCGAACCGCTGGTCGCCGGCAAACCGGCGCCCACCCTGATGTTCGACGCCCTCGCGCGCGGTCGGTACCGCACCCCGCTGGTGGTGGGCGACCGGCTGGATACCGATATCGCCGGGGCGAACGCCGCCGGCCTGCCAAGCCTGATGGTGCTGACCGGGGTCAGCACTGCTCGCGACGCGGTGCACGCCGATCTTATTCACCGCCCCACATATATCGGCACCGACCTGCGGGCCCTGCTGGACAGCGCGCCCGGCCTGGAGGTTGCGGCACACCCGGCCTGGAAAACCGAGGCCGGCCCCGATGGTGTCATCGTCAGCTCGACCGGGTACGCCCCCGGCGCTGATGGATTGTCGATCGTGCGGGCCACCGCCCGGGCTGTCTGGGACGAGGCCGGGGATGGGCCGACGGGTACGGTGCGGGCCGGCGATATCGTGGCCAGGTCAGCGCTGCGGCGCTGGTCATTGCTCGACGAACCCGATCCGCTAGCGTGAACGCCGATATGGATACCGAACCCCACGCGATCCTCGCCAGGGTTGACGCGATTCTGGCTGAGCTGCCCCGGCCGGCACCGGACCACACCGTTGGCGCCGAGGCCGACCCGGACACGACCGATATCGACGCCGTCGGCCACCGCCTCGAGGAGGCGCATCAGATCTTGGTCGACGCCCTGGAATCGGTCGAGAAGGACTGAGCTGCGTATGCCGCGACGGGCCCGGGTTGACGCTGAACTGGTCCGGCGGGGGCTGGCCCGCTCCCGTCAGCAGGCGGCCGAACTCATCGGTGCGGGGCGCGTCACCATCGACGGGATGCCCGCGGCCAAACCCGCGACCGCTGTCGAGGTTACCGCTCGGATCACCGTCGGCGGGGCCGATGAGAGGGCCTGGGTCTCGCGCGGCGCGCACAAGCTCATCGGCGCGCTGGACGTCTTCGCCATCGATGTGTGTCAGCGCCGTTGTCTGGACGCCGGTGCGTCGACCGGGGGCTTCACCGAGGTGTTACTGGACCGCGGTGCACGCGAGGTGGTCGCGGTCGATGTCGGGTACGGCCAGCTCGCCTGGTCGCTGCGTTCGGATGACCGGGTGCAGGTGGTGGAGCGGACCAACGTCCGCGATCTGGAACCCGATGCGATCGGCGGTCCGGCCGACATGATCGTCGCGGACCTGTCATTCATTTCCCTGGGGACCGTGTTGCCGGCACTGACCGCCTGCGCTGCCCCGGACGGCGATATCGTTCCGATGGTGAAACCGCAGTTCGAAGTGGGCAGAAACAATGTCGGTGCCGGCGGGGTGGTTTCCGATCCCCGGTTGCGCGCCGGGGCGGTTCTCGGGGTCGCGGCCCGGGCTGCTGAACTGGGCTGGCCCGCGGTCGCGGTGACGGCGAGTCCGCTGCCCGGGCCGTCGGGCAATGTGGAGTATTTCCTGCGACTGCGCGCTGATTCCGGCAGCCCCCTGGCTGGTGACGCGCTGGCGGATGCGATATCCCGCGCCGTTGAGGCGGGACCCCGGTGACGATGGAGACACCGTGATGGCAGACCGCCAACGCCGAACGGTCCTGCTGGTGGTGCACCCGGGCCGCAACGAGGCCAATGAGACCGCCCGCCGAGTCGGTACCGTGCTGGGGCAGAACGATATTCGGCTTCGGCTGTTGTCCCGCGAGGCCGTCGATCGCGGTGGTCTGCATCTGGACCCCGCCGAGTTGCACGCAACCGGGGCCGAGATCGAGGTGGTCGACGGCGATGCCGGCGCCGCTGTGGGCTGTGAACTGGTTCTGGTCCTGGGCGGGGATGGCACGTTTCTTCGGGCGGCTGAGCTTGCCCGCAATGCCGAGATCCCGGTGCTCGGCGTCAATCTCGGTCGGATCGGGTTTCTGGCCGAAGCCGAGGCTGATGCCATCGACACGGTCCTCGAGCACATCATCGCCCGGGATTATCGGGTCGAACACCGGATGGCGCTCGACATCCTTGTCAGTGCCGGCGGTGAGGTGCTCGGCCGGGGGTGGGCGCTCAACGACGCCAGCTTGGAGAAAGATATCCACCAGGGCGTGCTGGGTGTCATGGTCACCATCGATGGCAGGCCGGTTTCGGCCTTCGGCTGCGACGGGGTGCTGGTATCGAGTCCCACCGGTTCCACCGCATACGCGTTTTCCGCGGGCGGCCCGGTGGTGTGGCCCGACCTCGAGGCGATCATCGTGGTGCCCAACAACGCGCACGCATTGTTCGCCCGGCCGATGGTGACCAATCCCAATGCGGTGATCACCATCGACGTCGACCCGGATAACCCGGATGCGGTGGTGCTCTGCGACGGGCGCCGCGAAATCGTGGTACCGGCCGGAGGGCGGCTCCAGGTGACCAAATGCCACGTTCCGCTCAAGTGGGTGCGGCTGGACAGCGCGCCCTTCACCGACCGTCTGGTGCGCAAGTTCCAGCTGCCGGTGACCAGTTGGCGCGAGCGCTAGATGCTCGCCGAGATCCGGATCGAGTCCCTCGGCGCGATCGTCTCCGCCACTGCCGAATTCGACCGCGGGTTGACTGTTCTCACCGGGGAGACCGGTGCCGGAAAGACCATGGTGGTTACCGGATTGCACCTGCTCGGCGGTGCCCGTGCCGAGGTCGGCAGGGTGCGGTCCGGATCCGGCCGGGCGGTGGTGGAGGGCCGATTCAGTACCGACGAGATTGATGCCCACATTGCCGGCCGGGTCGAGGAGATCCTCGACTCCTGTGCCGCAGAACGCGACGATGACGGCGCCATCATCGCCCTGCGCACCGTCAACCGCGAGGGTCCCTCCCGCGCCTACCTCGGGGGGCGTAGCGTGCCGGCCAGAACGCTGACGACGTTCACCACCGGCCTGCTGACGCTGCACGGTCAGAACGATCAGCTGCGATTGATGCGCCCCGACGAGCAACGCGCGGCGCTGGATCGCTTCGCCGGGGCGGCAGAGCGGTTGGAGAACTACCGGAAGCTGCGAGACGCCTGGTTGGCCGCCCGGCGTGATTTGGTTGACCGTTCCAACCGTGCCCGCGAAATGGCCCAGGAAGCCGATCGGCTGAAGTTCGGACTTGCCGAGATTGAGCAGGTGGATCCGGTACCCGGCGAAGATGAGGCTCTGGTCGACGAGATTCGCCGGCTCTCCGAACTGGACGCCGTTCGGGAGGCTGCCGCCGGTGCGCGGACCGCGCTGTCCGGAACTGATGACATCGCCGCGAACGTCGATGACCGTTCCGCCATCGATTTGCTGGCCCGCGCAGCCACCTTGTTGGACTCTGTCGGCGATATCGGGCTTACCGACCTCGGACGGCGCCTCACCGAGATGCTCGGTGTGGTCGGCGACGTGGCAGGGGAGCTGGGCGATTTCCTCGCCGGGCTGCCAGCCGATGCCAGCGCACTGGAGACCCGCCTCGCGCGCCAGGCCGAACTACGCAGCCTGACCCGGAAATACGCGGCCGATGTCGACGGGGTGCTGCGGTGGGCTGATGATGCCCGCCGCCGGCTGGTACAACTCGACGTCTCGGAGGAAACACTGACCGGGCTGTCCAGACGGGTGGGGGAACTTGCCGAGCAGGTCGCAGCCGCGGCGGTCGAGCTGTCCGATTTGCGGACCGGGGCCGCCGCCGGTTTGTCAGAGGCCGTGACCGCTGAGCTCTCCGGTCTGGCAATGGCGGAGGCCCAGTTCACCGTCACCGTCACCCCGGTCGCCGCCCGAGATGACGATACGGCTCCGGTGTTGTTGCCATCGGGTGTGCTGGCCCACGCCGGATCCGAGGGGACCGACGTTGTCGAGTTCGGCTTCACCGCGCACCGTGGGGCAGTCCCGGGCGGCTCGGTACTACCGCTGAGCAAGAGCGCCTCCGGTGGCGAGCTGTCCCGGGTGATGCTCGCTTTGGAGGTGGTGCTCTCCGCCTCGACGGCGGGCACCACCATGGTGTTCGACGAGATCGATGCCGGGGTGGGTGGCCGGGCGGCTGTCCAGATCGGCCGCCGGCTCGCCAGACTCGCCGATGGCCACCAGGTCATCGTCGTCACGCACCTGCCGCAGGTGGCCGCCTATGCCGACACCCATCTGGTGGTGGACAGTGCTGGGCCGGTCAGTGCGGTGCGCCGGCTCGACGATGAGCAGCGGGTGGCTGAGCTGGCCCGGATGCTGGCCGGGTTGGGTGAGTCCGACACCGCCCGCGCACACGCACGCGAACTGCTCGCCGCCGCTCGATCTGAGCGGGAATCGCGCTGATCGCCGTCTCTTCGGCGCTGTTACTGATGTGAAGGATTGAGACTTCTGGGGCTATTGTTACGGCGCGCCTCCCGCCCGTTGATGTGAAGCGCCGACAGAATCGGGCCTATGAAGATGTCGGCGCTCCTCTCGCGTAATGCACACGGACGACCTGGTGTCACCGGGACCGCCCGGGTTGATCGGGACATCGACCGCCTGCTTCGTCGGGTGGGCCCCGGCGATATCGCGGTCCTTGACGTCCTTGATCTCGACCGGGTGACCGCCGACGCGCTCGTCGACGCCGGAGTCATCGGCGTGGTCAATGCCTCACCGTCGATCTCCGGGCGCTATCCCAATCTCGGACCGGAGGTCTTGGTCGCGAACAACATCTCGCTGGTCGACAATGCCGGCCCGGAGATTTTCAGGAAGATCAAGGACGGCTCCAAAGTCCGACTGCATGAAGGTGGCATCTATCACGGCGACCGCCGGCTGCTGCATGGGGTGGAACGCACCGATGAAGAGATCGCCGATCTCATGCACGACGCAAAGACCGGTCTGGTCGCGCATCTGGAGGCCTTCGCGGGCAACACCATTGAATTCATTCGCAGCGAAAGCCCTCTGCTGATCGACGGTATCGGCGTGCCGGAGGTCGACGTCGACGTCTACCGGCGCCATGTCGTTGTCGTTACCGACGGGCCGGCCGCCGCCGAGGACCTCAAGGGGCTCAAGCCGTTCATCAAGGAGTATCAGCCGGTGCTGGTCGGCGTCGGTACCGGTGCCGACATTCTGCGCGAGGGCGGCTACCGACCTGCTCTCATCGTCGGCAATCCCGAGCAGATCAGCGCCGACTCTCTCAAGTGCGGCGCACAGGTGGTGCTGCCGGCGGATGCCGATGGGCACGCGGCGGGCCTGGAGCGGATCCAGGACCTCGGAATCGGAGCGATGACATTCCCGGCCGCAGGCTCCGCGACCGATCTCGCGCTGCTGCTCGTCGATCATCATGGCGCCGCGCTCATCGTCACGGTCGGTCAGTCGGCCAGCATCGAGGAGTTCTTCGATCGCTCACGCGCGCAGACCAACCCGTCGACCTTCCTCACCCGGCTGAAGGTTGGCGAGAAGTTGGTCGATGCCAAAGCGGTTTCGACGCTGTACCGCAGCCATATTTCCGGTGGAGCCATCGCTCTGCTCGTCATGGCCGTTTTGTTCGCGGTGGTCGCCGCCCTGTGGGTATCGCGGGCCGACACCGTGGTGATCGACTGGCTGTCCACCTACTGGAATCAGCTGACCAGCTGGGTGCAGAGCTGGCTGACCTGACGTGAAGTCGCGTCGGCGTTTCGTGCTGTCGCTGGCGGCCGTGTTCATCGCGCTCGCCGCCGGGTTTGTCCTCGGTGCCCGGATGCTCTCCGGTCCCATGGAGTCCGTCCTGCGGGCCGACAAGGGCGATCTGCAGCATCAGGTGGAAGTCCTCACCGACGAGAAGCGGGCCCTCACTGAAAAACTGCTGGCCGCGGACGATTTCGATGGCCAGATGGCAGACCGCATGGTTCGCGGTGTGCTGGCCGGAAAAACGGTGGTGATCTTCCGCACCCCGGACGCCGACGGCGCTGACAGTGACCGTATCGCTGATCTGATCGGCCGGGCCGGTGGGTCGGTGACCGGCACCATCGGGCTCACCGAGGAGTTCGTGGCCGGCGGCTCCGCAGAGAAACTGCGTTCAGTGGTCAACTCTCCGATCGTCCCCCCGGGAACTCGGCTGAACACCGGCCTGATCGACGAGGGTTCCCAAGCCGGTGATCTGCTCGGGCTCGCCCTGCTGATCAACCGTGACCCCGCAATCGTGCCGGTCGACGATGCGGCCCGGGGCACCGTGCTCGCAGCGCTGGCCGAGACCGGGTTCCTGACCTACGACAACACCGGGCCGGGCTCCCTGCCTGCGGCCGATGCGGCCGTCGTCGTGACCGGCGGGGCACTGGGCGATGACGCCGGACACCAGGGGGCGACGGTGGCCCGGTTCGCCGCTGGCCTGGCCCCGCACGGTTCCGGGACGGTTCTCGCCGGTCGGTATGGTTCCGCCACCGGGGTTTCGGCTGTCGCGATCGCCCGGGCCGACGCCGGAACAGCACGTGCGGTGAGCACCGTTGACGATCTCGATTCCGAATCCGGACGGATAACCAGCGTGCTGGCCCTCGGGGCGATGATCGGCGGGGCGGCCCCGGGTGATTACGGGATCGGCGCCGGCGCGGCAGCAGTGACCGTCCAGTAGCACCCCCGGTGTGTCAGCGCCGTCCCGACAGGGACGGTGTTAGGGTCAGTTTCCGTGGGTCGGCAGGCCCCAACCAGACCTTTCAGAGTCGTTTGGCCTGGCTCGAACAAAGTCCTGCGCCGTCGTCACGGAGGTTGCACTTGCCCGCATTGCGCAAGCACCCCCAGGCCGCGACCAAGCACCTCTTCGTCACCGGCGGCGTGGCCTCCTCACTCGGCAAGGGCCTCACCGCGAGCAGTCTGGGCCAGCTGTTGATATCCCGCGGCCTTCAGGTCACCATGCAGAAGCTCGACCCGTATCTGAATGTCGATCCGGGAACCATGAATCCATTCCAGCACGGGGAGGTATTCGTCACCGAGGACGGCGCCGAGACCGATCTCGACGTCGGCCACTACGAGAGGTTCCTCGATCGCAGCCTCTCCGGATCGGCGAATGTCACCACCGGCCAGGTCTACTCGACGGTGATCGCCAAGGAACGTCGCGGCGAGTACCTGGGCGATACCGTCCAGGTCATCCCGCATATCACCGATGAGATCAAATCGCGGATCACCGCGATGGCACAGCCCGACCAGGCCGGCCGACGGCCCGACGTCGTCATCACCGAGATAGGTGGCACTGTCGGCGATATCGAATCCCAGCCCTTTCTGGAAGCCGCCCGCCAGGTCCGCCACGAGGTCGGTCGGGAGAATTGCTTCTTCCTGCACGTCTCCCTGGTGCCCTATCTCGCGCCGTCCGGTGAACTGAAGACGAAGCCCACCCAGCACTCGGTGGCTGCGCTGCGCAGCATCGGGATCACCCCGGATGCGCTGATCCTGCGCTGCGATCGAGACGTGCCGGAACCGCTGAAGGAAAAGATCGCGCTGATGTGCGATGTCGACTTCGATGGTGTGATCTCCACCCCGGATGCACCGTCGATTTACGATATCCCCAAGGTGCTGCACCGTGAGGAACTCGACGCCTACGTGGTGCGCCGACTCAATCTGCCGTTCCGCGATGTCGACTGGACTACCTGGGACGATCTCTTGCGACGGGTGCACGAACCCCGGGAGACGGTACGGATCGCCCTGGTGGGCAAGTACATCGACCTGTCCGATGCCTATCTGTCAGTGGCGGAGGCGTTGAGCGCCGGCGGGTTTGCGCACCGGGCCAGAGTCGAGATGCGCTGGGTGGCATCCGATGACTGCGAAACCGATGCTGGGGCGGCCGCGGTTCTTGATGACGTTGACGCCGTGCTCATCCCGGGAGGCTTCGGGATCCGCGGGATCGACGGCAAGATCGGTGCCATCCGCTACGCCCGGCATCGTGGCCTGCCACTGCTCGGTCTCTGCCTGGGACTGCAGTGCATCGTGATCGAAGCGGCCCGTTCGGTGGGGATGACCGAGGCGAATTCGGCTGAATTCGACCCCGCCACCCCCCATCCGGTGATCTCCACGATGGCTGATCAACGTGACGCGGTCGCCGGCGAGGCCGATCTGGGCGGTACTATGCGGCTGGGTGCCTATCCGGCGGTGCTGGAACCGGAATCCGTTGTGGCGCAGGCATATCAAGCTACCACCGTATCGGAGCGCCATCGGCACCGGTACGAGGTCAACAATGCCTATCGCGACCGGATCGCGGCAAGCGGCCTTCGGTTCTCCGGCACATCCCCGGATGGCCATCTGGTTGAGTTCGTTGAGTATCCCGCCGACGTGCATCCCTTCCTCGTCGGCACCCAGGCGCATCCCGAACTCAAGAGCCGGCCGACCCGTCCCCATCCTCTGTTCGTCGCATTCGTCGGCGCCGCGCTCGACTACAAAGCGGCCGAGCGGTTGCCGGTGGAAATGCCCGAGCAGTATCCGAACGACCGGGACACCCCCGACACACCAGCCGAACCCGCGGTCGCGCCGCCGTTGGCTGAACATGCCCGTGGCTGACCACGACTTCGAGATCGTCGCAACCGAAACCTTGTTTCGCGGGGAGATTCTGGCTCTGCGCACCGACAGGGTGCGGATGCCCGGCGGCGATACCGCCACCCGTGAGGTCGTCGAGCACTACGGAGCGGTGGCCGTCGCCGCAGTCGACGACGAGGATCAGATCGCCATGATCTACCAGTACCGGCACCCACTGGGCCACCGGCTCTGGGAGTTACCCGCCGGCCTGCTCGACGAACCGGGGGAGCAGCCGGCCGCCGCCGCCGCCCGCGAACTACGCGAGGAGACCGGTCTGGTCGCCGAGAATTGGCGGGTTCTCGTCGACGTGGCGTCCTCGCCGGGGTTTTGTGACGAAGCGGTCCGGGTCTACCTGGCCCGTGGTTTGCGGCACGTCGGCCGGCCCCAGGCCGAGCACGAGGAAGCCGACCTGACGGTGCACTGGCTGAGCTTGCGGGATGCCGCCGAGCGGGTTCTCGCCGGCGATATCGTCAACGCGACGGCCGCCACCGGCGTGCTGGCGGCCCACGAGGTGATCATCCACGGGAGCCCGACCCGTCCCGTCGACGCCCCGTGGCCGGACCGCCCATCGACCTTCGCGACCCGAAACGGGCGTCGATGACCACGTTTCGCGCCGAGTCCGCGGGGCGTATCGCTGTCGCCGCACCCCTTGCGGTGGGCGGACAGGTTCAGGGCTACCTCGACCATCTGACCATCGAACGTGGAGTCGCAGCGAACACCATCAGTTCGTACCGTCGCGATCTGCGTCGTTATGTCGATCATTTGACCCTGCGGGGTATCGGTGATCTGCGCGACGTCAGCGAGAACGATGTCAGCGAGTTCCTCGTGACGCTGCGTCGCGGGGATCCCGATACCGGTGTGACCGCGCTATCGGCGGTGTCGGCGGCCAGAGCACTGATCGCGGTACGCGGCCTACACCGTTTCGCCGCCGCCGAGGGGATTATCGACCTCGACGTCGCCCGGGCGGTCAAACCGCCGACCCCGAGTCGCCGGTTGCCCAAGAGCCTTCCCCTCGAGGAGGTACTGGCACTGCTCGACGGTGCCGGCGGGGATGCCCCGTCCGACGGTCCGCTGCCCCTGCGTAACCGCGCCCTGCTGGAACTGCTGTATTCCACCGGTGCCCGGATCTCCGAAGCGGTCGGCCTCGACGTCGACGATGTAGACACCCAGGCGCGATCAGTGCTGCTGCGTGGCAAGGGCGGTAAACAGCGACTGGTTCCGGTGGGCCGGCCGGCCATCGCCGCACTGGAGGCCTATCTCGTTCGGGGGCGCCCCGACCTGGCGCGGCGCGGGACTGGAGCCGGCCCGGGCGGAGCGACCTTCCTCAACGCCCGCGGTGGCCGGCTGTCGCGGCAGAGCGCCTGGCAGGTGCTGCAGGACTCCGCCGAGCGGGCCGGAATCACCGCGGCGGTATCACCACACACCCTGCGGCACTCCTTCGCGACCCATCTGCTCGACGGCGGGGCGGATGTGCGGGCCGTACAGGAACTTCTGGGCCACGCCTCGGTCACGACCACCCAGATCTACACCCTGGTCACGGTCAACGCGCTCCGGGAAGTGTGGGCCGGGGCGCATCCGCGGGCGTGACGGAACTCCTTAACGGCCATGCGGGCACAACCGGTCCCGACCCAGCGATAGACTCTGCGCCGATGTTCGCCACGCCGCCGATTCAGCTGATCCGGGTGGCCCCTAGAGGAGTTGAGGCGTGACAGAGGAGCACGAAGACGCCAAGATCGGCCCCACCGGCCGGCCCGAACGGGTGATCCCGGTTCCGGCTCCGTTGGCCGCCCACGGACCGGCCATGGTGATCTCGATGTGCAACCAGAAGGGCGGGGTGGGCAAGACCACCTCCACCATCAACCTAGGTGCCGCATTGACCGAGTACGGTCGGCGGGTGCTTCTGGTGGACTTGGATCCGCAGGGCGCGCTATCGGCCGGTCTCGGAGTACCCCACTACGAGCTCGCCAACACCGTGCACAACCTGATGGTCGAGCCGCGGGTGGGAATCGAGGACGTGCTGATACCCACCCGGGTCGCCGGACTTGACCTGGTTCCGAGCAATATCGACTTGTCGGCGGCCGAGATCCAGTTGGTCAACGAGGTCGGCCGGGAACAGACCCTGGGCCGCGCACTGCGTCCGGTTCTCGACCGCTACGACTACGTGTTGATCGATTGCCAGCCATCGCTGGGTCTGCTCACCGTCAATGCGCTGGCCTGTTCGGAGGGGGTGCTGATTCCAACCGAGTGCGAGTTCTTCTCGCTGCGCGGACTGGCGTTGCTCACCGACACCGTGGATAAGGTGCGGGACCGGCTCAATCCTGAGCTCACCATCAGCGGCATTCTGGTCACCAGATTCGACAGCCGCACCGTCAATGCCCGCGAGGTGATGAGCCGGGTGGTCGAACGCTTCGGTGACCTGGTTTTCGACACCGTGATCAGCCGCACCGTTCGCTTCCCCGAAACCAGCGTGGCCGGTGAACCGATTACCACCTGGGCCCCCAAATCTGGGGGCGCGCAGGCGTACCGCGCACTGGCCCGCGAGGTCATTGACCGCTTCGGCAAGTGAACGTGCACCCAGCGCCCGGTGAGATGGCCGAACCGGGCCGTGACAAAGGCTTCCAGGTCCGGCTGAGCAACTTCGAGGGTCCTTTCGACCTGCTACTCCAACTGATTTTCGCCCACCGACTCGATGTCACCGAAGTCGCGCTCCATCAGGTGACAGACGATTTCATCGCCTATACGCGCCAGATCGGCCCACAGCTGGAGCTTGATGAGACCACCACCTTCCTGGTGATCGCCGCAACACTGTTGGATCTGAAAGCGGCCCGATTGCTACCTGCCGGGGAGGTTGAGGACGCCGAAGACCTGGCCCTGCTGGAGGTGCGCGACCTGTTGTTCGCCCGACTCCTGCAGTACCGGGCGTTCAAACATGTCGCCCAGATGTTCGGCGAACTGGAGCAGGCAGCGCTGCGCAGCTATCCGCGTTCGGTGGCGTTGGAGGAACAGTTCTCCGAGCTGCTGCCGGAGGTCATGATCGGCGTCGATGCGCAGAGTTTCGCCGAAATCGCTGCCGCGGTCTTTACTCCGAGACCGGTGCCGAAGGTGGCCACTGAGCACCTCCACACCGCCCGGGTATCAGTGCCTGAGCAGGCGGAGCGGATGCTGGAGGAACTCCAGCGCCGCGGGGCGGGTCAGTGGGCCACCTTCTCGGAGCTGGTGGCCGACTGCGACGGGCCCATCGTCATCGTGGGGCGGTTCCTGGCGCTACTCGAGCTGTACCGGGCCCGAACGGTAGTATTCGAGCAGTTCGAACCGCTTGGTGTGCTGCAGATTTCGTGGACCGGGAACCGCATGGTGAACGACGAACTAGTGAGAGCCGAGTGGGAGGATCAGGTCCAGCCGTGACCGACGAGATCTTGCAGGGCGCCAACGATGGCATCGGTGCTGATGCTGATGCCGATGGCATCGGTGCCGATGCTGATGCCGATGGCATCGGTGC
>CAZKUK010000061.1:0-2233 GCA_964555915.1 uncultured Mycobacterium sp.
CGTCGACGAGGTCCTTGGCCTCCTTGAGGCCCAGGCCGGAGACGATCTCGCGGACGACCTTGATGACGCCGATCTTCTTCTCGCCGGCGGCCTCGAGGATGACGTCGAACTCCGACTGCTCCTCGGCGGCCTCAGCGGCCGGGGCGGCGCCACCGGCGGCTGCGACGGCGACCGGGGCGGCGGCCGTCACCTCGAAGACCTCTTCGAACTTCTTCACGAACTCCGAGAGTTCGAGCAGGGTCATTTCCTTGAACGCGTCGAGCAAGTCGTCGGTGCTCATCTTTGCCATGGTGGTTCCTTTCCAGATTTTTCGGTATTCGGGGGTTGTTCGGGGGTGGTGCTTCGGTGCTTACGCGGCGGTCTCGCCGACCTTCTTCTCCTGCAGCGCGGCAGCCAGCCGGGCGACCTGCGAGGCCGGGGCGTTGAACAGCCCGGCGGCCTTGGCCATATTGCCCTTCATCGCGCCCGCCAGTTTGGCCAGCAGAACCTCGCGCGACTCCAGGTCGGCGATCTTCTCGACCTCGGCGACGGTCAGGGCACGGCCGTCCATATAGCCGCCCTTGATGACCAGCGCTTTGTGATCCTTGGCGAACTTCTTGATCGCCTTGGCCACGTCGACGGTCTCGCCCCGGACGAACGCGATCGCGGTGGGTCCGGAGAACAGATCGTCCAGACCCTCGATACCGGCCTCTGCCGCCGCACGTTTGATCAACGTGTTCTTGGCGACGGTATAGGTGGCGTCACCGCCCAGGGAGCGGCGCAGTTCGGCCATATTGGCCACGGTCAGGCCGCGGTATTCGGTGACCACGGTGGCCGTCGAGGATGTGAACTGCTCGGTGATCTCGGCGACCGCGGTGGCCTTATCAGCCTTGGCCATACATGCCTCCTCGGTAGGTGTCGGGTGCGCCACCGACTACCGGGGAAGGCCTGTGAAACGACGAACGCCCCGGCGCAGACGGCCGGGGCGTGAAGAGGCCGCGGGTTTGCGGCTTGCCTCGTCCTCCTGCGTGGGCCGCCCGGTGCTGATGAGCCGCTTGCGCGAACCCACAACGTCGTCCGGGGCTTTCAACCGATTACTCGGCGACCAACGGTCTTCGGTGGAACCGCGTCAGGCTACCGCGCCGCCCCCGTGAACCCCAAATGGCTCTGTTTCTTCCCCGCGAGTTCCTCCCCGCGAGTTCTTCCCCCCGAGCAGACGCAAACTCGCATAAATCGGGGCTCGGGCGTGCGAGTTTGTGTCTGCTCGGCGTCACGAACGCCGGGATGCGCGGTCCAGGTGGCCGCGAATGCGGTCGCAGAGGCGGCCCGGGGTCCTTCGCACGTCCGCCACGACCATCGGGACGAGAATCCAGCCCATCTCCTGGATTCCGGCGAATCGCTGTTTGTCCCGGAACATTTCCGCCCGTCCGGCATGCCATTCGACACTCTCGTACTCCGCGGCCACCTTGGCCTCTGGCCAGGCGAAGTCCACCCGCCATGTCTCGCCGTCGCGGCCACGGATGAGGTGCTGCAGGTCGGGACACGGCAGGCCGTGGTCAAGCATGGCAAGTCGGGCCTCACTTTCCATCGCCGATTCGGCCCGGCCGTCGGCCAGCGGAAGCAGGTTGCGCACAGCGACTATCCCGCGCCTGCCCCTCTGCCGCTCTGCCGCCGCGGCAAGATCCACCGGGCCGCACCACATGGAGCGCAGTGCGGCATCCAGAACGGCGAGGGCCCGCGGGCGGGGCAGCTGGCGGGCCACCTCAACCGCGGTCCATGCCGGTGATGTCGCCCGGCGACTCGAAACAAATTGCAGCGGAGCACCTTTGCGCTGATGCACCATCAGCCCGGTGGTGGGACGCAGCCGGAAGCCCGGGTCCAGGACATGCACCGGTCCGCTGTCGCACACGCCGAATCCGTACAGCTCGGCCGCGGTGTGCAGGCAGGCGACCGCATGCTCTCCCACCATCAGGTCCAATGCGCGCAACCGCATCAACAGGTCCGGAGCCTGTATCGAGTACACGCCGCGCCATACCCTGATCAGGTTCCCCTTCCGGACCTGAACATCCACTTGCTGCCGGGTCAGTACGGTGAGCAGATCGGCGGTGGTGGCCAGCCCGCCGCAGCGGCGGATCATCTCGACGGCATCGCTGTTCACCCCGGCGAGGTTGCCCCCGCCACGGCCGCGGCAGTAGCCACCACGCGCCGAGCCTGTGGATAACTCGCCCCCGCCCCGAGGCCGGAGGCAGGCCGG
>CAZKUK010000061.1:2333-13318 GCA_964555915.1 uncultured Mycobacterium sp.
GGGGCAGGGGGGCGGTAAGAGGCGGGGGCGGCGGGTTAGCGCAGGAGGGCGGCGGCGCCAACCAGTCCGGCCGCACCGCCCAGGGCGGCGGACCGCACCTGAAGCCCGGCAATGAAGTCCAGCCCGGCGTAGCCGCGCAATTCCTCAGCCAGCGGGCCGAAGAGCACCGGCCCGGCGTTCGCCACTCCCCCGCCGATGACCACCAGATCCAGGTCGCAGACCGCCCCCACCGAGGCGATCATCGCCGCGACGGCCCGCGCCCCGCGGCGAAATGCCCGCACCGCGACCGGATCCCCGGATGCGGCCGACACGGCCAGCGCCTTGGCGTCGGCCCCGGCCCAGCCCTGCCTGCGGGCCCAGGACACCAGGTGCGGGCCACTGGCGATGGCTTCCGCACAGCCCCGGCCCCCGCAGGCGCACCGCGGACCGTCGAGGTCGACGATGACGTGCCCGACGTGCCCGGCGTTCCCGGTACGGCCGGCGTAGGGGGCGCCGTCGAGAACCAGGCCGCCGCCGATACCGGTGGAGATCACCATGCCGAGCAGGAACCTCGCGCCCTGACCGGCGCCGCACCACTGCTCCCCCAGAGCCATGCACAGGCCGTCGCCGGCCAACCGGACCGGCACCCCGGGCACCGCGGCCGCCACCCGGTCCACGAGCGGGAACCCACGCCAGGTGCCGATGTTGAGCGGGCTGACGGTGCCGCCGGTCAGGTTGATCGGCCCGGCCGAGGAGATGCCCACCCCGCGCACGGTTCCGCCGGCGGCGGCCAGGGCTTCGGTGATGGTCCGGGAGGTGGCGGCCCACACCTGTTCGGCGTCCCCGTCGGGCGGGGTGGGTTGCCGATTCTGATGCAGCAGAACACCTTCAGAGTCGACGAGGCCGGCGGCGATTTTGGTGCCGCCGATATCGAGGGTCAGGACCGGGACGCTCATCAGTGCCGATGGGTGTTGTCGGGCTGACGGGGATCGCCGGGGTGCTCGTAGCCCGGCGCCAGCCACACCAGTGCGGCGCGGCGCTGCTCAAGCCAGATCCGGAAGGCCCGGCGGCGGGCGGCGCCGCGCAGGTGCGCGGCCAGCGCGGCATCGGAGGCGAAGCGGCCCGGGTTGCGCAGGTGGTAATCGGCGACGGCCGCATCCTCGATATCGACGTCGGCGGTGACGTGCGCATACAAAGCGCGGGCCAGCGGGTCGGAGAGAGCAGATGCGGCGATGCTGCCGATCTCCAGTCGCGCGGTGAGATCCGGCAGCACATCCTCAAGGCCTGGGGCGCAGGAGGCGGTGACGCCCAACGCCGAGGCTTCCCGGGCGATCACCCGTTCGGTCACCAGCAGTTGGGTCAACCAGCGCCGCAACTGCCGGCCCTCGCTGGTCCCGGGACGCGGTAGCGCGGCGGTCTGCGGGCCGGCGCGCAGCACGGCCTCGCGGGCATCGACCTCCTCGACCGCCACCGGCTCACCCGCGACGGTCGCGGCAAGAGTCACAAGAGTCACAAGAGTCACCGGACCGTCACCGCCACCGCCGGGCTGTACAGCAGCCGCCCGGTACAGCCGATGCGGATCAGCGCCCACCACGTCCCGGGCACCGCCCACGGCGGCGGGGCGACGTCGAAACCCACCTCGACCTCGCCCCCGGCGGGCAGCACCTCCCCGCGGGCGGCCGGGCCCATCCACTCCCAGGTGCCCCACGGGCTGATCAGATGGGCTTCCAACGCCAGGTCGGCGGCCGCGCCGGAGCCGATGGTCACACTCAGCCGGGCGGATTCCCCGCGCGCAACAACGAGGTCGGATGGTTCGGAGACCAGCTGCACCAGATCGCCGGAGGGCTCACCGACGGTGATGACGCAGATGTCCTCGACGCTCTGATGCCAGGCGGGTGGCACGTCCCCGGACAGCGTCAACTGCGCCCGCACCGGGTAGTGGCCGGGTTCGGCGTCATCCGGTACGACCAGGGTGACCTCGGCTTCCCGGTGGGCGCGCGGCGGCAGCTCGAACGCGCCGTCGACACGGTGCCCGGGTGCCCAGGTGCGGGCTGCCGAATCGGGGTCCCAGCCGGGCGGGTAGTGCATCCGCACCGCCCCGTGGACGGCGGCATCGCTGCAGTCGCCGGCCAGCGTGAGCCGCAAACGCACCGTCTGCCCGGGTGCGGCGGTGAGCGCCTCGGGATGCAGATGCGCGACGGCGGGTAGCCCACCCAGTGGTGCGGGCCCCCGGTTGTGCAGCCAGTAACGGGCGTACAGCGGTTGGGCGGCTTCGGCTTCCGGGGCCAGGTGCTCACCGGTGGCGTCGATGACGAGCGGGGCCTCGAGGTGGGCGGCCACGGTGCCGATCTGATAGCCGTGCAGTCGCAGCGCCGGAGCGTCGGCGGCCCGGGAGTTCTCCAGCAGGTCGGTGGCGATCACCTCCGACACCGTGCCCACCGCTGAAGAGATCTGCACATCGGCGGGCGCGCCAACCGTCTCCACCAACCGCAGGATGATCGACGACGGTGCGACCTCGGTGGCACTGCCGGTGGCGGTGGGGTTGCCGCGAGGTTTGAGCGCCCCGAGAGCCACCGCCCCGGCCGGGGAAACGCTGAGCAGCGAGCCGTCGGCTGCCAGCCCGCCGCTGCCGGAGGAAATCGGCACACCCTGCAGGGGATGGTTGAATTCCGCACTGCGCGAGGGCATGTCAACACAGCGCCAGTCCCCCGCCCCGGATACCAGCGCGAAGTCGAAGCCATGGCTCCAGTGCTGCAGCTGGAAGTTGGAGCCGTCCGGGGCCTTGCGGGCCGGCGGGTCGATCCAGGTGCCGGATGGCCATCCGGTGCAGGACCGCATCAGCGAGGTGTGCAGGGTGCCGTCGCGCTCCACCGCGAAACCGGGCACGCCGCGGTTGAGCACCGCGACCGTGCGGTCCTCAAACCGCCCGCACCCGGCGGGGGCGGCCTGATCGACGACGATCTCGGCGTCGCCGAGGTCGGCCACCAGATCAGCCAGCGCTCCGGAACCGGCGACGATGAGCACCGGCAGGGCCAGCACGCCGCGCAGGTCGGCGTCGGGCCGCCACACCGCATCCAACGGCGCCAAAGCGGGCACGAACACCCGCACCCGCCCACCTGCGAGTTGGCGGGTGACCTCCTCGGCGTACACCGGGTCGGCGGCGGCCAGGACCTCGGCGGTGAACGTGTTCTCCGACGGCCCGCCGAGGGCGATGCGGGTGTCCGGCAGGTTGGAGTCCACCTCCAGGTGGCCGTAGCGGGTGTGCCCGGCGGTGCTGCAGGTGGCGGTCACCCCGGCACGGACCAGGGCCACCATCAGGTCCCGGGCCGCCGGAGCACCGGCCTCGGACGGGGCGACGACCTCGGCCACCGATACCGCGCGGGTTTGCTGCCCCACCCGGATCCGCGCGCAGGAGGACAGCCCGAACCAGCCGTGGGCGGGGTTGTCCAGCGTCCAGGGGTGCTGCGCGGAGTCGACGGCGCGGTCCTCGCCTGAGGTGTGGTCGTGCATCAGTCCGAAGCCGCGGCCCACCACGGCGTCGCCGACCTCGCTGACCGGTAGCGCGCCGGGCACCGGGCACGGCCAGCGCAGCCGCACCAACCGGTCGGCGCCGGTGAACCCGTCGATGGTGGTGCGACAGTCCACCCGGTCGATACCGTTCCACAGCGTCAGGGTCTGGGTGTAGCGCAGCACCGACCCGATCGCACCGCACACCACGAGCCGATGTCCCAGCGGGCTGCGGTAGGCCGTCACCGTGGCCGCGAATGCCGAGGAGGCCTGCACCGCACCGGAGGGCAGCAGGTGCCACGGGCCTTCCCCGGCCTCGGGGTGGGCCGGGTACTCCTCGTAGACGGCCAGTTCGTTGCCGACCGCGCCGGGCGCGATCAACTCCCGGCCCGAGCCCACCTCGACCAGGGAGACCACACCGCCGCCGCGGGCCGGGTCGACGGTCAGGCGGTGGAACTCGTTGCCGATGACCACCCCGTCGATCGGCTGCCAGCCGGAGGGCTGCGAACCGCTGTTTAATGTCGCCGGCCGGGCGGCTCGTAATGTCGCCGGCCGGGCGGCTCTTAATGTCGCCGGCCGGGCGGCTCCGTCGGCCACCCGGTAGCTTCGCCAGCCAACGGACCCGACGTCAGCGGCAAGCCAGCTCACCGAGTGCCCGTCGTCCTCCACCAGCGCCGGCAGCACCGCCCCGGCCGAGTCGACGACCACCACCTCACCGTCGACCGGCTCCGAGAACCGGACGGTGACGATATCGGAGCGCTTGTGCGCCAACGGGTTCCACACCACCACCGAGGGCAGATCCGCGTCGACGGCGGCCGAGAGCACCGCCAGCGCCCCCGACCGCGCCGCCCGGCCCAGCTCCCAGGCGTCGCGCCACCCGGTGAGCAGGTCCAGGTACACCTGATCGGATTCGCTGCCGGTGATGGCGTCGTGGTGGGCGCCCCAGGCCAGTTGCACCCAGGCCTTGGCCAGCGCGGCCTCGGGGTAGCGGGCCCCGGAGAGCAGCGCGGCGAAGGTGGCGAACCGTTCCGCGCCCAGGACGGCGTCCTCGGCGGCCCGGTTGGCCTGTTTGGTGTCGATATAGGAGACGTCCTTACCGGTGTAGATCGGGTTCATATCGCGGGTCTGCGGTGAGGCGGCCGCTCCCCGGGATGACAGATCGGCGCGCACCGCGGCGAAGAATTCCGAGGGCACCGCGCAGACGAACCGCGGCCAGCAGTACCGGGCCGCCCAGTCGCGGTGGATATCGGTGACCCAGGCGTTCGGCGGGGTGTAGTCGGTGCCGACCGGTAGCAGCACATTGCGGGTCAGGGCGACGGATTTGAGCTCAGTGAACAGTGTGTAAGTGGCCTCCTCTGCCTCGGACAGCGATGTCGAGGAGTCCATCCACCAGCCCGCGGCGTAATGCGCCGGCATGTAGTGGGTGAGCAAGCCCAGACCCGAGGGCGCGATCCATTCGAACTCGCTGCGGAACTGCATGCGACGGGGATCCCCGTCGGCGGCCATCGGCCCCCACTGGTGATGCGGCCCCCGAGCCCAGGATGACGACGTCAGACCGGCGTCGGCGGCCATCCCCGGGAACTGCGGGTCATGACCGAACACATCGAGTTGCCAGGCCGTGGCCGGTGAGGCGCCCAGTACGTCGCGCTGAAAACCGATGCCGTGGACGAAGTTCCGGATCGAGGTCTCCGCGCCGGTGAGGTTGGTGTTGGGTTCGTTGTAGGTACCGCCCATCACCTCCACCCGGCCCTGCGCGATGAACCGCAGCAGGTCGGCACGGTCGGACGGGTGGGCGTCGAAATAGGGCTTGAGGTAGTCCACCTCGGCCAGGACGAACTTGTAGACCGGGTCGCGGCGGGCCATCTCCAGGTGCGCGGCCACCAAAGCGAACGCGTTGTTCTGTTTGCACGCGCCGGGCGGGTCCTCGGTCCACAGGCTGGTGTAGGCGCCCTGGGTGTTCCACCACACCGGGTCGTAGTGGAAGTGGCTGATCATGTACATCGTCCAGCCGGGTTCGGCATCCTCGAACTCGAACTCGAAGGCGAATGCCGAAGCCCCGTCACCGGCGAGGACCCGGGCGGCCCGCCGCCGCCCCGGCGCTGCCGCCTCGACGCGGACTGCCACCTCGACGCTGCCGTCGCCCGCCGGGGCGGTCACCGGTTCGGGAGTGCTCAGCCCGTCGCCCTCGATCCGCACCGAGGTGGGCGTCGCCGCATGGGTGTAGTCGACCCGCACGATCTGCAGGGGGGACTGCGGTTCCCCGACGAACAGTTCGCGAGCCTGCGCGGCGCTGATCTGCACGTCAGCAAATGTACGCGGGCGGGGAGAACGCGACCCTGCGGATGATTCATCTAGCTGAATTGACTAGAAACCGTCTAGCGGGATGGACTACCGTCCGCAAGGTATGCGCAACTACAAGATCGAGGTACACCGCGACGGCCGCTGGTGGATGATCGTCGTTCCCGAACTCGACCAGGTCACTCAGGCGCGCCGGATCTCCGAGATTGAAGACATGGCACGAAGTCTCATCGCGATCAGCACCGATGTCCCTATGGCCGACGTGGCAGTGCAGATCACCAGCATCACGCTTTCCGACGGAGATGACGTCCTGGGCTCGGCCGAGCAGATCCAAGAATTACGACGCCAGGCCCACACGTTGGAGGCGACGGCGACCGATGCCGTCCGGGAGTATGCGCTGAAGCTGACCGCAGCAGGCTTACCCGTTCGTGACGCCGCGACGCTTCTTCACATCTCGCCGCAGCGTGTCAGTCAGCTCACCAAAGCCTGAAAATAAAGACCTCATCCGTCTCGACGGGCGCCCTTGTTGAATACACGGAAGTTGAGCACCATCCGTTGACTGCCGTCAACGTTGGCGAAGCCGAACTCTCGATAGACAGCAGCAACACGTTCATTCATGGGGTCAACCACCAACACCACACCGCCGATAAGGGTTACCGCTTCACTGGCGGTGAAATATGCATCGGCAATCAGATCCATCCCCAGCCCTTGATTCTGCAGCGAGCGATCAAGGGCAAGTTTTCCGATCAAGACGCCGGGCAGCTCGCGGTCACGCGGAAAACCTTTCGGGCGAATCCGAGAAAAGAAGGAATCGTCTTCACTTTCACGAATAGTCGTCTGGAGCAAGGTGAAGTACGCGACGACGCAGCCGCTGCCATCAACCCAGACGTGCGTGGCCGACTTGCCGAGATGCTGGTCTGCAAGGGCCCGACGGTCCAACCAGCGGTCGAGGTCGTCATTGTGGCCACAGGAAAAGTAATTGGTGTAGTGCGAGTCCAGCAGGGGTATTGCGCGAAACTGATCTGTCACCGGCCGCTTCGGCGGGCGGCGACTCGAGCGAGTGCATCTTGGGCGCGCTGTGATGGTTCAGTGCGGAGTCTGGTGATCACGGCCAGTTGCCCACGCTTGACATAGGTCACGTCAACCTGACCGGAGGCCGTGGGTGGTTGGTCCATACACGGAGGATACCGCCAGCCACCGTCACTGCGCATCACTCATCTCACTACTTGGCTACTGGGGCGTCGGCCCCCCCAAAAAAAAGCGACAACCGCCGGGCCCCCGAAAGGGCCCGGCGATCGCCGGAACAGAACTACCGAAGGGCTACGCCGCCGCCTTCTGGTGGCTGTGATGACCTTCCGCCTCGGCGAAGGAGGGGTCGTCGGCGAAGGACTTCAGGCGGGCGATCTTGTAGATCAGCAGGCCGTAGAGACACTTGGCCAAGATGTCGGCCAGCGAGTAGCCGATCTGCATACCGACCCATCCGGATGCTCCTGAACCCGGGAAGTACAGCGGCAGAATGTAGGCGATCGGGTACACACCCCAGGTGGCGAACAGCAGGATTCGCATCTGGCTGACGGTCGCGCGCACCGATTCGGGCTGGCGCTCCAGAGATTTGGTGAGCTCGACGAACAGCACGTACAGGATGTAAAGGAACGGGATGGTCGACAGCAGCCCGAAGATATTGCGGGTGGCATTGTCACCGCTGATCTCACCGGGGTAGCCCAGGATGATCATCAGCGCCGAGGCCGGAATCAGCCGCACCAGCAGCGAGGTCTGCAGTTTCTTGGCCAGCGCCAGGACGACGACGAGCTCGGTGAGCAGCAGCGGCACCGTCAGTAACCAGTCGACGTAACGGTAGCCCTCGTTGAACGAGGCGCCAGCGGCCTGGACGTAGGTGCCCTTACCGCCGACCGCATCGGTCACGAAAGCGTGCCGGAACGAGTCGAAGATGCGGAAGTAGTGGTAGGCGGCGATACCGGTGACGATCGCCGAGATCACCAGGGCCTGCCGGTACCGGGGCAGCACCCGGCCCTGCGATGCCAGCAGGAAAATTGTGGTGAACAACTGCGCCGCTATCACCAGGGATAGGAAGTTGTACACCGTGTCGAATTGTCCTTGGGACAGTTCCGCGGGAATCATCTCTCACCTTCCAGTTGCGACACTGGCCATGGGCTGGACCACCTGATGCCGCCGAGACGGAAGATTACCGAGCGCCGACGCCGGATTCGGGTATTTCGTGACATGTCATCAAATGGTCAATACCGGACCCGATTTGGCACACTCGGTGCAATGAGCCGCACCGATCACCGCGAGATGGCCACACTGGACCGGGTACCGCTGCCGGTCGAGGCCGCCCGGATCGGCGCGACGGGCTGGCAGCTGACCCGCACGATGGGCCGGATTCTCACCAAACTGCCCACCCGGGGCGCGGTACAGGACAAGGTCATCGGGGAAATCCCGCAGACCTTCGCCGACCTGGGCCCCACCTATGTCAAGTTCGGCCAGATCATCGCCTCCTCCCCCGGCGCGTTCGGCGAGCAACTGTCCCGGGAGTTCCGCGGCCTGCTCGATTCGGTTCCCCCGGCCGACACCGAGGAAGTGCACACCCTGTTCACCAAGGAGCTGGGCTCCACCCCCGGGGAGTTGTTCGCCCACTTCGAGGAGCGGCCGTTCGCCTCGGCGTCAATCGCCCAGGTGCACTTCGCCACCCTGCACACCGGCGAGGATGTCGTCGTCAAGATCCAGCGCCCCGGTATCCGCCGCCGGGTGGCCGCCGACCTGCAGATTCTCAAACGTTTCGCCCAGGTGGTGGAACTGGCCAAGCTGGGCCGGCGGCTCTCGGCCCAGGATGTGGTGGCCGACTTCGCCGATAACCTCGCCGAGGAACTCGACTTCCGGATCGAGGCGCAGTCGATGGAGGCCTGGGTGTCCGGGCTGCACGGCTCGCCGCTGGGCCGCAATATCACCGTCCCGCGGGTGCACTGGGAGTTCACCAGTGAGCGGGTGCTGACCATGCAACGGGTGCACGGGGTGCGCATCGACGATGTGAAGACCATCCGGTCCAAGGACTTCAACGGCACCGAACTGGTCAAGGCACTGCTGTTCGCCACCTTCGAGGGCGGCCTGCGGCACGGGCTGTTCCACGGCGATCTGCATGCCGGGAACCTGCTGGTCGACGACGACGGCCGCATCGTGTTCCTGGACTTCGGGATCATGGGCCGCATCGACCCGCGCACCCGCTGGCTGCTGCGCGAACTGGTGTACGCGCTGCTGGTCAAGAAGGACCACGCCGCGGCGGGGAAGATCCTGGTGATCATGGGCGCGGTGGGCACCGTCAAACCCGAGGCCCAGGCCGCCAAGGATCTGGAGTCCTTCGCCGCGCCGCTGACCATGAAAACCCTCGGCGATATGTCCTATGCCGAGATCGGCAAGCAGTTGTCCGCCCTGGCCGATGCCTACGATGTGAAGCTGCCACGGGAACTGGTGCTCATCGGCAAACAGTTCCTCTATGTCGAGCGCTATATGAAGCTGCTGGCGCCGCGCTGGCAGATGATGTCCGATCCCGAGCTCACCGGCTACTTCGCCAATTTCATGGTGGAGGTCAGCCGCGAACACCAGAAGGACGTCGAGGTTCCGTGATGGAGATCCGCTCCGGCTACGCCCACACCTCCGCCGATATCGAAATCCACTACGAGGACCTCGGCAATCCGGGTGACCCGCCGGTGCTGCTGATCATGGGCCTGGGCGCGCAACTGGTGCTCTGGCACAACGAGTTCTGCCAGAAACTGCTGGACCGCGGCTACCGGGTGATCCGGTTCGACAACCGCGATGTGGGCCTGTCCTCCAAACTGCACGGCCAGCGCCATGACGGGGCGCTGATCCCGCGGTTGCTGCGCTCGTTCGCCGGCCTGTCCAGCCCGTCGGTGTACCGGCTGGAGGATATGGCCGATGACGCCGCCGCCCTGCTGGACCATCTGGGCATCGACCGCGCCCATATCGTCGGGGCGTCGATGGGCGGGATGATCGCCCAGATCGTCGCCGCCCGGCACCGGCACCGCACCGCGGGCCTGGGCATCATCTTCTCCTCGAACAATTCCGCGCTGCTGCCGCCGCCGGCACCCAAGGCGCTGCTGTCGCTGCTCAAGGGTCCGTCACCGGACTCCCCGCGTGAGGTGATCGTGGCGAACTCGGTGCGGGTCTCCACGATCATCGGCAGCCCCGGCTACCCGAAGTCCGAGGAGCAGCTGCGCACCGACGCCATCGAAGCCTACGAGCGGGCCTACTATCCGCAGGGCATCGCCCGGCACTTCGACGCCATCATGGGCAGCGGAAGCCTGACCCGCTACGACCGGCAGATCGGCGCGCCGACGGTGGTCATCCACGGCCGCGCCGACAAGCTGATGCGCCCAGCCGGCGGGCGGGCCATCGCCAAGGCGATTCCGGGGGCGCGGCTGGTGCTGTTCGACGGGATGGGCCACGACCTGCCCGAAGCGCTGTTCGAGGCCATCGTGGGCGAACTGGCCACCACGTTCGCCAGTTCGCCGACGCGCGGTAGGGTCGCCGGCCCCGACACGGGGTAACCTCTGCCCTGCGCGCCAGAACGGCCAGGGGCGGTTATGGTCACAGCTGGTAACGCGCAACATCAACGGGGGCCGTGATGATGGAACACCGGCCGGCACGGAAAGCGAACAGACTTATGCCTGAGGCCACCGGCGCCAAGGATATGCAGCCCAACTTCGAGAACATCCAGGCCCACTACGACCTGTCCGATGACTTCTTCGGCCTGTTCCAGGATCCGACCCGGAAGTACAGCTGCGCCTATTTCACCGGGCCGAACACCACCCTGTCGGAGGCGCAGATCGCCGATGTCGACCTCAACCTGGACAAACTGGACCTCAAGCCGGGGATGACACTGCTGGAGGTGGGCTGCGGCTGGGGGCTGACCATGCAGCGTGCCATGCAGCGCTATGACGTCAACGTGATCGGCCTGACCCTGTCGAAGAACCAGCAGGCCTACTGCCGGCAGCTGCTTTCCGGTCTCGACACCGACCGCAGCTTCGATGTGCGACTGGAGGGCTGGGAGCAGTTCCACTCCCCGGTGGACCGGATCGTCTCCATCGAGGCCTTCGAGCATTTCGGGTTCGAACGCTACGACGACTTCTTCAAGACCTGCTTCGACATCCTGCCCGAGGACGGCCGGA
>CAZKUK010000062.1:0-12716 GCA_964555915.1 uncultured Mycobacterium sp.
CGGCGTAGTGCTCGGTGAGAATGCCGAAGAACCGCTCGATCGAGCCGAACAGGGCCCGGTGGATCAACACCGGGCGCTGCCGGCTGCCGTCGGCCGCGGTGTATTCGAGTTCGAACCGCTCCGGCATGGTGAAGTCCAACTGGATGGTGGACATCTGCCAGCTGCGACCGAGGGCATCGCGCACCTGTACGGAGATCTTCGGGCCGTAAAAGGCCGCTCCGCCCGGATCCGGCACCAGGTGCAGCCCGCTGGACTCGGCGACCTCCCGCAACGTCTCGGTGGCTTCGTCCCATAAATCGTCGGAGCCGACGTACTTTTCCGGATCCTTGGTGGACAACTCGAGGTAGAAGTCATCGAGGCCGTAATCCGCGAGCAACTCCAGCACGAACCGCAGCAGTGAGGCGAGTTCGTCGCGCATCTGCTCGCGGGTGCAGTAGATGTGCGAATCGTCCTGGGTCATGCCACGAACCCGCGTCAGCCCGTGCACGACACCGGATTTTTCGTAGCGGTACACGGTGCCGAACTCGAAGAGCCGTAGCGGAAGTTCGCGGTAGGAGCGGCCGCGCGCCCGATAGATCAGGTGGTGCATGGGGCAGTTCATCGGCTTGAGGTAGTAGTCCTGCCCCGGTTTGCGCAGCGCGCCGTCCGCCCCGTACTCCGCATCGATGTGCATCGGCGGGTACATCCCCTCGGCGTACCACTCGAGATGCCCAGAGGTGACGTACAACTGTTCCTTGGTGATGTGCGGGGTGTTGACGAACTCGTAGCCCGCCTCGATGTGCTTCCGCCGGGAATACTCCTCCAGTTCCCGGCGCACGACACCGCCCTTGGGATGAAAAACCGCCAGACCGGAACCGATCTCGTCGGGGAAGCTGAACAGGTCAAGCTCGACACCCAGCTTGCGGTGATCGCGCCGCTGGGCCTCCTCGAGCAACTCGAGGTGGCGGTCCAGTGCCTCCTGCGACTCCCAGGCAGTGCCGTAGATCCGCTGCAGGCTGGCGTTGCGCTGGTCGCCGCGCCAGTATGCCGCCGAGCTTCGGGTCAGGGTGAACGCCGGGATGTACTTGGTGGTGGGCAGATGCGGGCCGCGGCACAGATCACCCCAGATCCGTTCCCGGGTCCGCGGATTGAGGTTGTCGTAGGCGGTCAGTTCGTCACCTCCGACCTCCATGACATCCGGGTCACCGGACTTATCGTCCACCAATTCGAGCTTGTAGGGCTCGTCGCTCAACTCGGCCCGGGCGGCGGCCTTGGATTCATAGACTCGCCGGGAGAAAAGCTGCCCGTCCTTGACGATCTGGCGCATCCGTTTCTCCAGCGTGGCGAGATCCTCCGGGGTGAAGGCCTGCGGGACGTCGAAGTCGTAGTAAAAGCCATCGGTGATGGGCGGGCCGATGCCCAGCCTGGCATCCGGGAACATCTCCTGAACCGCCTGGGCGAGCACATGAGCGGCCGAGTGGCGGATCACGCTTCGACCCTCATCGGTATCGGCGGCCACCGGGACCACCTCGGCGTCGGCGTCCGGACTCCAGCTCAGGTCCCGCAGCACACCACCGGCGTCCCGGACCACCACCACGGCACCGGGCTCACCACGCCCCGGCAGCCCGGCAGCGCGCACGGCGGCGCCGGCGGTTGTGCCGGCCGGGATCTGCAGTAGCTCGGCCGAGACGGGGTGTGCGGGGCCGCTCATCGACGATCTCTTTCCATTCCGGACAGCATCGAACCGCGCACCGATCGGCGTGGTCGGGCTAATGCTATCCAGGCCGCCGGTCAGGCTCCCAGGCCGATGGGGCTGTCCAGGACTGGATGGTCGAGTCCGAGCAGCCGGGCCGACCACGCGAGCGCGCCGAGGAACCAGAGTGTCACGACCACGACGGCGGCGGTGAACAGCACCCCGAGCGCCTGCACCCACCAGCTCTGCCGACGCATCCAGAACATGACACTGTCATAGCGGCGACGGGTGTAGAGCAGGGTGCGGTGCGCCCAGTAGAACTCCGAGGCCAAGATCGCGAGCCCGACGAACACGATGGCCCAGCCCGGTCCGGGATACGGAATGGCGGCGATACCAACCGCCAGTACGACGAAGCCGACGACGCCGACCGCGACCCGGTAGGCGAAGTCGACGGCCGGGCGGTTCCGGATCCGATCGCGGCCCCCCGCGAGGCGGTGTCTGATACCGGTCACATCCGCCGACATTACGTGCCGATCGGGGTGTCGGCGCCGAAGTTCTGTCCGCGTCTGCCTCAGACGCTGAGCGTTGCCCGCGCCTCATCCAGGGTGGGGTGCAGGCCGATCCGGTCGGACAGGCCCACCAGCCTCAGCGGCCGACTGGTAGCCGGCCCGTCGGCGACCACCCGGAACTCAAAGACGCCTTCCGCCCGGTCCCGGACGGCGACTAACACCGCCATTCCGGCCGAGGCCAGGAAGTCCACGCCGGAGAGGTCGACGATGATCGCCGCGGGGTGCCTCGACAGCGCCGCCGCGACAGCCGCCTCCAGTTGGGGCGCGGTAAGCATGTCGAGTGTGCCGGACACCGAGATCACCACGGTCCGGGCGGCCCAGTGATCGCGGATCGAGCAGGCAGCATCGGTTCCGGCTCCAGGAACAGCCAAGCGGTGAACGTTCACGCTTCACACCTCCCCGCAAGCGCGGGATTTCCCGCAGCCCGGACCCGCTCCCGCCATCATGTGGGTATCCGAAGGCTAGCGCAACAGCCCGTCGACGGAGGCACCGTTCCCGGAAGTGGGGCCGCCCCAGCCGCGCAACGCCCACGACGGCCGTACGCGCGGCACCCGCCGGCCGCCGGAAAAACCAGCCGGGACGCGATGTCCGATAATCGTGCGCAATCACGCCTTCGCCTCATAGGATTCGGACGTTCACGCGTGTGACAGTTTACGAGGAGGACATAGATGGCCAAGGAACGCGAAACCGTGGTTTCCGGTGTGGCGGGCAAACTGGAGTGGTTGCGCGATTCGGTAAAAGCCCAGCCTGAGGGCGCGGCCGACTCGACATGGGCGTGGATTGACGATCTGGCCGAGCGGGCCAAGACCGACAGCGCCGGGGCCGATTCCGAACTCAACGAGCTGTTCCGGCTCGGTACAGCGCCCACCGACCTGCACGGGCCCACCGAGGGCATGCTGGTGATGACCACCACGAATCCCAAGTTCGACGCCGTGGTGCGGGCCATCACCGCGCTGTGGATGCCCTGGCAGGGTAAGCGCTTCGACTCCGAGGCAGCCAAGGGCGATAACCGGCTGACCAAGAGCACTGGCCTGGTGGGCAAGCTGCTGTGGCCGCTGTACTCGATGCGCGATCACGCCGATGGCAAGCTCGCGTTCGACTTCGAGACCTATGTCGAAGGGGGCAAGGAAGACCCCGACGTCAACGTCATGGTGATCGACTATGCCGATATCGAGAAGAACCCGAAGCTGATCATCCGCAGCGTCCGCGATGAGCTCGTCGAACTGGTGCCCGGTGTCTATCTCGGCAAGATTCTGTTCAGCACCTCATCGGGCTACAACAAGATCGGCTACTTCGCGCTTCGCACCCCGCGCTAAGCGACTCGGTCACACACCACAACATCCACAAAGCGCACGATTTGAAGTCAGGGGAATTTTCATGAGCGATCGGCAGTGGTACGAGAATCCGTCACTGGTTCTGCAGGTGCACGCGTTGGCGGGACTGCGGGATAAGATGCGTGAGGACAATCTCTTCGAGGGTGAGGGCATCCGTCCCGACACCGACCTCGGTGAGCCCTCCGAGGAGGCTAAGCGCGCGCGCACCCCGGACGGCACCTTCAATGACCTGTCGGACCCGTGGATGGGCGCGGCGGGGACCGGGTTCGGCCGCAATGTTCCCCCGGCCATGACGATCACCCACACCAAGAAGCTGCTTGACCCGGATCCCCGGATGATCAGCCGCAAACTGATGGCCCGGGACTCCTTCAAACCCGCCGGCATTGTCAACACCATCGCCGCGGCGTGGATTCAGTTCGAGAATCACAACTGGTTCTTCCACGGCAATGGTGAGCCGGACAAGGTCATCGACATCCCACTCGGTGCCGATGACAACTTCCCCAAGAACCCGATGCAGATCCGCCGGACGATCCCGATGAACGGTAAGGAGATCGTCGACGGCCAGCCCGCGCCGGTGTTCGCCAACACCGAGACCCACTGGTGGGACGGCTCGCAGATCTACGGCAGCGGCAACGAGAAGCAGACGCGGGTCCGCACTTTCAAAGACGGCAAGATCAAGGTCGACGACAACGGCCGCCTGCCGGAGAGTGATGCCACCCCCGGTATCGACCTGACGGGCTTCGAGGAGAACTACTGGGCCGGCGTGGGCATTTTGCACACCCTGTTCGCCCGCGAACACAATGCGGTGTGCGATGCGTTGAAGAAGGCCTACCCCAGCTTCGATGATCAGCGGCTGTTCGAACTGGGTGTGCTGACCGTATCGGCGCTGATCGCCAAGATCCACACCGTCGAGTGGACGACGTGCGTGCTGCGTCACCCCGCGCTGCAGATCGGCATGAACGCCAACTGGTACGGCGCCCTCGGCGAGACCTTCAAGGAGAAGATCGGTCGTGTCGGTGACAGCGAGGCGCTCTCGGGTATCGCCGGCTCCTCGGTGGACCACCACGCCGCCCCGTTCTCCCTCACCGAGGAATTCGTCACCGTCTACCGGCTGCATCCGCTGATCCCGGACGACTGGAACTTCTTCTCCCTGGAGTCCGGCGAACACCTGCGCAACGCCACCTTCACCGAGATCCAGGGCAGATACACCCGCGACTTCATGCACACCATGCAGATGGGTGACCTGTGGTATTCGATGGGTCAGGCCAGTGCCGGGGCGATCTGCCTGCACAACTACCCGAACGCGCTGCGCCAGTTGGAGCGGATCGACGGTCAGGTCACCGACCTGGCCACCCTCGACCTGGTCCGTGACCGCGAGCGGGGGGTTCCGCGGTACAACGATTTCCGGGAGGCGATGCATATGCCGCGCCGGAAGAGCATCGACGAGATCACCCCGAACAAGCAGTGGGCCAAGGAGATCAACGAGATCTACAACGGCGACGTCGACCTGGTGGACACCCAGATCGGCATGCAGGCCGAGCAGCCGCCGAAGGGCTTCGGCTTCTCCGACACCGCTTTCCGGGTGTTCATCCTGATGGCGTCGCGCCGGCTGAAGTCCGACCGGTTCTTCACCAACGACTTCCGGCCGGAGACCTACACCCAGGTCGGCTTCGATTGGGTGAACAACACCAGCATGAAAGACGTGGTGCTGCGGCATTACCCGGAATTGGAACCGGCACTCGACGGTGTCGAGCGGATCTTCGCGCCATGGCCGAAGCTCGGGGCACCAGTGCCCGGCAAGCCCAACCGTATCGTCCAGTTGGCCGATACTGTCCGCGCCTACATGCCTTGGGGGTAATCCGCTGTGACCGCTGAGTTCCCACACGCCTCCGTTCTGGAAGGCGTCCGGTTCACCGCCGAGGTGGGTGCGCCGAACGTCATCCAGGGATTGTTCAACAAGCGGGAGCTGCCCACCAAGGTGATCTCCCGCATCGGCACCGATCACTTGGGCTACCGGCTCGTCGAAGAGATGGTGAACAGCTACGGGCCGGGCCCGTTCTTCGTTCGAGTCGCCAAGGACGAGGCGCTCCTCGTCCATCATCCCGATGACCTGAAGTTCGTCCTCGGCGGTTCCCCGGATCCGTTCGCCTCGGACCCGGAGGCGAAGCTTAAGGGCATGACCGCCTTCCAGCCCGATGCCCTGACGATCTCCCGGGGAGACCTGTGGGCTCAGCGCCGCCAGTTCGCCGATGCCGTTCTGGAGCCCGGCAAGCCGCTGCACAGTCTGGCGAAGTCGTTCCTGAAGGTCGCGGCGGATACCGCCGCGGAGTTGACCGGTGCTCCGGTGGACTATCACACGATCGACCGAGCCTTCCAGCGCATGACGCGCCGCGTCGTGTTCGGCGACCATGCGGCCGACGACACCCGTCTGATGGACGTCCTGGGGGAGTTGATGTCCCAGGGCAACAAGATGCCGGGCGAGCCCGGCGCGCAGTATCCCGAGCTGATCGAGCTCATCGAGGGCCATCTGGAGAAGGCCGAGGCCGGCAGCCTGGCCGCCGAAATCGCCAAGACCCCGGCTCCGCCGGGAGGTGCCGCGGGCCAGGTGATCCATTGGCTGTTCGCCATGGGAGACACCTTGGCGGCCAACACGCTCCGCGCCCTGGCGGCAGTTGCGACCCACCCTGAGCAGCAAGCCGAGGTCCGCACCGAGATCGCCGCAGCCGATATCGGTACACCCAAGGGCGTCGCGTCACTGAAATACCTCGCCGGCTGCCTGCTGGAGGCCATGCGGTTGTGGCCCACCACCGGCTTGTTCGCCCGGGTGACCACCCGCGATGTCGAGTTCCCCAGTGGCGCGGTTCTGCCCGAAGGCCGCCAGGTGCTGATCTACAACGTGTTCAATCACCGGAACAAGGCCCGTCTGCCCTACGCGGACCGCTTCTCCCCGGGCGAGTGGGCTAGCGGGACAGCCGGCGACGACTGGTCCTTCAACTTCATGAGCCACGGGCCGCAGGGTTGCCCCGGTTACGGCCTGTCGGTGTTCCTGGGGCAGGCGGTGATGGCGAACCTGGTGAGCGCCGGCAACCTGTCGGTCAGCGGGGCCCGCCTCGACCCGGCCAAGCCGCTGCCGCACAGCCTTGACCTGTTCGGATTCACAGTCCAGGTAACTCCGGCGACGTAGGTCTGCGCCCGAGTGTGACTTCTTGGTCGGAAAGGCCGGTGCAGCGAGGCGTGTTGAGCTATCAAAAGGTATGACCACCACTAGCGAGCATCTGCAACGAGCTCTTGACGGCCGTTGGCGCGACACCAAGAAGATGATCCGGGAGAAACTGTCCCTGGAGATTTTCCGGCCGCACTTCACCCCGACCAAATCCGTGGCCCGCGCCCGAGTCAACGAGCAGTTGCGGATCATCGCCGGTGCCGGGGCAGCCGAGGACGCTTTCCGCAAGGACCACGGCGGAACCGGCGACGCCGGTGCTGCGGTCACCAAAATCGAGATGCTCGCGATGTCGGACCTGTCACTGATGGTCAAAGCCGGAGTGTTGTGGGGGCTGTTTGGCGGTGCGGTCGAGAACCTCGGCACCGAGCGTCATCACGAGGCCTACGTACGGCCACTGATCACGCTGGACCTGCTCGGGTGCTTCGCGATGACCGAGACCGGGCACGGCAGCGATGTTCAGAGCCTGGAGACGACGGCCACCTACGACCCGAAAACCGAAGAATTCGTCATCCACTCCCCCACGCCGGCCTCCCGTAAGGATTACATCGGCGGTGCCGCCGAGAGTGCCGGGGTCGCAGCGGTTTTCGCCCAACTGATCACCCTGGGCCAGAGCCATGGCGTGCACTGCCTCATGGTTCCGATCCGGGACGCACAGGGCAACGATCTGCCCGGTGTCATCATCACGGACTGCGATTACAAGGGTGGACTGCCGGGCGTCGACAACGGCCGGATCATGTTCAACCAGGTCCGCGTGCCGCGGGCTAATTTACTGAACAAGTTCGCCGATGTCGCACCCGATGGCACCTACAGTTCGCCGATCGAGAACTCCAACCGGCGCTTTTTCACCATGCTCGGGACACTGGTCCGCGGCCGGGTGACCGTTGGCGGAAGCGCCGCGCAGGCCGCCCGGGTGGCGCTCGACATCGCCGTGCGGTATGCGCTGCAACGCAAGCAGTTCAAAGCCCCCGGTGAGGACCGCGAGGTCCCGATCATGGACTACCTGGTGCACCAGCGCCGGCTACTCCCCTATGTCGCCCAGTCCTACGCGTTGCAGTTCGCGCAGAACCAGTTGGTGGCCACCCTGCACGATCAGGAGACCGCCGAGGTCCGGGATATGGAGGCACAACGGGAGTTAGAGGCGCATGCCGCCGGACTGAAGGTGGTCAGCACCTGGCACGCCAGCGCAGCCATCCAGGAAGCCCGGGAAGCCTGCGGCGGTGCCGGCTATCTCGCGGAGAACCGGTTGGTCGAACTTCGCGCCGACACCGACGTGTTCACCACTTTCGAAGGCGACAATCACGTCCTGTTACAGCTGGTGGCCAAGCACCTGCTCACCAGCTACAACGACGATATCAAGGGGATGAGCCCGGTCGAGTGGGTCAAATTCGCCGCTAATTTCGCCGGGAACCGGGTTGCCAGGAGGACTGCCGGCCAGCAGATCATGCAGATCATCCTCGACAACCGCCAGGACAACGATGAGGAGGGCAGCCTCTTCAACCGGGGCACCCAGGCCAAGATGTTCGAGGACCGCGAGGAGTACCTGCTGTCATCGCTGGCGCGCCGGCTTCAGCGCAGAGCGAAGACCATGTCGGCCTTTGACGCCTTCAATTCCGTTCAGGATCATGTCATGCACCTTGCGCGGGCGCATATCGACCGTACGGTCCTGGAAGCGTTCATCGCAGGGATCGCCGGCTGTGAGGATCCGGAGGCCCGCACCATCCTCGAAATGGTCTGCGACCTCTACGCGCTGGGCGTGATCGAAGCCGACAAGGCGTTTTTCCTGGAGCACCGCCTCTTGTCGACCGAACGGGCCAGGGCGGTCAACAACGGGATCAACGAACGCTGCCGAAACCTGCGTCCGCACGCCGAGGCCCTCGTGGACGCCTTCGGAATCCCAGAGCAACTGCGTTACGCGGAAATGCTGCATCCCGAGCTTATTCCCGAGGCGGACTCGTGAATATCGCCGAGGAGGTCATCGACTGGCTGGCCGCCGAACAACTGCACGTCGGCGAGCAGTGGTCCTACCGGCTGCCGACCGGATTCACCTGGTGGGCAGACCAATACGCGCAAACGGTGGACATCGTGCGCGAGGAGACCGGTCCCCGCGGGGAAACGGGGTACCTGGTCTGCGTGCGTACCGAGCTGCTGCGCGAACTGGACCTGACCGGGTCTGCGCTGACCGAGATCAACGCTCTGCCGATGCGCTGCGCCTCACTGGCCGGGCCGGTCTACGACGTTGACGCGCGCCGACTGGACCTATGGTCACTGGTCCGGGTTACCGACGATAACGGCGCCTGGATGCGGTTTCTGCTCGGGGCTGCCGCGGTGCTCCAGCTTGCCGAGGCGCGGGTGGTCGCACCGTTGCTGGCAAAGGCCACCGGCGCGCTGCCGGCAACGAGCGCACACCCCGAGAGCGGTGCGCGCACCGCGCCCGACCAGATGGTCTTCGCGGCAAACAGTTTGGCCGACCTCGGCGAGGCGCCCAGCGCCTGGACCGAGTCCGAGTTCCACGCCCTCGCCCGCCGGGAACGGTTACCCGCACCGGTCAGCGTCGGCGAGTCCGGAGCAGCGGTAGAGTTTCGGTTCGGTGAGCGCACCTCGCGGTGCCGGATGCTCACAGGCCAGCCGCACCCGTTGTACGGCAACGGGCTGCTGATACTCCAGAGCTTCCCGGTGCCGACGCCCTCGGAAACCGAGGGTGTCACACTCGCGCTGTCGCTGAACGCCGCCGATCTCACCCACCGACTGACCGGCTACGGGCTGGGAAGCTACGTTTGGGAGGAGGGCGTGATCCACTTCACCGGATTCCTGCCCAATGCCCTGCACAAGCCCGGCCTGCTTCCCAACCTTTACTTCTCCTGCGCCGCCCGGGCGCAGGCGATGGAGGCGAGATTCGCCGAGGGCCAGTGGGACGGCGACGCCTATTCCCTCGACCCCGCTGTCCTCGACCGCCGCCGCCGACAGCGACAGGCAGCCGCGCCGGTGATCGAACGTCCCATGCGGGGCTGCCCGATGGCACGCTCCAACACAGGAGGTAGCTGACATTGACCAGGCCCATCGACCTGCGGGGGGCTGCGGTCGCCGTCACCGGGGCGGCCCGCGGAATCGGCTACGCGACCGCCCGGGCCTTCATCGACGAGGGAGCGCGGGTCTTCATCGGCGATCTCGACGCCGAACTCGCCCGGAACGCGGCAGAGAGTCTCGGCTGTGTCGGCACCGGCGTCGATGTGCGATCCCGGGAGTCCCTGACGGCGTTCCTGGACGGGATCGAGCCGCCGTTGCAGGTCCTGGTCAACAATGCCGGCATCATGCCGGCCGGCCGGTTCGTCGATGAGACCGATGCCGTCACCGACGCCATCGTCGACGTGAACCTCAACGGGGTCTTGCGCGCGACGAAGCTGGTGCTGCCGGGCATGCTCGAACGCGGATGCGGGCATATCGTCAACGTGGCGTCCTACCTCGGGGAGATACCCGCCGCCGGGCTGGCCACCTACTGCGCCACCAAACACGCGGTCGTCGGGTTCAGTGAGGCGCTGCGTGACGAGCTGGCGGACACCGGCGTGACCGTGACGACGGTCCTGCCGTCGGCGGTGCGAACCGACCTGGTGTCCGGGGTAAAGCTCGGTGGGATGCTGCCCACCGTCGACCCGGAGGACATTGCCAAAGCCGTCGTCGCGACATGTAAGGGCCGGCCCGCCGTCGTGGCGGTTCCGGGCTGGATGCGCAGTTACGAAGCGGTGGCCGCACTGGTGCCTGACAGGATGGTCGGGGCCATTCGGGGGCGGCTCACCCGCGACCGAGTGCTTCGCACGCTGGACACCTCGGCGCGCGCGGATTACGACCGGCGAATCGAGCGCGATGCCGGGTCAGGCTCGTGACTGCGTCCTGAAGTCACCGCCGCTTTATCGGTGAATCCGGACCCGGTTCAGAGCCGACCCGCGACGAATGCCGCGGCCTGGCTCGTCATTCCCGGGACATAACCCCTGTGCGCTTCGAACACGTCGCCGTCAGAGCAGATGGGGTCGCCCGGTTCGCACAAATCGATGGTGACGGGCCCCCAGACCGGACTGGTGGTCAGCGGCAGCCCGATCTTCGCGGACGGGTTGCCGAAAACCGCGATCGCGGCGACATGCTGGGGCGTGTTGGGCGGCAGCGGGGCGTTGAACCCCAGTCCCGGGAAAGGCACCGCGGCGATGATGTCAATCACCGCAGCGCCCTGCGAGTAGCCACCGAGAACCATTCTGGTGTTAGGGCAGTTCGCCATCATGTACTGAATGTGGCCACTGGCGTCGTTGGCTCCGGTACCGGCAGCGAGGAAGTCATACGTAGCCGGATAGACGACGGCGTAAACCCCCACCGAGCGGCCGCCGACGCGGCCACGTAGGGAGTCGACGAACGCCTGGCCGACCCGGCCGACGCCCGGCGGTTCGTCTGTGCCACGAGCGAATACCACCTCGATATCCGGGCAGCCGGCGGCTCGTGCGGGCTGGAGTCCGAACCCGGATCCCGCGAGGACCGGCGCCAGCGAGAGTACGGCGGCCATCAGCACGACGGCGGCGAGGGAGGACCCCCGGTGGGTGTGCCGGGACCCACGGCCTGCTCGCGGGAGTCGGGGGGAACTGTTGTCCGGAGTCGTGGCCACATCGCGATGCTAGCCGGTTGACAGCTCCGACGTCCGACTCACCGGCTGGGGCCCGGGCATGCGGCCGCCGTCGTGGCGCGACCAGGATCGCGCTGCCGGGACCGTCAGCGGAGGTCGGCGGAGGTCTCCGGCGTGCCGGATCACGTCACCGGCGCGAGTTCAGCGGCGCCGAATGAGACGTTGAAGCGGGCACACCAGATACTGACGCTGGTAAGGCCCTCGACATCGGTATCGGCCGGTACGGGGTAGTTGGCGCTGCCGCGGTTTCCCTTCAACGACCCGAGATCGACCGAGCGCCCCTTGTCGAAGACGAAGGCCCCGCTGAGGCCGGGCGTCACCGGCGCGTCAGTCAGCCACACTTTCAGATCGGGGCCGTCGCTGGTGTTGAGGTCCTCGATGCGGACCAGCAGCGACTTGTCGGGAAGTCGTAGGAGTTGCACGGTGCCGCTCGTCTCGTGCTCCTGGCTCACCAACTGACCCTGTGAGACCACCTCGGGCCCCGCCGCGCCGGTCGCGGTTTCGGGTGAGCCGGCAGGCGCCTTGCCCGGGGCCACGGTCGGCAGCGCCTCGTTGACCGTCGTGTTGGTGAACAGTTTCCAGGGCTGGAACCAGTACGCACCCACGCCGAGGACGACCGCCAGAACCGCCAGCCCCGCAAGCACGACGGGGCGGCGGAGGAACGGACGGCGGGGCTGCGATGGTTCAATCATGGGCACTGATTATCGGGGCCGGTCGCCGATAATTCCTTGCTTTCGGAACAGCCCTGCTCAACAGGGGCCGGAGAACCCAGCTTTTCGGACCACACTCAGCGGGTGTTGATCGAGTCTGGTGATCCGCAGCTACCGTCCCCGAGTTCATTTCGCCCGCGGACGGCACGATGGCGCTGGAAGCGCAGGAGGCACGAAGGGCGCTGACGTCCGGCGTTCTAACCTGGTGGTCGCATTGTCGCGGAAGTCCCGGGCGAACACGTGCCGCTCGCTCGCCGAATACGACCACCTATCCCGGAGACTGGGAGTTCGCCGCACCCCGGTCGTCGAGATGTGAAGCGGCACTTGGCGAATTGGCGCAAATGGTTCGATTGCGAACGGGGCGAGAAGCTGTGCTTCATCTGGAAACTCGAGTTCGGCGCACCGCACTTCCACCTGGATGGCCCTCCCACGACTGCGGGCAGATCCGGATTGATAAGCGGACACAGATTGTTCAAACGAGCTTTAGATGCCTGGTCAATCGTGGTGGTCCCGGCTGGGATCGAACCAGCGACCTTCCGCGTGTGAAG
>CAZKUK010000063.1:0-12685 GCA_964555915.1 uncultured Mycobacterium sp.
CACCAGTCACATAGTTATCACTAGCCCGTGTCGCAACGCTGGCAACTACAGACTCATACGTAACATTCGCCATGTGCCGTCCCGCCGTCCCACGCCGACGATCCTGTTCACCGCGATCGCGGCGACAGTCGTCATGGTGCCGTGGGCGGTAGGCGGTCAACCGGGCGAGGACGAGCCCCGCGCCATCGCCGACGACACCGTCCTGACCCATCAACCGCTCGCCGGTATCGGGGGCGGGGAGACGGTCCGCGAGATCACTCAGGACACGCCCTTCTCCATGGTGGCCCTCACCGGATCGGACCTGACCGGAACCTCGGCGCGGCTGCGGGCCAAACGGACCGACGGGTCGTGGGGACCCTGGTATCACGCGGAGCGGTTCGAACTCGGCGCCGAGGATGTCGAGGGCAACGGGACACAGGGGACCGATCCGGTCTACGTCGGTGAAACCACCTCGGTCCAGATCGCGGTCACCCGCCCCGCGGACGCGCCGGTGACCATCGAACCCGCCCAGAGCGGCCTGGATGCCGGGCGTGAACTGGGGTACATCCCGGCCAACGCGGAGGAACCGCTGAGCCAGACGATGTCGGCCGTCCTGATCAGCCCGCCGCAAGCCCCGATCGACACTCAGTGGACTCCGCCGACCGCCGCACTGGGGCCGGGTCAGCCGCCGAATATCATCAGCCGCGCCCAGTGGGGCGCCGGGAGCGGGATGCGTTGCGGTGGACCGTTCTACGGTGACGGCATCCGCGCGGCGGTACTGCACCACACCGCGACCGGCAACGATTACCAACCACAGGATTCAGCGGCGATCATCCGGTCGATTTACGCCTACCACACCATGACGTTGGGGTGGTGCGATATCGCCTACAACGCTCTCGTCGACAAATACGGACAGGTTTTCGAGGGACGGGCGGGCGGTATCACCAAAGACGTTCTCGGGGCACACACCGGCGGATTCAACCGCGATGTCTGGGGTGTGTCGCTGATCGGCGATTTCGAGGAGACCGCCCCACCAGAGGTCATGGTGCGCACGGCCGGCCGTCTGCTGGGTTGGCGGCTGAGCCTGGACGAGGTGGACCCACTCGGCGTGGTCGCGCTGAAATCCGACGGTGGACAGCACACCGTGGTTCCCGGCGGGCGCACCGTGAAACTGCCGGAGATTTTTGCCCACCGGGATGTCGGGAACACTGAATGCCCGGGCGAGGCAGGATACGCCGCGCTCGGCGAAATCCGGCGTTTGGCGGCAGCTTTCAACCGCCCGCCCGATGTCCTCGACAGCCTGCGGGGCGGGGCCATCCTGGCCGGCTGGGAGGCCGACGGCGGCCAGGCTGGACCGCTGGGAATGCCGACCTCCCCCGAAGCCGCCGGTACCGACGGCACCCGTTACGCGACCTTCCAGCGCGGTGCCATGTACTGGTCGCCGGATACCGGTGCCCAGCCGCTGACCGGCGCCATCTACGAAGCCTGGGCCTCGCTGGGCTACGAACGCGGGGCGCTGGGGCTGCCCACCAGCGGGGAGATCGCCGAACCGGAATGGATCGTGCAGAACTTCCAGCACGGCACGCTGAACTTCGACCGCCACACCCACAACGTGGTCCGGGTGATCGACGGCGTCAGCCTGGTGCTGCCGCCGACACCTGTGGACGGGCCGCCACCTCAGCTGGAGCGTTTCAGCCCGATCCGGTGATCGCCGAGCTGCCTGGGCAGCGGATCACATCTCGATCGGCACATGTTTCTCCGCGCACGCCGCAGTGACCGCCGCCGCGATGTCCTGTGACCGCAGATTCTCCAGGTCCGCGACCGTGACCGACCCACGGTCGAGGCGGTGCTGGGCGGCCACTCGGGAATCCCGCAGCCGCTCAGCACGTTCCACCACATTGCGGGCGAAGCGACCGTTCTGCATAAGGTCGATACCGTGGGTGCCGTCGGGGGCGAGGTGGGCCCGGACCTTCTGGCACGCCGCGTTGAACACACCACGGGCCTCCGGGTCCATCACACTCGCCCGCGGCCCGCCGTAGCGGACCGCGATCTCGACGAGATCACCCGGACTGTAGGACTCGAAACGCAGCTTGCGGTTGAAGCGGCCGGCCAGGCCCGGATTGACCTTGAGGAACTCGTCGACCTCCCGCTCGTATCCCGCACCGATGAAACAGAAATCAAAGCGGTGTACCTCGAGCGCCACCAAAAGCTGGTTGACCGCCTCCATTCCGATCATGTCCGGCCGGCCGTCATGATGCCGCTCGACCAGGCTGTAGAACTCGTCGCAGAAGAGTATTCGTCCCAGCGAGCGGTCGATCAGTTCATTGGTTTTCGGTCCGGATGACCCGATGTGCTCCCCGCAGAAGTCGGCCCGTTTCACCTCGATGATCTCGGGGTTCCGAACGATACCCAGGCCGGCATAGATTTTCCCGAGGGCTTCGGCCGTCGTGGTCTTGCCGGTCCCGGGCGGCCCGACCAGCAACATGTGGTTCGTCTGGTTGGCCACCGGCAGTCCGTGGGCCAGCCGCAGCGCCCGGACTTCGATCTGATCCTCGAGTTCGGCGACCGCTCGTTTGACCGCCGTCAGGCCGACCTGATTGTCCAGCAGGGCCCGGCCCTCGGCCAGGAGTTCGGCTCGGCGCTCCTCGTTGGCGCCGTCGATGCGGTCCTCGGCGGACCGCTCGGTGCCGTGATCCCACTTGTCGGTGCGGCTGTCGATGCTCTCGGCATCGGTGATGACGAGTTGCAGCCGCGGGTCGGCCAGGGCCTGCCGGGCCGATTCGATCAGCACACCGTTGACAGCCGCCTTGGACAACCAGATCTCCGCCCGGTCACCCTCGCCGAGTTGCCGGTGAGCCATACCCCGCAGATATGCCAGATCGGCGGCGATAAGGGGGAACTCGCTGGGATCAATCCCCGCCGGCACCGCATCGGACAGGCTGCGCCGGACCATATCGGTGCCGACCCGATCGGACCGGAATTCAACCCGGTCCGCCCAATCAAGAGCAACACGGGGTTGGCCCAGATGGGCCGCGGCATGGGCCGCGAGGGTGTTGATCCCAGCCCCGACCGCGGACATGATCAGGGCCTGAGCCGGCAGTACCCGTGCGGCCTCTGAGATGACATCGGGCCAGCGCTGGGTCGCGAACATCAGGTAACCGCGGATGTACTGGCACCACTGGTGATTCTCCCAGCTGTCCAGCAGAGCGTCGTCCTGCAGCAGCGCTTCGGCCCTTTCGTACTGCTTGTCATCCACGAGGGCGCTGGCCAGAGCGATACCGGCATGTGAGGCCTCGGTGACCGAGATCGACAGGTAGGGGCCCGCTTTGAGCACGGCGGCCAATCCGATCCCCAATCGGTTGGACTCCCGATGCAGTCTCGACCCGTACGCGTAGAGGCTTTCCAGGGTCGCGCGATCAACATCACCGGCGGCGGCCCGACCCAACCAGGCGTCTGCCATCGTGGCATCGGTTTCCGTCGCATCCTGAAACAGGCGACACGCGGTGCGGGGCTCGGAGTCAAGCAGCGCCACAGCCTGATCGAAGTATCGACGGGCTGTAACAGTCGCAGTACCGTTCGACATCGACTAGTCCACCAGTTCCCGAACGGCGGCCGGATCCACCGCGGTGGCCGTCAGATAGCGATTCTCGGCCCGGAAGAATTCCATCTCGACCTGATACCGGCGGCCCGCCACGGTGATCTCGATTGAGTGCGGGCCGATCTGCGTGATGACGATATCGGCGCTGCAGTCCGGCTTCGCCCCAGGCGGTCCCACCGAGATCATGGTGTTGGGTCGCGGTGCCGGGGATATGCTTCCGTCCGTCACGCTGACGGTTGTCCCCGCTACGGGCCGCGGGTGCTCGACAACCGCAACATGGGACATCCGCACGCTCTGCCAGCGCTGGACATCCCGGGTATGCACTGTCACCCTGTCTCCCGCAGCGGCGGTCCGGATGACAATCCGTTTGGCAATCGAGTCCTCGGCCGCGATGTGGACCCGAGTCTGGGCACCGGGATCACCGAGCGGCAACAGCAGACGCTCGCCGTCGGCCGTCTTACCGAACAACACACCGGCCGGCCCCACCGGAACCATCAGCGTCCCGGGAAGTGGTCCACGGCTGAGTCCCCCGATCCGGGGCCGTGGGCAGCACAGCGCCGCGACCCTGGCGTGAAGCTGCCGCCCCGGGAGCGTCTGCAGGATGACACTGGGCGATGCGGTCGGCGGCTGAGCGGTGGACACCGTGACCGTGGCCGAGACGGTGCGGTCGGGAAAGAGGGTGATGTTCTGAATAATTCCGTCCGCCCGGAGTGACCATGCCTGCTCCAGGAGGTCGGAGTTGAGAGCGGCTGCCGGATATGCGTAGGAGGTCTGCCACCCGGAATCGCCGCGCAAAAACCGCCAGCGCCGGTTGTGCGGTTGCAGAGCACCGCCCCCGAGCCTCTTCTCCAGTTCGGTGATATCCGTCGCGGTGGCCACCTTCGCACGGATTCCCCGGCACCTCAGGGTTACCGCGATGCGCTGCGTAGCCGCGAGGGCGGCGGTCCCGACCGTGGGCCGCCACCGCAGTGCATCGCCATTGGTCAGCGCGCACAGCCGCACCACCAGCCATGTTTCGCGTTGACCGGCGTAGGGCGGCGTTCCGATCAACGTGTCGTATACCGCGGGGTAGTCCCCGCTGCTGCGGCGGCGGGCACCCCAGGTGACCAGGCTCACCGACTCCAGTCGCAGACCGAGGCTCTGGCGCAGCACCGACACCAATTCCCCCAGGTGCAGGGTGTTTGCCGTCATCGCCGCACTCGAGCCGGTGAAATACGTTGGCTGATAGGGCTTTCCGAGGATTTGGATACATGTGACGGCGATACCGTCCTGGTATCGGACTCCCCCTCCGGAACGGTCATTGGCGACCGTTGACAGCGCCTCCACATCGATCGGCTGGTTGCGGCGGAACACAAGGCCCGCCCATGACCAGAGCGGTTGCCGCCACCACGGCACGATCAGAAGCGCCAAACCGAGCGCCAGTCCGACGCCGGCTCCGATGACACCACCCAGGCTCCAGCCGATCGTCCCGCAGATCAGAACACCGATGGTCACTCCGAGTCGCACTCCGTCGCTCATCGCGCCCGCCGTGCTTTGGCGACGATGACGGCCAGGAAGACGCCTCCCCCCAGCACACCGGCGAAGGCCAGCGCGAAGGTGCGGGCGCGACGGTCCGGAGGCGGTGGCGGGGGCGGGGGTGTCACCACCCGCGACTCGGCGCCCGGGGCCGATCGGTCGCCCGGCGGAACGTTGAAGGTCAGGGCCGCCACCGGATCAACGACTCCGTAGCCAACCTGATTGTCCACACCGCGAGGGGGGTTGTGTGATGTCTGCTGAATCCGGTGAATCACCTGGCGAGCGGTCAGCTTCGGATACTTGGCCCGAACCAGCGCTGCGACCCCGCTGACATAGGCTGCCGAGAAACTGGTGCCCCAGAACGGCGCGTTACCCTCACCCGGCCGGATCGGCGGGTAGGCATTGACCGGTTCACCGTTCTGCGGTGACAGCCCGATGATGCCGACCCCCGGCGCGGCCGCTCCGATCCACGGCCCGGCGAGGCTCTTGCCCACCGGCGCACCGGTTTCGTCGACCGCACCCACCGACAGAACGTAGTCGGAGAACCACGATGGGGATGAGACGGTCTTGACGTTGCTCCAGTCGCGCGGGTCATCCGGATCGAGGGGGTTGAAAACCGGGTTCTGCGCACAACCGTCCTCCCCCGCGTTGCCGGCCGCGGCGACGATGACGGCGTCCTTTACGGTCGCGGCGTACCAGACCGCCGCACCGACGGCGCGCTGATCGAGGGGGTCCGCCGCCGGTACGCAGGCGGTCACGCTGACGTTGATGACCTGGGCGCCCTGGTTCGCCGCATGCACGATCGCCCTGGACAGCGTGGCGACGGTACCGGCCTTTCTGCGGGTCTCGAAATCACCGGTGGGCGGATATTGGGGTTCGTACGCGCGGGAGGACTGCCGGATGGAGATCACCGTCGCATGCGGTGCCACGCCGGCCACACCATCCGGGCCATCCGGGTCGCCGGCGGTCGCTGCGACCGGTGGGCTGCGGTCCGGGCCCGGCGTGGGCCGCGGAGTCGGCACCGACTCTGCCCCGACCGACGGTCCGCCCGTCACCGGAGCCCCGCCCGCGGGCGGCGGGAAAGCCGGCGTGGCCGGCTTCGGGGCGGGCATCGGCGCACCCCGCGGGGCCGCCGCGATCAGCGACGCGACGATGGTGCCATGGGCGTCGCAGTCGGTCAGACCGTCTCCGCCCATGATGTAGTCCCCGCCGGGAATCACCGGCAGTCGACCGCTCGGGGTCACCCCGGTATCGATGACGGCCACCGAAACCCCGTGACCTGTTGAATGCCTCCAGGCGCTGCCGATGTCGAGCATGGCGAAACCCGGCGCCGGCAAGTCGATATCCGGTTCGGCAACGGCGACCGCACGGGCACAGGTGTTGCTCTGGCGCATGGGCTGTTCCGGTGACGGCGCGCCGTCCGGCGGCACCAGCGCGGGATCCACCCGCGGCGGCTCGATCGCACGCGCCTCGGGGGCACCCGATATCGCGCCGATGAGCAGAATCACCATCGTCACGGCAAGCGCCCGCCCACCGGGAAGCCTCATCGCATCCGCACCCAGTCGAACAGACCACCGACCCAGGCGGCCAGGGGCAACGCCACCACGATGGCGGCGAGTTCGAGCCATTCGGCGGCCATCCGCGCCAGCGGTGTGAACCGGGTGACCGGCACGAGCAGCCCTGCGGCCAGTCCGGCCCCGGCGAATGCCACCAGAACCGCGGTCCCCCAGAGCAGAGGTGCCGCGTCCTGGACGGCACCTGCCTCCGCCGAACCCAGTGCGTAATGCAGCACGTACCGGCACACCCCCGCACAGACCGCCGCGGCGGCCCCGCAGACCAGGGCAATGGCCTGCCGCCGATCAGCGAAAGCCCGACCGCGACTGAGGAAAATGAGCACGAACAGCGCCGCCAAGACCGCGGCGGCGTTGCTGTAGGACTGTCCCGGGATCAGAGTCGCCCACACGGCGGCGGGCAGGCCGAGCGCGGCGGCGGCGCAGATACCGGTGAGAACGCCGTTGGCGCGGCGGGCCGCCGCCGCCACGACCGCACCCGGCGGTGTGGTGTCCGGTCCCGGCTCGGCGCCGCCCTCCTCATCGACGGGTGCCACCGCGTCGACCGGCATTCCGTCATCGCGCCGGAAGAGGTCGCGGCCGGTGATCGAGCCGAAGTGCGGTGGTCGTAGCCTCGCGGCCCACAGCGCGATCGTCGGCCCCAGGGTGATCAGGACCAGAAGACTTATCAGAGAGCACATTCCGAGTCGCTGCGCGTCCACGGGCTGCCACATCCGGACCGCTGCGACCAGTCCGATACCCGCACAGGCGGTCATGACGGTTGTTGCGATCGTCACATACCGACCGGTGGTGACCACCAGTCCGCCGGTCAGAACTGCCAGCGCGACGGCCGCGATGAACACGTGCGGGCTGCCGACCGATCCGGGTGCCGCAGCCGCCAGGCCTACCGCCAGTGACGGAACCGCCGGCCAGGCCAAACCCCTCGACAGCTCGGACCGGTCCGGACACCACCGCCAAGCCGATAGGGCTGCGGCGGCCAGCAGTGCGCCCGTAACCAAGACGGCGATCGAGACGGCCGGGTTATCGGTGCGCAAACGGGTGAGAATGGCCAGACCTGTGATCGTCGCGGCGGCCATCCCGACGATCGTCAGCGCGGTACCGACTGCCGTCTCGGCGGTCACGGGGGCGAACAGGCGCTTGCCGATCCGGGCCAGGGCCGTCGACAGCGATTCGTACTGCGGCTCGAATGACTCCCCTTGTTCAGCCGGGACCAGAATCAGGGTCGCCCCGTCTTCGATTCCGAGTTCATCGAGAGTCCGGGTGATATCCAGACGTGTTCCGTTGGCTCGGTGCAGCTCGTAGGCCGCCTCCGAAGCCAGGGGTGGCGCACCGCGCCGCTTGAGATCCTCGTTCAGCAACTCGACGACACTGTCGATAAACGCCTCGACCGGGATCGCCGCCGGATACACCTGCGAGACAAGGTGTTCACCGCAGATGACAGCCACCGCACACCGCGCGGGGAACGCTACCTCGGCCATCAGTGCACCCGGTCGGCATCTGGCACGTATTTGTCCGCGAGGGCGGCGGTGATCTCGAACAGCCTCAGCCGGGCCTTGGAGCTGAGCTCGCTGCCGGTATCGATGATCCCGCCCTCGGCAAGGTGGCGGTCATAGGGCATGGTTTCGACGGTGGCCCCGGTCTGGCTGAAACGCTCCGTCAGGTATTCCGCTGCATCCCGGTCATATCCGTCCCGGCAGTCGTTGAGGATGACCATACTGCGGGCTACCAATTCATGGTGGCCCATCGAACGCAGGAGATCGATTGCACGGGTGACCGGTAATGAGGTGTCCGCCGTCAGGCCGGAGACGAAAACGACAGTGTCGGCCGAATCGAATACCGCTTTCATGACCGGATGTTCCAGGTCATCGGATGTATCGACGAGAATGACAGTGTGAGTCCGGCGCACGCGTGCGAGCACACCGCTGAACATCGCCGGCACCAGCGGCCGGGGCTGATCGGAGGTGCGATTTCCGGCCAGCACGTCCAGACCAATGGTGTTCTGCCCGAGATGTTCCCGGATATCGGCGTAGCCCTGGACATCAGTGTCGTTGAGGACGGCGGCGTAATCACCCGGGGGGGCCTCATCGATCCGGCCCGACAACGTACCGAAACCGGGGGCCGCGTCGATCGCAACGACGTTCTCCGGCCGGCACTCCCGGAAGATCCCTCCGACACACGCCGTCATCGTGGTCTTCCCAACTCCACCCTTCCCGGAGACGAAGGCGATCACATACTGCTTCCGGATGTGCCGGCGAATACGTTCCCGAAGTTCGCGGTGGTGGCGCTCGGCACGTGATTCGCCGGGATTGACCGTCTTGAACGACAGGACGTGGACGAACTTGCGCCACCCGGAGCCCGGCGGAATCTTGCGCGGAGTGACCATGTCCGAGATGCGCAGCGTCCCGGAAACGGATTCACCCGCATGCCGGTCCCCGGCCCGCCCCGGTTCGTTCCATGCGGCGGTCATTCCTAGACCGCCTTTCGGTGGGAGTACCAGGTTGCCCGTGCCGGTAAACGGCGCATCATCGCCTGCACCGCTGAGGCGATGGTGGTGGGTGTTCCGGGGCTGACCATCATCCAGGGCCTGCCATCGCGATGGACCTGCTCGGAGAGCAATCTGCCCTGCGGGGTGTCCAGGATCGTCACGGCATCCGGTTCGATATGCGCTCTCCCCGGCCCGACCCCGGACTGGACGGCCACCAGCGTCGCCCGCGCGGAGCGCTCGGCGTCGGCGGCCAGCAGCAACGTGCCCACCTGATCGGCATCCAGAGCCTGCTCAGCGAGGAAGGCCCGCAGACCCGCCCGGTCACGGACCGAGCCCAGCAGTTCGGCGGCATCGATGGTCACCGGCTTGACGGTGGCCGGGCCCATCTCGCCACAGAGCCGGGCTATCTCGGCGCTGATTAAAACCCCCGCCGACGTCTCGGTCGTGGCCGTACCGACACCGCTCAGTCGGCACCTGCTTCCGCACCGTTCCAGGCTTACCCACCATTGCGCGAACCGGGCCAGCAGAACCCGCACCGGTTCGGATTCCAGGACCGGTGTCTGCGCGTGCAACAGCAGGCCCACCTCGCGGCGGGACAGCACCGTCAGCCACTCCAGTACCGCTGGATCAACCTGATCGGCGTCATCGATAACGCCGGCGTCCCGGAGTTCTTCGGCCACCGGGTGCGCAAGGGCCATCTGGGCGGACTCGGCACTCGGCAGGTGCGGACGCAGCCCCGCTTCGGGCGCGAGCACCTCGATCCCGGACAGCACCTGAAGCACCCAGATGCCGTCCAGTGTGGTCGTCAACACTGTTTCCCCCGCTCTCGTTTCTCCCCCATCTGATCTCCGCACCTCGGCGGTGGGGCCCACGCTCTGGTGGGCCCCACCGCCGACATACGGTCGCCGCTAGAAGAGGTTGCCCATCATGACGTCGGTCTGGTGGGCGCTGGCGTTGACGCTGCTGATCGTCTGACCATGCCTGTTCATCGTCTGGATCAAACCCTGCAGGCCCTGCAGCATCTGCATCTGAGACTCGTGAAACGATGTGGCCGCGGCACCCTGGAAGAAGTCTGCGACGGCATTGGTGCGCTGCAGAATGTCGTCATGGAGTTCCATCAGCTGGGCTGACCGGGTCCCGACATCGGAGGCGAAATCGGCGACGCCGCCGTGGTGATAGGTGATGTTCTCGGACATTGAAGGTTCCTTTCGTGTGCGGAGGGGTCAGGCGTTCGCGGCGAAACTGGTCAGGCTGTGGGCGGCGTCGGCCTCATGCTGTTCCATCAGGGCGGCAGCCTGACTCAGTCCGTGTGCCAGCCGGGTACCGCCGATGATTGCCTGCTGCAGATCCTGATTGATCTGGACTGCGGTGTTGACCGACGCGAGTTGGGCCCGGCCGCCCCAGACCGCCGAACCCAGCCCCTCGTGGCTGCTCAGATATCCGTTGGCGATCGCCGTGGCCTGCTCAAGGGCCGATTCGATCGCAAGCCGGGTGCTTCGCAGCACCTCGGGTGTGACGACGAGTGTCATGTTTTCTCCTTTGTGTTGAGAACCGTGTTCAGAACCTCATCAACGGTTGTGGACGTGTGGCCAACCCCGACCGGGGAGCCACGAGTATTCGATACCGGCGCGGCGGTGTCACTTCACCCACTGGCAAACCTGTGCAGAGAATTGCCTCGGCTGAAAAATGTTAGCCAGGTGAATTCCCCGTCCGGCCCTCGGCGGACAGTACGATTCGGGCGCGCGCGACGGAGTTCTGCTCCTCCGGGGATTTGCCGTGGTTGAGCATCCCGGCCTGGGCCGGTGGTATCGGCATTGCCGTTGGACCCGTCGCCGGCGGGCCGGCGACCCTCGGCTCGGCCGCGCCCAGTAGGCCGGTCTTCAGCCCGTGCGGCCGGCCCCCGGTGCTCTCCGGTGGGAAACTGCTGTTCGGGCGGTTGAAGCTGGTCAACCCCGCACCGGGAGCGCCGCCGACTCCGCCGCCCCCGACCGCGCCGGCACTCGCACCGACCCCGCTGCCGGGGCCCACGCCGAGGCCACCCGGCCCACCCGGGGCGGTCAGCAGGGCCGGGGGTTCCATCTCGAGCGCCCCTGCAGCGCCGGAACTGCCGCCCAACGACCCCAGCATCGACTGGGGAAGGCCCACCAGCCCTCCGAGGGCCTGGATCGGCGATTGGAACATTCCCAGTACCGGTTGCATCGTGCCGGTGGCCGCCTGGACCGGCTGCAGCATCGTCGAGCCGGCCTGCGCGGCCATCCCGGCTGGTCCTGTCATTCCGTCACCGCCCAACCGGGCGGCCGGGCCGGCCCCCTGAAGCGCCTCCCCCGCCGCGACCTGACCTGCGGCCTGGGCGACAGCCGCCGCGGCCCGCGCCGGCGCTGCGGCGGATCCCGACGCGGGCGTGATCGGCGGCGGGATAGCCAACGCCGCCGCCAGCGCCGCGAGCGCGGACCCATAGACCGCTCCGGCGCTCGAGTTGTGCGGCCAGTGCTCTCCGAAGTACTCGGCGTCCAAAGCAACGATCGTCGGCGTCAAAGCCCCCAAGACCAGGGGGTTCAATGCGGCAGCCGCCGCCTGCTCAGCACGATTGGCCGCCGATACCGCGGCCGGGATCATCGAGGAGACAGCGGTCTCGTACGCGCCCACCGCACTGGCCGCGATCGGCGGCTTCTCCTGGGCCCAGCCGGCAAGCAGTTGCAGCGATGCGTTCAACCCGGCGGCCGCGGCGGCTGAGCTCATACCTCCGACACCCTGGAATTCCGGCGCCGTCACGGCGGCGTTGAGCGTCGAGATCGCGAACGCCACCTGATTGCCGCCGGCCAATACCTGCCATGCGGCGGCACTGGCCATCGTCGTGGCGGTACCGGCCGCCCCCGGTCCAACCAACCTCAGGTAGTTGACCTCCGGCGGGGATGACGGCCAGCTGGGATCTGGCATGGCGGCTGATCCCTACAGCGCAAGCGCCGTGTTGTTGATGACATCGGTGGCGGTGTAGGTCACCGCGGCGATGTCCTGTGCGCCTGCGAACAATTCCCGGCCGGCCACGTGATCACCCGTCGCACCGACATAGGACGCCCCGGCCGCATTCAATGCGGCCGCGAACTGGACGGAGTCCAGGTCAGCGCCCATCGGCAGGGCCCCGGTCAGTGCCACCGCCGCCGCGGAGGTGCCCGCGGTCAGCGCCGCACCGATACCCGACTCGGTGGCAGCCGATACGGCGATATTTGCTGAGTTGACATTGAAGACCATTCCATCCCTCCCTCTGACGGACCCGCATGGGCCCACTCGGGCCCCGGCCGAGCCGAGACTAAAGCGCATATTCGGTAGCTGTCTAATCAGTATTTTCGTTATCCAGCAAACTTCAACCAAAAGCGCTGCCCGGCTTCGTTCAGGTCGTCGATTTCACGCTGCCCCGCCCCGCCGCGCACCGCGGCCGGCACCCCGTCCGGACCGGAGCACCGCAGGAACCGGAACCGGGCTAGCATCGGAGGAATAATGTGATTCCTGACACGTCCGGCCCCGAGGAGGTCCCGTTGT
>CAZKUK010000064.1:0-11125 GCA_964555915.1 uncultured Mycobacterium sp.
CCACCTCGGTGGCATCGGCTTCGTCGGCCGCGACCTCGCCGGTCTCCGCTTCGTCCCCCTCGGCCGCATCAGAGGTCGCGCCGGAGTCGTCGGCAGAGGTTCCGGCGCTCTTCTCGCGCCGCTTCCGGTCCCGGCGGCTCTCCTTCTTCGTCTTCTTCGCCCGGGGTTCCTTCGCGGCCTTGGGCGGTTTGGGCTCACCCGGGGGTTTCTCCGCGATAAAGGACAGGACGAACGCAGTGACAGCGAGTATCGCCCCGGCGCCTGCGGCCCCGTAGACGCCGAACAGCCATGGGCCCGCAGCGGCAAGACTGATCCAGATCTCCGCTATCGCCGCCAGCAGGATCAGGACCCCGGCAGCGACATGCAATACCGCTGACCAGGCCAGCAGTCGCAACGCCAGTTCAGGGGTCTTCGCACTCGGCCACAGCGAGCGCTGCAAAATCACCCAGACCGGCACGGCGGCCGCGCCTATCGGCAGACCGGCCGCGATCCGCCCGACGGTCGCCAGGGTCGCCGGAATGTCGCCGGTAAGCACCCACCACCGCGGCAGAATGAAAACGACGTAGAGAGCAGCCCCGACCAGAACCAGCGTCAGGTGCAGTGCTGTCGCGGCGCGCCGACCCATGACACTCCTCGATTCGTGGGTCCGGGGTGCGACCGGACCGTCAGTCGGCGATCGCACCCCGGACGGGTGCGGAGGATAGGGGATTTGAACCCCTGAGGGCTATTAACCCAACCCGCGTTCCAGGCGAGCGCCATAGGCCACTAGGCGAATCCTCCGTCGGCCATCGTAGCCGACCGCGGGCCGGCTTCTCGACCGGCTGTGCCGGGCGTGACCGGCCGGTATTACACTCGCTGTGGACCCCGCGCGGCGTCCAACCTGTGAACTCCCCCAGGGCTGGAAGGCAGCAAGGGTCAACGGGCTCTGGCGGGTGCGCGGGGTCCCCCTGTCTCGGCACGGCGATACGAAAGGCGCACGGTGTCGTACGAAACTCTGAGCAAGCAGGAACTACAGGCCGAGCATGATCTGCAGCGCAGAAGCTACGCGGCGCTGCAGTCCAAGAAGCTGTCGCTGGACCTGACCCGCGGCAAGCCGGCCCCTGAGCAACTCGACCTGTCCAACGCCCTGCTGAGCCTGCCGGGTGATGGCAACTATCGTGATGACGAGGGCACCGATACCCGCAACTACGGCGGTCAGCACGGTCTGCCGGCGCTGCGGGCGATCTTCGGTGAACTTCTGGGCATCCCGGTGCCCAACCTTCTGGCCGGTAATAACTCCAGCCTGGAACTCATGCATGACACGGTGGTGTTCTCGATGCTGTATGGCGGTGTCGACTCGCCGCAGGCGTGGATTCGCGAGCCGACCGTCAAGTTCCTGTGCCCCTCACCCGGCTACGACCGTCACTTCGCGATTACCGAGAGCCTGGGTATCGAGATGATCGCGGTGCCAATGCGCGAGGACGGCCCTGATGTCGACCTCGTCGAGGAACTCGTCGCGGCGGATCCGGCGATTAAGGGCATGTGGTGCGTACCGGTGTTTTCCAACCCCACCGGTGCGGTGTACTCGTGGGAGGTTGTCCGCCGGCTCGTTCAGATGCAGGCCGCCGCCCCCGATTTCCGTCTCTTCTGGGATAACGCCTATCCGGTGCACACCCTGACCCTGGACTTCCCCAGGCAGGTCGACGTGCTCGGGTTGGCCGCCACCGCGGGCCACCCGAACCGGCCCTACGTGTTCGCGTCCACCTCCAAGGTCACCTTCGCCGGAGGTGGGGTGAGTTTCTTCGGCGGCTCGCTGGGCAATATCGCCTGGTATCTGCAGCATGCGGGCAAGAAGTCGATCGGTCCTGACAAGGTCAACCAGTTGCGGCATGTGCGGTTCCTCCGCGATGCCGATGGCGTGCGGTTGCACATGCTGCGCCACCAGCAACTTCTGGCGCCTAAGTTCAGGCTGGCTCTCGACATTCTCGACGGACGGCTCTCCGACTCGAAGATCGCGTCCTGGACCGAGCCCAAGGGCGGTTTCTTCATCAGTCTCGATGTGCTGGCCGGAACCGCCAGGCGGACCGTGGCGCTGGCCAAGGATGCCGGGATCGCCGTGACCGAGGCCGGCGCGTCGTTCCCCTACCGCAATGATCCGCAGGACAGGAATATCCGGATAGCGCCGAGTTTCCCGCCGCTGTCCGATCTGACCGACGCCATCGACGGACTAGCGACCTGCGCGCTGCTCGCCGCCACCGAGGAGATGCTCGGCGCCGACTCCGTCAGCCGGGGTCGGTAGCCTGCGGAGGTGGCGCTCTACCGCAAGTACCGGCCGGCGACGTTCGCCGAGGTGGTCGGCCAGGAGCACGTCACCGAGCCGCTGTCGACCGCGCTGTCGGCCGGCCGGATCAATCACGCGTACCTGTTCTCCGGTCCCCGCGGCTGCGGTAAGACGTCCTCGGCGCGCATTCTCGCGCGCTCGCTGAACTGCGAACAGGGGCCGACCCCGTCGCCGTGCGGCGTATGCGATTCCTGTCAGGCTTTGGCGCCCACCGGTGGTGGCCACCTCGACGTCACCGAACTGGACGCCGCCAGCCACGGCGGCGTCGACGACACCCGGGAATTACGCGACCGGGCCTTCTACGCGCCCGCGCAGTCGCGCTACCGGGTCTTCATCATCGACGAGGCGCACACGGTCAGCAAGGAAGGTTTCAACGCCCTGCTGAAGATCGTCGAAGAACCGCCGGAGCATCTCATCTTCGTATTCGCCACCACCGAACCGGAGAAGGTGCTGCCCACCATCCGTTCGCGCACCCACCACTATCCGTTCCGGTTGCTGGCACCGCGCACCATGCGAGGTTTGGTTGAGAAGGTGCTGGCATCCGAGGACGTCGAGGTCGACGATGCCGTGCTGCCCCTGGTCATCCGTGCCGGTGGCGGGTCGCCCCGCGACACCCTCAGCGTGCTCGACCAGTTACTGGCGGGCACCGATGGTCATCGGGTGCACTATCAGCGAGCCCTGGCCCTGCTCGGGGCCACCGATATCGCGCTTATCGATGATGCTGTCGACGCCCTCGCCGCGGACGATGCGGCGGCGCTTTTCGGGGCGATCGAATCGGTGATCGACGCCGGCCACGATCCGCGCCGGTTCGCCGGGGATCTCCTTGAGCGGTTCCGGGATCTCATTGTGCTGCAGGCAGTCCCAGATGCCGCCAGCCGCGGGGTGGTGGACGCACCGGGTGATGTGCTGGAGCGGATGCGCGATCAGGCGGAACGGGTTGGCCCGGCCACCTTGGCCCGCTATGCGGAAGTGGTGCACGCCGGGCTGGGGGAGATGCGCGGCGCGACAGCGCCCCGCCTGCTTCTGGAGGTGGTGTGCGCCCGGCTGCTGCTTCCCTCGGCCAGCGACACCGAATCGGCTCTGCTGCACCGCATCGAGCGCATCGAGACCAGGCTGGACATCTCCATCCCGGCTGATGAGGCCGCCGTGGTGAGTGCGCCGCGGCCGTCCAGGCGGCAGTACGTTCGGAAGGCCCGGGTTTCTCCGGTTGAGCCCGGACCGGCGCCGGCTCCACCTGCCGAGCCCGCCGAGACGGCGCCCGTCGCACCCAGCGGTCCGCCAGCCCCGGCATCGGAATCTCCGCCGGAATCGGAGTCCATAGATCCGACACCGCCCCCAGCGCCCACGGCGGCCCCAGCGGCCCCAGCGCCCCAACCGCACACGGCGCCCGCAGCTCCGCCCACGCCGGTGGCGCAGTCCGTGCCCGCCCCGGAACCGGCGCCTGCGCCGGCGGCCGGACCAACACCCGGCGAACCTGATGCCACAGCGGTACGCAGTATGTGGCCGACGGTGCGGGATAAGGTCCGCGAGCGCAGCCGCACCATCGACGTCATGATGGCCGGGGCGATCGTGCGCGCGGTGGACGGGGACACCCTGGTGCTGGCACACGAGACGGCACCACTGGCCAAACGGCTGTCCGAGCAGCGCAACGCCGATGTGATCCGTGAGGCCCTCAAGGACGCACTCGGGGTGAACTGGCGGGTGCGCTGCGAGATCGGGGCGGGCGAGGCAGCTGCCGCGACGACGAGCGCAGCGCCGACCGCCGAACCCAACCCCGCTGTCGCCGACGCCCAGCGCGCCGAGGAGGACAGCATGATTGCCGAGGCCGGCCGGGTGGAGTCCGCGCCCCGGCGCGACCCCGAGGAAGTAGCCCTGGAGCTCCTACAGAACGAACTGGGAGCCCGCCGGATCGACAGCTGAGGCTGCGGCCGGTCCGTCAGGCCTGCTCGCTGCCCACCCCGTGATGGACCCGGAACAGATTGGCGGGGTCATAGCGGTTCTTGATACTCAGCAGCCGGGGGTAGTTCGAACCCCACTGATTCTGCTGCCAATCCTCGAGGAAGAAGTCGGACTCGGTCGAGTACGTACCCGCGCCGGGGGTCACGTCTTTGATCAGGCCCATGGCGCGGTTGATTTCGTCGCCGGTGTCGCGGGCAGCCTCGGGACTCGGCTCCCGCCCGCTCACCCCCGGGTACTTGTACTGCTGCGATGAGGCCATGATCACCAGCGCCGCCGCCTCGAGACAGCCGGGGTGCAGAGCCGTCTGCTCATCTCGGGCGCGTGCTTCAGGGTGCTCTCCGCTGAGGCCCTTATTCAGCTGGAATATGAACGGGTGCAGCCGGGAGGCTTGGAAAAAGGCCTCGGCGACTCTGCCGGGCTCACTGCGTAATAGATCGGTGGCGACCCAGCGGGATTGGTAGCCGCTCCAGAAGGCTCCGAGTTCACCCTGGTTACCCGCCCACCAGTACTGGTACTCGGGAGCCTCCGGCCGCGGATCCCGGGTGATGAAGCCCGGGTCCACCTGGTCCCAGTAATCCGGGTTCCACAGGTTCTGGAAATCCAGCGTTAGGAACTGCGGATCGACGGTGTAATCGTCGGGCCTATCGCGGAACTGGCCGACGAACTTTTCGAAGACGGCGCGCGCCTCGGATTCCGGCAGGTCCAGATAGGTGAGCCGCAGACCCACCTCGTTATCCGGGCCGAAGGCGACCGACTCCCCCCAGTGCCAGTTGTCCAGCCCCGCCGGGTAGAACTCGAGGAACTTCTGGATCATCTCGCGGTAGGCGTCGTCGTTGGTCGCCTTGATGGAGCCGGTGATCAGACCTACCGTCGACGGTATCGGGTGGGTCAGCAGTGTGACGCGGCTGACGATGCCGAAGGTGCCACCCCCGCCACCGCGGACCCCGAAGAACAGATCCGGGTCGGAGAATTCGTTGACGGTGCGTACCTCGCCGTCGGCGGTGACGATTTCGGCCTCAACGATGCCGCCCGAACCGGTGCCGTAACGCTTGGAGAATGACCCGAAGCCGCTGCCGAAGGTAAAGCCGCCACAGGCGCCGACGCTGGTGCAACCGCCCCCCGAAACAAAGCGGCCGGCGAGGGTCGCGGCCCGGTAGGCCTCCAGCCATCGGGTTCCCGCTTCCACCGTCATCGCCGGTACCGGTGCGGTTCCGGCCGGGGCTCCCGTCGGCAGGAATTCGTCGTGCATGGTGATGTTGCGCATATCGTGTGTCCACACCAGCAGCGAATCGGGGGCGCAGTTCCGCCCGAGGTAGTCATGCCCGGTGCCCTTGACGACGAGTCTGACGCCATTGTCCCGGGCGAAGTTCACCGCGGCGACGATATCGCTGGTCTGCCGGGCCCGGACGGCATAGGGCGAGGCGACCGCCGACCACGCGTCGTACCATCCGGTCGACTGCTGAGCGCCGGGCTGCTCCTCGTTCCAGAACGGGTTCTTGAGCAGTTCGAACGTCTCCGGGGACGCATCGACCCATGGTAGCGATGTGGTGATCAACCGACCGCCCACCTGTGTTCCCAGTGCCTGCCACTTCTCCGGATCAGGCCAGGCGGCGGCGGGTGCCCCGGTCGGCTTGCTCGCGCACCCGGTGGAGGGGGCCGCTACCGCAGCCGCGATGAGAGCACCGGTCCGCAGTATGGTCCTTCGGGAGAAATCGGCCACCGCCTGAGCTTAGTCGAGGCCGACCACGCTGCGGTGGTGGGCGACTGCGCTCCTCAGGCGGTCCACCAGGGGCGCAGCGGAAGGCCGCCGTCATCGCCGCTGCGGTCCGGCTTGACCGCCAGAACCTGGTGCAGTTGAATGACATTGGTCTCGAATCCAAGCCGGGAACCAGCCATGTAGAGGCCCCACACCTTCGCGGTGGGCAGGCCCACCTCCGCGACCGCCGGCTCCCAGTGCGCCACCAGGTTGCGGCACCAGTCCCGCAGGGTCATCGCATAGTGCCGCCGGAGATTCTCCGCGTGCATGACCTCCAGGCCGGCATCCTGAATCGCGGAGATGATGCGGCCGGACCCGGTGAGCTCGCCGTCCGGGAATATGTAGCGGTCGATGAAACTGCCCGCAGCGCCGTGCCGTCTGTTATCCGGTCTGGTGATGCAGTGGTTGAGCAACAGACCACCGATTCGCAGCCTCGATTTCAGGAACCCGAAGTAGCCCGGGTAGTTTCGCACGCCGATATGCTCGGTCAGCCCGATCGAAGAAACCGCGTCGAACCCGCTCTCCACCACGTCCCGGTAGTCGCCGTGGCGGATTTCGGCGAGGTCGGCCAGGCCCTGTTCGGCGATGGCCTTCTGGCCCCACAGCGCCTGTTCCCGGGAGAGCGTCACCCCGATCGCGCGGACACCGTGCCGGGCGGCGTGGCGGACCATACCGCCCCACCCGCACCCCACGTCCAAGAGTCGGTCCCCGGGTTGAAGCCGCAGTTTGTCGAATACCAGTCGGTACTTGTTGTGCTGAGCCTGTTCGAGGTCGGCCGCTGGATCGGGGTAGCAGGCACAGGTGTAGGTCATCGACGGCCCGAGAACCCACCGGTAGAAGATATTTGACACGTCGTAGTGGTGGTGGATCGCGTCGGCGTCGCGGTTTCGGCCGTGCCGCAGGCCTGCCGCGATCCTTCGCCACCGCGGCAAAGCCTCCTGCTGTGGTGGCGCGATCGGCGTGAAGCGGGACAGCCCCAGGGAGCGAACGATGTGGATGAGGTCCTGCGGAGAGGGGCGCCTGAGGGAGCTGGCGCCGAGCGCTTTGAGCAACTCGTAGGGGTCTCCCGGGTGTACGCCGCGGATTTCGAGATCGCCGGCCACATAGGCGCGGACCAGGCCCAGATCGCCGGGAGCGGTGGCCAGATAGGTGGTGCCGCGCGGGGTGAGCAGGTCCAGGCCCAACCGGGCGTCGGCGGGCCCGGTGCTGCTTCCGTCGTAGGCGGTGAACCGCAGTGGCAGCCCCTCTCCGGCGGCCAGCAGGTCGATGATCTCCGCCAGAGTCAGTCTGCCGGCGCGAACCGGCTCGTTGAAGGTGGACATGGCACCCCCCTTTCCTGCGATTCTCTTTCCTTCGCGTTCGTGGTCTACCGCCGCTGCACCGCCTTGGCGTACAGATCCAGCAGGCGCGAATCCGGGTCGTACGCTTTTTTCACGGTCTTATAGTTTTCTCCACCGTAAAGCCGGTCAAACTCGTCGCGCCCGTAAAAGGCGTCCGAATAGAGCGATTTATGGCCACCGAGTTCGCTGACTTTGTTTTCGATCCGGCGGTTGGTCGCGCCGGGTACGGCCCCGGCCGGCACCGATGACCAGAAACCGATATTGACGTAGGTCTTGCCGGCGGCCAGCGGGTACAGCGGCCAACCGGCTGGATCACGCAGTCGCAGCGGACACAGCCAGACCGGTTCGATGGGAACCTCCCGCATGAACCAGTCGAGGAAGTCCGTGCAGTGGTCGATCGGCACCTCGACGTCCTGCACCACCCGTTCCCGTGGGGGTCGGCCGCGGACTTCCTCCATCCGGTCGGCGACGCCGAACCGCTGGTCGTAGCCGATCAGCTTCCAGTAGACGCTGCTGCGCCGGTAGCGGCGCGGCCACAGTCGGCGGATCACCGGGTGCTGCGCGCCGAATGCCCGCGAACACCAGAACCAGTCGGCATCCCAGCGCCACAGGTAGTCGTGGATCGTAAGGCGGTCCTCGGTCAGGTGCTGGATCGATCGGTAGTAGATCGGCTGGCCGGTGTAGTCACTCACCGGTCCGGGGGCCGCCGTCCGCAGCCCGAGGCAGAGGTAGCTCTCCCAGGCGCTGAAGACCACTCCGTCGAGGTAATCCACCGGTAGCTGCCCGTAACCGCCGGTGTCCACGATGTGCCGCATGGTCTCGACCAGGTCCGACAGCCGGTCAAACCTCAGGTAACGAAGCCCCACAAAGGGTTTGACCGGCTCCAACTCGATCCGCAATCGTGTCGAATAACCCAGTGTCCCATAGGAATTCGGGAAAGCCCGGAACAGATCGGCATGTTCGGTCCGGCTGGCGGTGATGATCTCGCCGGTTCCGGTCAGGATATCCGTCTCCACGACCGACTCGTGGGGCAGACCATTGCGGAAGGAGGTCGACTCGATTCCCAGCCCACTCACCGCCCCGCCCAGGGTGATCGTCTTCAGTTGGGGCACCACCAGCGGGCAAAGCCCGTGCGGCAACGTCGCGGCCACCAGGGTTTCGTAAGTGCACATGCCCTGCACGTCGGCAGTACGGTCGGCCGGGTCGACGACGATCACCCGGGTCAGCCCCGAGGTGTCCAAGCCCCGGGCTTCGTGGCGGGTACGGGTGCGGAACAGATTCGAGGACGGTTTGGCGAGCCGAATCTGGGCGCTCGGATCGAGGGCGCGGTAACTGTCCAACAACCGCCGCACACCGCGCTGATGAGCGGCCCAGGCAACCCCCTCGGTCACATGTTTACGCTAGACGTCATCCGCGGCCCGCGCGAGTTCGGGGCCGCCTGTCAACGAGGAGTTCCATGGGCCAGGTCAGTGCTTCCAGCAGTATCCTGATCGACGCGACGCCCGCGGTGGTGCTCGATGCCGTCGCCGACTACCAGGACCTGCGACCAAGAATCCTGTCCCCGCACTACAGCGAATACCGGGTGCTGGCCGGCGGTCATGGGCAGGGCACTGTCGCCAGTTGGCGGCTCCAGGCCACCAAATCGCGGTCGCGGGAGGTGCGTGCCGGTGTCGATGTCGCCGGGCATACCGTCATCGAGAAGGATTCCAACTCCTCGCTGGTGACCAACTGGACCGTCGCCCCGGCCGGCCCCGGCTCGAGTGTCACCGTCAAAACCACCTGGAGCGGCGCGGGCGGCATCAAAGGCTTCTTCGAGAAGACCTTCGCCCCGCTGGGCCTGCGGCGAATCCAGGATGAGGTTCTGGCCAATCTGAAGAACGCGATCGAACGGCGCTGAGCTGAGCGGCCGTTCAGGCCGACCGCGGTGACTGGGTCTGTAGGAATGCCACCACACCCCTGGCGACGGCCTCGGCGTATTTCTGGCGGCCCTCCGGGCTCTCCATCAGCATGGAGTCCACCGGATTTTTCATATTCCCCAGCTCGACGAGGATCGACGGGTACTGAGCCAGGTTCAGCCCGGCGATATCGGAGCGAGGGTTGAGCCCGGCGGTGCCGATATAAGTCGCCGGCGGCAGGCCCGATGCGGCGAGCTGGTCGCGCATCGTCCGGGCCAGTGTGACCGACGGTCCCGCCTGAGCGGCGTTGAGCGGCGGGTTGGCGTACAGGATGTGGAAGCCGCGCCCGGTGGCCGGACCGCCGTCGGCGTGGATGGAAACCACGGCGTTGGGTTGCAGCGAGTTCGCCATCGCGGCGCGCTCGTCGATACAGGGTCCCAGAGCATCATCGTTACCCCGCGACATGGCGGTACGGACCCCGAGCTGGTGCAGGACCGCCCGGACCCGCAGGGTGGTGTCCCAGTTGAAGGTGTGCTCGGCGTATCCGCTGTCGCTGCTGGTCCCGGAGGTCTGGCAGTCTTTGGTGCCGCCCCGGCCGTTGGAAACCTGCCGGGTGATGGAGTCATCGTTGGCGCCGTTGTGGCCGGGGTCGAGGAACACGATCATTCCGGCGACGCTGCCCGGTGCGGCGGATGCGACCGGTTCGGCCAGTGACGACACCGCAAGCAGTACGCCGGTGGACAGAGCGGCTACGACACGCAAGCAGGCGAACTTCGGCACGGACGCCACGGTAATCCCCCGAGGTCTAGGCTTGAAGTCACCGGCGACCGTAAACCCGAGGCCGCAACCAACTCGAGACCGAGAAGCAAGGAGACCGTCATGCAACCCGGTGTTCAACCCGGTGATCCCGGACAGCTGGGAACCTTCGGTCAGCAGGCACCGCCACCGGGCGTGGCCGATCTTCAGTCGGCCCTGGCCAAGGCTGCGCAGATGCAGCAGGCGTTGATCGAGGCCCAGAAGCAGATCGCCGAGACTGAGGTCACCGGCCAGGCCGGCGGCGGATTGGTGGAGGTTTCCCTCAACGGCAACGGCCAGGTGGTCGGGGTCCGGATCGACCCGCAGGTGGTCAACCCCGACGATATCGAGACCCTGCAGGACCTGGTCGTGGGGGCGTTCCAGAACGCCGCCGAGAACATGCGGGACACGGTGAAGACGATTCTGGGACCTGTCGCCGCGGCCTCTGGTCGCCCGATGCCGGAGTCCTGACTTTGTTCGAGGGCCCCGTTCAGGATCTGATCGACGAGCTCGGCAAGTTGCCGGGTATAGGGCCCAAGAGCGCTCAGCGGATCGCCTTCCACCTGATCTCGGTGGAGCCGCCCGAGATTGATCGGTTGACCGGCGTGCTGTCCCGGGTGCGCGACGGGATTCAGTTCTGCGAGGTGTGTGGCAACGTTTCCGACGCGGAGCGCTGCCGGATTTGCAGCGACGCGCGCCGCGACGGGACCCAGGTGTGTGTGGTCGAGGAGCCCAAGGATGTTCAGGCCGTAGAACGCACCCGCGAGTTCCGCGGCCGCTACCACGTCCTCGGCGGTGCCCTCGACCCGTTGTCCGGTGTGGGCCCCGACCAACTCCGGATACGTCAGCTGCTCAACCGGCTCGGGGAGCGGGTCGACGGGGTTGACGTCACCGAGGTGATCATCGCCACCGATCCCAACACCGAGGGCGAGGCCACCGCCACGTACCTGGTGCGCATCCTGCGCGATATCCCGGGCCTGACCGTCAGCCGGATAGCCTCTGGCCTGCCGATGGGCGGCGACCTCGAATTCGCCGACGAGCTGACCCTCGGTCGGGCGTT
>CAZKUK010000065.1:0-11019 GCA_964555915.1 uncultured Mycobacterium sp.
GATGCCGGTCTGGCACGGCTGCTCGGGCTGTCCCGGACCGCGGTGGCCACGGTCGCCGAGAGTGGCGGCGTCGAGTTGGACGGGATACCGGCCGGAAAATCGGACAAACTGACGGCCGGGTCCTGGCTGACCGTTCGACTGCCCCGGGAGGCGGCGCCGGTGGAGAACACACCGGCCGAGGTGGAGGGCATGACAATCCTCTACTCCGATGACGATATCGTCGCCGTCGACAAGCCGCCGGGTGTCGCCGCTCACGCGACGGTCGGCTGGCACGGCCCCACGGTTCTCGGCGGACTTGCCGCCGCGGGATTCCGGATCACCACCTCGGGTGTCCACGAACGGCAGGGCATTGTGCAGCGCCTCGATGTCGGCACCTCGGGTGTCATGGTCGTTGCGCTGTCCGAGCACGCCTACACCGTGCTCAAACGAGCTTTCAAACAACGCACCGTCGACAAGCGCTATCACGCTGTCGTGCAGGGACACCCGGATCCCTCCAGCGGAACCATCGACGCTCCGATCGGCCGGCACCGTGGGAATACCTGGAAGTTTGCGGTCACCGAGAACGGCCGGCACAGCATCACCCACTACGACACCCTGGAGATGTTTCGCGCCGCCAGCCTTCTCGACATTCATCTGGAAACCGGCCGCACCCACCAGATCCGCGTGCACTTCGCGGCGCTGCGGCACCCCTGTGCCGGGGATCTGACCTACGGGGCCGACCCGGTGCTGGCCCGCCGACTGGGCCTTGACCGCCAGTGGCTGCACGCGCGATCGCTGGCGTTCGCGCATCCGGCCGACGGCCGGCGGGTCGAGATCACCAGCCCGTATCCGGCTGACCTTCAGCACGCATTGGATGTGTTGCGCGTCGAGTCGTGACGGCGCCGTCGCGCCCGGTGGCGGCTGTCACCGGTATGTTATTTTCGCCGCCGCGTCGGGCAGTACGTGGCCATGGGAGGTGCAATGCCGAGCGCTGGGGTGCTCACTGACCGTCGACGACGGCTCTATGTCATCGTCGGGGTGCTGCTGGCGCTGTGGGCTGCGGCACTCCTCGCGCTGTCCCTGACGGTCATCCCGGACATGTACTGGTATTCGTACTACTCGGTCGACTACACCGTGGGCTTCGTCAGGCGCGGGCTGGCGGGGGAGGTGGCGGCGCTGCTGCCCGGTGAGAACTACTTTCTCGAACAGCGGGTCGGTCGCTGGGTTTCCAGCGGAGCCTTCATCGCAGCTCTCGGGGTTCTCGCCTGGTGGATAGCCGTTCGCTCGGGACGCTCGGAGCGTCGGCTGCAACTCGCTTTTCTCGTGGTGATCCTGCCCTTCGGATTCGCATTCGGTCTGTTACAGGCGGGTTCCACCCTGTTCGGTGGCGCCGTGCTGGTCGGCTACGCGATTGCGTTGGCGGCGGCCCGGTCAGATCGTTCGGTACTTATCGCCAGCGCCGTGTACGGCGTTGTGACCGCCGTTGCCACGCTTGCTCACGAGGCGATTCCGCTGCTGTTCGGACCGGGTGTCGTGGTGGCGTTGGTCGTCTTGGCGAACCAGCTCCGGCAGAAGGCGTTGTGGGCGAGTGGCGCGCTCGCGCTCGGTCCTGGATTGGTGACTGGGCTGGCAGTGGCGGCATTCGGCAGGCGCGGGGTCTCCGAGGAGCTGTGTCGTTTCGTGCCACAGGGTTTGGTCAACAATCCGCTGGCCGGCAACCCCACCACCGCCGAGTTGCTCAGCGGTTTCCGGTACTACGTCGATTACCGCGAATGGGCGTGCCGGAACATCATGCCGTTCTACGACCGGGATTTCGGTGACGGTATCCGGTACGTCGGGCGGCTCGGGCTGGGTGGGATGGTCGTGAACACGCTGTTCGGCGTCGGGCTGGTCGTCATCACGGTGCTGGCCATCAGCTGGGTATCCGGTGTTCCGTTCAACCGCATGCGGACGCTGTTGGGGCAGCGCCTGCCGGTCGTCGTGCTCGGTTTCTGCTTGGTGCTTCCCGTCTTCATGACCGGTATCGACTGGGTTCGCTGGTGGGTGGTGATCGCCTTCGATATCGGGATCGTCTATTTGCTGTACGCGAGCAGACAACCCGAGGTCGACCAACCGCCGACCCGCCGTTCCATGCGGGCCTTCGCCATGACGATGATCCTGCTGGCATTGGTTCCCGTGGGTATCGTCCCGGCATTCGGAGCGCCGCTGCCCATATGATCTGTTCGCCAACGATGCACCCGGGCCAATCGATATCGCCGGCAGGTAACTTGCAGGCATCATGACCGACACCAGACGCCGTAGCCGAAAACTTCTGATCGCCGTGATGGCGGCCATCGCATCAGCGGCCATCGTCGTGCCGTTGCTGCTGGGACTGCTGACTCCGCAGTTGAGCCGGCAGTCTGAGGCGCCGACGGCGCCGACGACGACCACAGCGCCGCTGACCATCAAGCCGTTGCCGGTGCGACCGGTGATCAGCGCTTTCGTCACCACTCCTGAGCAGTGCCCGCCCGACGGGCCGGTGCCTTCGGCCGGGCCGGCACCTCAGACGGGGCCTGTACCGACGGTCGGGCCGACGCCGCAGGCTGAGCCGTCGCCGCCGGACGAGACGTTGCGGATCTGCGATGTCAAGAAGACCGCGGTCTACGAGTTGGGGCCGGAGGCGCTGCGGGTTCAGTTGACCAATGTGGACTCCTTTCTCAACCCGCTGACCGGCGTCGAGTTGGTCCAGATGACGATGACGCCCGAGTCGGCCAAGGAGTTCGGCGCGTTCACCGCCGGTCAGGTCGGCAAGCAGGTGGCCTTCGTCCGGGACGGGATGGTGGTGTGGGGGCCCAAGATCGCCGCCCCGATCGACGGCCAGGTGCTTCAACTCTCCGGCGAACTGACTGCTGAGGAAGCCGAGCAGATCGCTGCGATGCTGCGCGACAAGAGCTGACGGGAGTGCCCGGGCCGGGACACGTCCGGCCGACACGCCGACGGCGTCGGCGCGCGGCCCTAAACTGACGGGCCTATGGGTATCCAGTCCGGCAAGTCGTTCGTGCATCTGCACAATCACACCGAGTACTCGATGCTCGACGGCGCCGCCAAGATCACCCCGATGCTGGCCGAGGCGCAGCGTCTGGAGATGCCGGCCATCGGTATGACCGATCACGGCAACATGTTCGGGGCCAGCGAGTTCTACAACGCGGCCACCGGGGTCGGAATCAAGCCGATCATCGGGGTCGAGGCCTATGTCGCGCCCGGATCCCGACTGGATACCCGGCGGATCCTGTGGGGCGATCCGGGTCAGAAATCCGATGACGTTTCCGGCAGCGGTGCCTACACCCACCTGACCATGGTGGCCGAGAACGCCACCGGCCTGCGGAACCTGTTCAAGCTCACCTCACTGGCCTCCTTCGAGGGCCAGTTGGGCAAATGGTGGCGGATGGACGCGGAGATCATCGCCGAACATTCCGCGGGCATCATCGCCACCACCGGCTGCCCGTCTGGGGAGGTGCAGACCCGGCTGCGGTTGGGCCAGCGTGCCGAAGCTCTCGAGTCGGCCGCCAAATGGCGGGAGATCTTCGGTCCGGAGAACTATTTCCTCGAACTGATGGACCACGGGTTGTCCATCGAGCGCCGGGTCCGGGACGGGCTGCTCGAGGTCGGCCGCAAGCTCGGTATCCCACCGCTGGCCACCAACGACTGCCATTACGTCACCCGGGAGGCCGCCCACAGTCATGAGGCGCTGCTGTGTGTGCAGACCGGCAAAACGCTCTCGGATCCGAACCGCTTCAAATTCGACGGTGATGGCTACTACCTGAAGTCGGCGGCGGAGATGCGCGCCCTCTGGGACGGCGAGATTCCGGAGGCATGCGATTCGACCCTGCTGATTGCCGAGCGGGTGGAGCCCTATGACGATGTCTGGACCCCCCGGGACCGGATGCCGGTGTTCCCGGTGCCCGACGGCCACACCCAGGGCAGTTGGTTGCGTCGCGAGGTCGACGCCGGCCTGGTCCGGCGGTTCCCGGCGGGCGTTCCGCCGGAGTACACCGAGCGGGCCGGCTACGAGATCGGCGTCATCTGCGACAAGGGGTTTCCGTCGTACTTCCTGATCGTGGCCGACCTCATCGGGTACGCCCGCTCGGTCAACATCCGGGTCGGCCCGGGCCGCGGTTCGGCGGCCGGGTCACTGGTGGCCTACGCACTGGGGATCACCGATATCGATCCGATCGAACACGGTCTGCTGTTCGAGCGTTTCCTCAACCCCGAGCGGGCCTCGATGCCGGATATCGACATCGACTTCGATGACCGCCGCCGCGGCGAGATGGTCCGATACGCGGCCGAGAAATGGGGCAGCGACCGGGTGGCCCAGGTCATCACCTTCGGAACCATCAAGACCAAAGCCGCACTCAAGGATGCCGCCCGGGTGCACTACGGTCAGCCCGGCTTCGCCATCGCCGACCGGATCACCAAGGCGTTGCCGCCGCCGATCATGGCCAAGGACATCCCGCTGTCCGGTATCACCGATCCGGGCCACGAGCGGTACAAGGAGGCCGTAGAGGTTCGCGGACTGATCGACACCGACCCGGATGTCCGGACCATCTACGAGACGGCCCGCGGACTGGAGGGTCTCGTCCGTAACTCCGGGGTGCACGCCTGCGCGGTGATCATGAGTTCCGAGCCGCTGATGGAGGCGATCCCGCTGTGGCGCCGGCCGCAGGACGGTGCCATCATCACCGGCTGGGATTACCCGTCGTGTGAGGCCATCGGCCTGCTCAAAATGGACTTCCTCGGGCTGCGCAACCTCACGATCATCGGCGACGCCCTGGAGAACATCCAGTCCAACCGCGGGGTTGATGTGGTGCTGGAGTCACTGCCACTGGACGATCCATCGACATACGAACTGCTGTCCCGCGGGGACACCCTCGGTGTCTTCCAGCTCGACGGTGGGCCGATGCGGGATCTGCTGCGTCGGATGCAGCCCACCGGATTTCAGGACATCGTCGCAGTGCTTGCGCTCTACCGTCCGGGCCCGATGGGTGTTAACGCTCACAACGACTATGCCGACCGCAAGAACGGCCGCCAACCCATCACGCCGATCCATCCGGAACTGGCCGGGCCGCTGGAGGATATCCTCGCCGAAACCTACGGCTTGATCGTCTATCAGGAACAGATCATGCGCATCGCGCAGAAGGTGGCCGGATACTCACTGGCCCGTGCCGACATCCTGCGTAAGGCGATGGGCAAGAAGAAACGTGACGTCCTGGACAAGGAATACCAGGGTTTCGCCGACGGGATGAAGTCCAACGGATTCTCGGCGGCCGCCATCAAGGTGCTGTGGGACACCATCCTTCCGTTCGCCGATTACGCGTTCAACAAGTCCCACGCCGCCGGCTACGGATTGGTGTCCTACTGGACGGCCTACCTCAAAGCCAACTACCCGGGCGAGTACATGGCCGGGCTGCTCACCTCGGTGGGCGACGATAAGGACAAGGCGGCGGTATATCTGGCCGACTGCCGCAAGCTCGGGATCACCGTGCTGCCCCCGGACGTCAACGAGTCGGAATTGAACTTCACCACGGTCGGCACCGATATCCGCTTCGGTCTCGGAGCGGTACGCAATGTGGGTGCCAACGTGGTCGGGTCGCTGATCGCCACCCGCGCCGAGAAGGGCAGGTTCACCGATTTCTCCGACTATCTGAACAAGATCGATATCGGTGCGTGCAATAAGAAGGTCACCGAGTCATTGGTCAAGGCCGGGGCCTTCGACTCGCTCAAACATGCCCGCAAGGGTTTGTTCCTGGTGCACAGCGATGCCGTCGAGTCGGTACTGGGGACCAAGAAGGCCGAGGCCAGAGGCCAATTCGACCTCTTCGGTGGGGGTGGGGACGGCGAGACCGACGCGGTGTTCACCATCAAGGTGCCCGACGACGAGTGGGACGATAAGCACAAGCTCGCCCTGGAGCGCGAAATGCTCGGCCTCTACGTCTCCGGGCACCCGCTCAACGGCGTCGCGCATCTGCTCGCCGCCCAGGTCGACACCGCGATTCCGGCGATCCTGGAGGGGGCGGTGGCCAATGACGCCCAAGTTCGGGTGGGCGGCATCCTCGCCGCGGTGAACCGACGGGTGAACAAGAACGGAATGCCCTGGGCGTCGGCACAATTGGAGGACCTCGTCGGCGGAATCGAGGTGATGTTCTTTCCGCAGACCTTCTCGCTGTTCGGCGCGGAGATCGCCGACGACGCCGTGGTGATCGTCGGCGGCAAGGTCCGCATCCAGGATGACCGGCGCACCCTGATCGCCAACGATCTCGTGGTGCCGGACTTCTCCAACGCCCAGGTGGACCGCCCGGTGGCGGTGAGTTTGCCGACGCGGCAATGCACTATCGACAAGGTGTCTGCGCTGAAGCAGGTGCTCTCCCGGCACCCCGGAACGTCCCAGGTGCACCTGCGACTGATCAGCGGAGAACGAATCACGACGCTCGAGTTGGACCAGTCGCTGCGGGTGACGCCGTCCTCAGCCCTGATGGGCGACCTGAAGGCTCTGCTCGGACCGGGCTGCCTGGGGGGCTGAGGCTGCCCCGGGGCCGCCCTCGGCCGGTTAGCCCGCTGAACCGGTTTCGCCGGGTGTGGCCTGTTCTGCGGCTTCCGACTCTCCGGAGCTCTGCTGGGCATCGGTGTTTGCCTGCCCGGCCGGCTCGGACGTCTTGTTGCAATCGAGGTGGAGCACGACCTCGCTCTTTCCGGTGGCACCGCTGGCACCGGTCACCGGGGTGGTGTGCGATCCGGTCACGATGCACTCTGCCTTCGGCAGCTCGTCACCGGTGACACTGCCGACGGTGCTGCTCATACCGGCCTCGCTCAACGCCTGCTGCGCCTCCGCGTAGGTCTGGCCGTTGTACTGCTCGTCGGCCGAGGCGATGGCTGTGCTGCACAGCGCCGCCATCGCGGCTGCGATCGCGGCCGATCTCTTCACCATGATGTACCTCCCGGTCAACGTGTGTGTGCCCCTGTCGATCCAATGCCCGATGCTACCCAGCGAGTGAGCCGTCATGATGGCACTATTCTGAGATCATGCCGCTGACAGGGGAGTACGAACCGAGTACCTCGGACTGGGCCCGGGAGAACGCCGAGCTCTATATGTCCTCCGGAGGCACCGAGGGCACCGCTATGAAGGGTAAGCCCGTCATTCTGCTGACCACCGTGGGCGCCAAGACGGGTAAGTTGCGCAAGACTCCGCTCATGCGGGTTGAACACGGCGGGGAGTACGCGGTGGTGGCGTCGATGGGCGGGGCGCCCAAGCATCCGGTGTGGTACCACAACATCACCAAACATCCGCGGGTGGAACTGCAGGACGGTACCGCCGCCGGGGACTATGAGGCTCGCGAGGTGTTCGGTGCGGAGAAGGCCCTGTGGTGGCGGCGTGCGGTTGCCGTATGGCCCGATTACGCCGACTACCAGCAGAAAACCGAGCGGCAGATTCCGCTGTTCGTGCTGACCCCGATTCACTGATTCCGCCGGGGCGGTGGCACCATTGACCGGTGTCCGCTGAATTGAGCCGCAGTCGGTCACCGCTCGCCGCGGTCGATATCGATGAGGCCGCACAGCGGATCTCCGCATTCGTCCAGTGCAGCCCGCTCGATTACAGCGACCGGCTCTCCGCTGCCACCGGCGCGAACGTCTACCTCAAGCGCGAGGACCTGCAAAGCGTTCGGTCCTACAAGTTGCGCGGTGCCTACAATCTGCTCAAACAGCTCACAGGCGAGGAATTGCGAGCCGGGGTGGTGTGCGCTTCGGCCGGCAATCATGCGCAGGGTTTCGCGCTGGCATGCCGCTCGATGGGCGTGCACGGCCGCGTCTACGTTCCCGGAAAGACCCCGAAACAGAAGCGGGACCGGATCAGATATCACGGTGGCGAGTTCATCGAACTCATCGTCGGCGGCGCGACATATGACGCCGCCGCCGCCGCGGCGCTGGCCGATGTCGCTCGAACGGGCGCCACGCTGGTGCCGCCCTATGACGACCTACGCACGATGGCAGGCCAGGGCACTATCGCCGTCGAAATCCTCGACCAACTCGAGACCGAACCGGATCTGATCATCGTCGGCGTCGGCGGGGGCGGCTGTATCGCCGGGGTCACCACCTATCTTGCCGAGCGCACCGCCACCACGGCGGTGCTTGGTGTCGAACCCGCCGGGGCGGCCTCCATGATCGCGGCACTGGCCGCCGGCCAGCCGGTGACCCTGGAGCATGTCGATCAGTTCGTCGACGGGGCCGCGGTCAAGCGGGCGGGTGTGCTTACCCATCAGGCGCTGGCCGCGGCCGGCGATATGGTCTCGGTGACCACCGTCGACGAGGGCGCGGTCTGCACGGCGATGCTGGACCTCTATCAGAATGAAGGCATCATCGCCGAGCCGGCCGGGGCGTTATCGGTCGCTGGCCTGCTGGAGGCCGAGGTGCGGCCGGGGTCGACGGTGGTGTGTCTGATCTCCGGTGGCAACAACGACGTCTCCCGTTACGGGGAGGTGCTCGAACGGTCGCTGGTGCACAAGGGGCTCAAGCACTACTTCCTGGTCGACTTTCCGCAGGAGCCCGGCGCGCTGCGACGCTTCCTCGACGAGATTCTCGGCCCGAATGACGACATCACGCTGTTCGAGTACGTCAAGCGCAATAATCGGGAGACGGGCGAGGCGCTCGTCGGTATCGAACTTGGCTCGGCCGCTGACTTCGACGGGTTGCTCGCCCGGATGGACGCTTCCGGTCTGCACGTCGAGGCGTTGGAGCCGGGCTCGCCCGCCTACCGGTATCTGACCTGATATCGGCCGGACGGCAGCCGACCGGCTTCAGCCGCTCTTCTGGAGTACCAGAATCGAGCGGGGCGGAACCGAGAGTGTTGTTCCCGCGGTCACCGCGGCACCCGGTCCGCCGGACGGGTCGAAGGTGTCGACGACCACCGTCCACTGCCGGGCGTACTCGCCGTCGGGAGTCACGAATTCCACCGGGTAGGCGTGGGCGTTGAAACACAACAGAAATGAGTCGTCGACGACCCGCTCACCGCGGGCGTCGGGTTCGGGGATCGCCTCCCCGTTGAGGAACACGGCCACGGATTTGATCCCGGAATGCCAGTCGTCGGGCGTCATCTCGACGCCGTCCCGGGTCAGCCAGGCGATATCGCGGCTCCCCTCGCCGCTGCGGATCGGCTTGCCGTCGAAGAAGCGTCGACGCCGGAACACCGGATGCCGGGCCCGCAGCGCGGTGACCCGGCGGCTGAAGTCCAGGATGTCGCTGTACTCGTCGGCCTTACTCCAGTCGACCCAGGTGAGTGCGTTGTCCTGGCAGTAGCCGTTGTTGTTGCCCTGCTGGGTGCGCCCGATTTCGTCACCGTGGCTGATCATCGGGGTGCCCTGGGAGACCATCAGGGTGGTCAGCACGTTGCGAATCTGCCGGTGCCGCAGGGCAAGGATCTCCGGATCGTCGGTCGGGCCTTCCACCCCGCAGTTCCAGGACCTGTTGTGGCTCTCGCCGTCGCGATTGTGTTCGCCGTTGGCCTCATTGTGCTTCTCGTCATAGGACACCAGGTCGGCGAGCGTGAAACCGTCGTGACAGGTGACGAAATTGATGCTGGCGACCGGGCGTCGACCGGTGGCCTCGTAGAGGTCCGATGATCCGGTCAGCCGGGAAGCGAACTCACCGAGGGCCGCCGGTTCGCCACGCCAGTAATCGCGTACGGTATCGCGGTACTTGCCGTTCCACTCCGTCCACAGGCCGGGAAAATTCCCCACTTGGTATCCGCCTTCGCCGATATCCCACGGTTCGGCGATGAGCTTGACCTGACTGATCACCGGATCCTGCTGCACCAAGTCGAAGAACGCGCTCAGCCGGTCGACATCGTAGAATTCGCGGGCCAGAGTGGAGGCCAGGTCGAACCGGAATCCGTCGACGTGCATCTCCACCACCCAATAGCGCAATGAGTCCATGATCAGTTGCAGAGTGTGCGGGTGTCTGACGTTGAGACTGTTACCGGTTCCGGTGAAGTCCTTGTACAACCGCGGGTCGGAGTCCAGCAGCCGGTAGTAGGCGGCATTGTCGATACCGCGGAAGTTGATCGTCGGACCGAGGTGGTCGCTTTCGCCGGTGTGGTTGTAGACGACGTCGAGAATCACTTCGATACCCGCATCGTGGAACTGCCGCACCATGGTTTTGAACTCGCCGACCGCCCCGCCGGCCTGATGATTCGCGGCGTAGGCCGCGTGGGGGGCGAAATAGCCGAAGGTGTTGTATCCCCAGTAGTTCCGCAAGCCAAGTCCGAGAAGACGTCTATCGTCCATGAACTGATGCACCGGCATGAGTTCGATCGCTGTGACGTTCAGGGACTGCAGGTGTTCTATCACCGCCGGGTGAGCCAGTCCGGCGTAGGTGCCGCGAAGGTCCTCAGGGACCGACTGGTGGGTCTGGGTCATACCTTTGACGTGGGCCTCGTAAATGATCGTCTCGTTGTAGGGGGTGCGCGGCGCATGGTCGGAGCCCCATTGGAAGAAGGGGTTGATCACCACGCTGGTCATGGTGTGGCCGAGGGAGTCGATCCTTGGCGGGGTGCCCCCGGATGCTGGATCCGCGGCCTCCAGATCATAGGAGTACAGCGCCTGGGTGAAGTCGAAATGCCCGTCGAAAGACTTTCCATAGGGGTCGAGGAGAAGTTTGCTGGGGTCGCAGCGCAATCCGGCGCCGGGATTCCAGGGCCCGTGCACCCGGAACCCGTACCGCTGTCCGGGAGCGACGCTGGGCAGGTAGGCGTGCCAGACGAAGACATCCACCTCGTCGAGCTCGATGCGGGTCTCGCTGTCGTGATCGTCGATGAGGCAGAGTTCTACTCTGTCGGCGACCTCGGAGAACAGCGAGAAGTTGGTTCCCGCACCGTCGTAGGTCGCGCCGAGCGGATACGGACTACCCGGCCACACCGTGACGGCAGCGGGATCACTCGCAGGCATGCCCCGACCCTATCCGCGGCGGGTTCGGGATTAGAAGGGTGGCGGATCGGCGGCCCAGCGTTTTTCGTTG
>CAZKUK010000066.1:0-10908 GCA_964555915.1 uncultured Mycobacterium sp.
AGCCCTGCTAACCCACCCCGCGGTTGAGCCAGCTCACCTCGCCACTGTCACCGCCATCGCGGTAGGGCTCGAGGGCCTCGTCCCAGGCGGTACCGAGCACGGTGTCGAGCTCGGAGGCCAGGGTGTCCGCTCCGGCGGACATCAGCGTCCGCAGCCTCATTTCCCCCACCGTGATATCACCGTTGGCGCTCATCGCTCCGCTCCACAGCCCCAGCTGCGGGGTGTGGCAGAACCGCTCACCGTCGACTCCCGGGCTCGGATCCTCGGTGACCTCGAATCGTAGGACCGACCACGATCGCAACGCATTGGCCAGCCGGGCACCGGTGCCCACCGGGCCCACCCAGTTGGTCACCGCCCGTAGTTGTCCGGGCATGGCCGGTTGCGGGGTCCACTTCAGGTTCGCCCCCGCACCGAGGGTCGACGATAGGGCCCACTCCACATGTGGGCACACCGCCGCGGGAGAGGCGTGGAGATAGACCACACCTGTCGTCGCGTCGGCGAACTGATTCGACGCACGCATCACATACTCCTTCGGCTCCACTAGGGACGTCTTCCCCAACGACCTGGTGTTTCCGAAGATGCAGTTGTGTCGTACGTGCCTATTGTGCCCCCTGTTGCCACTGTTGCGCTAGTCCGACGTGAACTCTCTCAGAACTCCGCCAGAGAGCGCGGTCCAGCAGGGTTTGGCCCACTCGCCGAAGTCTCGGTCAGTGAGCACCACCAATGCCAGGTCACGCGCCGGATCGACCCAGACGAAAGTGCCGGACTGGCCGAAGTGGCCGTACGTTCCCGGCGAGTTCCCGTTCCCCGTCCAGTGCGGCGACTTGCCATCGCGGATCTCGAGTCCGAGGCCCCAGTCGTTGGGCCGTTGCAATCCGAAACCCGGTAGCACCCCGGGCAGTCCCGGAAACTGTACGGCGGTGGCTTCGGCGTGCATCTGCGCCGACACCGTCCGTGGCCGCAGCAGATCCGCGGCGAACCTGACCAGATCCCCCACCGTCGACACCGCTCCGTAGCCCGCGGCGGCCGCCCCCCCGTCCAACCGGGAGGCCGTCATACCCAGCTGTTCGAAGACCGCCTCGGCGAGGTAACGGCCGACCTCGATCCCCGAGCGTTCTTCCAATATCCCAGCCAACACCGTGAACCCGTAGTTGGAGTACACCCGCCGGGCACCGGGTGCTGTGACGGTTTCGGCTGAGTTCATGGCCAGTCCGGAGGTGTGGGCGAGCAGGTGACGCACCGTCGCACCCGGCGGCCCGGCGGGGGTATCAAGGTCGAAGACGCCCTCCTCGACGGCGATCTGGGCGGCGCGCGCCACCAGTGGTTTGGTCACCGAGGCCAACCGGTAAGCCCGGGACAGATCGCCGCGACTGGCCAGCACCCCGTCCGGGCTCAGCACTGCCGCCGCGGCATTCGGGACCGGCCAGTCGGCCATCAGATCCAACGCAGACATCACCGTCAACCTAACCGCCACTAAGGTCGGATGCCATGAGCCAGACGGTGCGCGGCGTGATATCCCGAAGCAAGGGCCGACCGGTCGAACTGGTCGACATCGTGATCCCGGACCCGGGCCCGGGCGAGGTGGTCGTCGATATCACCACCTGCGGTGTCTGCCACACCGACCTGACCTACCGTGAGGGCGGTATCAACGACTCCTACCCGTTCCTGCTCGGCCATGAGGCGGCAGGGGTCGTCGAAACCGTCGGGGAGGGTGTCACACATGTCGCACCGGGCGATTTCGTCATCCTCAACTGGCGGGCCGTGTGCGGTCGGTGCCGGGCCTGCAGACGGGGACGACCCTGGTACTGCTTCGACACATTCAACGCCGAGCAGAAGATGATGTTGCCCGACGGCACCGAACTGACTCCCGCACTGGGTATCGGCGCCTTCGCCGATAAGACACTGGTACACGAGTTGCAGTGCACCAAGGTCGATGCCGACGCCGATGCGGGTGCGGCCGGTCTACTGGGCTGCGGGGTCATGGCGGGTATCGGAGCGGCGATCAACACCGGCGCGGTCGGCCGCGACGACACCGTCGCGGTGATCGGGTGCGGCGGGGTGGGCGACGCGGCGATCGCCGGCGCTCGACTGGTGGGCGCGAAGTCGATCATCGCCGTCGACACCGACGACACCAAACTGGCCTGGGCTCGCGACTTCGGCGCCACCCATACCGTCAATGCCCGCGACCTCGACGTCGTGGAGACCATCCAGGAGTTCACCGACGGGTTCGGCGCCGACGTGGTTATCGATGCGGTGGGCCGACCGGAGACCTGGAAACAGGCCTTCTACGCCCGGGATCTGGCCGGAACCGTTGTGCTGGTCGGGGTTCCGACACCTGATATGACTCTGGAGATGCCCCTGGTGGACTTCTTCGCACGGGGTGGTGCGCTGAAGTCGTCCTGGTACGGCGACTGCCTGCCGGAGCGCGATTTCCCCACCCTCATCGCGCTGTACCGTCAGGGCCGGTTACCCCTCGAGCGGTTCGTTTCCGAACGTATCGGGCTCGACCACGTCGAGGAGGCGTTCACCAAGATGCATTCGGGTGAGGTGCTGCGCTCGGTGGTGGTGCTGTGAGCGCCATTCGGCGAGTGGTCACCCACGGAACTTTCGAACTCGACGGCGGCAGTTGGGAGGTCGACAACAACATCTGGATCGTCGGCGGGGACGACGAGGTCATCATCATCGACGCCGCCCACGATGCGGCGCCGATAGCGGACGCCGTAGCAGGCCGAACCGTCGCCGCTGTGGTGTGTACCCACGGCCACAACGACCACATCACCGTCGCTCCGCAACTGGGAAGCGATCTCGATACCCCGGTGCTGCTGAATCCGGCCGACACCATGCTGTGGGAGATGACGCACGGCGGCCACGAGTTCCGCGCGCTCCGGGACGGTCAGGTGCTGACCGCCGGCGGTGTCGAGTTGCGCGCCATCGCCACTCCCGGCCACTCCCCCGGCTCCACGTGCCTCTACGCCCCGGAACTCGGCGCGGTGTTCTCCGGTGACACGCTCTTCTGTGGCGGGCCGGGCGCCACCGGCCGGTCGTTCTCGGACTTCGGCACCATCCTGGCCTCGATCAAGGACAAACTCGGCGCGCTGCCCGACGACACCGTCGTCTACACCGGTCACGGCGACACCACCACCATCGGCGGCGAACTGGTCAACTACGACGACTGGGTCGTCCGCGGGCACTGACGGACAAGACGCTACGGCGCGGTGGCGGTGCTGAGCGGGTCGACGAGGATCTTCGCGTGCTTCTCCGGTTCGCCGAGTGCGGTGAAGGCACCGGCCACCCCGGCCAGTCCGACCTTCCCGGTGATCAACGCCGAGGCTTCCAATTTGCCGTCGGCCAGCATATGGAGGGTGTCGTAGAACTCCAGCGGGGTGTAGCCGAACACGAAGCGCACGTCGATCTCCTTGGCGATCCCCATGGTCGGCCGGAACTCATCGGCTCCCATGCACACCCCGACGACCACCACCCGGGCGTTCAGTGGTGCGGCCGCCATCACCGCGTCGATCATCCCGGGTACCCCGACGCACTCGAAGATCACCGGGCGTTTCGGGCCTGCCGCGCCCAGCGCGTCGGCCACCCGGTAGACCCGCGACCATCCCGGCAGCCGCCGCAGTTTGCCCATCGTGCCCACCGCAAGGCCGTACAGGTCCGGTACCTCGGTGACCATCCCCTTGCCGATTCCGCGCTCGTAGGGCGATTCCACGGCCGGGTCAACGACCACATCCGCACCGCATCGCCGGGCCAGATCCCGTCGGGCCGGAGAGTAGTCGCTGGCGACGATCGTACCGACACCGAGAGCTTTGAGTTGGCAGATCACCATCAATCCCACTGGCCCGCAACCGATTACAATCGCGGTATCACGCTTGGTGATCTCCGCGCGTCGCACCGCGTGCAATGCCACCGCCATCGGTTCGGTCAGCGCCGCGATGTCAAGAGGCAGCCCGTTGGGCACCGCGAACGTCAGCGACGCCTCGGTCAGCACCCGTTCGGCATAGCCGCCGTTCGCCAACGGCGACAGCCCGGTGAGCTGGATCCCGCCGTGGGCGCGCACCAGGGGAAACGACACCACCCGCATACCCTCGCGCAGACCCCTCGGTGTTCTGGGTCCGCGCTCGGCGATCACCCCGGCGAACTCGTGACCCATCACCGTCGCGGTATCCGCACGCATGAAATCGGGGTAGCCGACCCCGGCCATCACATCGGTCAGTTCGTCGGCGTGGTCCTTGGCATGCAGATCCGATCCGCAGATCCCGCAGGCCCGGACCTCGAGGACCAGTTGACCCTCGCCGGGCCGCGGATCGGGCAGGTCGACCACCGAGAGGATTCCATGCGAGCAGCTGACGGCCTTCATGCGGGGCAGTCTAGAGGCCCGGGCACGGCCCCCTGCCGATCCGCGGTTCAAGGACTACCGTCGAAGACAAGCCACGAGGAGGTCACCATGTCCGCGGTCGAGCACCCGCATTCCATCGGCACCAAGGTCAGCCGGTTCGCCGCGCGCAACTGGGCCGCTATCGCGCTGGTGGTGCTGGCCGCGGTGTTCATCGGGCAGAACCGCGACCAACAGCGGATCAATCTGCTCTGGATCAGCGTGGAGTCGCCGATGTGGCTGCTGCTCAGCGCGATGCTGGTGATCGGCATCGCGGCCGGCCTACTGCTCAATCGCCGGCGTAGGGGCTGACCGGCGATGCCCGAGTCAAGCAGCGTGGTACGTCCACAGCCGATGGACAGTGCCACCTACTCGGCCGCCTCGCGTCTGCAGGCCGCCGGGCTCAACAGCGCGATCCAGATTTTCGGTCAGGCCGCCCGGGAAGCAACGCTGCCCAGGATGCCCCATCCGGTCACCATCGCCGACTACGGCGCCGCCAACGGCTACAACTCGCTGCTTCCGATCGGCGAGGCGATCGATGTCCTGCGAACCCGAATCCGGGCCGACCAGCCCATCCTGGTCGCCCATACCGATCTCCCGGACAACGACTTCGGCGCACTGTTCGCCACTCTGGACAGCGATCCGGACAGTTACCTCGCCAAGGACCCGGCCACGTTCGCCTCGGCGGTCGGACGTTCGTTCTACCAACAGATTCTGCCGACCCAAAGCATCGTGCTGGGTTGGAGCTCCTGGGCCACCCACTGGCTCAGCCGTATCCCGACGCCGATCGGTGACCATATCCACATCGCCTACAGCACCGATCCGGCGGCTCGTCGCGCGTTCACCCAGCAGGCGGCACTGGACTGGAACGACTTCATCGCCTTCCGCGGCCGGGAGCTGGCCCCCGGCGGGCGCCTGGTGGTTCTCACCCTCGGGCTCGACGCCGCCGGGCAACCCGGTTTCGATGCCGTGATGGTGGCGATGACCGCGGCGCTCACCCAATTGACCGATGGCGGGCTGGTAAAGCCGGAGGAACTGCGCCGCATGACCATCCCGACCGTCGGACGTACCGAGAAGGAGTTGGCCGCGCCCTTCTTCCCGTCGGGCCGATTCGAGGGTATGTCGGTGGAGCGCCTCGAATTGTTCGACGCCGAGGACCGATTCTGGTCGCGGTATCAGATCGACGACGACGCCGTGGCATTCGGCACCGCCTGGGCCGGTTTCGCGCGGGCGGCCATCTTTCCGACCCTGACCACGGCTCTTGAGGGCGGACCGACCGACCCCCGGGCGCACGCTTTCATCGACGCCCTGGAAAACCGGGTCGCCACCCACCTTGCCGAGTCGCCGCGGCAGTCGACGATTCCGCTGGCAGCCCTTGTGCTCGCGAAGAAACGCTGACAGCCTGAAGTCGGCAACCTCGGTGGTTCGCCTGCCCCGTCAGTGAATCCCTCTGGTGCGCAGGGCATATCGCCGCTCCGCGTACGCGAGGTCATCACGCCACAGCCGGGTGGCGGCAGCTCTCATCAGTGGCTGGATGATCGGGGTGGCCCGCAGCGCGTACCGGAAACCGGAAAGGTCGGACGTGGCGATCACCGCTTCGATGACTGCCGTGCGAGGTCGTCCTTCCGGCCCGGTACCGATCGGGGTGGCGTGGGTCTCCACCACACTGCCCGCACCCTCACCGTCGACGATGTGCATCACGATCGTGCGGGGCTCGGGGCAGCTGAACTCCGCGATCACCGGGGCGCCGAGCCGGCCCATCCGGAAGGTGACCGCAACCTGGAAAACGTCGGCGTCATCATCGGCATCGACCGGGGGCGCGCTGAGAACCCCGAGCCATCCCCCTCTCGGCGAGCTTGCGCAGCCAGGGCGATCGGCCGGCCACCGGCACAGCGGGTCACCGCAGCAGCGGACGATTCCGCTGGCAACCGTGGTGCTTGTCAAACAATACCGCTGAGCAGCACAGCCCAAACCAGCCGGACCCACCGGTCACTCGCCGGACCGCGTCCCGGTGAGCTTGGCGAATGCCACTGGCCTGTCGAAGGTCATGTCGAGGACGTTCCGGGTGAAGGCGGCACTTGCATATGCGGCGAAGTCGTGCCAGTCGTCGTTTTTGTTGACGTCGGCGTAGTCGGCGACTCCCTTGACGACGATGGCGTGGACCGTACGGGCCGGCGTGCTGCACATGGAGGCAGCCAGGACGACGCCGTAGGACTCCATATCCAAGGCCAGCAACGAGTGCTCACGCGATCGCAGCCTCCCCACGTAAACCGGATCCTTGACCACCTGGGGGCCACATGCCATGGACCCGTAGTGAATTCGGGATCCAAAGCCGTCGGGAAGTTCGCCAGGGAAGCCGCTCTGGATTGCTGACATGAAGCCTTCGGTGTCGCTCATCGACATCAGGTAGTCCAGGAGCCACGGCTCCATGGCGATCCGGTTCTGCAGCGGGATGATCTCCCCGTCGACAAGTTGGCCGCTGGCATGCTCGAAGCACTGACTGGCAACCACCAGATCGCCCAGTGCGACGCTGTGTTCCACACCGGCGCAGATACCGGTCATCACCACTATCGCAGGCTGCCAGAGACAAATGGCCTTGGTCGCCGCCACCGCAGCGGACGTGAGGCCCTTGCCGAGCTGACGAATCGCGACGATCGAGACCTCTCGGTCACCGACCCGATGAACGCCGTAGAGGTAGGAAGTGCCCTGACGGGGAACTTTCCGGAATTCCGTCCCCATGGTCCTGCTGAACCACTCGAGTTCCTTCGTCAGACCTGTGATGAGCAGCATGTCGGCACGAACCTCGGGGCGTCGACCTGCCTCGGTTCCCATCATCGGATGGCGCCCCGCCCCGGGATCAGCGGCAGGTCAAGCGGGGTGACCCAGCCGGGCGGCAGGTCGTTGACACTCGGCACGGCGTTGAGCGCCCGCAGGCCGGTTGCCAGGCAGCCGGCGGCGGCGGCATCGCGCCCGGAACCGTCGGTGAACCGGAATGCGGTCTCCTGGACGATGCTGGGCGTTCCCTCGATGTCGACCCGGTACACGTCGTCCTGGTCGCCCGATGGCCAGTCCGGGGCGGCATCGCGGCCGATGCGGTTGACATGCTCGAGCTGGATGCGAGTCTCGCCCTGATACACGCCGTTGATGGTGAACCGCACCGCGGCAACCTGGCCGGGCGCGATCACACCCTTGACGGTGGTGCGTTCGGTCGGAGTCACCCACTTATCCCAGGTGGTGGTGATCTCATCGAGTTCGATCCCTACGGCGTTCGCGATCATCGGCACAGTCGCACCCCAGGCGAACACCAAGATGTCGGAGTTCTGCAGCAGCGGGGTGAAGTCCGGCTCCCGGCCGATGCCCATCTCGAACTCATAGTCACCCTCGTAGTTGGTGTAGTCCATCAGTTCCGAGGCCCGCACCCGGCGCACCTCCGAGCACAGTCCCATCAGGGTCATCGGGAACAGGTCGTTGGCGAAGCCGGGGTCGATGCCGGTGGTGAAGCATGACGAGCCGCCCTGCTCGCAGGCCGCGGTGATTGGCTCGATCCAGTTCGGCGGGTTGAGGTGCATCGCCGGCCACACCCACGGTGTCATCGCCGTCGAGCAGACGTCAATCCCGGCTCGGAGGAACCGGCCGATCAGGTCGATATTGGCGTCGGCGTGCGCGGCGGTCGGGCCGTAGTGAACCAGCGCGTCGGGCGCGAGCGCAATCAGCGCGTCGACGTCGTCGGTCGCCCTGATACCCAGGAGCCCGGGCAGCCCGCAGATCTCAGCGACGTCCAGCCCCACCTTGTCCGGGTTGCTGACGCCCACCCCGATCAATTCGAACTCGGGATGTTTGAGCAGCTCGGGGATGACCATCTTCCCAACGAAGCCGGTCCCGAACACCACGATACGTTTCGTCACGTCAGTGAATCCCTCTGGTGCGCAGGGCATATCGCCGCTCTGCGTACGCGAGGTCATCACGCCACAGCCGGGTGGCGGCAGCTCTCATGAGTGGCTGGATGATCGGGGCGGCCCGCAGCGCGTACCGGAAACCGGAAAGGTCGGACGCGGCGATCACCGCTTCGATGACTGCCGTGCGGGGTCGTCCGTCGGGGCCGGTACCGATCGGGGTGGCGTGGGTCTCCACTACACTGCCCGCACCCTCACCGTCGACGATGTGCATCACGATCGTGCGGGGCTCGGGGCAGCTGAACTCCGCGATCACCGGGGCGCCGAGCCGGCCCATCCGGAAGGTGACCGCAACCTGGAAAACGTCGGCGTCATCATCGGCATCGACCGGGGGCGCGCTGAGAACCCCGAGCCGGGCGAACGAGTACGGGTGAAACCAGCCACCGTGCCAGGGATCGAGCCGATTGGAGATCACATCCTGCGGTTCGCACACCCCCTCCAGTCGGGTGACCGCCGCCAGGTGGCGCCCTTGCGGGCGCACCGGTAGGACGGGGGCGTCCAGCGGCTCCTCGCCGCCGACCTTGTCCAGGCGCACCCAGACCAGCACCCCGTCATCGTGGGCCGGCAACGGCTTCCAGCCGAACTCCCGGCCGCCCTCGAGTCTGAGTCCGTGCCACGGGCAGATCAGCGCCCCGCAGTCGACCTTGCCGGTCGACAGGTCGGCGCCGAGATGAGGACAGGACGCCGGACCGACGCGCAGACTGCCGCGCCCGTCCCGCCAGGCCACGATCTCGGTACCGCCCACCTCGGTCCCGAACGGACGGTCGGAGCGAATATCGGTGCTGGCGGCGAAGACGTACCAGTTACCGCCGGGCCGGCGCTGCGCTCGCCGCAGGGCGGCGTCGATGATGGCCGGTTCGGCATCCCGGAAGGTGGGTTTTTGATCCGCCCAGTCGATTTTCGGAAGTACTTCCAGCGGAATATCTTTCGGCATCCGCTCCGCCAGAACCGACCACAGGTCCATCAGCCCATCCCCCTCTCGGCGAGCTTGCGCAGCCAGGGCGATCGGCCGGCCACCGGCACGGTGTGCAGGGTGTGCCCGCTGACCCCCCAGCCCGCCAGCAACCGGTTGGCCGCCGTCCAGCCGGTGGTGGCGGCCCGTTCCATCAACGCCACCGGAAGGTCGATCCGGATTCCGTCACCGGCCAGCATTAACCCGTCCGTCGGGGTGTCGACCGTGGGGCGACGGGCGAAAGAGCCCGGCGAGAACAGTGGGCAGTCCTGTTTGAACAGGATCCGTTCAGCCACGATGCCGGCCTGTGCGGTCTCCGGGTACAGCTGGTGCAGCCTGGACAGCATCTTCTCCCGCAGGCCCTCGAACGGCGGCGGGTCGACCACCGAGTAGGAATGCACCTCCACCACCGAGCCGCCGTGCTCGCGTGCCCAGTCGGCGGCCTGACGCTCGTAGCTGCTCACCACGCTGATGTTGTCGACCGGCTCGAGTCCGCCGGTACCCAGGAAATCCGGTCGGTCGGTGTTGACCGGCCGGTCCAGCCACAGCCGCTGCACCACGAACGGCGGGGCAACCTCCATGGCCGACACCCGCTCACGCCAGGATGCATCGCCGAGCTCCGGTGAGGCCGCCACGATCCGCTGCAAACCGCCGGTGTCGACGGCCAGCACCACACCGTCGGCGTCGATCACCCGCCCGTCGTCGGTGTGCACCGCGAAACGTCTGACACCGTCCATCGACACGGACTCCGCCGAAACCGACGTGTGGAAGCTCACCCCCCGCTCGGCCAGATACTCCCCCAACGGGTTCCACAGCGCGGTATCGAAATTAGCCGCCGCCACGTCGAAGACGAGACCTTCGCTGGATCCCAGGAAATACATGTGGAACATTGCCGCGAGTTCGGCGGCCGAGAGCCGCTCCGGGCGGGCGAAGAAGCTGCGGGCGAACACCTCGAACGCCAGGTGGCGGGCGGCCGTGGGGAAGTTGATCTGATCCAGGAAGGTGCCGGCATCGCGATCGTCGAGCCGCTCGTAGATATCAGGCACCGAGACCGCCGCCAGTGGGGCGGCGGCTTTGGCGTCGATGCGCATCAGATCCCGGAACCGGAAGGTGGGACTGCGCAGCGCGAACACCAGCGCATTCCATGGCGGGCTCTGCGGCAGCCCGCGGAAGGTGTCGCGCCGACCTTCCCCGTCGACGAGGGGGTAGTCCTCGACGGCGCGCAACCGGTCCAAACCCGGGTCGCTACGGCGCAGCAGCGCCCGCAGGTTGTAGTACTGCCGGAAGAACGCGTGGAAACCGCGGTTGTTGGCCACCTCGGTACCGGCCAGCGGGCCGTCGTCGAGGCGTTCGGTCCACCCGGCCACCCGGCCGCCCAGGTTCGGCTCGCGCTCCAGCACCTCCACTGTGACACCACGCTCGGCAAGCCCGGTGGCCGCGGCCAGTCCCGCGATCCCGGCACCGATGACCACGACATGCGGCGCTGCCGGCAGCCCGGCAGCGCTCGGCAACCCGGCCGGACCGGGATGGCTGACCCGGCGTGGATCCTTCATCGGCCACCCTCCACGTTCTCCGGTGCGATGGTTTCGGGATCTTCATCGGCAACATCGGCTGTGCCGGCTGTG
>CAZKUK010000067.1:0-10794 GCA_964555915.1 uncultured Mycobacterium sp.
CCAACGCGAGGCCTACTTCGCCGGCGAACTGTTCGAGTTCAATGTGCCTTTAACCATGGTGGGGACCGAATTCCAGCGCCGGGTCTGGGAGGCTTTGCGGACCATCCCATACGGTGAGACGCGCTCGTACGGCCAGATCGCCGATCAGATCGGCACCCCGGGCGCTTCGCGGGCGGTCGGCCTGGCCAACGGCCGCAATCCGATGTCGATCATCGTGCCGTGCCACCGGGTGATCGGTGCCTCAGGGCAGCTCACGGGGTACGGCGGAGGCCTACACCGAAAAGAAGCTCTTCTCGAACTGGAGAGGGGCGCGGCGGCGACGGTGCGCGAAGGCGTGCGCAGCGTTAGGTGAATACGCGGGTACCCGAATGGAAAACCTGAGCGAGGGTGAGCCCTCCCACGAGCAGGACCAATGCGATTACGGCCCTCCTGCCCGCGGTGGGTGTGTCCAGGCCGCGGTTGACACGCACCCGCAACCAGGCCAGTAACGCGACCGAACACAACATGCCCAGCGCGATGCCGATCATCCTGGGCTGCAGAGCCGGATCGTGCCGGCCCAGCAGGTCCTGCAGACCCGTAAAGTCACCGCTGGCTATTGCCTGCTGATACCGGGTCGCTTCCGCCCGCTGATAGAACCATTCGCCGCTGGCGAACGGGGCTGACCCGAGATTGACGAACGCCAGTGCCAGCACCGGCCACACCCACGCCCGTGCCGCCGCCCACAGTGCGCACGCCACCGCCAGCACGGCCGTCAGAGCTGGAAGCACGATGAATATCCAGACGGCGACCATCCACACGAATATCAGAGTAGGGGCTCGTTGCCGGATGTGGGCTACTCGGCGATTGTTGTGCGAATTCGACGGGAAAACAAGAAATGCCTGCGCCTCAGGCGACGTGGAGCCCCGCGCTTGCCCCACCCCAGCCACGCCCACCCAATACGTCACTGTGACGTATTGGGTGGGCGATACCCGATATGGTTCCGTGAGTTTCCCGACGACGGTCATCGCCGAATCAATCCTCAACCGAATCGTCGCCGCCGCCGAAATCATCGCCCTCGACGGACCCGACATGACCCGATACCCGTCCGACCGCTACCCGATCACCAGAACCGCGCTACTCGAAACCCGTCCCACACAATCATCAAGTGGCGCCGCATCTTCCGGTGTCGGGCGAGCCTGAGCCTGCGCAATCTCTGCTTCGGCACGTTTCGCAACACGGTTCGTCATCGCCAGCGAGATCAGTCCTGAAATTCTTCCGGCACCCGTCAGCGAAGCAGCGACTCCCGCTTGATGATGCGCCGAACTACCAGCACCGCGTGCCGTTCGAAGACGTCGCGACGCTTGCCGGTTTTGGCACCGGTGGACTGTGCCAGATAGCCGAGGAAGTCGCGCGGAACTCCGGCGGGGTCGCGCAGACGTCGGGTGCGATGCAACTCAAGGTGGAAGAGAAGTCTCAGCCCTACCCGAGGGTCGTGGCACGCAGCCCAATGGGCTCCGCGCTCACGCCACGTCACCGGCCGGCGCCGCAGATCCGCCAAGACATTGGGCGGTACCGGGGCATCGAACTCCCGCGCTAAGAACTCCAGGCCGGCGAGAAGGCCGAGTGTCAGTCCCGGCCGCCACGCCCGCCGCAGCAGCACGCCCCACTCGATGTGGTTCTCTTCACGTTCGAACAACTCCACGGCATCGGCGATCCAGCGCAACGGCGAGTCCGGCGGAGCACCAACGAATGCGCCCGCAATCGTCATCACCAACATCTCCGTCGTCGACGGAATCAGCACGCGACGCCCGAGCAGTGTTGCCGGCCTGGCGGTTTCGAACACGCTCTGGTCGTCGCCGGGTGTCTTATAGGCCCACCAATGCAGATCGAGTTCGGATCCGTTCGCGGCGATACACGTCCACGCGGGGTGGAGACCGAAGGCCGGCGGCAGCCCGGTCGGGCACTTCTCCGGGTAGCCGGCGGCCTTCAGGGTGGCCACCGCCCGTTCGGCGTCAGCCTCCGGGACGATCACGTCGACGTCGACGATCCGGCGCAGGCCCAGGCGCCCTCCCGCCGCGGCGATCATGGCCGCCCCCTTGATGAAGACCACCGGAATCCCGGCCTCGATGAGCGGCTGCGTGGTCTCGAACGCTGCGTTCAACGTGACCGCGTTGCTGGCGAGAGCCTGCCGATAAACCCCCTTTATGAGCGGCAGGTCCTCCTCCCCGATCGCCGCAGCCGATCGGTTGATCCACAGTTGGGAGAACAACCGGCCCGATGCATCGTCGACCTCGACCAGAGGTATCCCGCGCGACTTCCACCGCCGCCACGCTGGCGCGGCCTGCTCGGCGGGAAGAACTGCCGCCTTCAGGAGGTCGAGCTGGGCTTCGGTCGGGAACGGCCGCCCCTCCCGCGCGGTCCGGGGACGGCGCACCGGCGGAGCGGCCCGCAGCGCGCGGCGTGTCACGCCGACCTCGCGATCGTACGATTCGCCTGGGCGGGTCTGTCTCCCAATCGCACCACCCGGTCGGCCCACCCGGGCAACTCGGTGTCGTGAGTGATCAGCAGCACGGCCGGTGGTACCGGCATCGCGTCAACCGCATCCAACAGCCGGGGTATCGCGGCCGCGTCGAGGTGGTTGGTGGGCTCGTCAAGGATCAACAGCCGCGGCTCGCCGGCCAATGCCCGGGCTATCGCAATCGACTGGCGCTGACCACCGCTCAGGCACTCCCCGTCATCGCCGATGTCGGTGTCGACACCGTCGGGAAATCGGTGGTCGAGCATGGCCGTGACTCCGGCTGCGTCGAGGGCCCACTCGATCTGCGCGGCCGTCACTCCCGGCCGGCCGAATGCGACGTTCTCCCGGATCGTGCCCGGGAGAATCATGGCCTCCTGCAGCACTACCCCGATCTGGCGGCGGAGGGCTGGGAGGTCAAGCTCGTCGAGCGGGTGGCCGCTGGCGAATACGGTTCCCTCCCAGGGCCGATCCAGCCCGAGGATGAGCCTCGCGACGGTCGACTTGCCGGCTCCGTTGGGCCCCACCAGGGCAACACGCTCGCCCTCGGCGATGTCAAGATCGAGGTTGCGCAGAACGGGGGTTTCGCCGTAGCCGAGGGTCACGCCTGCCAAGGTGACGCTTCCGTCGAAGGGCCTCCGAGCGGTTCCGCCGTAGATCCGGGGCAGCCGGTGTTCGACGATCTTTTGCAGCGGACGAAGGGAAGCGACCGCGGCCATCAGATTCGTCCCTGCTCCTGCTGCTCCGGTGACATTGCGCAGCATGAGCGCGATCACGGCGTAGAACGTCAGCAGCTGACTCACCGTGAGTGCTCCTGCGGTGACGGCGACGCCGCCCACGACCAGGATCAGAGCGCCCGTGACGCCAGCGATCGCACCATTCAGCACGGAGGTGACGTTGGATGCCCAGGATTTGTCGATGCTGGTTCTAGTCAGTTCCTTTATGCGTTCCCGGATATCCTTCAGCTCCGCGTCGTCAGCGCCGCGGACCCGGATCAGGCGCGTAGCCCGCAGCATCCGCAGAACGTGCGCCGCGTAATCGCGATGGGCGGAGATCCAGTCCTTGATCGCCCGCTCGGTCCGGGCCTTGAGGCGGCCGTTGAGCACCAGCATCGGGGGCGCGGCGACCGCGACCACCCCGGCAAGCAGGGGGCTGACGATCACCGCGACGATCGCCAGAGGCACCCCGACCACTAACGCCTGAAGCGACACCACAAGAGACGGCGGCAGGGCGGACTCCAACCGCTCACAATCCGGCACCACCGTGCCGTGCAGTCGGCCGACGTCCTGCTGTTCATGCCAGGACAGCGGCAGGTCGTGCAGCCGGTCGAAAACCTGCACCCGAAGGTGGGCAATACTGGTGAAGACGGCCACCAGAATCAAGCGCCGAGCGATCAGTGATAGCCCCGTCGAGGCGGCGTACAGGATCAGGATGCCAAGGCCTGCCACCAGCACGGCACGGGTATCTGATGCGGGGATCCGCACGGCGAAGATGTCCTGAACCAACCAGGCGATGGGTAACAACAGGAATGCCTGAAACCCGAGCGCCACGACACCCAGCAGCAGCGTAAGTCGACGTGCGCGCAGCAGCTTCCAGATCGCCTTAATCGCGTCGCTGCCCATCATGTAATTCTCCGGGTGTTCCGGTGTTGTGCAGCGCGCTCACGTGCCAGTGCCAGATACGCCTGATGTAGGTCGGTCCGCCGCAGTCGACTGAGGTTGGCGGAATGCTCCCGCCGGTGTAGCAACACTTCCGCCAATTCGACGGTCGGGACTCCAAGATCCCGCGCTCGCAGCACCCAGCGCATCTGGCTGATCATCCCGGTGTCAAACGGCCCGATCCGGTTAGCAGCATCCCGGGTGACGAGCGCGGCACCGAGCAGCGACCACTGAACATCCGTCATCAGGACCCCGTCAACGTTCATGGCCCGTTGCTGTCCCAGCACCAACTGGGTACCGGCAACGGAGTTCGCTGCCCGCAAACTCGCAGCGATACGGCCGGCCGGCCAGCAGTCGTCCGCATCGAGAAAGGCCAGCCACACGGAGTCGGTGGCGGCAATCCCGGCATTGAGATTCTCACCCGCGGAAGGTCCGTCCGAACGGACGAGCCGGATGCGGGGATCGTGGTGGCTCGCGGCCAGTCGAGCTGTCGGGGAGTCATCGACGTGTGTCGCAACGACGATGTCAGCCACCTCGGGTTGGTGCAGCACCGAATTCAGCGCCTCGGCGAGGAACGGCTCCTCCGGACGGGCCGGTATTACGGCGGCCACGAGGCCGGTGTGCAGGTCAGTCATTGCGGGCTCGCTTCCGCGCGATGGTGGCCCGGACAATCGCCAGATGCTCCCGCACCCGCAGGTCCTGGTCGCCCGACGTGTTGCTTCCGTGAATTCTCCGCTCGACGAGAACCTCATCGACGATCGCTGATCGCAGCCCGAGATCCTGGGCCCGCGCCGTCCACGCAACGTCTTCGGAGATCTGGACGCCAGTGCCGCCGAAGCCGCCCGCGCGTTCGAACGCCGAACGGCGGTAAAGGGTGGCACTCGGCGACAGCGACGGGTCTGAGGCTCCGGTGTCCCAGGCTGGCTTCCACCAGAGCGGCCGCTGGGTGCCCGGGTGGAGAAAAGTGACACACAGCGCGCCGACGAAGGAGACGTCCGGTGCGGCGTCGAGCACGGCGACTTGGCGGGCAAGTTTGTCAGGACGCCAGCGGTCGTCCTGGTCGAGGCAGGCGATCACCTCGCCGGTGACCGTACGTATTCCCAGGTCCCGCGCGTGAGCCTGGCCCACCCGGTTGGCCCGAACCACGCGGGCACCGAACTGACGCAGCAGTGTGGCGCTGCCATCGGTCGAACCGTCATCGACGGCCACGACGTCATCGGGTTGACGGGTCTGCGCCGCGATAGAGTCCAACGCCTCCCGCAGGAATGCTTCGCCGTTGAATACCGGCAGCACGACTCCGATCTCAGGCACGGGGTCCGACCGCCTGCCGCAGGGTCGCGCGATCCGTGTTGCTGTTGAACATCTTTTGCATCGCATCCGCGGCGCGCCGTGCAAGCGCACGTCCCAGATCCGGATCACGCATAATCCGCACCGCGGCTTCAGCCAATTCCGCGTCCGACTCGGCGCGCAGCACGTGAAACTCGTCGATAGCGGGGACGCCCCGCAGTCCGTCCGCGGTGGCCACGACCGGCACGTGATGCGCGAAGGCCTGCAGCACTTTGGTTTTCACCCCGGAACCACCAGTTAACGGCACCGTGAAGACCGCCGCCGCGCGCAGGGCCTGGCCCACTTCGGTGAGGTGTCCGGTCACCACCAGACCGGGCCGCCTCATGGCGGCATTGACCAGCCAATCGGGCGGGGCGGCACCGATCACCGTCAAGGGTGTGGGGCCGCACTCGGCCTCCACCAGCGGCCACACCCCATCGACGAGGCGTCGAACCGCGAGTTCGTTCTCGTACATGCCGAGAAAGCCCAGAAACACGATCCCGGAACGCGGCCCTTGGGCTCTGCCGCTGCGAACTTCGCAAACCTCGACCGCCTGGATACGGTAGACCTGGGCGCCGGCGACGAGCGTCCGAAGTGCGTCGGCGTCCTCGTCGGTGGTCGCGAAGGTGACGTCGGCCACGGCGACCACGTCACGCTCGGCCACCCTGTCTCGCAGCGCCGCGATCAACAACGGGCGGTTCCCGGTCAGTTTTGCCAGCCGATACTTCGCAAGGTGTTCGACGTGGGTCGCGTCGTAGAAGAACCGCGCATTCGCGCAGTGCCGGCGAACGAGTGGAAGCAAGGCCGTCGCGACCGACAGGCGACTGGCCACCACGATATCGAGATCCGCACCGTGTCGGCTCAGCCAGTTCGCTACCGCGCCGTCACGAGCAACCACCGAGACACCGAGCCGAGCGAGCCGCTGTTCCGGGACGGCCAAATCCGGGGGCCAGGGCCGCAGGCAAGCGAAGGTCACTGCGTTGCCCTCTTCGCGGAGCAGGCGAAGCAGATTCACCATCCGCGCGGCGCCACCGTCACGACTGGCCTGCGGCGGCTCTTGATCGACAACCAGAACGTGGCTCATGCGGCCAGCACCTGCCGGATCGCCGGGACGCCCCGATCCGCGCCCAGATTGAGGCGATAAGCCGGCAAGGCGCGGGCGAGCTGTGCCAGCAAACCCATGCTGGGCCGTTCCTCGTAGGGGATCTGCAACAGGGTCGAGGGCGCCAAGGCGCGGAGTGCCTCGGCGGGCGACGCGGTGGACACCGACGACTGTGGTCCACCCGCCACTCGGGGGAGCAACACCGCCGACAGTTCAAGCATCTCAGTCGCCGAGCCGGGGATGTCCTCGCCGACGATCAACGTCCGGCGGTCATCACGACCGTTGACTCCGGCTTCGCGTTCCCCAACCTTGATGGACCGGAACAAGTTCCATGCCTGGGTCCGCCCGGCGGGGAAACTTACCGCCGCGTAGTCGTCTCCGACCACCTGCAGTCCCGCCTGCAGGCACGCGAGCGCTGTCGTCGACTTGCCCGCGCCGCCGGGGCCCGCCAGCAAAACACCGCGACCGCCCATGCCCACCACGGCGCCGTGGACCAGTTGCCGATGCGGTCCGGCAAGCGCGAAGTGCAGGGCCGTTCGCAAGGGGGCGGCCCGGTCCCATCGGGTCACACCAGCTACTCCGGCGAACCAACAGCAGGCGATCCGGTGTTCGTCATCCCAGAGCATCAGGCTGGTGTCGTCGGCTGCCGCCGTGGCGCGGACCGGCCCGCGGGAGAGGCCCGCAACCGCTCCGCCGCGACCCAGATCGCCGCGGCTCCAGGGGAATGGGTCCATCGGCCCGCTCCACACGACCACGCTGGTGGTGGCGGTGTCATGCCGATCGCCGTGCGCGACGAGGGGATGGATGTGGTGCCGCAGTGCGGGCAACAGGGCCGCTCCCACAGCTGTGTCCGCGATGGCGAGTTCGAGATCGGCGTCCGCGATCCGCAGGGCCACGATGTCGGCGGACTTCCTCGCTCGCAACGCCGCTGTGACAACCAGTTCGCGGAACGCCTGCGCACCGGGCGCGAGGGGGGGCGAGCAGATCACCGGGCCGGGTACGCCGCCGGCCACCCCGCCCCGGGCTCGACATCATGAACTGGGTCAGCCAGCAGATGCGCTCGGAGATCGTTGTAGACGTGAAGTTGAGGGGTCTCGAACGAGCCCAGGTCGCCGTCGACGGTCGGGGCGTCCGGTGGCTGCGCGGTAATCAGACCCTGATCGAAGAGTTCCCTGTGGAAGGCGGCAATCACAGAGCCAATCGCCGCAACATCGGCGCCGTGCTGAATCGCCAGCGCCGCGGCGGACTCAACCGGGGATTCGCCACCGAGGAGCCGCGACCAGAGTTCGGCCCCCGAGCCTTCCAGGGAGTAGTAGCTGCCGCTGTCGAGGTTGATTACGACCGTCTCGCCGTCAATGGTTTCGTGGACGATTTGATCTCCCAGCATGCCATCGGATTTTAGCGGGAATCAGCTCGATCAGCGATCCGCTCTGCTGCCTCATCGAAGCCCCACTCGGATACGTCCAAGACCCACTCCCGGATTGCCCCGTGATGTCGCTGTCCGCAAGCGCACGGCCAAGACCGCTCCTGAGCAGATTCGCCCCTTTCACTAGCTTCGCTAAGTTCAGCGACGGCGCAGGCTTAAGGCATGCGGTGAAAACGACGCCGTTAACATGGCGGCCACTAACGTCCGACGGGATGGATGATCATCGGTTCCCATTCCGTCTTGCGGAAAAACCGGAGCGGAGCAGTCGGCACCAGATCATGACAATCAAGAAACGCCACCGGGGCCGAGTCGAGGGGGTTGTCCGCAAGGTGATCCGGGCCGCAGGTCGCGAGTTCGCGGCTGGGGCGATTGAGGAGTTGAACTCGTCCCGCAGCCAGGAGCAACTGAACCGTTTCTTCGCCCAGAACCACCGTTGGGTCGCGAACTTGGCCGAAAGGAATCGGCGAACCGCCGTCAGCACCTACGACTTCATTGATGCCGCGATGCCCGGCGCCGTGTTCAAGCTAGACCAGTTCGCCGTGATCAGGTCGAAGCGGACGGCCATCACGAGCCTCAACGGACCAATCTTGGACCTCGGCGTCTACAGGGGAGAGAGCACTCGGAGCCTCGCAGAGATTTTCCCGCATGTCACCATCCACGGTTTCGACTCGTTTGAGGGGCTACCCGGCGACTGGTCGATAGCGCTCGCCGGTCACTTCGGTGACGTTGAGGGGATGCTGCCCGACGTGCCGGCGAACGTTCGGTTATACAAGGGCTGGTTCTCAGACACGCTTCCGGTGTGGTCTCTTCAACACGCAGGGACCGCGATTTCGCTACTGCGTGTCGATTGCGACATCTACGCGTCGACCAAGACGGTTTTTGACGTTCTCGGGCCAATGCTACGTCCTGGTTCGTGGATCCTCTTTGACGAGCTCATCGGATATCGGGGCTGGCAAGACCATGAGTACCGCGCCTTCGAAGAGTTCCTCCACGAGTCAGGGCTCGGATGCGAATACGTCGCGTACGGCCTCACCTATGTTCTTGTGGAGTTGGTCGCAGGCGGGTAACGCAGTCGGCGTTCACTGATCCCGGGACGCGGACCAGATCAGTCGGCATCCGCCTCGGTTGCCTCATCGAAGCCCCACTCGGACACGTCCACCTCCCACTCGCGAGCGAGTCGGCTGACGTCCTGGTGCAGGAGCTCTCGGATCTCCCGAGTCCGCTCAGGCGAGAGCCGAACCTCCGTGTGATGGTAAGGGGCCAGTCTCAGGGCCCACTTTCTTCCCAGCCGACGGATAGTCGGCGGCAGCAGCCTTCCGGCCCGCCGCATTGCGTCGCTGTCGGCGAGCGCGCGGTCGAGATGGCTTCTTGCCAGATCCGCGGTCTCATTCGCGGCGCTGAGATCGGAGATGGCACAGGGCTCGAGACCCAGCCATGCGAAGAGCCCCGCGCACACCTGCCCGGGGTTCGTTCGCAGATGAGCAAACTCCACGACCCGGACAGATTCACGGCCGAACGTCGCGACGTATGGATCGAGTTGCGTGGCGTACCGCGAGGCGTCGACAGGGTGGGAGTCCCGGAAAGAAATCCGCTGGCGACTGTAGATACGGCGGAAATTGACCTGGGACTCAATGCGCTCGATCGGGTCCCGAACCAGGTAGATCAACCGTGGTCGTAACCCGTATGCCCGCATGCGGGCAGGCACACCGATGCCCTCGGGCCACATCGTGTAGACGACGGACCCCTCAAGCACATAGCGGTGAACCGCCGGATCGAAGTCGGGCCAGACTTCCTCGTAACGGCCAACCGGCGCGAGCCGGTGCCGGTACTCGGTGAAGTAGGCGGGCTCTTTGGGCACGCTGGGACACACCGCTGGGTGCTGGCTGAGATACTTGAACAACGACGTGGTTCCGCATTTTGCTGCACCAATGATGACCAGCACCTGATCGCCGGCGATCGGACCGTGCACGGTGCTGCTCCCTTTGTTGCTATTCAGCGGTCCACGCCGGGGCAACCTTCCGCTCATCAACTGCAGACTTGATAAACCTATAGCCCCAGCCTCTGCTCGGACCACTTCTGCGCCGGTGTTTCGATGCTGCCACTGCCCGGCGTGGGCGGCGTAGTCCAGCCAGCCGCCGATCACCGCGGCCAAGGTCTGCGAATCGGGCAACCACACGAAGATGTGCCCGCTGTAGACCGCTGCGACGATCGATGTACACACCTTGCGGCGGCGCCTACCAGCGGCATCGATGACATTCCCGAGCGGTGTCGGCCTTCTACACGCGGCAGATGAACTCCTCGAACAGGGCGGCGTCGACGGCGGCGCGCAGATGCTTCACCCGGGGCGCTACCGGAACGCCGACTTCGGCACCTTCGCGACCTTCGTCCACGGCTACCTCGCCGCCCGCAACGCGTGGCGGCTGGACGGGGTGTTCCGTCCGCGGGCCTACTACGTCGGGCGCGAGCCCCAGCAGACGCTCAATCATCTGGGACGCTTCGATCGGCTGGCCGATACCGAGGATTGGCTGTCAGACACACTGGCCCGCGACGTCCGGCTGATCCACTCCAACGCAACCAGTCGCGGGGACTACCGGTCCTACTACGACTCCGCTACGCGTGACATCGTCGGCCGGATTTATCGGGCCGACATCGAACAATTCGGATTCGACTTCTGAAGAATTCAAAGCCGGTGCCGACCGAAGTCGGTTGACTCGAAATTCGATTTAGTAATACAAATGCCTGGGCCCCCCGCATAAATGCGAGGGGCCCAGGACTTAATGTGTGTTCG
>CAZKUK010000068.1:0-4479 GCA_964555915.1 uncultured Mycobacterium sp.
CGACCGTGGCCACCGCGGTCCGGGACAGCCCGAGCAGCCGTGCCAGACCGGCATCGACCCGCATACCGGCCAGCCCCTCCGGCACCGGCAGCGACCGCTCGACCATCAGACCGACCCGGTATCGGAGGTCTGCCGGCCGGGACTGTCGAAGTCGTAGCCGAGGAAGGAGAGCACGACCAGCAGGATCGCCCCACCCACCACCGCGGGATCGGCAACGTTGAAAACCGGCCACCAGCCGATGGACAGGAAGTCCACCACGTGACCGCGAAGCGGACCCGGCGAGCGGAAGAACCGGTCGACGAGATTGCCCAGCGCCCCGCCGAGGATCATGCCGAGTCCGACCGCCCACCACGGCGACACCAGGCGACGGCCCATCCAGATGATGCCCACCACCACCCCGATCGCGACGAGGGTCAGCACCCAGGTGTAGCCGGTCGCCATCGAGAACGCCGCACCGGAGTTGCGGACCAAGGTCCAGGTCACGGTGTCGCCGATGATCGACACCGGCTGTCCCGGCGTCAGCAGCCTGACGGCCAGAACCTTGGTCACGATATCGAGGATGAGCACCGCGGCCGCGACCGAGAAGAGCATCCGCAGCCGTCGCGGCGACTGCTGCACGGCGGACACGGGTTCGTCGGTCACGCCCCCATCATCCCTTAGTGCAATGATTGCCGGCATGCCCCGCCTGGTAGTCATCACCACCGGTGGCACGATTGCCTCCGGTTCCGGCGCCGATGGTGTGCTTCGGCCGGCTCGCAGCGGTGCCGACCTGCTCGCCGGCCTCGACACCGCCCTGGACGTCTCGGTGGTCGATCTGATGTCCGTCGACAGCTCCCAGCTCACCCCGGCTGACTGGCTGCGCATCGCGACGGCCGTCGGCGAGGCGACCGCGGACGGAGTAGACGGCGTGGTGGTCACCCACGGAACGGACTCCATGGAGGAGACGGCGCTCTGGCTGGACCTCGGTTACGGAGGCGAGATCCCGGTGGTACTGACCGGAGCGGCCCTGGCCGCCGATGATCCGGCGGCCGACGGCCCGGCCAATCTGCGGGACGCGCTGGTTGTGGCGGCCAGCCCGCAGGCCCGCGGGCAGGGAGTCCTGGTGAGCTTCGGCGGCGCGGTCCTGGCACCGTTGGGGACCACCAAGGTCGGCGGACCAACAGTCTTCGCCGGCAACTCGATCGGTTCGGTATCGGCAGGGCTCTTCACCGTCGACGGCGCCAAGAAACGGCCCTATCTGGGACGGGTCGATTCGGCACCCAGGGTGGACATCGCCGGTGCGTATCCGGGGGCCGACGGCACCGCCGTCGATGCGTTCACAGCCGCGGGAAGTCGCGGGCTGATCATCGAGGCGATGGGATCCGGTAATGCCGGGGCCGCGATGGTGGGGGCGGTGGCCCGGGCCTGCCGACGTGGAACCGCCGTCGCGGTGGCCACCCGGGTCCCCACCGGCGGTACCTATGCCGGATACGGACCCGGTCAGGAACTGGCAGAGGCCGGCGCCGTTCTGGTGCCGCGATTGCGGGCCAGTCAGGCTCGGGTGCTGATGATGGCGGCCTTGGGGGCCGGCCTACCGGTCGATGACATCATCGCCCGCTGGGGCTAGCCGCCGGGATCATGGAGAGGCCCAGTCCAGGCTGCTGACGGGGTCCGCAACGGTGAGGTCCGGGGTCTCGAGGGCAAACGTGCGCATCACGCCGGGTCCGCTGGTGCGGGTCTCGAACCGCACACTGACCACCCCGTGACCGGCGCCCTGTACCCAACCGTGACCGTATCCGGGGTGAGTGACGTCATCACCGACCCGCCAACCCTCCGGCTGCGCGGCCGACTCCCCCGTCGGGGTGTCGGAGAACACCTGCACATCCGGCTCCTCCAGGCCCGGAAACAGTGACTCCTGGCGCACATCGCTGAGCCCGGATAACCCCACCCCGACCAGGCGGATGGGACCCACATCGCGCGGATCGAGCAGCAATCGGCGGGCGGTCGCCGTCAGGGCCGCGGCATCGGCGGTGGCGTAGGGCAGCGTCGCTGAGCGGGTCAGTACCGACATATCGGACTTCCTCAGCTTTACCGTCACCGTCCTGGCCCCGCGTCCGTCACGGACCAGCCGCCGGTGGGCGTGCTCGGCGATCGGGCCGGCCGCCTCGTGCAGCTTCTGCAGCGTGGTGATGTCGGTGTCGAATGTCGACTCGGCACTGATCTGCTTGGCTTCGGCCCGTTCTGCCACCGGACGGTCGTCGATCCCGCGGGCCAGTCGGTGCAGCGCCGGCCCCGATGCGGCCCCCAGGATGTCCGCGGCCTCCGCTCCGCTGAGCGCGGCGAGCTGACCGACCGTCTCGATACCGAGCCGGCGCAGCTTCTCCTCGGCAACCGGACCGATACCCCAGAGCCGTCGGACCGACAGCCCGCCCAGCAGATTCCGCTCATCGCGGCGCGAAATCACCCGGATACCGTCCGGTTTGGCCAGTCCCGAGGCGATTTTTGCGATCTGTTTACCGGAACCCGCACCGACCGAGACCACCAGGGAGGTCTCCTCCCGGACCAGGGAACGCAACCGTGCGCAGAACTGCTGGACCTGCTGCGCCGTCGCACCGGCCAGCTCGGCTGGTTCAACGAAGGCCTCATCGAAGGACAGCTGCTCGAGCACCGGGACGACGGCCCGGACGGTGTCCATGACGCGGCGGCTGGCGACTCCGTAGACCCCTCCCCGCGGCGGCAGCACCACCGCCGCCGGTCCGATCAACCGCCGCGCCTGGTGCACCGGCATCGCAGATCGGGCACCGAACACCCTGGCCTCATAGCTTGCGCCGGCCACCACACCGCGGCCGCCGCGACCGCCGACCAGGACCGGCCGGCCCCGAAGGGTGGGCCGGGTCAACTGCTCGACGGAGGCGAAGAACGCGTCCATATCGAAGTGCAGCACCCACCGGTCGGTCACGATCTCAGGCCCTGGCGATCGCCACCCGGACGCCGTCGCCGATCTCCGCGCTTCCCGGTACCGCCGCCGCGAGGTCTAAGATCTCGAAGCCGGTGGCGAGAATCTCTCCGGCAATGAGATCACGATGTGCCCGGGCCCAACCGGCTCGTTCGGCGGGTACCGCCATGACCACCGTGATCCGGTCACTGACATCCAGGCCGGAGGATTTGCGGAGGTCCTGCAGTTCCCGGATGCGATCCTTGGCCCAGCCTTCGGCCTCCAGTTCCGGGGTGACGGTGTCATCGAGGACGACCAGCCCGGCGCCGTTGGGCAGGGCGGCAGTGCATTCCGGGTCGGCGGCCACGAGCCTGGATTCGTATTCCCCCGCGGTCAGAGTCACTTCTCCAGCGGTGAGCGTGCCATCGGCGTTGAGCACACCCTGTCCGGCCTTGACCGCTTTGATGGCATCCTGCACAGCCTTTCCGAGCCGCGGCCCGGCCGTCCGCGCGTTGACAGTCAGCTCGAAACGCCCGTACGCGGCGATATCGTCGGTCAACTCGACGGCCTTGACATTGAGTTCCTCGGCGATCAGGTCCGCGAAAGGCCGCAGGGTGTCCGGATTCTCCACCGCAACGACGAGTTTCGGTAGCGGAAGCCGCACCCGCAGCTTCTTCGCCTTCCTCAGTGAGGACCCGGCCGAGCAGACCTCGCGCACCTGGTCCATGGCGTCCACCAGTGCCGGGTCCCGGGGCACGCTGTCGGCCTCCGGCCAGTCAGTCAGATGTACCGAACGGCCGCCGGTGATACCGCGCCAGATCACCTCGGTGGCCATCGGCAGTAAGGGAGCGGCCAGTCGGGTAGCCACTTCCAGGACGGTATGCAGTGTGTCGATCGCGTCGGGGTCCTCCTCCCAGAAACGCGAACGGGACCGGCGCACATACCAATTCGTCAAAGCTTCGATGAACTGCCGTACCTGATCGCAGGCGCCGGAGAGATCACAGATATCCATGGCGGCGGTGAGTTCATCCCGCAGGGATGCCAGCTTAGCCAGGATGTATCGGTCAAGGACATGGTGCGAATCGGTGCGCCAGGTACCGACCCGCGGCGCGTACAGGGTGAGGAAACTGTAGGCGTTCCACAGCGGCAGCAGGACCTGGCGAGCCCCCTCCCGGATACCCTGTTCGGTGACGATCAGGTTGCCGCCCCGAAGGATTGGCGAAGACATCAGGAACCATCGCATGGCGTCGGAACCGTCGCGGTCGAACACGTCGTTGACATCCGGATAGTTGCGCAGCGATTTGCTCATCTTCGCGCCGTCGTTGCCGAGCACGATGCCGTGTGCCACGCAGGTTTTGAACGCCGGGCGGTCGAACAGGGCGGTGGCCAGAACATGCAGCGTGTAAAACCAGCCACGGGTCTGACCGATGTACTCGACGATGAAATCGCCGGGGAAGTGTGCTTCGGCCTCTCCCGCCGCCCCACCCAGGAACTCTCCCGCCGCCCCACCCAGGAACTCTCCCGCCGCCCCACCCAGGAACTCTCCCGCCGCCCCACCCAGGAAC
>CAZKUK010000068.1:4579-10697 GCA_964555915.1 uncultured Mycobacterium sp.
CAGGAACTCTCCCGCCGCCCCACCCAGGAACTCTCCCGCCGCCCCACCCAGGAACCAGTCCTGGTTCTCGAACGGGTAGTGCACCTGGCCGTAGGGCATCGAACCGGAGTCGAACCACACGTCGAAGACATCCTCGATTCGGCGCATGGTGGATCCGCCCGTCGGATCATCGGGGTTGGGCCGGGTCAACTCGTCGATATAGGGCCGGTGCAGATTGTCCGGCCGTACGCCGAAGTCGGTTTCGAGTTCGTCGAGGCTGCCGTAGACGTCGATCCGCGGATAGGCCGGGTCATCAGAGATCCACACTGGAATCGGGGTGCCCCAGTAGCGGTTTCGCGAGATAGACCAGTCCCGCGCCCCGGACAGCCACTTCCCGAACTGACCGTGCTTGACATGTTCGGGATACCAGGTGATCTGCTGGTTCAGCTCGACCATCCGGTCGCGGAACGCGGTCACATTCACGAACCACGATGACACCGCACGGTAGATCAGTGGGTTACGGCACCGCCAGCAGTGCGGGTAGGGGTGATCGTAGGTCTCATGGCGGATCAGCACCGGCCGATTCACGCCGGCCGCGCCGGTGCCGTTCTTGAGGTCGCGGATGATCTGCGGGTTGGCGTCGAAGACCTGTTGACCCCGGTAGTCCGGCACGGTCGCGTCAAAACAGCCCCGGGCGTCCACCGGAGTCACCGGCACGATCCCCACGGTGTCGGTGGTGGCCTTGTCGTCCTCGCCGTACGCCGGGGCCATATGCACGATCCCGGTGCCGTCCTCGGTGGTGACGAAGTCGCCGGCCAGTACCTGGAAGCTGTGGGCGGCGTCGGCGAAATACGGGAATGGCGGCAGATACCGCAGGCCCAGTAGCTGCTCGCCCGGGTAGCTGCCCAGGATCTCGGGGTCCTCCCCCAGTTCCCGCGCATAGGCGGCCAACCGCGCCCGGGCCAGCACCACCCGGCCGTGTTGGGAGGCGACCAGGACATACTCCACCTCGGGGTTGACGGCGACCGCCTGATTGGACGGCAGGGTCCACGGCGTGGTGGTCCAGATCAGCAGATGGGCACCGTCCAGATCGGAACCGTCCGGGGTGATCGGGAATCCAACGGTGATGGCCGGGTCCTGGCGGCGCTGGTAGACGTCATCGTCCATCCGCAGCTCATGGCTGGACAACGGTGTCTCATCATTCCAGCAGTAGGGCAGAACGCGCACACCCTGATACGCCAGCCCTTTGTCCCACAACTGTTTGAACACCCAGATGACCGACTCCATGAAGGTGGGGTCAAGGGTTTTGTAGTCGTTGTCGAAGTCGACCCAGCGGCCCTGACGGGTGACATAGGCGCGCCATTCATCGGTGTAGCGCAGCACCGAATCCCGGCACGCGTCGTTGAACGCCCCGATGCCCATCTTCTCGATCTGGGCTTTGTCGGTGATGCCGAGCTGGCGCTGCACCTCCAACTCGGCGGGCAGCCCGTGGGTGTCCCAGCCGAACCGGCGCTCCACCTTGTAACCGCGCATGGTGCGGTAGCGCGGAACGATGTCCTTGACGTACCCGGTCAGCAGGTGACCGTAGTGTGGCAGCCCATTGGCGAACGGTGGACCGTCATAGAACACGTACTCCGGCGCACCGTCACGCTGCTGCACACTGGCACGGAAGGTGTCATCGGAGCTCCAGTAATCCAAGACGTCGCGTTCGAGGGCCGGAAAGTCCGGCGATCCGGTGGCCGGCCTGGGGTAGCCGGTTTCGGTCACGATCCGGTCGTTCACGGGGTCGATCTCCTGTGCCGTCGGGCACGGGGACGACGACGCGCGGGTGCGCGAGCGCCGCGGTACCACCCCGCTTACGCACATCGGTCGCGTGCGTCGCTCATCGGGGCTGTGTCGGGCCCGCCCGTCCGGTTCTACTGGGCACCGCTCGAAAGATTTGAGAGGCTGTTCTTCCGGAAGCTCCCCGGTGATGGCCGGATCGACGCCGACGACGATTGTATCGCGGCCTCCCGGGACTCGCGGTGCTGCTCAGTACCATGGCACGGTGGCTCCACACCGCCAGGCGGCAGAGATGACCGAAGCCGCCGGAGGTGGGAGCTTCTTCGGGCGGATCGGCCGGATCGTTGTGCGCCGGCCACTGGTGGTTATCGGGCTGTGGATCGCCCTGGCGGTAATCGTTGGACAGCTGTTCCCGCCGTTGGCTGTGCTGGCCCAGAAGGCACCGGCGTCCATTCTGCCGGCGGACGCCCCCTCGCTCGTGAGCCAAATGGAGATGAGCGATGCTTTCCAGGAGGCCAGTTCCGACAACATCCTGCTCGTTGTACTGACCAATGAGAACGGCCTGACGTCCGCGGATCAAGCCGTCTACCGCACCCTGGTCGGCAATCTGCGGGCCCAAACCGACGATGTCGCGGCCCTGCAGGACTTCATCACCACTCCGCCGCTGCGCGAGGTCCTGGCCAGTAAGGACGGCAAAGCCTGGCTGCTGCCGGTGAACATCGTCGGCACAATCGCCAGTCCGCAAGCCATCGCCGCCACAAAACGGGCGATGCAAACCGTGCAGGACACCGTGGCCGGAACCTCGGTTCAGGCCTTCACGACCGGGCCGGCCGGCACCTTCAACGACATTCAGGATATCGGCGAACGTGACCAGCGCACCATCGAGGTGGTCACCGTCGTGGTACTGCTGGCGATCCTGCTGGTGGTCTATCGCAATCCGCTGACCATGCTGCTGCCCCTGATCACCATCGGGGTGGCCTTACTGGTGGCGCAGGGTGTGGTGGCGGGACTGGGCACGCTGGGCCTCAGCATCACCAATCAGACCATCGTGTTGATGACGGCCATGATGTTCGGGGCAGGGGTCGATTACGCCGTCTTTCTGATCAGCCGATACCACGATTACCTGCGCCTGGGCCAGCACTCCGATATCGCGGTACGCAACTCGTTGATCTCGGTCGGCAAGGTGATCTTCGCGTCCGCGTTCACTGTGGCGGTGACCTTCCTGGGCATGGTGTTCACCAAACTGACGGTGTTCTATACGGTCGGGGTTGCATTGGCCGCAGCCATCCTGGTGGGCTGTATGGGTGCGGTGACGTTCCTGCCGTCCCTGATGGTGCTGGCCGGCCGTCGCGGCTGGATCAAACCGCGCAAGGACCTCACCACCCAGTTCTGGCGGCGTTCCGGTGTCCGGATAGTGCGCCGCCCGAAGGCATATCTGCTGGCGAGCATCATTGTCCTCGCCGCATTGGCCAGTGTGGCCGCCCTGGCCGACTACAACTACGACGACCGCAAGGCGCTGCCCGCCGCCAGCGAGAGCATCCGCGGATACGACGCCATCGGCGAACACTTTCCGATCAACGCCAGCCTGCCGCAGTACATCCTGATCAATTCCCCCAGGGATCTGCGGACTCCTGAGGCGCTGGCGGACATGGAGCAGATGGCCTATCGGGTGAGCCAGGTTCCCGATATCGATATCGTGCGGGGTATCACCCGGCCCACCGGAGAATCCCTGGAACAGGCCCGGCTCTCCTTCCAGGCCGGTGAGGTGGGAAACCCGCTGAACCAGGCCGCAAACTTGATCAACGGCAATGAGGCCAACCTGAACCTGCTCGCCTTCGGAGCCGATCAGATCGCCGACGTGCTGGGCGGAGTGCGCGGCCAACTCGGGCAGACGCTGGCCACCGTGAGCTACCTGGTGCAGGCGTTGGCGTTCATGCAGAACCAGTACGGCACCGGTCGAGCGTTACCGGGTTTTGACCTGGGCAGCAACCCGCGCAACACCATTCATGGGCTCGGCGGGACTATGGGCGTGAACTCCGGTGATGCCGTCGCGGCCTATGACAAGTCGATCGCTCCGATTCTCAATGCCCTGAACGGTAACCCGGTCTGCGACGCCGATGCAGACTGTGTGGCCACCCGCGCCCGACTGCAGTCGCTGGGCGAAGCCCGCGAGAACGGCACCTTGGACCAGATCGCCGACCTCTGTGACCTGCTCGAACCGGCGTCCAGCGATCCCACCGCGTTACCGGCCGAGCAACCCCTGCCGAGGCCTGTCACCCCGAGCGCCGAACAGACCCCCGCGAACCAGGGCAAAGGCACGCCCGGACCGTTCGCAAATCTGCCCGGCAACCAGCCCGCCCCGACCGCCGCCGAGGATATGGGCCCCGCGCTGGATTCGATCAGCCAGAGCTTGCAGGCTGCGGGAATCACCGATCCGGCTGATTTGCAGGTACAGCTGAACCAACTCCAACAGGGAATCGAGATGCTGGCGGTTGCCAGCCGTCAGGTCGCCGATGGTGTCGCCCTGCTGGTCGACCAGACCAAGACCCTCGGCGTCGGCCTGAACCAGGCGTCACTGTTCCTGCTGTCGATGAAGAACAATGCCACCACCCCGTCGATGGCGGGCTTCTACATTCCCGCGGAGATCCTCACCGGCGAGGAGTTCCGCAGAGCCGCCTCCATTTTCATCTCGCCCGATGGCCGCAGTGCGCGATATCTGGTGCAAACCAAGCTGGACCCGTTCACCACGGAGGCCATGGACCAGATCAATACGGTCACCGAAACCGCCCGCAGCGCCCAACCCAACACCACGCTGTCCGAGGCCTCGATCTCCATGACCGGGCTGACCGTGAGCCTCCGCGACACCCGTGACTACTACTATCAGGACCTCATCCGGATCGTGACCACGACGATCCTGGTGGTGCTGGGCATCCTCATCATCCTGCTGCGTGCTCTGGTGGCGCCGCTGTACCTCGTTGCTTCGGTGGTGCTGTCCTATCTGGCATCACTGGGGTTGGCCGTCCTCATGTTCCAGGTGATCATCGGCCAGGAATTGCATTGGAGCGTGCCCGGCCTGACGTTCATCATCTCGGTGGCGATGGGTGCGGACTACAGCATGCTGCTCATTTCCCGCATCCGCGACGAGTCACCGCGCGGGATCCGCTCGGGAGTGATTCGGACGATCACCCAGACCGGCGGGGTGATCACCGTCGCCGGACTGATTTTCTCAGCCTCAATGATCGGCCTTCAGTTCTCCAGCATCACCACGCTTGTGCAGATCGGCTTCATCATCTCAATCGGGATCCTGCTCGACACGTTCGTGGTGCGCACCATCACCGTACCGGCGCTGGCAGTGCTGGTAGGCAAGGCGAACTGGTGGCCGTCCAAGTGGGACCCCGCGCCGATCACCCAGCCGAAGCAGCCCGATATCGGCGAGCCGGTCGATATCGCGACGAGCTGAGGGCGGCCGCGGTCGGGCCGAGGGGTGGTTCGCCGGCGGTAGTGTGATCGTCCATGTGGACGACGGTTGTGGTCCTCGCCCTCGCGTTGAACCTGGAGCCGAATCGCCTCGGAATCATCGGGCTGCTGTTCCTGCGCCCGCATCCGATCCGGCAATTGCTGGCGTTCCTGTGCACAAGTTTTCTGGTCAGCTCCACCGCTGGGCTGATCGTCCTGTTCGTTATCGATCGGGGCTCAGTCCTGAAGGGAGATTTCAGCGGGGCGTTCATACAAATCGGGGTGGGGACGCTCGCACTCATCGTGGCCGCCGTTTTGCTGAGCAATATCCCGCTACCCGGGGGCGGAGACAAACCCAACGGCATCACAGCAGAAGAACCGAACGACCCGCCCGACCGTTCAGCTCCGGTCCCGACGGGGCTCGGATTGGTCGACACTGTTACGAAGCGGGCCGGCCGATTGGCTCAGGGCAGCTCCCCATGGTTCGCCGCGGCCCTGGGTCTGGGGATTTCGCTCCCCTCAGTGGATTACCTTGCCTTGCTTTTAGTGATCGCAACGTCCGGCCAGTCACCCCAGGTCCAGGTGATTGCGCTGTTCACTTTTCTGTTCGTGGCAAATGCCATCCTGCTGGTGCCCATCGTGAGCTACGTCATTGCCAAGGAACGAACGATCCAGGCTCTGGAAAACCTGCGTTCATGGGTACTTGCCCGCAGTCGGAGGGATTATGCAGCTCTGCTCGCCATCATCGGAACCGTCATGATCACGGTAGGAATTAGCCACCTGTAGACCGGTGGAGGTACCGATTGCGGCAGCCGGTGTAGACCGGTTTCCGGATCGCAGGTTGGTATGATTGCACCCTCAGATCGTTCGCCCGACATCGACGTCAACGGCAACAGCAACG
>CAZKUK010000069.1:0-10448 GCA_964555915.1 uncultured Mycobacterium sp.
GAGGCCGGGGAGGCCGGAGAGACCGGAGAGGCCGGGGAGAACTGAGATGAGCACCAACGAGGGATCACTGTGGGGTGGAAGGTTCGCCGATGGCCCCTCCGCTGCGCTGGCGGCCCTGAGCAAGTCCACCCATTTCGACTGGGTGCTCGCGCCCTATGACGTCGAGGCATCCAAGGCCCACACCACCGTGTTGCACCGCGCCGGATTGCTGACCGATGAACAGCGCGACGGCCTGCTGGCCGGGCTGGACAGTCTCGGCGCCGATGTCGCCGACGGCAGTTTCACTCCATCGGCCACCGACGAGGACGTCCACGGTGCGCTCGAACGCGGGTTGATCGAACGAGTCGGCGCGGATCTTGGCGGCCGGTTGCGGGCCGGCAGGTCCCGTAACGATCAGGTCGCCACGCTTTTCCGGATGTGGCTACGTGACGCAATGCGGCGGATCGCCGATGGTGTGCTGGACTTGGTGGCGGCCCTGGCCGCGCAGGCGCAGGCCCACCCAGACGCGGTCATGCCCGGCAAGACACACCTGCAGGCCGCGCAACCGGTCCTGCTGGCTCATCACCTGCTGGCCCATGCCCATCCGCTGCTGCGTGATCTCGACCGGATCGGCGACTTTGACAGCCGTACCGCGGTGTCGCCGTACGGATCCGGTGCACTGGCCGGGTCGTCGCTGGGCCTGGACCCGGACGCGATCGCCGCCGACCTCGGTTTCGCTGTGGCTGCCGACAATTCGATCGACGCCACCTCAGCCCGCGATTTTGCCGCCGAAGCGGCTTTCGTTCTCGCCATGATCGGCGTGGACCTGTCCAGGCTGGCGGAGGACATCATTCTCTGGAGCACCACCGAGTTCGGCTACGTCACCCTGGACGACGCCTGGTCGACCGGCAGCTCGATCATGCCGCAGAAGAAGAACCCCGATATCGCCGAACTGGCGCGCGGGAAAGCCGGTCGGCTGATCGGCAACCTGACGGCTCTGCTGGCCACTCTCAAGGCTCAGCCATTGGCCTACAACCGGGATCTGCAGGAGGACAAAGAACCGCTGTTCGACTCAGTGGCCCAATTGGAACTGGTGCTGCCGGCAATGGCCGGGCTGGTCGCAACCCTGCGCTTCGACACCGAGCGGATGGCGACACTGGCGCCGGCCGGCTACACCCTGGCCACCGATATCGCGGAGTGGCTGGTCCGTCGCGGCGTGCCGTTCCGGACGGCACATGAGGCGGCGGGTGCGGCGGTCCGGGTGGCGGAGGCCCGTGCTGTCGGACTCGACGAACTGACCGATGCGGAACTGGCGGCGATCAGCAGTGAGCTGACCCCCGAGGTACGCGCGGTGCTCACCGTTGCCGGCTCGGTATCGGCCCGGGATGCCCGCGGCGGTACGGCACCGGACCGGGTCGCCGACCAGTTGAGCCGGCTGCTGGAGCGGGCGTCGCGGTTGAGACGGCGCCTGGACCGCTGAGTCGGTGCACCCAGCCTGGCGGTCGCCGGGTCCGACCGGCAAGCACTCAGGTCCAGGCGCCGTCACGCCAGCGCCATGCGCTGTCGGCCAGGAAAGTTCGCAGAGTGCGCGGCGGGCGGTTCAGCAGCTGCTGCACCTCCCGGGTGACGGGCTGGTTGAGCCCGAACCTGGTCAGGGTGTAAACCGCCGACATGAAGCCGATGGTGTCCCAGCCGACGCCCCGGCGACGGAGCCGGGCGGCGAAACGCACCAGCCCGGGATGGGTGTAGCTGACCCGATAGCCCAACGCTTCGGTGAGTGCTTGGGCGACTTCGGTCATGCTCAGCGCTGCCGGCCCGGTCAAGTGATACGCCCGGTCGCGATGCTTGTCGGGTTCGGTGAGGGCCAGCGCCGCGATATCCGCCCCATCGCGGGCGTCGAGGAAACTGGTCAAGCCCTGGCCGGCCGGAATGAAAAGCTCGCCGCTCTCGGCGATATCAGTGCCATGTGTGGACAGCGCGCGATGCAGATTCTGCATGAAGAAGCCGCAGCGCAGCATCGTCCAACCCATGGTCGAATTGCGCAACGCCGCTTCCACTTTGAAGTGCGGGATGAACCGGGCCCGATCGGCTCCGAGGACCGACAGGTAGACCACGTGCCGGCAGCCCGCCCGCTCCGCGGCGTTCACGAAGGGGATGACGGCTTCGCGTGCGGCGCGATTACCCGGCAGCGGGAAAAGCAGGAACAGCGTGTCGACACCCTCCAGCGCAGCGGTCCACGTCGAAGTGTCGAAGAAGTCGAAACGGCAGACCGCAGCGCTATCGCCGACCCGGTCGCGCAACTGCTCCGGGTGGCGACCGACCACCCGCCAACCGCCCTGCGGGGGACGGGCCCGCAGCACATCGACCAATTCGTGGCCGACGTTGCCCGACGGCCCGGTGATGACCAGCATTGCCGTTGTGTAACACACCCGCCGCCGCGCGTCCCGTAACCGGGCCGCACCGGTTCAACCATGGGATTCCAGGTCCGCGGAGAGCTCCAACCACCGCTCCTCGGAGGCCGCCAACTCGGCGTCCAGTTCGCGCAACTCACCGCTGAGCCGGGTCACGCCGAGGTGATCGGATTGGTCGTGCTCGGCGAGTTCGACATGTTTGGCGTTGATCCGCTGAGCTAGCTTGGCCAGCGCACGTTCCAGTGCCGAGATCTCCTTCTGCAGGGCGCGAAGTTCGGCCCCGGACATCGCGGGCCCGCGATCGGGGGATCGCTTCGACGTGGGCGCTGCGGGGGACCGCTGACGAGCCGCGATGCGGAGATACTCGTCGATGCCGCCGGGCAGGTGGCGCAGATGCCCGCCGAGGATCGCGTACTGCTGATCGGTGACCCGCTCCAGCAGGTAGCGGTCGTGGGAGACCACGATCAGGGTGCCCGGCCAGGAATCGAGCAAATCCTCGGTGGCCGAGAGCATGTCGATATCCACATCGTTGGTGGGTTCATCAAGCACCAGGACGTTGGGCTCGTCGAGCAGGGTCAGCATGAGCTGCAGCCGCCGACGCTGCCCGCCGGACAGCTGGCGCACCCGCGCTGACAGCTGATCACGGCGAAAACCCAAGCGTTCCAGCAGTTGTACCGGACTGAGCTCCTTACCGTCGACCAGGTAGCTGGTCTGCAGCCGACCCACCACATCGCGCACCAGATCATCGGCGATCTCCGCGAGCCGGCCGGACTGTTGATCGAGCATTGCCAGCCGCACCGTCTTGCCGCGCTTGATCCGGCCGCTGTCGGGGCTGACCGTGCCGGCGATCAGGCCCAGCAGCGTCGACTTGCCGGCGCCGTTGGCGCCGACGATTCCGGTGCGCTCGCCGGGCGCAATCCGCCACTCGACGTCGCGAAGCACCGGTGCGCCGCCGAAGGACACCGATACGTCCAGCAGGTCGATGACATCCTTACCCAGTCGCGTCGTCGCCACCTTGGTCAACTCGACGGTGTCGCGCATCGGCGGCACATCGGCAATCAGTTGGTTGGCCGCATCGATACGGAACTTGGGCTTGGACGTCCGAGCGGGAGCGCCGCGGCGCAGCCAGGCGAGCTCCTTGCGCATCAGGTTCTGCCGCTTGGCCTCGGCGGCCGCCGCAATCCGGTCCCGCTCGACACGCTGCAGAACATAGGCCGCATAACCGCCGTCAAAGGGTTCTACGACGCCTCCCCGCGGCCCTTCGTGCACTTCCCACGTAGTGGTGGCGACCTCATCGAGGAACCAGCGGTCGTGGGTGATCAGGAGAAGTCCTCCGGAGTTGCGTGACCAGCGCTGGTTGAGGTGACCGGCCAGCCAGGTGATGCCTTCGATATCGAGGTGGTTGGTGGGTTCGTCGAGGGCTATCACATCCCACTCGCCGATCAGCAGGGCGGCCAATTGCACCCGCCTACGCTGACCGCCGGAGAGGGCGCCGACCGGGCCGTTCCAATTCAGATCGGCCACCAAGCCGGCGACGATATCGCGGACTCGCGCATCGCCGGCCCACTCGTGATCCGGCCGATCGCCGACCAGTGCGGTACCGACGGTGACGGCCGGATCGAGGGTGTCGGCCTGCTCCAGGGCGCCGACCCGCAGGCCGCCTCGGCGGGTCACCCGACCCGAGTGGGGCCGGATCCGGCCGGTGAGCATGCCCACCAGGCTGGACTTCCCGTCGCCGTTGCGGCCGACGATACCGATGCGGTCGCCCTCGTTGACACCAACGGTCACGGCGTCGAAGACCACCTGCGTCGGGTACTGGAGATGCAGCGCCTCGGCGCCCAGCAGGTGTGCCACCGCGCCGACCTTACTGAGCGGACAAAGTACCTGGCTGCGGGCATCGGAGCTTTCGGTGACATATCTGCGGTATGCCATGATGATCGAGCCGTCGGGAAAGCCGGTTCCAACGGGTTCGGCGGCAGGTTTTAACGCAGAAGTTCGGCAGGGAGCAACAGTGGACCTAGGTTTGTCGGCGATAACCAGACCGCTGGAGCGCCTGGTGGCGACCGCCCAGAACGGATACGAGGTGGCGCGCTTCGGCGGCCTGGAAACCGGGTCGGTGCCGTCACCGTTTCAGATCGTCGAGAGCACGGCGATGTACAAGCTGCGGCGTTACTTCCCGCCGGATAACCGGCCCGGCCGGGCTACGGCGGGCCCCCCCGTTCTGATGGTCCACCCGATGATGATGTCGGCGAATATGTGGGATGTAACCAGGGAGGACGGCGCTGTCGGCATCCTGCACGCCGCCGGCGTGGACCCCTGGGTGATCGACTATGGATCACCTGACGAAATCGCCGGCGGGATGGAACGCACGCTCACCGACCATATCGTCGCGTTGAGCCAGGCGATTGACACCGTCCGGGCGGTGACCGGCCAGAGTGTCCACCTCGCCGGTTATTCCCAGGGCGGCATGTTCTGCTACCAGACCGCGGCCTACCGCCGTTCCAAGGATGTCGCGAGCATCGTGGCGTTCGGCTCGCCGGTCGACACACTGGCCGGTCTGCCCGGCGGCCTGCCCACCAACCTCGCCGTCGGGCTGGCCGATTTCCTCGCCGACCACGTCTTCACCCATATCGACGTACCGGGCTGGCTGGCCCGGGCCGGCTTTCAGATGCTGGACCCGGTCAAGAGCGCCAAATCCAAGGTGGAATTCCTCTTCCAACTGCATGACCGTGAGGCTCTTTTGCCCCGCGAGCAGCAGCGACGCTTCCTCGACCGGGACGGTTGGATCGCCTGGTCGGGCCCGGCCGTCGCCGAACTGCTCAAACAGTTCGTCACCCACAACCGGATGATGACCGGCGGCTTCGCCGTCCAGGGCCAACTCGTGACCCTGACCGACATCACCTGCCCGGTCCTGGCATTCGTCGGGGAGGTCGACGATATCGGCCAGCCGCCCGCAGTGCGCGGAATCAAACGGGCCGCGCCCAACGCCGATGTGTACGAGGTGATGATCCGGGCCGGTCACTTTGGCCTCGTCGTCGGGTCCAAGGCCGCCACCAACACCTGGCCGACGGTGGCCGATTGGGTCTTGTGGGTGGCCGGCCGGGATCCACGTCCGGCGAATATCGCGCTGATGAAAGACACCCAGGCCGAGGAGACCGAATCCAGCGGAGTTCCGCTGAACTCACGGCTGATGCTCGGAGTCGCCGATGCCGCGGAGCTCGCGACCTCGCTGGCCAGGGGGGCTGCGGGAGCCGTCGTGGCCGCCAATCTCTCGGTGCGCACCCTCGCTGTCGAGACGGTTCGCACCCTGCCTCGGCTGGTCCGGCTCGGTCAGATCAACGATCACACCCGCATCTCCCTGGGCCGGATCATTGAGGAACAGGCCGAAGCGGCTCCGGATGGCGAGTTCCTGCTGTTCGACGGACGAGTGCACACCTACCGGGCGGTCGACCGGCGGATCAACAACGTGGTCCGCGGCCTGATCGAGGTCGGGGTGCGACAGGGCAGCCGGGTCGGGGTCCTCATGGATACCCGACCCAGTGCCCTGGTCGCCATCGCGGCGCTGTCCCGGCTGGGTGCGGTGGCAGTGTTGATGCCCCCGGATGCCGACCTCGAGCAGGCCACCCGGATCAGTGGGGTCACCGAGATCATTACCGATCCCGCCAACCTTCGGCAGGCCGGCAGGCTGGCGGTGCAGACGCTGGTGCTGGGAGGCGGGGAGAATCGCCTCCTCGCCGTTCCCGTGGGCAGCGCCGTCATCGATATGGAAAAAATCGACCCTGATGCCGTCGAGCTACCGGGGTGGTACCGCCCCAACCCCGCCTATGCCCGCGATGTGGCATTCGTCGTGTTCAACTCGATCGGCGGCGGGGAGTTGGTTCCCAAGCAGATCACCAACTACCGCTGGGCCCTATCGGCATTCGGCACCGCATCTGCGGCCGCACTGAACCGCAACGACACCGTCTACTGCCTTACCCCATTGCACCATCAATCCGGTCTGCTGGTCAGTCTCGGCGGATCCGTGGTGGCCGGTTCGCGCATCGCATTGTCCCGGGGGCTGTGCCCTGAGCGTTTCCTCGAAGAGGTGCGTCAGTACGGGGTTTCGGTGGTCACCTACACCTGGTCGATGTTGCGGGAGATTCTTGACGACCCCAATTTCACCCTGTCCGGCAATAATCCGATCCGGCTCTTCATGGGCTCGGGTATGCCAACCGGACTGTGGGAACGCACCCTCGAGGTGTTCGCCCCCGCCAGGATCGTGGAGTTCTTCGCGACCTCCGACGGTCAGGCGGTGCTGGCCAATGTCTCGGGCCTCAAGGTAGGCAGTAAGGGCAGACCGCTTCCCGGAGGCGGCGAGGTGGAACTGGGCGCCTACGATCCGGAAGAAGACCTGATCCTGGAGGACGAGCGCGGGTTCGTCCAGCACGCCAGCCGCCAGGAGACCGGGATTCTGCTCGCGAAGCCCTGGGGCCCGATCGACCCGACCGCGTCGATAAAACGCGGTGTATTCGCCGCCGGCGATATCTGGATTTCCACCGAATACGTGTTCTGGCGTGACTCGGATGGCGATTACTGGCTGCTCGGCACCCGATCGGGCCTGCTGCGCACGCCGCGCGGCGTGGTGTTCCCGGCGCCCATCACCGATGCGATCGGTCGGATAAGAGCGGTGGACCTGGCAGTGACGTACGGAGTGGAGACTCCGGGCCGAATGCTCGCCGTCACTGCGCTGACGTTGCGGCCCGGGATGAGTCTGACGCCCGCCGATATCGGCGAGGCGGTGGCGAATATGCCCGTCGGTCTGCCGCCAGACATCGTGCACGTGGTCGCCGACCTGGCCGTCAGCGCCTCCTACCGTCCGGTGGCTTCGGCCTTACGTGCCGCAGGCGTACCCAAGGTCAGTCGTAACAGTTGGTACCTCGACACCGATACGGGCAAGTATAAGAGGCTGACGGCGACGGCCCGATCGACGTTCACCAAGAGCGTCGGCTAGGTCGCGCGGTAGTCTAAGGCGACCGGACGCGACGGCGAAGGGGTGCGATGACGGGCGATCTCGGTGATATGCGCCGCAGAGTTGGTATCGGTATCGCGGGGTTAATCGTTGCCGCCGGGGCTGTCGGTTCGGTTGGCACGGCCGGAGCCGAACCGTCCCTGGTGCCCACACCGGCCCCGCGACCCACGGTCTCACTCGAAGGTGGCGCGGCGACCACAGATACGGCGGCTACGGCTGCAACGGCGGCTGCAGCGGCTGCAGCGAGCCCCGCGAGCAGAGGCGATGTCCTCGACCAGCTTGCGGAGGAGTACGCGGTCGGGTCCGGCGGCGGGCAGCTTTCGAAACTGCTGAAAGTTTCACTCAAGCTTCGTGCGATGGGTTTCAAACCGTCGAAACCGTACCTCGACGAGCTGACCACGGCGATGAGCTACCGGCCAAATCAGAATCCGCTCATCTCGGCGCTGAAGAACACCATCGCCTACCAGCAGAAGATCCGGGCTCAGACACAGCTCCTCCAGCAGGCCCAGTCCCGGCAGAACGCCGGGAGCGCCGTCATGGGTGCCGGCCAAATGCCCGGTGACAGCAACCCAGCCCGCGCGCCCGGTGCGCCGTCACCGGTGGCACCGGCTCCGCTACCGGCTGCGCCGTAACCGCCATGCTCGACCGGAAGCTACTTCCGATCCTGGTATGCCCGGCTGACCGGGGAGGGTTGCTGCTGGTCGGCGACATCCTCTACAACCCCCGGTTGCGTCGGGCCTACCGCATCGAGGACGGCATTCCGGTGCTGCTCGTGGACGAGGCTGTCGAGGTCGGGCCGGCCGAGCACGACCGTCTGATGGCCGAAACGGGCTCCGGCTAGCTATCGTCCGGCACACCGTGACCGGTGACATACTCGAAACCGATCCGGTCGCAGCGGCCGGTCTACTCCTCGGTGCGGCGATTACCGCAGGCGGAGTACGCGCCCGGATCGTCGAAGTCGAGGCTTACGGCGGTCCGCCCGATGGGCGGTGGCCCGACCCCGCCGCGCACTCCTATCGGGGCCGGACTGACCGCAACTCAGTCATGTTCGGCCCGCCGGGCCGGCTCTACACCTACCGCAGTTACGGGGTCCATGTATGTGCCAACATTTCCTGCGGACCTGACGGCACCGCCGCCGCAGTGTTGCTGCGAGCGGCGTCGATCGACAGCGGCCGTGGCGACGCCCGGGAGCGACGCGGGCCGAATGTCCGCGACAGCGCGCTGGCCCGCGGGCCCGGCAACCTGTGTGCAGCCCTGGCCATCACCATGACCGATAACGGGCTGGACGTGTTCGATCCCGATTCGCCGGTGCTGGTGCAGTTGTCGGAGAGGCAAGCGCGGCGGCATCGGGTCGGGGTCGCCACCGGCCCGCGGGTGGGAGTCAGCAGAGCCGCCGACAGGCACTGGCGTTTCTGGATCCCCGACTGCCGGCAGGTGTCGGCTTATCGACGTAGTCCGCGGGCGCCGCAGCCGGGCGGCAGCGACTGATCACTTCCGATGGGAGAAGATCAACCCATGGCCACGACGATCCTCGACGAGTTGGGCTGGCGTGAGCTCATCGCGCAGTCCACCGATATCGACACCCTCGCTGCAGCGGTCGCACAGCCGCCGTTAACCGTCTACGCCGGATTCGACCCGACCGCGCCCAGTCTGCACGCCGGCAATCTCGTTCCGTTGCTCACTCTGCGGCGCTTCCAGCGGGCCGGGCACCGACCCATCGTGCTCGCCGGCGGTGCCACCGGACTGATCGGTGATCCGCGCGAGACCGGCGAGCGGACGCTGACCACCGCCGACACCGTTGCGCAGTGGTCCGAGCGTATTCGAGGTCAGCTTGAGCGGTTCGTCGATTTCGACGGGATATCGACAGCGGCGGTCATCGAGAACAATCTGACGTGGACGCGCTCACTGGGGGCCATCGAGTTCCTGCGCGATGTCGGTAAGCATTTCTCGGTCAACGTCATGCTCGACCGCGACACCATCCGCCGCCGTCTGGACGGGGAGGGGATCTCCTATACCGAGTTCAGCTATATGCTCCTGCAGGCCAACGACTACGTCGAGTTGTACCAGCGGTACGGCTGTTCTCTGCAGATCGGCGGATCGGATCAGTGGGGCAACATCATCGCCGGGGTGCGGCTGGTCCGGCAGAAGCTCGGCATGACGGTGCACGCCCTGACCGTCCCACTGGTGACTGCGGCCGACGGCACCAAGTTCGGTAAGTCGACCGGCGGCGGCAGCCTCTGGCTTGACCCGGAGATGACCAGTCCATACGCCTGGTACCAGTACTTCATCAACACTGCCGACGCCGATGTCATCCGATACCTGCGGTGGTTCACCTTTCTGGGGGCCGAGGAGGTCGCTGAGTTACAGCGAGCAACCGCCGCCCGGCCACACGAAAGGGCAGCGCAGCGCCGACTGGCGCGTGAACTCACGACACTGGTGCACGGTGAGGCGGCCACTGGCGCAGTCGAGCAGGCCTCGAAGGCCCTATTCGGCCGCGCTGAACTCGACCGCCTCGATGAGGCGACACTGGCGGCCGCCCTGCGGGAGACCCCGGTAGCCGAGTTGGCACCCGGTGGGCCGGACGGCATCGTCGACCTGCTGGTCGCGAGCGGACTGTCGGGTAGTCGGGCAGCGGCCCGGCGCACCATCGCCGAGGGCGGAGTGTCGGTCAACAACGTCCGGGTGGACAGCGAGGATTGGGTGGCGACCCAGTCCCACTTCCTGCACGGCCGCTGGTTGGTGCTGCGACGCGGTAAGCGAAATATCGCCGGCATCCGGCGGGCCGGCTGATTCCGGCGGTGTGACGAAGGTCAAGCATCCTGGCCCCCAGGGGATTTGACTCCACCAGACCCCTGACGTAACTTGGTGTTCGTCGTTGCGACGCGGTTCATCCGCAGAGCGCGGCGGCATCCAACGGGAATGTTTCCGATCTTCGGAACGTTCTGTAGTCTGCTCGACTGCCAAGCGGTTTTTACCGCGCGGCTTCGCACGGCTTGGATGCGAGTGGGTGTGTTGTTTGAGAACTCAATAGTGTGTTTGGTGGTTTTTGT
>CAZKUK010000070.1:0-4724 GCA_964555915.1 uncultured Mycobacterium sp.
ATCCGGCCCACCGCCGCCGAACAGGCTGAAATGGAGCGGATGCTCAGCGAGGCTCTCGACGCCGGATTCCTCGGCATGTCCTCCCAACAATTGCTCTTCGACAAGATCGACGGCGACACCTGCCGCTCGCGCACCCTGCCGTCCACCTACGCCAAACCACGCGAGTTGCGCAGGCTCAAGTCCCAACTTCGCCGCCGTGGCCGAGTGCTGCAATCCGGTCCCGATATCCAGAACCCGCTGAACTTGTTATCCCAACTGGCACAGTCGCTCCCGGTACTGCGCGATACACTCAAGACCAGCCTCCTGTCGGCGGCCGACGTCAAGTCCAACCCGTTCGCGATCGCGCTGCTGGGCCCGTTGGCGCGGTTGGTCAACCGGTTCGGGGCCGACTTCCGCTGGCAGCATCTGCCGGTGCCGTTCGAGGTCTACGCCGACGGTATCGACCTGGTGGTCTTCGAGGAGTTCGGGGCCGGGGCCGCTGCCCTGCATCTGCGTGATGAAGTCGAACGCAACGCCCTGCTCCAGGATGAGGGCTATCGCCGTCGATTCCGCAAGGATTACGACAGCAAGTTCGGCATGCGCGTATGGCACCGCGATTTCTTCGATGCCGAAATCGTCGCGTGCCCCGACGATTCGGTGATCGGCAAGTCCTTCGGCCAAGTCGGTCTCGACCGCGGCGGGCTTCATCCGGTCGATGCTTTTCTCGATTTGGTCGTCGAGCACGGACAAAAGTTACGCTGGCGCACCACGATCTCCAACCACCGGCCCGACGTGCTCAAGAAGCTGGCCGCTGACGAGGGCATCCAGATGGGTTTCTCCGACGCCGGTGCCCATCTGCGCAATATGGCGTTCTACAACTTCGGCCTGCGGCTGTTGCGGCACGTCCACGACGCTGAGTTGTCCGGCAAACCATTCATGTCAATCGAGCGTGCCGTACACCGACTGACCGGCGAACTGGCGGACTGGTACGGCATCGACGCCGGGCATCTGCGCATCGGCGACCGTGCCGATCTGGTGATGATCGACCCGGACCGCCTCGACACGCACCTCGAGGACTACGCGGAATCCCCCGTCCCCCAATACGCAAACCTACCGCGAATGGTGAACCGCAATGACGATACCGTCGGCCTGGTGCTGATCGGTGGCCGAGCCGTCATCCGGAACGGTTCTCCAACCGCGGTCCTGGGCACCGAACGGACCGGCAGCTTCCTGCGCGCCGGCAGGCGCACGGAGGTCCCCGCCCATGCCTTCTGAGCTCGAGAACACCGTGCTGGGGATGTGGAAGGCACTGTCGGATCGCGACTGGGAAACAGTGCCGACGTTCCTCGCCGAGGACTGTATCTATGTCGACATGCCGGTCGGTCCGGTGGCCGCCGCACGCGGCCCCGATGACATCGTCAAGCGGTTGAAGCTGGGGCTGGATTCGCTGGCCGGATACCGCAACCACGACGGACTGTTGGTGAGCAACGGTGTGGACGTGATGTACGAGCACTCCGAAACCTGGCACTGGGTGACCGGTGAAAGTGCGGTGCTGCAGTTCGTGACAGTTCACAAGGTGATCGACGGCAAGATCACTCGGTGGAAGGACTACTGGGACTTCGGAGCCCTCGCCAACCACGCCCCCGCGGACTGGATGGAGCAGTTGTCACAGGGCGACATGTCCTGGATGTTCGACGCCACCGGCCTCATCTGAGGCGTCAGGACGGCAGTTGGTAGAGCCTCACGGCGTTATCGCGTCCGATCAACCGGGCGACCCGCGATGCGTCCTCGATGCACCAGTGCCCGCGGTCGACGAAATCGCTGAGCACCTCCGCGATCCCGTCACGCCACAGTCGGGAACCTACGTAATGCAGTTCCGGCGGTCCGAAAGCGTCCGAGGAATAGAGAATCTTGCGGAACGGAGCGAGTTCCAACGCGCGGCCGATGAACGCCGCCGCCCGTGCACCGAGATGATTGACGCTCAGACCAATGTCGAGGTAGACGTGATTAAAGGCCTGGGCCAGGTAACCGGCTTCCCGCTCAAAGGGATAGCAGTGCAGAAGCACGATCGGGGTCCGACCGGATTCCCGCAGCAGATCAAGCAGATACATCGGGTTGGTTCGGTGCAGATCGCAGTCCCGGTCGCCCAGGCCAACATGGAACTGCAGCGGCTTACCCAACTCCAGGGCTTCGTGCACACCGAATCGAAGCAGCACCCGATCGGTCACCCTGCTCGCCCCGCCGTCCCGCCAGCGCTGCGCCGCAACCCTCACTTCCCGCTGTGTCGGTACGGACAGGTCGCCGTCGAATCCGTCCCGGTAGGCCAGAACCGTCTTCGTCGCAACCGCTGAACTCGCTCTGCTCCAGAGGATTCGACGAAAATTGTCGGCGTAATCGCCGGGCTCCGCAGCAGCCTCTTCGGCGACCTGCTCAAGCCGCACGATCTCGTGGGCCGGACCGTCCGACGCCTCGGCCACCCCGGCGAGACCGGCGACATCCGGCAAACCGGTGTCCACCAGCCAGTCGCTGACACCGGCGGCGGGCAAGAATAGCCGAGCCAGTTCGCTCTCGGTGTGAACGCAGCGCCGGTCCCAGTACGACTCCGGATCGGCGTGCGGCGGCAAGCCCAACAGCGGCGCGCAATAGGTGCGTACCGCGAAACCGAGTTGTGTGTCGAAGCCTGAGTCGAAACCGGCCAGCGGTTCAGTGTTGGCCTCATTGAGACCGTTCTCGAAGCGTGACCGGCCGGTATCTGAAAGCCAGAAACCGTGGACGTGGTTATCGACAAGCCGCAGCCCGTCTATCAGCTCGGCCAGGCGCGGGCGGACGATCACAGGCTCCAAGCCATCCGAAACTTGTCGGCGGCCTCCGCTTCCGACAGTCCGGCGTAACGTTGCTGCTCATATCGGCGGACAGCCACCAGCGCATCGATGACCGGATCACCCAGGATCGCCCGCATCCGATGCGAACCATCCAGTGCGGCAATGGCATCGGCCTGATCGGGGGATAGCAGTTTGACCCCGGCCGCATCCCGATCGGCCTGGGACAACGTGTGCGGATCAGTGCAGATCTCCGGGGGTAGCGGGGCGTCACGTTCGAGACCATCGAGGGCCAGGCCCAGAATCGCGGCGCTGGCCAGATACGGATTGGCAGACGGGTCGACGACTTTGACCTCCACATTGGCTCCGTGCGGGCTCCCGGGGGAATTGGGCACAAACCGGACCGCCGCCTCACGGTTCTCGGTACCCCAACAGGCGTACGCGCCGGCCCAGTTACCGGGTCGCATCCGCTGCCCGGACACGATCGAACCGGAGAAGATCAGTTGCGCATCCGCAAGGCCCGAGATGACCCCGCCGATCGCCCCCGCACCTTCGGCGGTGAGTCCATGCGGGCCGTGCCCCCCGGAAAACAGCGGGGTGCGCTCCCTGAGCAACGAAACATGTTGGTGAGCTCCGGAACCCACGCTTCCAGCGAACGGCACCGGTGACAGGCTGACCCGCATGCCGTGCTTGCGCGCCGCCCGGCTGACCAAGATCCTGGCCAACACCAGTTGATCCGCGGCCGCCACCGGTGAGGCAGGCGCCAGTGACATCTCGAACTGGTTGACCCCGTACTCCGGATGGAACTGCTCGATGACCACGCCGGCAGCAGCCATCGCGGCCATGACATCCCGGACAAAAGCCTCGTGTTCGAGCACACCGGCCATCCCGTACTGGGCCCACAGCTGTCCGGGCAGCGGGTCGCCGGCGGGATCGACCAGCAGGAACTCGATCTCATGTCCGATCAGGGCGCGCAAGCCCTCCTGCTCCAGACGGGATTCAATGCGCCCGAGCGTTCCCCGGGTGCATGCCGCAACCGGATTGCCGTCCTGGTCGAAGAACTGACCCGGAGCCCATGCCAGGCCGTCGTCGATGGTGCGCATCGCGTGCCGATCGATACGTACCCGCTCGTCGCCCACCACGCTGATCGCGTCGGTGAAAGCGATACCGCTGCGGTCGGGCACGAAGCCGTGCCAGGTCGGGCTGGCGCCCAACCCGGGGTCGGCGAACCGGCCCAAGGTATCGGCGGACACCACCTTGGCCAGGGTCAGACCGGCCGGGTTGACGATGGTCCCGATGACGATGCCGCCGGCCGGTGCCTCCGTCACCATGGTCAAGCCCGGCTCGGCAACGTGATGGCACACGCCTGTCCGATATCGAGGGTCCGCAGCGTTCGACCCATACCCAGCCACATCGCGCAGGACAGGGTCAGGTCGGTCAGCAGCTCGTCGTCGAAGTGATCCCGGCAGCGTCTCCAGAACTCTTCGTCATCACGGAGGGCGGTGTGCCCGGTGGCGAATCGATGGGCGAACTCCGCGGCCGTGCGCTCCTGCTCGGAGTATCCCGGCCAGGTGCGCCACTGGGCCGCGTGGGCATAGAGGTCTTCATCCACCCCGGCGGCGGGGCCGTCGGCGTCGCGCGTGTTGATACAGACCGCACATTCGTTGTCGTGGGCCATTACGACGCGGGCGACCTCCCGGACCCGGATGGGCAGCCGATTGCGGTTGTAGACCGCGGCGCTGAAGGCAGCCATGGCGGCACCGATGTCCGGTGACAGCGCAATCCACCCCGCTACGTCGTCGTCAGCGAAGTCTCCGATTCGGCTCATGCACCGATGGTAATTGCCACACCGACGGTAATTGCCACATCTGTGGGAGCCTCAGGCCGGAGGCCGCGATACGCCTCAGGCCGGAGGCCGCGATACGC
>CAZKUK010000070.1:4824-9529 GCA_964555915.1 uncultured Mycobacterium sp.
GCCTCAGGCCGGAGGCCGCGATACGCCTCAGGCCGGAGGCCGCGATACGCACTGCGCGCAGTACAGCTCCTCGCCGAGCTTGTCCATCAGCTGAAGTTGGGTTTCGAGGTAGTCGATGTGCTTTTCCTCATCCGCCAGTATCTCCTCGAACAGGATTGCGCTGGTGGAATCCTGCTTGTCCCGGCACATGGCGATACCGGGCTTCAACCGCGCCATCACTTCATGCTCGATCGCCAGATCGCTGACGAACTGCTCACGTAGCGTTTGCCCGATCCGCAGCGATCCGATGCGCTGATAGTTGGGCAGGCCATCGAGCAGCAGGATGCGGTCGGTGATCCGCTCCGCGTGAACCATCTCCTCGATTGACTCGGCCCGAGTGTGCTTGGCCAGTTCGGTAAATCCCCAGCTCTCCTGCATCTTGGAGTGCAGAAAGTACTGGTTGATCGCGGTCAGTTCGCTGGTCAGCTGCTCATTGAGCAGGCGAAGCACATCGGGGTCACCCTGCATATCCGCTCCTCGTTCGGGTCCGGGCTCCACTGTAGCGTGAGGCCAATAGCCATGGCAGGATAACCTTAGTAAGGTTAGACTGACCTACATTAACCTCGGTCGAAAGGTTGCGGATGTACGTGTGCCTGTGCGCCGGCGCCACCTGCAAGATGGTCAGCGACGCGATCGCGCGCGGCGCCTCGACATCCAAGCAGGTTGCCAGTGCCTGCGGCGCAGGACTGGACTGCGGTCGGTGTCTGCGTAATGTCAAAGTCATTGTCGACGCGGCCCGCGCCGAGCAGTCATCCGCCTGGGCCGTCAGCCGAGCCGGTTGAACTCGGCCAGCGCGTCGGCGTTGGCCTGGGCGCCCATCAGGTCGGCGAAATAGGCATCCTCACAAGCCCGTGCCGCCGATATCCCGGCGCGGGTCGGCTCGGCGATGCTCTGTTTGACGGCGACCAGACTTGAAATCGGTTTGCCTGCCAGCGTTTCGGCGTGCCGCCTGACTTCTGCGTCCAGCTCGTCGGGCTGGCACACCCTCCACACCAAACCCATCCGGAGCGCCTCGGCGGCATCGACCCACTCCGAAGACATCAGCAGCCACGCGGCGTTCTGCCGTCCGATGAGCTGCGGTAGCAGATAGGACGACGCCGCCTCCGGCGCCACTCCCAGGCTGGTGAAAGGGCATTTCAGCCGGGCCGTGGTGGCCATGAAGGCCAAGTCGGCGAAGCCGATAATGGTGGCTCCGAGACCCAGGCCGATCCCGTTGATGGCGCAGAGCAGAGGTTTGGGAAATCGACTCAGCGCGTCGATGAGCCCCGGAAACCCGTGTTCACCGGATACGAACGCCGGGTCGGTGATGCGGGCCTGCATCTCGGCGAGGTCCTGGCCCGCGCTGAAAGCCCGGCCCGCACCGGTGATCACCACGACGGCCACATCGGCGTCATCGGCGGCGGCGTTCAACGCTTCGGCAGTGGCGTCGTAGAGCGCCTCGTTGAAAGCGTTGAGAACATCCGGACGGTTGAGGGTCAGGGTGCGGATGCGGTTGTCGTCGGCGATGAGCAGCGTCACCTGCGACAGCCTAGGTGTCGCGGAATGGACTCCGGAACACATACCGCCCGGTGGGCACCGTATCGATGTTCTCGTTGGCCCCGAACGCGGCCGTGCTGGCGATCATCCGGCCCATCCGGTCGGCCAGGTCGGCGTCATCGGCCGCGCCGAAGAATGCGTGCAGGCTGCGCACGGCCTCGATCGGGAAGAGTTCCTCCACGATCGCCGACACCGGCGGCGCATCGGGGGTCAGCGACCGCACCACATAGTTCTGGATGTAGCCGAATGTCGACTGGGTGTCGATCGCCACCGGGGTGTGGTCGCGCTGCCAGCGGGTCAGCCAGGTCGTCTCGTCCATCGCCGCCGGTCGGCGCAACAGGGCGATATTGGCCAGACCCGGGGATCGATCTCCCGGCGGTGACACCGGTGGCGGCAGCGGCACCGACTCGGTGACGAGGTAGGCGGCCGCGCCGGGGGCCTCCCGGCGCAGCACTTCGAGGGCCGAGGGAACGACTTTCCCGGTGTGGTTCTCGGTCCACAGGCTGGCCAAAGCCTGTACCGGCGGATCGAGGGTGGTCAGCGTCATCAACGAATCACGTACCGGAGCGTCTCGCACGTTGACGGTGACCCCCGGCAGGCCGAGGCCGAGCAATTCGGCAGCCACCGGACCACAGAGTCGGTCGCACCACTCGGCGTCGGCCGCCGTCCTGCGCAACACGACGATGATCTTCTCCAAGATTTGCTCCAGTCCAGCTCATTCCCGCATCCAACGCGGAGTGATGAAGACACCCTCAGCCTCGACAGTCAACCCCTCGGCGTCAGCGATGTGACCTGTGCAATAGGTTTTGACGCCCTCGGTTCGGGCGCGAATCGCCTCGACCCGCAGCGGCCCCAGCCGGGTCGCCCGCCGGTAGCGGATCGTGATGCTCCCGGTGAACCGTGGCTTGCCGTCCGGACTGGCGGCTTCCCCGAGCAGGTGGTCGAGAATCAGCGCAGACACCCCGCCGTGAACGTGGCCCGGCGGGCCCTCATAGGCGGCGCCCAAGTGGAACTCTGCCCACACCCGGCCGGATTCGTCGCGCCGGGTGACCACCGGAGGAGCCAGCGCGTTGCGGATGCCGATGACGGCGTTACCCCACCCGAGGCTCTCCCCCGATGTCGTCTCGCGCACGCCGAACGAACCGTCGATCTGACGTTCCCGAAGTCGGGCGACAGCCGCATCGACAACCCGTACCACCTCGGCGACCGTGTCGGCGTCGGCCTCGGTGCGAATGGTCGCGTCGATCAGCTCGCGCACCGATTCCGCAAGCGGCTGATAGATGCCGCGCAACCGGCTGATGTCCTCAGCCGACCAGTCCTCGGCAGTGAACTCCAGCACCCTTGTATCTAACCCTCACGTCTAACCTGAGCTCATGCCGGACTGGGTACGCCACGCGATCTGGTGGCAGGTTTACCCGCTGGGATTCGTCGGCGCTTTTCCGGCCGCCGATCCGCCGTCACCCGCTGAGCATCGGCTGATCCGGCTGGTCGACTGGCTGGACCACGCCATCGAGTTGGGGGTATCCGGGATCGCACTCGGGCCGGTCTTCGCCTCACGCACCCATGGCTATGACACCACCGACCACTACCGGATCGACCCCCGTCTAGGTGATGATGCCGATTTCGACCTCCTTGTCGATGAGGCGCACCGGCGCGGCCTTCGGATACTTCTCGACGGGGTGTTCAACCACGTCGGCATCGACTTCCCACGGTATCGGGAGGCGGTCAACGGCAACGGCAACGGACCGGAAGCCTCGACGTGGTTTCGTGGGCGGACCGGGAGGATGCAGACCTTCGAAGGCCATGCTGACCTGATCACCCTGAACCACCACAACCCGGCCGTCGTCGACTACACCGTGGATGTGATGACCCATTGGCTCGGGCGTGGTGCCGATGGTTGGCGCCTCGACGCCGCCTACGCGGTCCCGGAGTCGTTCTGGGCACAGGTACTCCCCCGGGTCCGGCGGGCCGCACCGGACTGCTGGTTGGTTGCCGAGGTCATCCACGGTGACTACCGCACATTCGTCGAGCGTTCCGGCGTGGACTCGGTGACCCAGTACGAGCTGTGGAAGGCCATCTGGAGCAGCCTGAACGACCGCAATTTCCACGAACTGGACTGGGCGCTGCAGCGCCACAACGGATTTCTGGACACTTTCGCGCCCCAAACCTTCGTCGGCAACCACGATGTCACCCGGATCGCCAGCACGCTGAAGCGCGCCGACCATATCGGCCACGCCCTGGTTCTGCTGTTCACCCTCGGCGGGGTCCCCACCGTCTACGCCGGGGATGAGCTGGGCTATCGGGGCGTCAAAGAAGAACGGGTGGGCGGAGACGACGCCGTGCGCCCGGAATTCACCTCCCCGCCGACAAGTCTCGACCGCCCCACCGGCGACACCCTGGCCCTGCACCGCCACCTGATCGGGCTGCGTCGCCGCCACTCCTGGCTGCACGAGGCGCGGAGTACGACACTGCATCTCGACAACCGCGGGTATACGTTCATGGCCCGTAACGGCGACGAGGCGCTGATCGTCGCACTCAACATCGATGACACTCCGATGGCGTTGCCGGTAGAGCATCTTTCCGGTCGGCCGGCGGAGATCATCGCCGGTTCGCAGGCTCCGCGGCGGCAGGTGGTCAGCACAACGGTGGTCGCACCGCATGGCTGGCTGATCCTCGCCGGCCGCTGAATTCTGCGGCGGGCGGCAGTTTCGATGAGCCGGCGCAGCACCGCCGATCTCCGGAGTCCGCGACCGCCGACGAGTTACCCTCGCGGAGGCCAACCGAAAGGACCTTGATGTCGGCAACGCCCGATGAAGCCGAAGACGCCGCAGCGCCGGAGACGCGGTCCGCTCTTGCCGAGCGCCTGCGGCGACGCCGGGCCAAGCGCAGTCTGCTGGAGCGGGTGAGCATCCAGTCCAAGCTGATGCTGATGATGCTCTCGATGACCATCCTGGCCATCGCAGTCGCCGGTGGCATCGGGTTTCAGTCTGGCCGCAGTTCGCTGCGCGCCGAAGTGTTCGAGCGGCTCACCGTGATCCGCCAGGCGCAGGCCCAGGTGCTCGAGATCGGCATGAAGGACACGTCCAGTGCGCTCGTGATGTTCTCCCGGGACGAGACCGTCACCGGAGCG
>CAZKUK010000071.1:0-9415 GCA_964555915.1 uncultured Mycobacterium sp.
ACCCAGACTGGCTATACGACCAATACGTCAACCAGGCCCGCCCACTTCCCGCTATCGCCAAGGACTGCGGAGTAAGCACGTCCGCAGTATCGCGCGTGAGCGTCCCTCAGCGTGGTGGGGTTTGGGTTCGTCCCGGAGTGGCTCCGGTGAGTTAGGGGCCGTCGGCGGGATCGTCGGTGTGTACGGCCGCACCTTCGTCTGATCCTCGAAGGGCTCGAACGCGTTCGCGGCAGTTAGATCGAGTAGCCAGGCGAACCTGATTTGATCCGATCCCGGTCAGTACGGCCATGGGGCGGCCGTGGGAACCCCCCTGTCGCTTAAATTTTTCGGAACATCAGCCAGCATCGCCGCCCAGCGCTGGTGCCCGGAGTAATCGGGCATGTCGAGCCGCGCGCGCCCCACGGCGAGTCACGGGCATTCAAACGGCCGGCTGACTTCGGCGGCTATCTCGGCCACCACGAGGCGGAACTCAGCGACCAACCAGTTGTCGCAGCGTTTTTCGTAGGCCTTCAGTAATGCTTGGTAGTACCACAGGTGATCCTGCGGATCGTTGGTGTTGAACCGCTCCCACAGCGAGGGCCCGTCCTTGCGGAGGTCCCGAAGGATCGCCCGCGAGTTATCGAGTTTGTCGGCCAGCGACACCAGGATCGTCTCCGGTGACACCGCCTCGAGGTGCCGGATGTAGGCCTCCTTGCGTGGACGCCAGGGCGGCTTCGGGATCTCGTCGGTGTCGCTGCACTCCTCGACGATCCGGGCGACGTCCGCACCGAAGCGGGTTGTGATCTCGCGCAGGGTTTTTCCGTCGCGGCCCTGATCCTCGACGGCGTCGTGCAGCAGCGCCGCGATCACCTGCGTCTCGGTGCCGTCGCCCTCGATCACCAGGCCGGCGACGGACAGCAGATGGCCCACGTAAGGGATCTCACCGCCCTTGCGCCGCTGGTGGCGGTGCAGGTCGGCGGTGTAGGCCAAAGCTTCGCTGAACCGCGCTGTCAGACGGCTGGTTGCGTCGTCGTTATTCATATTTCCTCCTCTGGTGGTTGGCATGCGGTGGTCAGATCCAAGTAGGACCACGCAACCGCGGTGCGCCAGCTCGGATTGGCGGTTGCCCAGGCCCACATCAGGTCTGCCACCACGGTCTGGTCGCGGGTTTGGAATTCGAAGTGGGCGCCCGGCCCGCCGTCGCGGTGCTCGAGCTGGAAGGTGCCGTCCTCGTGGCGGTAGGCCTGGATGAAGATCTGCTCGGCCCGGGCGACGATGAAGTAGGGCGACTCTGGGTAGGGCCAGTAGGGCTGATCGATCAGGCTCTCCAGCAGCGAGCGGCTCAGGTATGGCAGCCGCACATCGCCGGGCAGGATCAACTCGACCGCGATGGACGCCCGTGGGTCGTAGAGCTGCTGGAACTCCCTTTCGTACACGGCGACGCCGCGATCCTTGGTCAGCGAGAGCGGCTCCTGCAATGCCCCGAGTTCGGGATCGTGCGTCGCGATGACGGCCCCGCGGGCGTCGGCAGGCCGGCCTCCGACCGAGAAGGCCGCCGCCTCACTCGCGGCCAAATCCGTCAGTACCACACAAATGGATTCGGGCACTTCACTTCTCGGACCGCTGCCGATCTTGTCGGCGACGTCTATGGCCTGGACGGTGGATTTGGCCAACCCCGCTGGAATCAGCGCAAACAGGTAACTCACGGTTGCTCACCCCAATTGCCTGGAGATCCGGGGCTCACTCGTGGGGCCCTCACCGCCTCCACTAACAACATAGCGACAGGTACCGACAAGACACCCGTTGTTGTCAGCCACCACCGTCAGTGCCGCACCCGGACCGGGCTGCGCGCTTCGACGACTTCGCTTCTACCGCCTTGCGCGCCTTCTATCGCATCCATGGGCCAACTCTGGGAATTCGATCGGGCTGAGCAAGCGACAGTAGCGTCGACTTCGCGCTTTCCGATGGCGGCATTCCGCTTTGGGTGGCGGAAGGATGGCGGATCCGCCGGAAACTGTTTAGCTTCGCTAGGCTTTCGTCGATTTGCTGCTTCCCGGTGTAAGTAGTCCAGGAGGGCTCCGGAAATTCGGCGTGTCTTACGAAGTGTCGTACATTGTTTCTTATGGCTGACACGATTACCTTCCGCCCGGATGAGGACACTTCGAGGGCGCTGGAGGTTTTGACTGAGGACGGCTCGCCCGTGTCCGCGGTCGTTCGGGCCGCCCTTATTGATGCCGCGCGGAGGAAGGCCGGTGCTGCGATTCGCGCCGAGGCGGAGAGGCTTGCTGCAGACGAGTCGGACCGCGCGGAGTCGATACAAGTGCTGCGCGATATGGAGACGTTGCGTGCGTGGTGAGGTCTTTGAGTTGCACGCGCCGCGGAGGGTGCGTGGTCATGAGCAATCCGGATCTCGCTATGCCGTCGTAGTCCAGTCGGATCAACTGCCGTTGTCGACTTGGCTGGTGGCACCGACGTCGACGTCGGCTCGTGCTGCGAGTTTTCGGCCTGAGGTGGACGTGGCGGGTACGAGTACACGGGTACTTGCTGAGCAGACGGCAGCGGTCGACCCGGGCAGGCTGGGAAAAAGCGTTGGCTTCCTAACCTTCGGGGAGCTGCGCCGAGTGGATGCGGCTCTGCGCATCGTTGTGGAACTCTGAGGTTTTGAACGGGGGTTGTGCTGACCCGAGACCGTTCGGGTGAAACGTGCTGTCGTGGCAACCCGACGCTCCTGCCACGATGGTGCCTATGCCCACTCTCACGTGGCTATGCGTGGCCGGCGATGAGTGGGCGTGGACAGCAATCGGTTTCCTCTCGACGGGGGCGGGCTCATGGTAGGTCGGGTCCGTTGCAGCATCGGCGGCGGTGGTTCACCCACGACGGCCCGAGGGTCTGGAGATGGCCTTCTATCGTGTCGGCGAATCTTTCATCGAGTCCGTCGCGACTTGTCGGGAACCCGCATTCATCGGCTTGGCGCTGAAAACCCCGTACCTGACGCCACCGTGGCACAGATCTGCCTCGCTGGTGGACCGGTATCCGACCCCAAGCCGGCGGTGGAGGGCGGGCGGATCGCATCGGTCTGGAGCGAACATCTCAAGTCGTAGTTGTTGAAGGTAACGGCGGCCGTCCCGGTGTCCTGGTTTTCGTAGGCCAGCACTCGAAGAGGGAGGTCGATGGCCGCCGGCTGGTTCTGGGCAAGCTGGTCCAGGTCTGCCGGGGGCTTCGGTTTCGAGCCCGACGGATAACCGCGCGGAAAATCTCACGAGCAGTGGCGGAACTAGCGCCGATACCAAGAATTGGTACTCTTATACCTATGGGTAGGAATACATCCTTCAGCCTCGATAAGCATTTCAGCGCGTTCATCGAGGATGAGGTTGCTTCCGGCCGTTACGGCTCGGCCAGCGACGTAGTGCGGTCTGCCCTACGGTTGCTTGAGGAACGTGAGACCCGCCTGCGGGCGTTAAGGCAGGCCCTCGTTGCTGGCGAGGAAAGTGGTGACTCGACGCCGTTCGACTTCGACGAGTTCGTCGCCCGCAAGCGAGCCGAGGAGCCTCGCCGCCGGTGAGTCGGTACGTGCTTTCACCAGCCGCACGTGCCGATCTCGAACAGATTTGGGATTACAGCTCGCAGCGCTGGGATGACGATCAGGCTGAGGAGTACCTGCGCGAAATCCAGCGTGCGATCGGACGCGTCGTTTCCAATCCGACGATCGGGCGGGCCTGCAATGACGTCCGCCCCGGTTACCGCAAGCACGCTGTCGGATCGCACACGCTGTACTACCGGATTGGCGGCGACGAGGTGATCGATGTGGTGCGTGTACTCCATCAACGGATGGATGCCGACCGGCACCTCGACTGAGGGCATGCAGTGGCCAAGACGTCTCAACGATCGGTCAACGACAGCCCGACGGTGCCGTCGCAGTTCGGGGGCTGTGCCAAACCCGCTCAACCGTGCGGTTCTCGGATTCGCCACGAAAGGCGAAGAAGCCCGCACCCGGGGTCACTTCTAGTTGGCGGACGCCGATTTCGCGGAATCCGTCACACCGCGTGCCGAGCTGTCAGCATCATGCAAACGGACCGCTGACCTCGACGGCTATCTCGGCCACCACGAGGCGGAACTCAGCGACCAACCAGTTGTCGCAGCGTTTTTCGTAGCCCTCGAGTAGCGCTTGGTAGTACCACAGGTGATCCTGCGGATCGGTGGTGCTGAAACGCTCCCACAGCGCGGGCCCGTCCTTGTGAAGGTCCCGAAGGATCGCCCGCGAGTTATCGAGCTTGTCGGCCAGCCACACCAGGATCGTCTCGGAGCAATTCGTACGTGACGCCCAGCGCGCGGTAAGTCGGCTCGGCGCGTCGATCGCACGTGATGAGCGGAAGCCGGTGCTCGCGAGCAGCGGCGGCGACGAGACCGTCGTACAGCGCACCACCGGTCAGGCCCGCGGCGGCGAACTCTCGCAGCAGCTCACCGACATCGGTGGCCGCAAGATACCGCGACGCCGGAAAGTTGGTGGTCTCCAGTCGCCATGCGGCCGCGGGACTGAGCCGCTGCGGTGGCGGTAACCTGGTGAGCACCGACACGAGTTCCACAGCGGCATGCCCGGACATCCCCCGATCGCAGCCGATGAGCCGGTCGCGGGCGGCCCGATGGAACGGGTTCTCGCGTTGCACCAACGCAAGTGCCGCACTGGTGTCGACGAGCACGTGCTCAGCGCTGGTCTGCAAGCCGCAACTCCCGGACCGCGTCCTCGTCGAGTTCCGGACCGCCGGTCGGCAGTAGCAGCAGCCCGTCGGCCTCCACGAGCTCGTCGGCGGCGACGCTTTCGATCCGTATCGCCGCTCCGTCGAGGGTGATCTCCACCTCCCCGGCGGTGATTCCGACCTGGTCACGCAACGATTTCGGGATCACCAGACGACCGGCCCTGTCGATGGTAGTACGCATACCATTCACGCTACCATCTGAATGCCATCGGCGTCCCGCCTCAGTGCACCTGTTGGGCGATGAGCCCCACCAGGTGCTCATCGAGGAACCCGGTGGCGCCCGCCGGGGGCCCTGATGAGAAATTCTAATGAAAACGATCCCCAATTACGAGAACCGTCCTACGATGACCCGAAGCGATCTTTGGAGGGAATGTGACACCTGTAGAGCACGTCGAGCCGAGCGACCACGAGCACTTGCCCGGCGACGGCCACCAGACCGTCGTTCACGGCGACCATATCGACCACATCCACGACGGCGAGGGGCACCCTGAGGCGAAGATCCACTCTGACCACGGCACGGCGCACTCCGAGAACGACGGTTGTGAGACGGTTCAGCACGGTGACCACATCGATCATCTCCACGATGGGCACCGACACTTCCAACACGGCGACCACGTACACGAACACTGACCGTCGAGCCAGCCAGGTGGATCACTGCCGCGTGGGCGCTGTCCGGATCTGGTGGCATCCAAGCCGGACACCGGGGGTTTGATCCTGCGACTGGATCCGTCGCGCGGGCGAGGTGTCTGAGCAGCCCGTCAGGGGCGCTGGGGTGTGGCCTTGGCGGCAGTGTTGCCGTTGTTTGCCAGGGGATTTCGGCGTGTGGCGCGTAGTCCGTGGCCGAGGCTGAAAAGGTAGGCCAGGGTAAAGATGGTGCCGTTGGCGAGGACAACCATGGGACCGGACGCGGTGTCGAGGTAGTAGCTGACGTAGATCCCGATGAGGGCGCTCACGGCGGCGAGGGATGGGGCAATGACCAGCATCCGGCTGAATCGGTTGGTGAGCAAGTAGGCGGTGGCGCCGGGTGTGATGAGCAGGGCGACGACGAGGACGACGCCGACGGCCTGCAGTGCCACGACGGCGGTCAAGGCGAGCAGTCCGAGCATGGCGGCCCCGAGTATCCGCGGGTTCAGTCCGATGGCGTGGGCATGGTTGGGATCGAACGCGTAAAGAGTGAAGTCGCGGCGCTTGTAGACCAGAACGGTCAGCACCACGGCGCCCAGGATGCCGACCTGAATCAGGTCGGATCGCGAGACGCCGAGCAGGTTGCCGAAGATGATGTGGTTGAGGTCAACCTGGCTGGGGGTGACGGAGATCAGGACCAGGCCCAGAGCGAACAAGGTGGTAAAGACCACGCCGATCGCGGCGTCCTCTTTGGTGCGACTGGTGTCGCGGACGATGCCGATCAGCGCCACTGCGGAGAAGCCGAAAATGATGGCGCCCAACGCGAACGGAGCTCCGGCGATATAGGCCAGGACCACCCCGGGGAGAACGGCATGCGATACCGCGTCACCCATGAGCGACCAGCCGATGAGCACCAGCCAGCACGACAGGGTCGCACACACCACCGAGGCGATCAGGGTGGTGGCGGTGGCACGGACCATGAACTCCAACCGCATGGGCTCGAGGAGCAACTCGAGGATGCTCACCGCTGTCCTTCGTTGAGGACGTCGAGACCGAAGGCGCGGGCGAGGTTTTGTGGTTGCACGACGACCTCTGGGAGGTCATGGAGGACCACGGTGCGCATGAGCAGGATCGCTTCGTCGGCGAGTGTGGGTAGCGCGTGCAGGTCGTGGGTGGAGACCAGGATCGTTGCGCCGCCATCGGCGAGTTCGCGCAGCAGTTCGCTGATAGTTGCCTCGCTGCGTTTGTCGACGCCGGCGAACGGTTCGTCGAGCAGCAGCAGCTCGGCGCGCTGGGCGACGCAGCGGGCCAGGAAGGCACGTTTGCGTTGCCCGCCGGAGAGTTGGCCGATCTGGCGGTGTTGGAGTTCGGCGAGTTCGACGCGTTCGAGTGCGGCGTTGACGGCTTCGTGGTCGGAGGGGCCGGCCCGTCGGGTGGGTCCCATCTGGCCGTATCGGCCGGTGAGCACTACATCGCGGACCGACAAGGGGAACGCCCAGTCGATGGCTTCGCTCTGCGGCATGTAGGCGACGAGTCCGGCCCTGCGAGCCTGGGTGGGACCGAAGCCGTGGATCCGTACGGTCCCGGTGTCGGGCCGCACCAATCCCATGATCGCTTTGAGCAGCGTGGACTTGCCGGAACCGTTCATGCCGACCAGACCACAGACCCGCCCGCGTTGCAGCGTCAATGACGCGTCGCGAAGGGCGAGGACCGGGCCGTAATGCACGGAGACCGATTCGACTTGCAACGCGGGGGTTGTCACGAGGTGCGGTGGGCGGTCAACGCCGTCGCAATGGTGGTGGCGTCGTAGCGGATCAGATCCAGGTAGGTCGGTACCGGCCCGTCGGCCTCGGAGAGCGAGTCGACGTAGAGCACCCCACCGAAGCGCGTCCCGGTGGCTTCGACGACTCGCTGCATCGGCGCGTCGGACACGGTGGATTCACAGAAGACGGCGGGCACATTGTTGGTCCGAACGAACTCGATGGTCGACACGATCTGCTGTGGGGTGGCTTGCTGCTCGGCGTTGACCGGCCAGATGTACTTCTCGGTCAGCCCGACATCACGCGCCAGGTAGGAGAACGCGCCCTCACAGGTCACCAAGGCCCGCTCGCTGGGCGGCAGCGCGTCGAGTCGGGCCGCGAGCTCGTCTTGGATCTGCTGGAGTTGGGTGCGGTAGGCGGCGGCGTTGTCGCGGTAGTCCTGGGCGTGGGCGGGGTCGAGCTCGGCGAACGCCTCGGCGATGTTGTCGGCGTAGATCTGCACATTCAGCGGTGACATCCAGGCGTGCGGGTTCGGCTTTCCGGTGGGGGCGTCTTCGGCGATGTCGATGGGCTGGACCCCTTCGGTGACCACGACGTGCGGTACATCGATGCCCTCGACGAACTGGGCGAACCACGCTTCCAGGTTCAGGCCGTTATCGAGGATCAGATCAGCTTTAGCCGCCTGCTTGATGTCGCCGGGGGTGGGTTCGTAGCCGTGAATCTCCGCTCCCGGCTTGGTGATCGACTCGACAGTCAGGTGCTCACCGGCGACGTTCGAGGCGATGTCCGCCAAAACCGTAAAGGTCGTCAAGACCGTGGGCCGCCCGGAGGCGCCGGTGTCGCTGGATTGGGAGGAACAGCTCACCGAGGTGGCCATGGCGGCAAGGACCACAGCAACGTTGGCCACCACTCGGCGTGGGCCCATTCTGATCTGCGCTGAGCCCACCAGGTACCTCACACATCGGGTCGACAATGTCTCGCAACAATACCTGGGTGGCGGCTCAGCCCTTCCGGCCGCTGTGCCGCATCAGCGACGGTAAACGCGACGCCACGCCAGGTGACTTCATGGCCTCACCTTGTTGGTGGGCCGGCCGGAATCGGCATGTCGGCCGATGTCGGCTGCGATTTCATAGACCTCGGCGATGAGATCCGAGTTGAGAACCTGATCGGGCGATCCGCTGCGTTCCTCGCGGAAGATTCACCGCATAAACGCTGCGCGACACTCACACCCAGATGGCGACGACCGCCATGAGAGTAATGCCGATGGCGGCCCAGATCCACCTGATACGCCGGTCATCTCGAGGGGGAAGAAACTCTTCGCGAAGAATGTCCAAGCTGGCAATGTAGAGGAAGGTGCCGGCGGCGATGGCGTCAAAAAGCGCCTCGAACAGCTGCTCGCCCGTGGAATCGAGGATCGCCGCGATACTGGTTCCGAGGACGATACCCAATGGGGTCATGACAGAGAATCCGGTAACGAGTGCGCGCGCGCGGGAACGCTCCGTTCCGACGCGGTGCAAACTAACGCCCAGCGCGAAGCCCGCCGCGGACTTGTGCGCCACGATCGCAAGGACGATCACCAGGAAACCCGCGACAGAGCTCTGGGCGCCCAGCGCCATGCCGGCGATAATGGAGTGAATGGACAAGGTCAACAAGAGCAGATAGGGATACCGGTTGGATTCCTCGGCAGCCTGAACGATCGTGTCCGATTCCGGATCGCTGCCTAAAGCTGCTGAGCCGGCCGGAACCCGAGACACGCTTGGCAGGACTCGCTCGATGCCCAGGATGACGAGAAAGGCTGCGGCAGCGGTTGTGAAGGCCCAGGGGTAGTCGACCGTGGGCCATAGGGAGGCGAATCCTCCCGCGGCGTCACCCAACAGATGGATGAGGCCGGCGGCAAGGAGCACTCCGCCGGCGAATGCGTTACCTCGACCCAGGTAGGTCTCGCTCTTGGGGGTGCCGGCCGCGCGCCAAGGAAGCAAACCCCCCAGCATGCCGGCCCCGAACACCAAGACGACCGCCAGCAACTTCAGTCCAAGGAGGTCGTCCACCGCCAAAGGATACATTATTGAGATCGCTTTTCAATAAGCTGCCTGGGCTCACGATTCCCTGTCGTGGCGTTCGACCCGGATCGGTTGTGTCCCAATGTCGGTGTAAGCGCGGCCGATCACCGTGACCCGGCGGCGGGTCTCTCCAAGGGAGCGTTCTGCGATGAAGTTCTAGTGCCGGATTCGGGGTGGTCGTTGATCAGCCCGGCCATGCAACACCGGCGCGCCGTCTGCGGCAGGGCATTTTGGGGCC
>CAZKUK010000072.1:0-9324 GCA_964555915.1 uncultured Mycobacterium sp.
GCCGAAGGCCCGGAGCGCCCGAGCGCCGAAGGCCCGGCACCCGGTGTGTGGCGGCACGGCGACTGGGTGACCGTCACCGACCGCGGTTCGCTGATCATCCACGGCCGCAGCGACGCCACACTCAATCGCAACGGCATCCGGATGGGTTCGGCGGATATCTACGAGGTGGTGGAGGGCCTCGACGCGGTGGCAGAAGCCTTCGTCCTGGGCGTCGACGGACCCGGCGGGGCCTACTGGATGCCGCTGTTCATCACCCTGGCCGACGGCCACCAACTCGATGACACGCTGGTCCAGGAGATTCGCACCCAGTTGCGGACCCGACTCTCGCCACGGCACGTACCCGACGACATCATCGCCGCACCGGGTATCCCGCACACCCGCACCGGCAAGAAACTCGAGGTGCCGGTCACCGCAATCCTGGCCGGACACAGCGAAGTGTCGCTGGACCCCCGCGCGGTCGACCGGCCGGATCTGATCGACTGGTTTCGCCGGCAGAGCCGCAAACGGTCCGCAACGCGGTAAACAGGATCTATGGCTGATTCCGCACCGACAATCTTCATCACCGGAGCCGCCGCCGGGATCGGACGGGCCACCGCGGTGGCCTTCGCCCGGCACGGCTACCGGGTGGGCGCCTACGATATCGACTCCGCGGGTCTGGCTTCGCTGCGCGAGGCGGTCACCGCACTGGGCGGAGATATCGCCACCGGCCATCTCGATGTCGCCGAGGCGGCGGACTGGGCGCAGCAACTCGAGACGTTCACCGGCGTTTCCCGACGGCTGGACATCCTGGTGAACAACGCCGGGGTGCTGAGCTCGGGGCGCTTCGAGGACATCGGGCTGCCGACTCAGCGCCGAATGGTCGATGTCAACGTCTACGGGACGATGGCCGGGATGCACACCGCGTTTCCGTATCTGCGCGGCACCCGTGGCGCACAGGTGGTCAACCTCTGCTCGGCGTCCGCTATCTACGGACAGCCCGAACTGGCTACTTACTCGGCCACCAAGTTCGCCGTCCGCGGGCTCACCGAGGCCCTCGAGCTGGAGTGGCGCCGCCACGATATCCGGGTGATCGCCATGTGGCCGCTGTTCGTGGCGACCGCCATGGTCGACGGTCTGGAAACCGGCAGTACCGCATCGCTGGGTGTGCACCTCACCGCCGAAGACGTCGCCGACGAGATCTACGCGGCCACCCACCCGGGCCGCACATGGTTGACCAGGGTGCACTACCCGGTGGGGCGGCAGGCCAAGGTGTTCGCCGGCTTCGCGCAGGCGACACCGAACTGGGCTCAGCGGCTGCTGAACAAGGCCGTGACACGCATCTGAGCACCCGTCCCAGGATCAGCTGAGAGTGCTGGCGGGCACCCTTTGCGGCTGCTGATTCTGGAGGAAGGACGAGCACAACCCGATTTTGCTGGGCACGCAGGGGATGCCATTGATGGTCGGGGTGTTCACCGGCGCCAGGCACTCCGGGGTGTACGGGTTGCGCTCGAAGCCCGGCGCACAGGTCTGAGCCCCGGAGACCGGTGCCGGCCACACCGCCGCACCCAGGGCGGACAACACCAGGGCAGCGCCTCCGAAAGCACCCGCGAGGGTGCGAACGATAGTTTGCCACCGAGACTTCATGATCGCCTTTCTTAGGCCCACAATCCTACGCGTACGATCACTCCATGTCGCAACCGCTGCCCTATCCCAGCGAACCCGTCCCGCCGCGCCCCGGCCCGGCCCGGTGGCTCGCTGCGCTGGCGATGGCGGTCGCACTGCTCGCGTCAGGGGTGGCTGTGTGGGCACTGCTCAAGCCCGCCCCGGCACCCGAGGCGGTCGGCAACCCGGCGGCCGCCGATCCCAAGGCCACAGCATGTAGCGCGTTTTTGCTGGTCAGCAAGGGAGTGGCCATCCAGACCCGCAAGGACCTGGGACCGGATCCGGCGGCCCGGGAGGCCGTAGCGGCCAATGCCCGGCTTTCGATGGCCGGCGGGGCCGCCTACCTGCGCGACACCGTGCCGTCGAATACACCGCCGGAGCTGGCCGAGCCGATCTCCACCTTCGCCGACCAACTGCAGACCATCGCGCAGTACTACCTGGCCGGGCAGCTCAACAACGATCCCGAGCAGGCCGCAAGGTTGGCCGCAGCCGACCAGACCACCAAGACGCTCATCGAGCTCTGCCGGTAACCACGACCATGGGACCGGGCGGACGCGCGGTGAGATCGGCCAGCCTGCTGGCAGTCGGCATCCTGGCCTCGGCGGCGCCTGCGGCGGCCACCCCCGAGGTTTCGCCCACCGAACCCGCACCGGCCCCGCCGGCCACCACCGCCCCGGCCCCGTCCGGGATCGGCAACCCGCTGGCGCAGGCCGGTAGCGCCCCGGCCGGACCATTCGGCCTGCCCGACCTCGCCGGCTACGCCCCGAACCTGATCCTGGGCCAGAATCCGGTCCCAGCGGCTCCGGGGGCACCCGATCAGCCGGCTTTGCCCAACCTGAGCGCGTTCAACCCGGAATACCTGCTGGCCCAGAACGAAGACCCCGCACAACCCGGCCAGGGCGAGCCGGCCCCGGGGCTGGGACCGACGCCCGACGACCCGGGGACCGGACGTATCGCGTTTCTGCGCCGACTGCATGAGATGTATCAGAGCGGGACGCTCGACGGTGCGCTGCTGGGCCAGACACCCCTCGACGAGTTGGGCCGGCCGCTCCCGGCCGCACCGGCCGAGGACCCGCCCGGTGCACCGCCGGCCGGCTGATCACATCGGGTGATTCAGGCAATCGATCGACGGCTCATGCCGGCGGCGGCCGCGCTTGCCCGCTCCCCCGTCTCCGTCTGACGTAAGTTCTAGCCGTGCGAGTCGACGGGCGCGAGATCACCGTTTCCGGTGATCTGCTGCAACCGCTGACCCGCCGCACCACCGATATCGTGCGCCTCGCCCTGTCCGGGGCGTTCCTGGCCGTCGTCGTCTTCAGTTCGATCATCACCCGCAGCGACTGGGTGGAACTGGAAACGTCGGTCTCACGCATCGTGGGTGTGCTGACCCCCACCCAGTCCAATCTGGTCTACCTGGCCTACGGCATCGCGATCGTCGCGCTGCCGTTCGTGATTCTGATCGGCCTGATCGCGGGCCGGCAGTGGAAACTGCTGGGGGCCTACGCGGCGGCCGGCTTCATCGCCGTGCTCTCGCTGTCGATCACCGGCGAGGGTATCGCCGCACCACGCTGGCACCTCGACCTTACCGAGCGGTTGTCAACGGTGCTGTCCCAGTTCCTCGACGATCCCCGCTGGATCGCCCTGCTGGCAGCGGTCCTCACGGTGTCCGGACCGTGGCTGCCGGCCCGGTGGCGGCGTTGGTGGTGGGGCCTATTGCTGGCGTTCGTGCCGATCCACCTGATCGTCAGCGCGGTGGTCCCGGCTCGCACGCTGCTCGGCCTGGCGGTGGGCTGGTTCGTCGGCGCACTGGTCGTCCTGGTGGTCGGTACCCCGGCACTGGAGGTGCCGCTCGACGGCACGATCCGGGCGCTGGCCCGCCGCGGTTTCGTCACCGATGCGCTGACGGTGGTTCGTCCCGCCGGCCGGGGTCCGCTGGAATTGTCGGCCGTCGACCAGTCCGGCCGCGACGGGATCGTCGAGCTGTACGGGCCCAACCAGCGCAGCGGCGGGGCCCTGCGGCAGTTCTGGCGCTGGCTTGTGCTGCGGGACAAGGAGACTGCTCCGCTGCAGATGTCGCTGCACCGCGCCGTCGAACATCGCGCACTGATGGTCATCGCCGTCGGCGAACTCGGTGTCGCCAACACCACCACGCTCAGCGTGGCGGCCCTGGACCGCGGCTGGACGCTGTTCGCGCACACCCCGCCGCGCGGGACCTCCCTGGCCCACCTCACCGACCCGGCTGCGGCCGCCGCGGCCTGGGAGTCCCTCGGAGTGCTGCATCGACATCAGATCGCGCACGGGGATCTCCGTGCCGGCGAGATCACCGTCGACGCAGGAAAGGCCCTGTTCGGTGGATTCGGCAACTCGGAGTACGGCGCCTCCGACGAGCAATTGCAGTCCGATATCGCCCAACTGCTGGCCACCACCGCCGACCGATTCGGCCCCGAACCGGCGGTGCGGGCCGCCATCGCCACCCTGGGCACTGACACCGTTCTGGACGCCTCCCGCCGGCTGACCCGGTCGGCGATGCCGGCCCGGATCCGCACCAGCCTGTCCGACCCCAAAGCCGTGATGGCCGCCACCCGCGACGAGGTCAAACTGCAGACCGGCGCGGCCAACATCCAAACCGAGACCATCACCCGGTTCACCCGCAAGCAGGTCATCCAACTTGTTCTGCTGGTCGCCCTGGTCTATGTGGCCTATCCGTTTATCAGCACGGTGCCGGCCTTCATCAGTGAATTGCGCAACGCCAACTGGTGGTGGGCGCTGCTCGGACTGGCAGTGTCGGCATCGACGTATGTCGGGGCGGCGGCCGGTCTGTGGGCGTGTGCCAATGAGGTGGTCTCATTCCGGAACCTGGTGATCATGCAGTTCGCCAACACCTTCGCCGCCACCACCACACCGGCCGGGGTGGGCGGGCTGGCGTTGAGCACGCGGTTCCTGCAGAAGTCCGGACTGGGTGCGGTCCGGGCCACCGCCGCGGTGGCGGTCCAGCAGGCGGTGCAGGTGATCACCCATCTGGCGTTGCTGATCTTCTTCAGCGTCGCCGCCGGTGCATCCGCGGACCTGTCGCATTTCGTGCCGAAAGTGACCCTGCTGTATCTGATCGGCGGTCTGACCCTCGGCGCGGTGGGGACGTTCCTGTTCGTCCCGAAACTGCGGCGCTGGCTGGAGACCGCGGTGCGACCCAAGATCAACGAAGTGGGTGGCGATCTCGTCGAACTCGTGCGGGAGCCGAAACGCTTCGCGATCATCGTGCTGGGCAGTGCCACCACCACGCTGGGGATGGCTTTCACGCTGTGGTGCAGTATCGGGGCATTCGGCGGCGGGACCACCTTCGTGACGGTGACGGTGGTGACAATGGTCGGCGGCACGCTGGCCGCGGCCGCCCCGACACCGGGCGGGGTCGGGGCGGTGGAGGCCGCGCTCATCGGCGGACTGGCCGCATTCGGGGTTCCGACCGCCATCGCCGTGCCCTCGGTCCTGCTCTACCGGGTGCTGACGGTGTGGCTGCCGGTGTTCGCCGGTTGGCCGATCATGCGCTGGCTGACTGCCAAGGACATGATCTAGATCCAGACGGAAGGGGACTTCGGTGACCGCATGGCACGACCTCACCGGGCACGTCGCGCTGGTGACCGGCGGCAACAGCGGAATCGGACTCGGCATGGCCCGCGGGTTGCACAGGGCCGGTGCCGCCGTGGCCATCTGGGGCACCAACCTCGCCAACAACGACGCGGCGGTGTCCGAACTTGCCGCCGACGGCTACTCCGGCCCGGTCGCCGCCTTCCAGGTCGACGTCAGCGACGAGGATGCCGTCACGGCCGGGGTCACCCAGACTCTGGCGACCTTCGGCCAGATCGACTCGTGCTTCGCCAACGCCGGGGTGCCCGGCCGTCCCGCACCGATCGACACCATGTCGACCGAGGAATGGCGACGGGTGATGTCGGTGAACCTCGACGGACAGTTCTTCACCGTCCGCGCGGTGGCCGGCCATATGAAAGAGCGTCGAGCCGGGTCCATCGCGTTCACCAGCAGCGTGTCGATGACCGACGGCCTGGCCTTCAACATCCATTACGCGGCGGCCAAGGCCGCTCTGGTGGCGATGGCACGCGGTCTGGCGGTGGAACTGGCCCGGGAAAGGATCCGGGTCAACGCGATCGTCCCGGGCTGGACCGAGGCCGCCATGACCGAGGGCCTGCTCGACTCCCCGGCCGCCCAGTCCAAGATCCTGCCCAGGGTTCCGCTACGACGGTGGGGCACACCGCGGGACTACGAGGCGATGGCGGTGTGGCTGGCTGGGCCCGGCTCCAGCTACTTCACCGGGCAGACACTGGTGATGGACGGCGGCTACACGGTCTTCTGAGAAGCTGCGGAGTTTGCCCAAACCTGACTGCCAGGGATGACAGTTGCGTGGCGATTGCCCGCGGACTAAAGCCGCCAGTTCGCTACCTGCCTGCATGGCGGAGTGGCTTGTCCACACCCGAGGAGGGCGAAACGTGGCTATTTGGCGCTCATCAGGCAGTTGCGCGGGGCTCCAAGGGCCCTGACGGCCCAGATCGGCGAAGATTGCCATGTCGATCCACCAACGGTTGGCCGCGATCACTGAACTGCAAATGTGCGTAACGTCGGACTTTGCCACAACGGCTTCAAATGACCGGGCTCCCATGGCATACTGCTGCGCGGGCGTGAGGGAGCAAACCCCGCGCAACGAGTCGCAAGGACCCTCACGGATGACATCAGCAGCCTCGTCCCGGCCAAACGGTGAAAATCGGCCCTTCAACTTCGTGCGCCGCCGCGCCACCGGCGGATTGCGCCCGATCGAACTCCGTGCCCGATCAGGGGCTGAATCTGCTCCGAACCCCGGAATGGCCCGCTACGTGGGTCGGGTTGGCGCTCTCGCCGTCGCTCTCGGCGTGGGCGCGGCAGTCGCTTCGCCGGCCCTCGCGGTCGCCGACACCACAGGGTCGGCAGGATCGACCGGTTCGAGTTCAGCAGACTCGTCGTCCAAAGGGACGCCCCGTTCCAAGCCGGGTTCTGTTGCGCGCCGCGGATCTCGGGGGCTGGACTCGTCGATCGCCGGGGCGGGCCCCGCCGCGGACGGATCTGCGGAGGGGTCTGCTCCCGCCGTCGATCGCACACCCCGCGATGACGACTCATTCGGACCCGTCGACGCCGGCCGCGGCCCTGTTGCCGCCAAGGCGGACATACCTACGGTGGATACGGGACGATCCCGCACACAAAGTACTGACTCGCCCTCCCCCAGGGTCGGGCAGCGTGCCCCCGAGATCCCCGCGGCCGACGGATCTGCCGCCCTGGAGCCTGCACCGGAGGTGACTGTCGCGCCCACTCCGGAAGCGCGACCTGCCGCAGCTGTCACTGACAACCAGCCCACCTCGGCGCTGCCCGCGGTGGCTTCAGTTCCCGCCACGCCCGACTCTGCGCCGGTAATGGCTGCTTCGAGTGCGACGCCGGGTTCGGTGACCGGCTTGGGTGGGGATTTGTTGTCCTGGCTGGGCGCCGGAGATGGTGGAGTTCCAGCAGCGGCGCCGTTGATGTGGGCGGTAGCCGGGGTCGCTCGTCGTGATCTGGGGAAGCACTCTGTGTCGGTCAGGCCCGCGGCGGCGACCAGTAGTGGTGAGCCGGTCGGCAGCGGTGAGCCGGCTGGCCCGGTGGTCGGCGGTGCTGATGTGGTGTCGCCGAGCGCGGCGGCCACGGGATCGTTGACGGCTAATCCGATCGCCGATCTGGTGCGGTTCTTCATCGGCAGTGGCACCGCGGATAACCCGAATGCGGGCATCTTGTGGGGCAACGGGTATTCCTACACCGCGGCGACATGCACCACAGATAGCTGCGCTGGCGGCAATGGCGGCCTGATCGGCAACGGCGGCAACGGATTTGGTGGCGGCAACGGCGGCTCGGCGGGCTGGTTCGGCAACGGCGGCAATGGCGGGGCCGGACTGCTGGGCGGATCCGGCGGCAACGGTGGCACGGGTGGGTTATTCCTAGGCAACGGCGGCAACGGCGGAGCCGGGGGCGCGGCGGCGATCGAGACCGGTAGCGGCGGCAATGGCGGTGTCGGCGGTGATGCCGGGTTGCTGTCGGTGTGGGGCAACGGCGGCCGTGGCGGCAAGGGGGCCAACGGCGGCCTGGGTGGTGACGGCGGTGTCGGTGGCGCCGGGGGTCGCGGTGGCCTGCTGATTGGCAACGCCGGTGTCGGCGGTGCCGGTGGTGATGGCGGTGTCGGCGGTGGTTCCGGCGGGAACGGCGGCGCGGGCGGAGACCGGGGTCTGCTGTCTCTGCTAGGTGCCGCCGGGGCCGGCGGGGCCGGTGGGGCCGGTGAGGACAGCGGCGATGGCGGTAACGGCGGGTCCGGCGGCGGGGGCGGATCGCTGACGATCTGGGGTGCAGGGGCTTCCGGTGGTGCCGGCGGCGACGGCGGGGTGTCGGGCACCGGCGGTAACGGTGGAGCCGGTGGTGCGGGCCCACTGGTCTCGGTCTTCGGTATCGGTGGCGCCGGCGGCGCCGGCGGTAACGCCGGGCTGGCAGGCGGTGACGGCGGCTCCGGCGGTAACGCCGGGTTGCTGTCGGTGTACAACGCCGGTGGTGACGGCGGGGCCGGTGGTGTCGGCAGCAGCGGTAACGGCGGTAACGGCGGCAACGGCGGCGGCAGTGCGGTCGTCTCGCTGATCGGTTTCGGCGCCGACGGCGGTAACGGCGGCTCCAGCACCACCGGCACCGGTGGTAACGGCGGGGCGGCCGGGGATTCCGGTTTTCTGACCTTGTGGGGCCTCGGCGGTGACGGCGGAACCGGCGCCGGCGGTGCTCTGGGCGGCAGCGGCGGCAACGGTGGGCGTGGCGGGCTGGTCCTGGGTGGCGGCGGGGACGGCGGAAACGCCGGCAGCGGCAGTGCGGGTCTTGGCGGCAACGGCGGTAACGGCGGTAGCACGGGGTTGTTGTCGATCATCGGCAACGGCGGGGCCGGCGGCAACGGCGGTAGCAGCATCGGCGCTGATGGCCGTGACGGGGTCCTGCCGGGGGAATCGGGCACCGACGCCGGTCCCGGCGGTGACGGCGGGCGCGGTGGTGACGGCGGAGACGGATCCTGGGTCTTGGGCCGCGGCGGTAACGGCGGCAACGGCGGTTCGGCGGCCGGCGGCAACGGGGGCAACGGCGCGGCCGGTGCCGATGGCACCGCAGCCAATCCCGACGGCCAGGCCGGCGGCGACGGCGGTGACGCCGGGACCAGCGGAACCGGCGGCGGCGCCGGACAAGCCGGCAAGGCCAACATCTTGTTCTTCTTCACCAACGACGGCACCCCGGGCAACGGCGGCACCGCCACCGGCGGCGGTAACGGAGGCAACGGCGCGGCGGGCGGGGCGGGCTGGACCTCCACCCTGCCCGGACGCGACGGCGGTAACGGCGGGGCCGGCGGCACCGGCGGGTCGGCCACCACTGGGGCGGCCGGTAGCGGCGGTGACGGCGGGGCCGGCGGCGGCGGGTTCAGCACCACAGCCCTGCCCGGCGCCGACGGCACCAACGCCGGGTCCGGCGGGGCCGGCGGGGCCGGCGGATCAGCCACGTCGGGCACTGCCGGGTCCGGCGGTGACGGCGGGGCCGGCGGTGACGGCGGTGACGGCGGTAGCGGCACCAACGGCACCAACGGCACCGCCCAAAACCCCAACGCCA
>CAZKUK010000073.1:0-5842 GCA_964555915.1 uncultured Mycobacterium sp.
GGTCAATCGTGGTGGTCCCGGCTGGGATCGAACCAGCGACCTTCCGCGTGTGAAGCGGCCTGACGACTGCTGACCTGCGCTTATTGCGCGGGAAAGCGATGATTTAGGACGCATTCGACCTGCTCGACGAAACGGCCCGTTTTCTGAAACGGACACGGACCGGACACGGGTTCTGGACCCCGAACGGGAAAGCCCCCGGCAGCTCCATCTCTAGCCAGAAGCGCTGCCGAGGGCCCCGGAAGGGTCTTCCATGCCTTCGTCATTCATGGTGCCAGACGACTCTGGCATCACCAATAACTCTGCCCTGGCGCCGGCCGCGGCGCGCATCCTTACGCCGCAGGCCGCCGCCGACGTCGGCAGCCGTAGCGCGAGCGCCAGCGAAGTCGCGCAGGCTGCCAAAGCGGCGGCTGACGAGTCGTGCGCGCCGCGGCCGGCGCCCGGGCTTGTTATATGTGCCAAAAGTGTCCGCGCCAAGGTAGACGCCCCGGGCGATGCGGAGATCCGAGCCGCTGACGCAGTCGGGCTCCGCTTCCCGGGCGTCGAGTTGGTGTCGCCCGCGGCTGGACTGTTCGAGAGGCCCGAACCGTGGGCGTCTGGTGCGGGACTACGCGGCCTTCAAGCCGAGTCCGGCCAGTTCCATCTCTCCATCTCCCCCGGCGTGCTGCAGCTGAGCTGGACCCGCCCAATTCCGACAGAGAGGACCCTTGAGAGGGCGGCAACCCATGGCCACCGGGTCAATGTGGCGCAGTGCGAAGTGGAGGTCTGGGATGCCCTCCTGGAAAGCGAACCACGGGATCAGCGTCCCCCGCGGGACACCGGTTCCCAACGCCGTCAGATCACGGGGTGGTCCCGTAAGTCTCGAGCGCGGATGTGTCGGGCGTTAGCCGAATACGATTACACGCCGATCATCGCCGGGGACCGCATTCCGGCGATGGTCACATTCACCTATCCCGGTGACTGGGAAGTCGTTGCGCCATCCGGCGAGTCCGTGAAGAAACACCTCCGCAACTGGTACCGACGGTTCGAACGCGAATGGGCCGAGGTAGCGAGGTTCATCTGGAAGCTTGAGTTCCAGGAGCGCGGCGCTCCCCATATTCACCTCTGGATGGCACTTCCGCTGGTACCCGGTCGTTCCGGTGCCAGCTTCCGCGAGTGGTGTTCTGCGGCCTGGGTTTCCGTGGTGAACCATCCCGATCCATCACACCGTCGTAAGCACCTTCACGCCGGCACCGGAGTCGACATTTTGAAGGGGCTTCAGGCGCGTGACCCCAAACGCCTCGCCATCTACTTCACCAAGCACTCCTCCCCGAACATGGACGGCGCCAAGGAGTACCAGCACAACGTGCCCGAACTGTGGCGCGAGCCAGGCAAGGGGCCCGGGCGGTTCTGGGGAGCGGTAGGCCTCAAGAAAGCCACGGCGAAGGTGGAGATCGCGGAGGGCGATTACCTCAACGCACGCCGCATCCTGCGACGGTGGTCTCGTCACCAAGCGATCTACGCCGATGTAGGTCGCCGCTTCCCTACCGACGTCGTCCCGCGGACGGCGACAGTGTATGTTCCCCGCGTCGATCCGGAGACCGGCCGCGTGAGGTTCCGGCGGGTTCGCCGCCGCCGGCAACTTTTGACCCAAGGCGGACTGGCTGGGGGCTTCGCGCTGGCCAACAACGGCCCCCAGTTCGCATCTCAGCTGGCTCGGGCACTGTCGGCATGGGTAGGAGCTGATTGTTGGGAGTATTGGAAGATCACTGGCGCGGACGACGGTCAGCTGGCTTGGCTCGGCGCAACGCGGCCCTATGCCCCCGGCGTCTTCGACCGGACGACGATCTGGACTCTGCTCACCCGTCAAAGATCCTTCGTCGCAAATTGGTTCGTTACCGCCGACCGACACGTAGAGCGCGGCGAATGGCTCTACGAACGGATCAACCTCGCTCAAGCTCGCGAACTTGTGTGGGCGGTCCCCACCGCGTCGGCATCGGAGTTGGAGCGAATCGCCAGCTATCCCGAAGGCGTCCTCCCTGGGTTTCGGATTGATCAGTTTCCGGTGCACGAGGTCATGGATAGGCGCAGCGAGGTCGAGTTGCGGGGACGGAACTGGAAGGACGATGAGAAGGCCAGGTCGGCGCACTGACACGATCGTTTGGAAGCCTGAACACACCAAGCAGCTTGGGAGGCGAACCTGCGCGCAGCGCCGTGGAGGACCTTCCGTCACAGGTGCTCATCGAGCAGTGCCTTCACTCGCGCAGGTTGAGTACCGCGGTCGTCACATACTCACCAGCGGCGGGTGAAGAGCGGTCGGCAAACGCCCACGCTGCGAAATCCAAGGAGTTGTTCGACAGCTACCCCTGACACTGAGCTGATGCCCGCTGGCATACTACGACACATGACTTGCGCCACGCGTCCAGATCGACGCTGACAACCTGGCTTATGAGGGGTTCCGCGCTGCGCTGGGTCGGCGAAATCCTCATCACCCTCGGAGTGATCCTGGCGCTGTTCGTTGTTTACCTGTTGTGGTGGACGGGCCTTGAGACGGCCCTTGCGCAGCGCGGCCTCAGCGCCGAACTTGGCCGTACGACCTCGTCGACAGTGGCACCATCAACTGGTACTCAGGCGACGGCCACACGCGTAGACCCCGCACCTGCCGTCCCCGCCGTCGGGAAGCCCTATGTGCGGATCCAGATTCCCGTCCTCGGCGAGGATTGGAGTTGGGTGGTCGTTGAGGGGGTCGACCTACCGCAGCTGGCCTTGGGTCCCGGCCACTACCCCGGCACGGCCGGACCTGGGGAGTTGGGCAACTTCGCCGTCGCAGGACATCGTGCAGGTCATGCCGCCCCGTTCGAGGATTTAGATCGGTTGAAACCCGGTGACGTGGTGAAGTTCTCCTTCGGTGATGACCATTGGTCGTACCGGGTCGACCGATCATTCCTCACCGAGCCCACCGATGTGGGGGTCATCGATGCCGTCCCCGAGCAACCGAACGCCGTACCGACGAAAAGGCTGATGACGTTGACCACATGTGATCCCAAGTACGGGGTTCGGTTCAAACGGCTGATCGTGGTCGGCACGTTGATCGAGGAGCACTGATGTATGCGGCACTGTGGGCACTGCTGCCTGGACCAACAGCCGTCCGAGTCTTGATCGTGGTGGTGCTCGTCGCACTGGCGCTGGTCCTCTTGTTCGCGGTCGTCTTTCCGTGGGCGAGCCAGTTCGTGCCCGGGCAAGACGTGTCCGTTGGGTAGCGCTCGGCCCTGGCGTTCGCCTGCGGTGTGGGCGATGGTCGGGCTCATCGCCGGGTCAGCGCTATGGCTCACATCTGGTTTGTCCGGGTCGTCAGCCCCGGGCCTGGGCCGGGCCGGCGCGGCGCTGCTCGTTTGGATTTGCTACGTCGCGGTGCTCACCATGATCGTGGTGGGGCTGGCGCGGAGCGTCCGACCGTCAGGCTGGGATGTCGTGTTGGCCGCATTGTGGGGTGGATTGGCGGCGGCGGCCCTGTCGCAGCTATTGGCGTTGGCGACACGCGATGCGATCGCGAGCGCCTTGGGTCCGTCGGGCCAAGCGTGGACGTCGGCACTGGCTGCACCGTTGCCAGAGGAGATTTTCAAGGCTGTTGGTGTCCTGCTGATTTTGGCGGCCCGCCCCGATTCGCGCAGCCCGCTGTGTGGGATGGTGCTTGGCGCAATCGTCGGGATCGCTTTCAATGGGGCCGAGGGGCTTGCCTTTAGCTTCGCCGAAATAGTGAAATCCGCTTCACTCGAGCCGTTGTGGTCCGATCTGCTCGTCCGCGGACTGCTGACTGGTTTGGTCACGCATGCCGGGCTCACAGCCATTGTCGGTGCTGGCATCGGTTATCTTTTCGCCCCAGAGGGGCGGTCCGGATTGCGACAGATCGGCGTCTTTGCTGCACTGCTCTCTGTGGCTGTCGCGCTTCACGCGCTGATCGATTCCCCTCTGCTGGACGACTGGGGAATCGGGGGCGTCGTCGTCAAGGAAGTACCGGTAGCTGTAGCTGTCTGGTTCGTGGGGGGCCGTTCGCGGTCTGAGCACGTCCGCATTCAACGGCTGCGGCGGCATTCGACCCGCAACTGAACAGCTGGCATAGTTGCTAGCTATAGCTAGGTGATGAGGGAAGCGGCTGCTGAGCTCGACGGATTCAAGGAGTTCCCATGACTGTCGCGAATCGAATCAAGGTTGTCCTGCTTGATTCTGGGGAGATCACTCAGTTCGGACTTGGTCGGGTCGCTGAGTTCGCGTCTGAGGTCGTCGTGGTCGGAGAACGCCGCCGAAGTCACGTCGCCGCGCAGCTGCAAGCGCTTGGCGTTAACGTCACAGTTGAAGATGGCAAAGCCGACATCGATTCGGCCATACTTGCCGCCGCGCGGTCCGGCGCGGTCGTCGTCGTGACAGGACGGCCTGCGAAGGCAGAGGCATTCGTGAAAAGGGCTGCTCACGGCGCCGCTAACGCAGTCGATCACGGTTTGCCTGTCGTAGGGGTGTATGTGCTCGGGGAGCACGAGACGCGGCCAGGAAAAGTTTTCACCGTCACCGAAACGGGCGAGATGTCGGGCTATGAGGCCTTGTTTGCCGCTGCCCTCGCCGAGCAACTCGGACGGGAAGTCGTCGCAGTCTCACCGCCGGGGCGAATTAGAGCCGCTCGCACCGTGGTGGAGCATCCGGCGCTCGGCGGTGCCGAGAACCTGCACCAACGGGCTCACGAAATCGCGGCGGTTGCTGGGGTGAAGTGGACCGAACGGTCTGACCCGAGTCCGGTCAATTTCGTGACCGAGGAGGCCGGATCCGCCGCCGTCATCATTATCGGGGTGCTGGATGTGCCTGCCGGGTCCAAATGGCTCGGCTCGCGACCGAAAGTCAACGAGGGCAATCCTCGCGCTGCTGCCTCGTTGGTGGGCGGTGCGCCGAGTGACGTCATGGTTGTCTTCGACGGCGTCAACTTGACACACGAAAACCTCTCGAAGGATCAAGCCGCGGCGATCCTCGGACTCGGCCTGGTCGCGACGGGCGCGGCCGCGGCCGCGGTGACACCCGCCAGCGCCATGCTGGGACACGTCACTAGATCGATCACCCAGCAGGCTCGCACCTACCGCGCCGACATCGGCAGTTCGGACAGTGACGGTCCGTCGGACTCGAGCAAGAGTGCGCAGGATTCGAAGGATTCCGATTCCAGTCCGGGCGAGTCATCGAGGGCCGGGTCGTCGAGCAAAAAGGCCCCCAAGACCTCGATAGCTGCCTCAACTGTGCACAGTTCAACCAGATCAAGCACGGCCGAGACCGGTTCGGGTTCCTCTGATTCACCGACGAACCGGGCGAGCACCCACACCAGTCCAAAGACGACGTTGTCGGCCTCGACAGTACACACATCGCATTCAGCCGCGACGCAATCAGGCCTGTCCGGTCTCCCCACGCCGGCGCCGGCGCCGCGTTCTGGCGGTGGCGACGGGTTCGGGTACGACGGGCATGGCCCAGGGGGACACTCGTGTGACCGCGGGCATTCCAGCCATTGCGACCACCCCTCGCATTCCGCGCAGACCGACACAGGCACCGGCACCCCGGGCCAGCCGACCACCGGCGCCCAGCTCACTGAGCCGCCGACCCCGCATCCGGTGCAGAACGCGACTCCCCAGCAGGTGCCGACGGCGACGCCGCATCAGACCCCGACGGCCACGCCGCATCAGGTGCCCGGGGAGGTGCCGAGCGCGGTGCCGCATCAGGCGCCGGCTCAGATCCCGGTCGGGCAGACCCCGCAGCTGCCGCATCAGGTGCCGACCCCAACCGTGCAGCAGGCCCCGACGCCGATGGGCCAGACCCCGCAGCAGGTTCCCGACCGGGT
>CAZKUK010000073.1:5942-6037 GCA_964555915.1 uncultured Mycobacterium sp.
CCCACCCCGACCGAGCCGCACGCCCCGACGCTGGTGCAGGCCCCGACGCCGATGGCGACCCCGCAGCAGGCGCCGGGACAGACCCCGACGGCGGT
>CAZKUK010000073.1:6137-9266 GCA_964555915.1 uncultured Mycobacterium sp.
AAGACCCCGACGCCGATGGCGACCCCGCAGCAGGCGCCGGGACAGACCCCGACGGCGGTGCCCCAGCAGGTGCCCCAGCCCGAGCAGAAGACCCCGACGCCGATGGCGACCCCGCAGCAGGCGCCGGGACAGACCCCGACGGGGCAGGTCCTAACAGGTCCCCCGACCGGTGGTGGTGCGTTTGTCCCTCAGCCTGGGAATGTCCCACAGCCGGGGAATGTCCCACAGCCGGGGAATACCGACATCCCGTGGTCCACGTTGAGGGCGCAGACCAACTCGGGTGCTCAGACACCTGGGGCGGGTGTGGTGCCCGGTGATTCTGTGTCGATGACGCCCGCGTCGGTGCTGTCCGCCCAACACAACGTCGGGGAACAGCCCACTCACACCGCACCCGCGGCATTGGGTCCCGAACAGGGTGCTCCGCCTGAAGGTGAGTTGGCGCATACCGGCGCCGATGGAGTTGGCTTGCTCGCCGGCATGGCGGCTTCGCTGGTTGCGGCCGGGAGTGGTTTGGTGCTTGCCGGCCGCCGCAAGAAGGACGACGAGGATGAAGAGCCCGACGCCGCTGTTTAGCGGCCGCGGTGCGGGAATTTTTGGTTTGGCACCAACCTTTTAGGACCGAAGGGCGATGATGGTGAGTCTGCTCGAACGTGCGTTCCGAATGGGTGAGGGCCGGTCGTTCTCCCGCATCCAAGAACTCACTGGTCGCGTCAATGCGATCGAGAGCGACTATCAGGACCTCACCGACGCCGAGCTACGTGCGCTCACCGACAGGTATCGGCGCCGGCTCCACGATGGTGCATCGCTGAATTCCCTTTTGCCGGAGGCGTTCGCCACCGTTCGGGAGGCATCGAAACGCACGCTTGGTCAGCGTCATTTCGATGTCCAGGTGATGGGTGGCGTCACGTTGCACCTTGGCCACATCGCCGAAATGGCGACCGGATCCGGAAAGACTTTGGTGGCAAGCCTTCCGGCTTACCTGAACGCGCTGACCGGCGATGGGGTGCACATCGTGACGGTCAACGACTACCTGGCGGGGCGTGACGCTGAGAAAATCGGGCGCATCCACCGGTTTCTCGGTCTGACTGTGGGCGTGGTGCTTTCCGACATGAGTCCGGAATCCCGTCGGCGTGCCTATCTTGCTGACATCACTTACGCCACGGGTACCGAGTTGGGTTTCGACTACCTCAACGACAACATGGCCCCGACATTGGATGGGGTGGTACAGCGCGGTCACAATTACGTGTTGATCGACGAGATCGACTCAGTGCTAATCGACGAGGCCCGTACTCCCTTGATCATCTCGGGCCCCGCCGAATCCGTCCCCGACGATTACGGGATCTTCGCTGCCATCGCCGAGGAGCTGGTAGCCGACCAGCACTACGAGCTTGATACGAAACTCAACGCCGCCGCACTGATTGAATCCGGTATCGATCACGTCGAGGCGAAGCTCGGGGTGGACAACTTCTACACGTCCGAGCATGCATGGCGAATCCGGATGATGGAGAACGCGCTAAAGGCCAAGGAGCTCTTCGTCCGTGACCGTGACTACATCGTGGCCGGCGGCGAGGTCCAGATCGTCGACGTCAGCACCGGGCGGGTGCTCGACGGGCGCCGTTTCAGCGACGGCCTGCACCAGGCTCTGGAAGCCAAGGAGAATGTCGAGGTCCAGCCCGAGAACCAGACGCTGGCGACGATCACCGCGCAGAACTACTTCCGCCTTTACAACCGGATTTCGGGGATGACCGGGACCGCTCGATCGGACGCCCCCGAGTTCCATCGAACCTACGGCCTGGACGTGGTGCAGATTCCCGACCACAAACCGCCGCAGCGAATCGACAGACACGACAAAATCTTTCGCACCAATCGGGCAAAGCTGGATGCGGTCGCGGAGAGCATCGCCGACCGGCATCGCCGTGGTCAGCCGGTACTGATCGGTACGGTCAGCGTCGAGAAATCGGAACTGCTCTCCGATGTGCTCCGCGAACGCGGCATCCCACACGAGGTGCTGAACGCTCGCCACATCGACAAAGAGGCGGCGATCGTCGCCCGCGCCGGTCGTCGGGCTGCGGTCACCGTGGCCACCAACATGGCCGGTCGTGGTACCGACATCATGCTGGGCGGCAACCCTGAATTCGAGGCGGAGGTCGAACTGCGGGAGCGGGGCCTCGACCCCCTCGCTGACCCGGAAGCATATGAGCGCGAATGGATTCCGGTGCTCGAACGTAAGCGAGCCGAGAGCCGTGAGGAGCATGCGTACGTGCTGAGCATCGGCGGGCTCTGCGTGATCGGCACGGAACGCCACGACTCCCGGCGCATCGATGATCAACTCCGTGGCCGGTCCGGACGACAGGGTGACCCCGGCGAGACGCGGTTCTACCTGTCACTGGAAGACGACTTGCTCCAACGCTTCAAGGTCGACTGGATCAAGGCTTTCCTCGACAGCTTGCACCTGAGCCCTGACGAGGCGATCAGGAGCCCTCGGCTCACCGCGATCGTCGATACAGCCCAAGCCGAAGCCGAGGCGGTCGGATTTGAGGAGCGCAAACACGTCCTCAAATACGACGACGTCCTTGACGGACAGCGCCGCGCGTTCTACGGGGCACGGCAGGCGTTGCAGACCAGCGACGACATCCGTGAGCAGGTCCGGACGATGATTCACCATGCCCTGCACGATATTGTCACCCGGGCGCGGCGCCACCTCGATGACGACGAGGCGACCCCCTCACCTCTCTTCGGGCGGTTGGCAGCTCTCTATCCGATCGGAGTCGATCGCGCCGCGGTGGACCGCGTGGTGGCGTCTCGGCACGGGTGGCACCACCTTGTCGACCTACTAGTGGACGATACCGATCAGATCCTCGCTGCACTCGAGCGTGATTTCGGCCGTGACGAAATGATCGCGTTCCAGCGACGCGCCATCCTCGAGATACTCGACACGCGTTGGCGCGAGCACCTTTACGAGTTGGACGCGCTGCGGGATGCGGTTCAATGGCGTGCATCCGCCGGCCGGGATCCCCTGGTGGAGTTCACTACCGGAGCAACGCACCGCTTCGAGCACATGTCGAAGGACATCGAGGCCGAAGTAGCCCAAGTCCTGCTGTCCGGACCGCCGCAGGGCATACAACTAAG
>CAZKUK010000074.1:0-8245 GCA_964555915.1 uncultured Mycobacterium sp.
GAGGGTGGTGCCGCCGTGGCCGTCGTTGACCGCGATGGTGAAGGTGTCGGTGCGGTCGGTGGCGGTGGCGGTGTCGGAGGCGGCGGTGTGGCGGGCCTCGGGGTCGGGGGTGTAGGTGAAGGCGCCGGTGATCGGGTCGAGGGTGACGGTGCCCTTGGCGGGTCCGTCGGCGATCGCGAAGCTCGGGGTGTCCCCGTCGGCGTCGGTGACGTCGATGGTGCCGTCGACGGTGCCGCTGGTGTCCGGGTCTCCGGTGGCGGCGGTCGCGTCGGGAGCGGTGTTGGCTTCGGAGACGTCGACGGTGACCTCGACGAGCGAGACCCCGCCGAGCCCGTCGTAGACCACGAGGGTGAAGCTGTCGGCGCGATCGCCGTCGGTGGCGCTGTCGGAGGCGGCGGTGTGGCGGGCCTCGGGATCGGGGGTGTAGGTGAAAGTGCCGTCGTCATTGAGCACGACGGTGCCCTTGCCGGGCGGGGTGATGATGCTGGCGGTTTCACCGTCGACGGTGACCGCGATCGTTCCGTCCGAACCGGGTACACCGAGTTCCACAGCGTCGGAGGGGGCTGCGACGTATTCGCTCCCGTCAGCGCCGGGGGTGGCCTCACCCGTAGTGCTGCTGGCGGGGCCGCCGAGTCCGTTGGTGCCCTCGGAGAGCAGACCCAGACCACCGCCGCCCCCGCCGCCGCCGACCGCATCGCCGTTGCGGCCGAACGCGCTTCCGCCGTCGCCGCCGGTACCGCCGGTGTCCCAGCTGGTTCCGCCGACTCCACCGACGCCGCCGGTTGCATCGCCGTCAATGGCATCGGCATCGCCGCCGGTGCCGCCGGTGCCTCCTGTGGCATCGCCGAACCCGCCGGCTCCGCCGGCACCTCCAGTGGCGTCGCCGTCGGCAGAGTCGGCCCGCCCGCCGCCGCCGCCGTCGCCGCCGATCTGCGCGCCGGTGCCGCCGCCACCGCCACCACCGCCGGTCGCTGAGCCGCTTTGGGTGGTGGCGCTACCACCGTTGCCACCCAGGCCGCCGACCCCGTCGCTGCTGTGGCCGCCGCGGCCGCCATCTCCGCCTATGGCGATGCCGTCCGCCGACGCGGCGTTGCCGCCATTGCCACCGGTGCCGCCGGTGTCGGGATCGCCTGCGCCGGCACCGCCGTCGCCACCAATGGCCGTGGCGCCACCGGTGGCGTAGGCGTCGCCGCCGTTTCCTGCCACGCCGTTCCCGCCGGCGGCCGCACCGCGGCTACCCGCCGCGCCACCGTTACCGCCCACTGCCACGCTGTCCGTGCCGTCGGCGATGCCGGTGCCGCCCGCGCCGCCGTTACCGCCGCCTCCATAGCTTCCGCCGGCCCCGCCGGCACCGCCGTTGCCGCCGTTGCCGATAGTCGGGCTGAAGCCGTTGCCGCCGTTGCCGCCGTTGCCGCTGAGTGACGGCGCCTTGCCGTCCAAGCCATCGTTGCCGGTATCCAACGCGACGCTGGCAGCGTTCAGTCGAGCTGTTCCCAGAATCATTCCGTCAGCGCCACCGCGGCCCCCGAGGCCGGCGACGGTGCCGGGATCGCCTCCTTGGCCGCCGTCACCGCCATCGGGGTTGGTCTGATCCCCGTCAGCCCCGTTTCCGCCGAGGCCCGCCAGGGCAGCGTCACCGCCGTCGCCGCCGGTCCCGCCGACACCGCGGGTGCCGTTCGTAGTGGCACCTCCGTCACCACCGAGGCCGCCATTACCGCCGGCGGCGCCGGTGCCGCCGTGGCCGCCGTCGCCGCCGCCAACGGCGCCGTCGCCGGCGTCGCCGCCGATGCCGCCGTGTCCGCCGTGGCCGCCGTCGCCGCCCGCGCCGCCGTTGCCGGCCAGGCTGCCGCCTGCTCCGCCGTTTCCGCCGTTGCCGCCGACACCACCCGCGGTGCCATCGCTTCCATCGGTGCCAGCAGCACCGGGCAGGGCGCCGTCGACACCGTCGACACCAGCGACACCATCGCTGGCGTCGCCGCCGCGCCCACCGTTGCCGCCGTTTCCGATCGAACCGCCCTGACCGCCGTCGCCGCCGTGTCCGCCGTCCCCACCGGGGGTGACCGCGCTCCAGCCTGCCCCGCCGTCACCGCCGTTGCCGGCCGGCCCGTTGAATGCCGTGCCATCGGCGCCGGACGGAGCAGATGGCCCGTCGAGGGTCTCGCCAGCCGGTACGGGGGAAACCTGGGAGTCGGGGTGGGCATTGGCCTGGCTGTAACCCTGGTCGACCAGCCTCCGGTACCACAGGTCCGCCGTGGTGCCCACGGCTGCGGCCCCTCCGGCTCCGCCCACTCCGGCGCTGCCCGCATCCCCACCGGCGCCACCGTTTCCGCCGTCGGGATTGAGCGCATCACCGTCGGCGCCCCGGCCGCCGTCGCCGGGTGTTCCGGCATCGCCTCCCGCGCCTCCGGCGCCTCCGGAGCCATTGGCGTCTTGTTGCTGGAAGAAGAACAGGAACCGACCCGCGCCGGCGGCGCCGCCGTTGCCGCCCACACCGCCGTTTCCACCGTTTCCGGCGGCGCCTCCGGCGCCCCCGTCTACTCCGGTGGTGCCGCCGTCAAGGCCGCCAACCCCGTCGCCCCCGACACCTCCGGCGCCGCCGACTCCGCCGCTGCCGCCTGCTCCGCCGCTGCCGAAGACCCAGCTGCCCTCGCCGCCTGCGCCGCCGTTTCCGCCGGCCCCGCCATCGCCGGCATCGGCTCCGTCAGCGCCAGCGGTCAGGCCGCTGGCACCGGCGGTGCCCACCGCGCCGACTCCGCCGGTACCCCCGGAACCGCCCTTGCCGACGACGGAGAGCAGACCCGTGTTGCCGCCGTTGCCACCGGTGCCGCCGGCCTGCTCGACACTGATCGCGGCGCCGCCCGTCCCGCCGTCGCCACCGTCGCCCACCCAGAGTCCGCCGCGTCCGCCGTTACCGCCGTTGCCGCCGCCGGCGCCCCCGGCGCCGCCGTTGCCGCCGTTGCCCCAGAACCCGATGAACCTGGCGTTCCCGCCGTTGCCACCGTCGGCACCGAGCGCGCCGGCCCCGCCGTCGCCGCCGCTGCCGAGGATGAAACCGCCCACACCACCGGTTCCGCCCTTGCCGCCGTTCACAGATGCAATGCCCGCGCCACCCTTGCCGCCGTTGCCGAATAGGGCTGCCGCGCCTCCGTTGCCACCGTTCCAGCCATCGCCGCCGTTGCCGATCAATCCGCCGTGGCCGCCCGTGCAGGCAACGCCGGCGCCGCAGGTGGTGCCGTCCCAGCTGTAACCGTTTCCGATCAGAATGCCGGCGTTGGGGTTGTCGGCAGTGCCGTTGCCGATGAAGAACCTCACCAGGGTGTCCAGGGGATTCGCCGGCGGTGTGGGCGGAGCGGAAACCGCCGCCGAGGCGATGTGAGAGCCCGAAGCCGTGTTCGCCGGGGCCGCCGGGGCAGGATCCACCGGCTCACCGTTGGCCACGTCAGCACCGGCTCCCTGCGCCTTCTTCGCGACCAGCTCACGGCGCGAGAAGGCTGCCGCGGCCCACATCAGCGGAGCTGCCAACGGGGCTTCCACGGGTGTATCACCTGCTGCCAACGGCGTCGTTCCCAGCCAGCCCAGCGCTGCGCTGGGGGCCGCTTCAGCAGGGCGTGGCGCCGACATGATCGGGGCCGAATCCCGGGTCTCCGGAGCCGATATTGCGGACGCCGACGGGGCCGGCGCTGAAACCCCGGTAGGCGACACCTCGGCCGTGGCAGCGACGTTGCCGCCGCCGATCGGAATGCTGGGGTTTGCCGGCAGCGACTGCGGCGAGGACGGCGCGCCCACGGCGGTACCGGTCGCTGGCGCCACAGCACTGCCCGGGCCGGGACGGACTGAGGTATCGGTATCAGCCGATCGTGGGGAGGTGCGACTCGACACCCCGTCAGGCTCGGCGGTCAGCTGAGGGATCGGGTCGAGGTCGACGGGACGTGATCGCCTCTCCTGCGCGCGCGACCGCGCGGCGGAATCCGGAGCCGCGACGACCGGGCCCGGTTCTGCGGCCTGTCTGCGTGGACCTCCCCGTGTGGTGGCTGCGGTAGCGGCCGAGGCGGAGTCCGAGCCGCGCGCCCCTGAACGAGCGGTTCGTTTCGCCGGTGCCGACGATGAGTCCGAGGCTTTCGCGCCGGCCGAACCGGCGTTGTCAGCTGAGGCTATGGCCGGCATCGCAATGGCGGCGGCGCCGACCCCGAGGGCCACGGCAAGCGCCCCCACCCGTCCGATGTAGGCGCTGCACCCCGAGTCCGGGGTGCGTCCCGGATTTTTCTTCAGCGTCGGCGCGCCCCGCCGGTCCTGAGGTGTGGCCCAACGGAAATCAGCTGCGGAGTACGCCATCATTGCGAAGCCCTTGTCGGGACTTGGGGGAGCGTTTCTCGCCCCCCGCTCACGACGAGCGTGCCATTTTCGGAGTGACGAAAATCACGTTTGGTCGGAGTTTTTCCGATCTGTGTGAACTATCAAATGGTTGAGTTTGCCCGGTTCCTGAACTGCGAAAGCCAACGCCTTGTCGCGTGTTCCGCGGCCGGTGTCGGGGGAGGTGGAACACAGGCGTGGGTCTGTTGAACTGCGGATTACGGATTAGGTTTCGCGAATCGGATAGCTGCCGGCCCCTCGTCCAAACGCAGTCAGAGGCATTGCTCCCGACGGCGTCGGCGAGCCATCGTGGGAGTAAAGTCCGGTATCTCTCTCACAGCCAGTGGTTGCGGCGGAACGTCCGGTACAGCAAGCCGCAGACCAGCACCATCAGCAGTAGGACGGTCGGGTAACCCCACTGCCAACCGAGTTCTGGCATGTCATCGAAGTTCATCCCATAGATGCCGGCGATGGCGGTCGGCACCGCGGCCATGGCCGCCCACGCCGAGATCTTGCGCATGTCCTGGTTTTGCTGCATTCCGACTTTTCCCAGCGCGGCCTGAACCAGTGAGGACAGCATCTCGTCGTACTCGGCGATCTGGTCGGCCGCCAGGATCTGATGGTCGAGGACATCACGCATCTGGCGGCGGACCTCCTTGGACAGCAGATCGCGGTTGGCGCTGTTGAGCCACTCGATGTCATCGGTCAGCGGTGACACCGCCCGGCGCAGTTCGACCACCTCGCGTTTGAGCAGGTAGATGGGTGCGATATCGGTTTTGTGGTGGGGGGAGAAGGTGTTCTCCTCGATAGCGTCGATATCGGCTTCCATCGCGCCGGTGACCCGTCGGTAGGTGTCGACGATGTGATCGGTGATCGCGTGCATCACCCCATAGGGTCCCAGCGTCAACGGGGTGCGATCGGCTTCGAGTTTCTTCCGCAACTGGGCCAGACCGGTGTGCTCACCGTGGCGAACCGTGATGACGAAGTCGGCGCCGACGAACATCATGATCTCACCGGTCTCGACAATCTCCCGGGCGAGTTCCACCGATTCGTGGGGTACGTAGTTGACGGTCTTGAGGACGACGAACAGGGTGTCGTCATAACGTTCGGCTTTGGGCCGCTGATAGGCGTGGACGGCGTCCTCCACCGCCAGGGGGTGCAGACCGAACAGGTCGGCGATCGCCTGCATCTGCTGAGTGTCCGGTTCGTGGAGACCGATCCAGACGAACGCCCGCTGACCGTTCTGCTCGATCTCTCGCACCTTCTCCAGTGCGGCAGGGTGGGTGTAGCTGCCGGGCAGCCGGTCGCCCTCGCAATAGACCGCGCAGTCGACCACCACCTCCGATACCGGGGCGGGGTTGTCTTCGGCGTCGGTGTCCGGGTTGCGGATGAGGTTCACCTCGAGCAGGATCGGCGGTCGCGGCTGAAACTGCGGCATCGCTACCTCCTGGCGCATCGCCCCGGCGGGTCAGTGGGAAATCCTACGCGCCCATACGGCCGGGACCGGGCGGGCGGTCGCGTACCCTGACGCGGTGCCCGAAACGCTTCCCGCCCCCGATCTGGTCATCGACGACGAGGAGATCTTCGCCGCTCACCGCGGCGGAAAGATGTCGGTGGAACTGAAGGCCCCCCTGGACACCCAACGGGCGCTGTCGATCGCCTACACCCCCGGTGTTGCCCAGGTGAGCCGGGCCATCGCCGCCGATCACACCCTGGCGGCCCGCTACACCTGGGCGCACCGACTGGTCGCGGTGGTCAGCGACGGCAGTGCGGTCCTTGGCCTCGGCGATATCGGTCCGTCAGCGTCGCTGCCGGTGATGGAGGGTAAGTCGGCGTTGTTCAAAACGTTCGCCGGACTTGACTCGATCCCGATCGTGCTGGCCACCAAGGATCCCGACGAGATCGTCGAGACCCTCATCCGGCTACGCCCGACATTCGGCGCGGTCAACCTGGAGGACATCTCGGCACCGCGCTGTTTCGAGATCGAACGCCGGGTCATCGAGGCGCTGGACTGCCCGGTCATGCACGACGATCAGCACGGCACCGCGATTGTGGTGCTGGCCGCACTGCTGGGCGCGACAGCCGTCCTCGACCGCAAGCTCAGTTCACTGAAGATGGTCATCTCCGGTGCGGGCGCGGCGGGGGTGGCATGTGCCAACATCCTGCTGGAGGCCGGGCTCAGCGATATCACCCTGGTGGACTCTCGCGGAATCGTGCACACCGGCCGTGAGGACCTCAACTCCGTCAAGGCCGAATTGGCGGCCAGAACCAATCCGGAGGGCAGGACCGGTGGAGTCGCTGAGGCACTGGAGGGCGCGGAGGTCTTCCTCGGGGTGTCCGCCGGCAAGGTGCCCGAGGATCTGATCGCCGCGATGGCACCTGACAGCATCGTGTTCGCCTGCTCGAATCCGGACCCGGAAATCCACCCCGAGGTGGCCAAGCGGCACGCCGCCATCGTCGCAACCGGCCGAAGCGATTTCCCGAACCAGATCAACAATGTGCTGGCCTTCCCCGGGGTGTTCCGCGGCGCCCTGGACGCCGGGGCGAGGCGCATCACCGAGAAGATGAAAGTGGCTGCGGCCGAGGCCATCTTCTCCGTTGTCGGTGACGATCTCGCCCCAGACCACATCGTGCCCAGCCCGCTGGACCCGCGGGTGGGCCCGGCGGTCGCCGCCGCCGTGGCCGCTGCCGCTGAGGTGTGAGCCGGGACCGGCGCGATGACGGGATTTCGCCGGCTGGTGGTGGTGCTGACAAGTGTGCTGGCGGTTTCCTGCGGCAGCCCGGCGGAGGGGCCCTCGCTGGTGGTCGGGGCCGCGTCCGATCCGGAGAACGCCCTGTTGGCCAATATCTATGCGGCCGGCTTGCGCTACTACGGGACCGCCGCCCGGGTTGACACCTCGGCCGATCCGCTGGCGGCCCTGGATGCCGGGACCGTGCGGGTGGCAACGGGTTTCACCGGCGGGCTGCTGCAACGGTTCGACCCGGGATCAGCGGCCAGATCAGCCCGACAGGTGTATCGGGCGCTCGCGGGCGCCCTGCCGGAGGGCATCGCCGCCGCCGACTACGCCCCGGCCGCGGAGGACAAGCCGGCGATGGCAGTGACCGAGGCGACGGCGTCGGCCTGGGATAGCTGGGACCTCTCGGCGCTGGTCCGACATTGTTCCCGGGTCAGCGTCGGCGCTCCGACGGGAAGTTCGACCCCCGAAGCCGTGGGGGACTGCCAGCTGGGTCCGGTCCGTGAATTCGGCACCGCGGCCATGCTGTTCGACGCATTGCGCGCAGGTTCGGTCACTGCGGCTTGGACCACCACCGCCGCGACCGGGGTGCCCGACGGTGTTGTCATCCTGGTCGACCGCAAACCGGCACTCATCCCGGCGCAGAACGTTGTCGCGCTCTACCGGCGCAACGAACTCGACCAGATGCAGCTACGAGCGATCAACGAGATCGCCGGTGTTCTCGACACCGCCTCGCTGGTTCAGATGCTCGCCGAGGTGGAGGCGGGGGCGGACGCCAGGGCCGTCGCCGAACAGTGGCTGGCGGCCAACCCGCTGGGCCGGTGACCCCCGCGGTCAGCGCATCCCGGGCATGAACCGTCCCGACAGCGCGGTCAGGACGCGCTGGTAGCCCGATCCGGAGGCACGCACGAACAGGTCGAGAATTTTGGCGTCGGCGCCGACGAGCACCTTCGCCTTGTTCTTGGCGACCCCGGTGAGGATGACCTGAGCGGCCCGTTCCGGCAGGGTACGGGCCATCTTGTCGAACCACTCCGCCGCCGAGGCGACGTCGACGCCCTCGGCGCCGGTGGCGTTACGGGCGATCGCGGTCTTGATCCCGCCGGGATGCACCGTGGTCACCTTGACCGGGTGGTGTGCCAGAGCCATCTCCATGCGCAGTG
>CAZKUK010000075.1:0-7836 GCA_964555915.1 uncultured Mycobacterium sp.
TCGCTGTTCATGGTGCCGAAGTTCCTGTTCGACCCCGAGACCGGCGAGCCGGGCGAGCGCAACGGCGCCTTCGTCACCAACGTCGAGCACAAGATGGGCCTGAAGGTCTCGGCCACCTGCGAGCTGACCTTCGGCCAGCATGGCGTTCCGGCCACCGGCTGGCTGGTAGGCGAGGTGCACGAGGGCATCGCGCAGATGTTCGACGTCATTGAGCAGGCCCGAATGATGGTGGGCACCAAGGCGATTGCCACCCTCTCGACCGGCTACCTGAATGCTCTGGAGTACGCCAAGGAGCGCGTCCAAGGCGCCGACCTGACCCAGATGATGGACAAGACCGCTCCGCGCGTCACCATCACCCACCACCCGGATGTGCGGCGCAGCCTGATGACTCAGAAGGCCTACGCCGAGGGTCTTCGCGCGCTGTACCTGTTCACCGCGACCTATCAGGACGCCACGGTGGCCAAGGCACTGCACGATGTGGAGCCAGAACTGGCGGTCAAGGTCAACGACCTGATGCTGCCGATCGTCAAGGGTGTCGGCTCGGAGCAGGCGTACGCCAAACTCACCGAGAGTCTGCAGACCTACGGCGGCTCCGGCTTCCTGCAGGACTACCCCGTCGAGCAGTACATCCGCGACGCCAAGATCGACTCGCTGTACGAGGGCACCACGGCGATTCAGGCGCAGGACTTCTTCTTCCGCAAGATCATCCGCGACAAAGGCCAAGCGCTGGCGCACGTCGCGGGTCAGATCGAGGAGTTCGTGAAGAACGAGTCCGGTAACGGCCGGCTCAAGACTGAGCGGACCCTGCTCGCCCAGGCGCTTGACGATGTGCAGGGTATGGCCGCGGCGCTGACCGGATACCTCATGGCCGCCCAGGAAGACCCCAAGAGCATCTACAAGGTGGGCCTGGGTTCGGTCCGATTCCTGATGAGCGTGGGCGATCTGGTTATGGGCTGGTTGCTGCTGCGGCAGTCCGCCGTGGCGATGGCCGCTCTCGACGCCGGCGCGACCGGCGCCGACCGGTCCTTCTACGAGGGCAAGATCGCGGCGGCGTCATTCTTCGCGAAGAACTTCCTGCCGCTGCTCACCGGTACCCGGCAGACGGTCGAGGCACTGGACAACGAAGTGATGGAACTCGACGAGGCGGCCTTCTGAGGCCGATCCGCTGAGTGCGGTTTCGTCGAGGCGGCCCCGGGGATTGCCCCCGGGGTCGCTGTCGTCGGTGCCGCCGAACGAACCATCCCGGGCCGCTCGCTTGCTAAAGTAAACACATCATGGCGGTGCCCGAGAACCCCCTCATCGGCAGCGGCCAGCCCCCCGGAGACGAGGCGGTCGCCGGCCCGTCCGATGAACCACCCGGTAACGCCTCCGGTAACCCGATCGGGTCCATCGTGGCACCGATCGCCGCGCCGTTTGTCAAAGCCGGGAGCTACTACGCTCGACGGTGGGGTTCCTACCTCGGCGGTGGGCGCGGAGCGCTCCCACTGGCTCGCCCCACCCTGTCGCTGGCCACCCATGCCCTGCGTGATGAGCTCGTCCTGGTCGGGCTATTGCTGCGCCGTCCGCTGAGTGACCCGGCCGCCTACGGGCAGATCAACACCGAAGTCGCCGCAGCCATCGATTTCTACGGCGAGCGGGGCTGGCTGGAGAAACCGGAGGACTACTTCACCGCGCCGCCCCCGCCGGCCGATGTGGTGGTGCGTTCCTACACCAACCGCAACCGCACCCAGCAGCGGCTGTCGTTCCGCAGCGACTACCAACCGCACCCCGGCGAACCCGGTGCCGCACGCTGGGCGGGCTATACCGGCAATCATCGCGGGTACGCCATGATGCTGCGGCACCCCGAGCCGCGCCCGTGGCTGGTCTGCGTGCACGGCACCGAGATGGGCCGGCCGAACCTCGACCTCGCGCTGTTCCGGGCGTGGCATCTGCACGAGGATCTGGGCCTCAACGTGCTGCTGCCGGTGTTGCCGATGCACGGACCGCGTGCGCGGGGTCTGCCCAAAGGCGCGGTGTTCCCCGGCGAGAACGTGATGGACGATGTGCACGGTACGGCGCAGTCGGTGTGGGATGTGCGCCGGCTGATCGCCTGGATCCGCGCCGAGCAGCCGGGCGCGAGGATCGGCCTGAACGGAATCTCGCTCGGCGGCTATATCGCCGGGCTGGTCGCCAGCCTCGACGAGGACCTGACCTGCGCCATCCTCGGGGTGCCGCCGTCGAACCTGGTCGAGTTGCTGGGCCGCCACTCCGGCCTGAACGAGGACGACCCCCGCCGGAACACCATCGAACTGGCCCAGCCGATCGGCCGGATGATGTCGCCGTTGTCGATGGAGCCGAAGGTACCGCCCCGCGGCAGGTTCATCTACGCCGGCCTGGCCGACCGGATCGTGCACCCCCGTGAACAGGTGGTGGCGCTGTGGGAACACTGGGGCCGGCCGGAAATCAGTTGGTACCACGGCGGTCATACCGGTTTCTTCCAGGCCCGACCCGTTCAGCGCTATATCGACGCCGCGCTGGTGCAGTCCGGCCTGGTTGACGGCGAAGACAACGCAGACATACCGAAGAGAACATGACCGCGGGCCGCACCAGGATGCGCCGCATCAGGGCCGGGTCGGGGATCGGAAAACCGGCGTGCTCAGGCCTCCAGGATGGCCGTCACACCCTGGCCGCCGGCGGCGCAGATCGAGATCAGCCCGCGGACCGGTCGGGAAGTCTCAGCCTTCTTCTCGGCCAGCTGTTTGGCCAGCTGGGCCACGATGCGGCCCCCGGTGGCGGCAAACGGGTGCCCGGCAGCCAGCGATGATCCGTTGACGTTGATCCGACTACGGTCGACCGGGCCCAGCGCGGCGTCCAGTCCCAGCCGCTGCCGGCAGTAGTCCTCGGACTCCCACGCCTGCAGATGGGCGAGAACCACCGAGGCGAACGCCTCGTGGATTTCGTAGAAGTCGAAGTCCTGCAGCTGCAGCCCGTTGCGGGCCAGCAGCCGGGGCACCGCGTAGGTCGGCGCCATCAACAGGCCGTCGGGGCCGTTGACGTAGTCCACCGCCGCGGTTTCGGCGTCGACAAAATAGGCCAGCGGTGCCAGCCCGTGCTCCTCGGCCCAACCCTCGCTGGACAGCAGCGCCACCGATGCGCCGTCGGTCAGCGGGGTCGAGTTCCCGGCCGTCATCGTGGCGTCGGCGCCCATCGCCCCGGTCGCACCGCCGCCGCGAACCCCGAACACCGGCCGCAGCGTGGCCAGTTTCTCCTCGGTGGCATCGGCGCGCAGGGTGTTATCCCGGTACAGCCCGAGAAAACCGGTGATCAGGTCGTCGAAGAATCCCCGGTCGTAGGCGGCGGCCATATTCCGGTGGCTGGCCGCGGCCAACCGATCCTGGTCGATGCGCTTGATACCCATCTGCCTGGCGGTGAGGGCGGCGTGATCGCCCATCGACAGGCCCGTCCGCGGTTCACCGTTGGTGGGGATCTCCACCCCGAGAGCCGCCGGCAGGCCGCCGACCAGCTTGAGCCGATCCAGGTTGGAGGTGGACCGGCGCAGCGCCAGCAGTCTGCGGCGCAGGGAGTCACCCAGTTCGATCGGGGCGTCGGAGGTGGTGTCCACACCTCCGGCCGCCGCCACCTCGTAACGGCCCGCCGCGATTCCGTCGGCGGCGGCGATGGTCGCCTGCAGGCCGGTCCCGCAGGCCTGCTGGAGATCGAAGGCGGTGGTGTAGGGCGAGAGCGCGGTGCCCAGCACACATTCCCGCATCAGGTTGAAATCCCGGCTGTGCTTGAGGACGGCACCGCCGATGACGGCGCCGAGACGCTGCCCGCCCAGTCCGAACCGGTCCACCAGACCAGCCAGGGCGGCGGTGAACATGTCCTGGTTGGAAGCCTCCGCGTAGGCGCCGTCCGACCGGGCGAACGGAATACGGTTACCGCCGAGGACGGCGACTTTGCGACGGCTCTGGGGGGACACGTCAACCTCCGCGTGTGCTGGACCATGGATCGGGTGCGGGCCCATCCTACGCACCGTTCTTACTCTGGAGTAAGTTCGATGCACCGACGCTTCGACCGCACTATGACCGTATGACCGCACGAGAACCGCAGACGCGAAAGGCACATCCGTGGCTTCCGACATCCTGTCCCAGGTGATCAATTCCGCGCCGGGATCGTTCCTGGCCAAACAATTCGGGCTGCCGGCACCCGAACCGCTGCGACGCCACCGGCCCGGCGAGCCACCATTGGCCGGGCCACTGCTCATCGGCGCCCCGGCGGAGACCGGCGGCCGGCTCGCCGAACCGCTGCGGGCCGCGCTCGCCGATGACTACACCATCGTCGGCGATAACCTGGGCGGGCGCTGGGCCGACACGTTCGGCGGACTGGTCTTCGATGCCACCGGGATCACCCACCCGGCCGGGTTACGCGGGCTGTACGAATTCTTCGGCCCGCTGCTGCGCAATCTCGGGCCATGCGCCCGGGTGGTGGTCCTCGGCAGCACACCCGATCAGGTTCCCGCGGCCGGCGAACAGATCTGCCAGCGGGCGCTGGAGGGTTTCACCCGCTCGCTGGCCAAGGAATTGCGGCGCGGAGCCACCGCCGCGCTGGTGTATGTCTCACCGCAGGCCGCACCCGACGCCTCGGGCTGCGAATCGACGCTGCGGTTCATCCTGTCGGCCAGATCGGCCTATGTCGACGGACAGGTCTTCCGGATCGGCCCCGAGGCCGCCGAGCCGCCCGCCGACTGGAACAAACCGCTGGCCGGCAGGGTCGGTATCGTGACCGGAGCGGCCCGCGGCATCGGCGCCACCATCGCCGAGGTGTTCGCCCGCGACGGCGCCCGGGTGGTGGCGATCGACATCGAGCAGGCCCGTGAGGCCCTCGAGCAGACGGCCGCCCGGGTGGGTGGCACCGCCCTGGCCCTCGATGTCACCGCCGATGACGCCGTCGACCGTATCGGCGCCCATCTGGGTGAGCACTTCTCCGACGTCAACGGCGGCCGGGCCGACATCCTGGTCAACAATGCCGGCATCACCCGGGACAAACTGCTCGCGAATATGGACGACGCCCGCTGGGACGCGGTGATGGCGGTGAATCTGCTTGCGCCACTTCGGCTCACCGAAGGCCTGACCGGCAACGGCAGTATCGGCTCGGGTGGCCGGGTGATCGGACTGTCGTCGATGGCCGGTATCGCCGGCAACCGTGGACAGACCAACTACGCCACCACCAAGGCCGGGATGATCGGTATCACCGAGGCGCTGGCACCGGCCCTGGCCGCCAAGGGCATCACCATCAACGCGGTCGCCCCCGGGTTCATCGAGACCGCGATGACCGCCGCGATCCCCGTGGCCACCAGGGAGGTCGGCCGTCGGCTGAACTCCCTGTACCAGGGCGGTGACCCGGTCGATGTCGCCGAAACCATCGCCTATTTCGCCAGTCCCGCTTCGAACGCTGTGACCGGCAACGTGATCCGGGTCTGCGGCCAAGCCATGCTGGGGGCGTGATGCCGGACTCCGGACTGCTGAACATGGCCCGGGCGGCCGCGGGTGCGCTGCCGTTCATCGTCCGCGGCGACCGTTTGCCCGACCGGGTGGGGACCGTCGCCGAGTTGCAGATCCAGCGTGCCGACGTCGCCGCCTACGCCGCGGTCACCGGTCTGCGCTACGGCGAGAACGTTCCGCTGACCTACCCGTTCGTACTGACCTTTCCGACGGTGATGTCACTGCTCACCGGATTCGATTTCCCGTTTCCGGCCCTCGGCGCTGTACACGTGGAAAACCACATCACCGCCTACCGCCGGATCGCGGTCACCGATACCGTGGCCGTCGCAGTGCGCGCCGAGAATCTGCGGGAACACCGCAGGGGCATGCTGGTCGACCTGATCAGCGAGGTCTCGGTCGGCAATGACACCGCCTGGCAACAGGTCTCGACATTCCTGCACCAGCAGCGCACCAGTCTGTCCGATGAGCCCAAACCGGAACCGGGACCGCCGGGAAGACTACGTCCCCCCAACGGTGTTCTCCGGATCAGCCCTGCCCGGATCCGCCGGTACGCCGCGGTCAGCGGCGACCACAACCCGATCCACACCAGCACGGTTGGGGCGAGACTGTTCGGCTTCCCGGCCGCGATCGCCCACGGGATGTTCAGCGCGGCCGCGGTGCTGTCCAATATCGAGGCCCAATTTCCCGACACCGTCGGCTATTCGGTGAAGTTCGGCAAACCGGTCGTCCTGCCCGCCGCACCCGGGGTGTTCATCGACCGGACCACCGGCGGTTGGGATATCGCACTGCGCAATCTCGCACAGGGATATCCGCACCTCACCGCGACGGTGCGGGGTCTGTAGGTTCCTCGCCGGGGCCGGCGCCGGAATCTCAGCGCGGCGGGTTCGCGTCCTTCTTCGGCGACGCCCCCTTCAGCCCGCGCCAGAACAGGTTGATCAGCAACTCGGCGGCATCGTCGACATCGGCGTCACCGGCGCTGACCCGGGCCGCCACCGCCTCGCCGGCCCCCACCAGGGCGACGGCCGTCATATGAAAGTCCATCTCGGGCAGCGGATCCCGGGTTCCGGTCTCCAGCAATCGGGCCACCAGGTCGATGATTCGCTCACGGCCCTGACGCACGGTGTGCGCGAAGGCCTGCGAACTGGTGGCCTGGGTGTAAAGCACGATCCAGGACGCCCGGTTGGCGTCGATATAGGTCAGCACCGAACCGATGGTGCTGCGCAACACCTCGCGGGGACTGCGCTGCAGCGCACCTCTGATGTCGGCATCGGACCGAACCGCCTCGATGAAACGGGTGAGTTCCCGGCTCAGGCAGGCGCCGAAAAGTTCCTCCTTGGAACCGTAGTAGAGGTACAGCATCGGTTTGGAAATCTGCGCCCGGGCGGCGATGGTGTCCATCGAGGTCTCGTGATAGCCGTTCGCCGAGAACATCTGGACGGCAGCATCCAGCATCTGCTGCTCGCGCACCGCGCGCGGCAACCGCTTCGTACCGCCGGCCGCAGCCATACTTGTGTCGCTTACCCGCCGCAGCGCGCGCTCGGGCCCTTGATACCGGCCATCCGCAGCACCGAGCCGTCGACCGCGCCCATCGCCAGGGCACCGGAATCCACCGCGCTCTCCAGCCGGTCCAGTACCGCAGGCACTTCGTCGGTGGTGATCCACAACGCGACGTCGGTACCGGCCTGCAGCGCGCGCAACACCGCCTCGGCCACCCCGTAACGCGAGGAGATGGCCGCCATACTGGACAGGTCGTCGCTGAATACCGGGCCGTTGAAGCCGGGGCCGCCGTAGCCGCCGCTGCGCAGCAGGTTCACCGCCGCCGCACTGAGACTGGCGGGCATATCACCGGTCAGTCCCGGTACCTGGAGATGGCCCATCATCACCCCGACCGGCCCCTGGGCGGTCAGCGTCCGGTAGGGCACCAGATCGCTGTCCATCAGCTCGGCCAGCGGCGGTGTGGTGACGACACCGGCGGTGTGTGAATCACCCGACCCGGACCCGTGGCCCGGGAAATGCTTCAGGACCGGCAGCACACCGGCGTCGCGCAGGCCGCGGGCGAACGCCCCGGCATAGCTGGTGACGGTGGCCGGGTCATCGGAAAAGGAACGGTCGCCGATCACGGTGTTGGCGGCCTGGGCGGAAACATCGACGACCGGCGCGAAGTCGATGGTGATCCCCAGCCCCCGCATCTGGCGTCCCCGGCTGAGCGCAATCTGGTAGACCTCCTCGGGGGTCTGGGTTTGCGCCAGCGTGCGGGCCGGCGGTATCGCGCCGATCAACGAGGACAGCCGCGACACCCGTCCGCCCTCCTCGTCGACGCTGACCGCCAGGGGCAGCGGTCCCAGGTTGGAGATCT
>CAZKUK010000076.1:0-7254 GCA_964555915.1 uncultured Mycobacterium sp.
TGGGTATCGCTATCGAGGTCGAGAACCTGTCCAAGGCGTTCGGATCCCAGCAGATCTGGGAGGACGTGACGCTGACGATTCCCGAGGGCGAGGTCAGCGTCATCCTGGGCCCGTCGGGCACCGGCAAGTCGGTGTTCCTGAAGTCGCTGATCGGCCTGCTGCGCCCCGAGCGCGGCAAGATCATGATCGACGGCACCGACATCATCCAGTGTTCGGCCAAGGAGCTCTACGAGATCCGCACCCTGTTCGGGGTGATGTTCCAGGACGGCGCGCTGTTCGGCTCGATGAACATCTACGACAACACCGCTTTCCCGCTGCGTGAGCACACCAAGAAGAAGGAAAACGAGATCCGCCAGATCGTCATGGAGAAGCTCGAGATGGTGGGCTTGCTCGGTGCCGAAGGCAAGTTCCCCGGCGAGATCTCCGGCGGTATGAAGAAACGTGCCGGCCTGGCCCGCTCCCTGGTGCTCGATCCGAAGATCATCCTCGTCGACGAGCCGGACTCCGGTCTGGACCCGGTGCGTACCGCCTACCTCAGCCAGTTGCTGATCGATATCAACGCCCAGATCGACGCCACCATCCTCATCGTGACGCACAACATCAACATCGTGCGCACCGTGCCGGACAACATCGGCATGCTCTACCGCAAGCACCTGGTCATGTTCGGTCCCCGCGAGGTGCTGCTGACCAGCGAGGAGCCGGCCGTCAAGCAGTTCCTCAACGGCCGGCGCATCGGCCCGATCGGGATGTCCGAGGAGAAGGATCAGGCCACCGCGGCGGCCGAGGCGGCAGCCATGGAGGCCGGTCAGGGCGACGGCGGACTGGAAGAGATCGAGGGGGTGCCCCCGCAGCTCATCACCACCCCGGGTATGCCGGAGCGGAAAGCCGTCGGCCGCCGCCAGGCACGGGTCCGCGAGATCCTGCACACCCTGCCGCCCAAGGCGCAGGAGGTCATCCTCGATGACCTCGAGGGCACGCACAAGTTGCCCACGCACACCATGCCCGGCTGACCCGGGACACACCGAGGCCGCCCGGGTCGGCCGGTCCACCACCCGATTTGCCAAAGGCCACCGGCCAATTCGTGACGCTTCCGGCGGTTATTGCCTGATTGGTCGGCCCGTCGGTACGGCTCGGGGTAGCGTTTGCCCAACTGATAAAGCTGGACGACGCGTAGAGGCAACACACACATGAGTGATCGACGGGTTCTGCTGGGCACAAGCGCGGTTCTGGTTGGGCTGGGATCGGCGCTGATCTCGGGAACGGCGGTGGCCGGGGCTGACACCGGTGAGGCCGACGCCAGGTCCGACACCGCCTCGGGCGCAGGATCCGGCCCGGGGGCCGGCCTGTCGAGTGCCGGCAGCGCGGCTTCCGCCCCGGCTTCCTCCCCGGCGGCCACGCCGCGGCGCGCCGCCACCCGGGCGGCCCGCACCGGTGCGGGCCCGGCGGCGACGGCACCCGACGGCAACACCCCGGCCCCCCGCACCGGACGCCCCGGCATCCGCTCGGCGAATATCCCCGTCGTCGGCGACACCGCGCCCACCACCGTCGCGCAGAATGACACCGTGCCGGCGAAAGCCGATCCGAAACCGGCGGCCGCGGTCCCCGTCGCGGCGCGGAGCGTCGACGCGCCGGCCGTCCCGGCCGCGGCGGTCGCCCCCGACATCGATACCGGCACCGCGCCGGCGCCGACGGCAGCCCCGGCACTGGTCGAGGTCACCGCAGCGCCGGCAGCCCCGGTCGCCTACGCCGCACCCGCACCCGCGCCCGCCCCGGCACCCGCCTCGGCGGGCTCCCTGCTCGCCACCGCGCTGGCCGACCTGGGCTGGCAGCCGGCCGGCGGCCTGGCCGTCGCGGTGCCGGCCCTGGCGGCGTTCAGCGGTCAGCGCCAGAGCGCGGCACCGGCGGCGGTGATCGGAACCCCGGTCACGGCTGCCGATCCGCCCACCCCGGGTCCGGTCGGCGAGGCCCCGGTGGGCGCCGCCGCGGCTGACGCGGCCCTGGCCGGCGAGGCCGCGCCTGATGCCGCCCTGGTCGGGCAGGCCGCGGCCGCCCTGCTGCCCGCGTTGCCCAACGGGGTCACCGGTGTGCAGGTCGGGCATTCCCGGCTGGCCATCCCGGGTGCCTTCATCGGCCAGACCGTCGCCGCGGACTGGTACTTCCCGACCCAGGTCGACGGCTCGGTCGACGCCCAGGGCGTCATCTGGCTGCAGCACGGTTTCGGGGCAACCAACACCTTCTACTCGGCGCTGGCCACCGAGCTGGCGCAGACCACCAACAGCATTGTGGTGGCACCCACACTGTCGTCCATCCCGTTCACCTTCTCCGGCGGCTGCCTGATCTGCGACACCACCCAGGAAGCCGCCGCGGCGGCCTTCCTCGACCCCGACCGCACCGCCCTGATCGACAGTGCCCTCGCAGCCGGCTACACCGGGGACGTCGAAGAACTCAAGGGCCGATTCGTGCTGTCCGGGCACTCCGCCGGTGGCGGGTTCGCCACCGCGGTGGCCGCCGACTACATCGGCGAGGGCAGCGAGGCCCAGGATGCCAACCTCGTCGGCGTGGTGATGTTCGACGGTGTCTCCAACGGCGCCTTCGACGGCAGCTTCACCACCGAGGTGCAGTCACTGGGAGCCGCGGGTAAGCCGATCTACCAGATCGCCGCGCCCGCGCAGGCCTGGAACGCCTTCGGCGCCACCACCGGTGCGCTGTGGAACGCCCTGCCGGACACCTTCGTCGGCGCCGTCCTCAACGGTGGCTCGCATGTGGACTCGATGCTCGGCGTCAACCCGCTGTTCGACTTCGTCCTGCAACTGGTCACCGGGCCGGTCCCGGCGGGTAACACCGACGCCGCCTACACGCTGAGCACCGGCTGGATCAACGATATGTACGGCGGACTCGGACCCGAGACCGACACCCGGTACGGCTTTTACGCCGGCGCCAACGAGCAGATCCTGATGGGCCCGACCGCCGCGGTGGCCCTGCCGTCCCCGTTCGCCAACCAACTGTCCTTCGGTGACAACCTGCTGCGGACCCTGATCAGCCCGATCCTGAACCTGTTCGGCGTCCAGTTCCCGACCAACCCCATCACCCCCGGCGCCACCAACGGGGTCACCGGGCTGACCCCGTCGACCCTGACCAACGGCGTCACCGGCGTCAAGACCGGCAGTGCGGTCCTGGAGATCCCGGCCGGTGACTACGGCTATGCCGCTCCGGCGGACTGGTACTTCCCGACCCAGGCCGACGGCACCGTCCAGGCCAACGGTGTCATCTGGCTGCAGCACGGCTTCCTGGGCTTCAATTCCTGGTACGCCGATATGGCCCAGGCGCTGGCCCAGGAAACCAACAGCATCGTCGTGGCACCGAACATCTTCTGGTTCGACACCCCGCTGTGCCCGGGCTGCTTCCTGGGCGGCGAGGTGATGCGCGAGGCGGTCGCCACCATGTTCGAGGGTTCCCGGTCGGCGCTGAACGTCAGCGCCAACACCGCCGGTTTGCAGGGCACCCTTCCGGAGCAGTTCATCCTCACCGGGCACTCGGCCGGCGGGAACTTCGCCACCGCGGTCGGCGCGCTGGTCACCGAGACCGACCAGGTGGACAACCTGCTCGGCGTGGTGATGTTCGACGGTGTCTCCCGGGCCCCGCTGTTCACCGACTCGCTGACCGCGCTGACCAACGCCGGTATCCCGGACTACCAGATCGCCGCACCGCCGCAGCGGTGGAACGCCTGGGGAGTGGCCACCGAACTGATGTACGAGTTCTTCGGGGACCAGTTCTACGGTGTCCAGATCGACAACGGCTCGCACACCGACGTCATCGGCGGTGACTCGTTGTTCGGGTGGCTCGGCGAACTGGGCAGCGACCTCATCGTGCGGCCGTCCCCGCCAGGGGGCAAAGCCGCGGTGCGGGCGTTCGCGACCGGCTGGGTCAACGACATCTACAGCGGTATCTACGGCCCCGATAACCCCGGCTACGGCATCTACGGCAATCCCAACGACGGCACCTACGTGGGTAATCAGGCCATCGTGATGGGCCAGGCCGGTGCCACCACACTGCCCGCCCCGCCGCCGGTGGTCGTGGACCCGGATCTGCCGCCCACCGAGAACTATCTGGGCACCTGGTACGAGCAGGGCAGCGTCAAGCAGTTCTTCTCCATCGGCCTGGTCAACACCAAGGCGGTGTACAGCCTCAACGATGACGGCAGCATCAAGGTGCAGAACTCCGGTAACTACTTCGGCCCCAACGGCCCGGAGTCGAATATCACCGGCAGTGCGGTCCCGGTGAACGCCTTCAACACCCGGCTCAACGTCGGCTTCTTCTTCGGTGAGCCGAGCAGCGCCGAGCCGGGTAACTACTGGATCCTGGACTACGCCCCGGACTACAGCTGGGCCATCGTCAGCGACTCCAGCGGCCGGTCGGGCTTCATCCTGACCCGTGATCAGGTGATTCCCGAGGCTGAGTACAACGATCTGGTGGCCCGGGCCCAGCAGCTCGGGGTGTCGGGCAATATCACCCCGACCGCGCAGTTCCCGACGATCGAATCGGGGGCGGCCTCGGGGCCGGCCACGCTGCCCGTCACGCTGCCCGCCACGCTGCCCGCCGCCGTCACGGTCTGAGTCTGAGTCTGAGAAGGGATTTTTCCCGTCAAACACCGCCGAAAGCCTTGACGGAAGGCCTCTGACCAGTCAACCTAGTGGGCAGCATGTGTTTCCGGGTCAGCAGTCGCCAGCCAGCGTGGTCCCTCCCGGCACACGCCGTTTGAGGACGCCGCCGTTCTGCGGTATGGTTGGACGTTGCGCTGGCCTCCCCCTGCCCTCCCTCGACCCGCACCGTGACGCTTCGGCCCCGTTCTGAGCTTTCGACCTGCTCAGCGGGCTTTGTCCGGGTAATGCGTGGTGGTGGAACCGGACAGGTGATCGCCAGAGCGAACCTACGCAGATGAGCGGCGAAGGGTCCGGCACTGGCCGGATACCGGAAGTCCGCATGAGGTGCCGGAAGGATGCATCTTGGCAGTCTCCAGCCAGAGCAAAACGACAACCGCTTCTTCTAACCCCGTACCGGGGGCGCCGAACCGAATCTCCTTTGCCAAGCTGCGCGAGCCGCTTGAGGTTCCCGGCCTGCTCGACGTCCAGACCGACTCGTTCGACTGGTTGATCGGCGACCCGCGCTGGCGCGCCATCGCCGAGGCGCGCGGTGAAGTGGACCCCAAGGGTGGTCTCGAGGAAGTCCTCGACGAGCTGTCGCCGATCGAGGACTTCTCCGGCTCGATGTCGCTGAGCTTCAGCGACCCGCGCTTCGACGAGGTCAAGGCACCCGTCGACGAGTGCAAAGACAAGGACATGACGTACGCGGCCCCGCTGTTCGTCACGGCCGAGTTCATCAACAACAACACCGGCGAGATCAAGAGCCAGACGGTGTTCATGGGCGACTTCCCGGTGATGACCGAGAAGGGCACCTTCATCATCAACGGCACCGAGCGGGTCGTGGTCAGCCAGCTGGTCCGCTCGCCCGGTGTCTACTTCGACCACTCGGTCGACAAGGGCACCGAGAAGGATCTGCACTCGGTCAAGGTCATCCCGGGCCGCGGCGCCTGGCTGGAGTTCGACGTCGACAAGCGGGACACCGTCGGCGTGCGTATCGACCGCAAACGCCGCCAGCCGGTCACCGTGTTGCTCAAGGCGCTCGGCTGGACCAACGAGCAGATCCGGGAACGCTTCGGCTTCTCCGAGATCATGATGGCGACCCTGGAGAAGGATCCGACCGCCGGTACCGATGAGGCGCTGCTGGACATCTATCGCAAGCTGCGCCCGGGCGAGCCGCCCACCAAGGAGTCCGCGCAGACCCTGCTGGAGAACCTGTTCTTCAAGGAGAAGCGCTATGACCTGGCCCGGGTGGGCCGCTACAAGGTCAACAAGAAGCTGGGCCTGAACCCCGGTCAGCCGATCACCAACTCGACGCTGACGCCGGAGGACATCGTCGCCACCATCGAGTATCTGGTGCGGTTGCACCATGCGGCCGAGACCGGTGTGCCGGCCACCATGACCGCCCCCGGCGGTGTCGAGGTGCCCGTCGAGGTCGACGATATCGACCACTTCGGCAACCGCCGGCTGCGCACCGTGGGCGAGCTGATCCAGAACCAGATCCGGGTCGGTCTGTCCCGGATGGAGCGGGTCGTCCGGGAGCGGATGACCACCCAGGACGTCGAGGCGATCACCCCGCAGACCCTGATCAACATCCGCCCCGTGGTGGCGGCGATCAAGGAGTTCTTCGGCACCTCGCAGCTGAGCCAGTTCATGGACCAGAACAACCCGCTGTCCGGGCTGACCCACAAACGGCGGCTCTCGGCCCTCGGGCCCGGCGGGCTCTCCCGTGAGCGGGCCGGCCTGGAGGTCCGCGACGTGCATCCCAGCCACTACGGCCGGATGTGCCCGATCGAGACCCCGGAAGGTCCGAATATCGGCCTGATCGGGTCGCTGTCGGTGTACGCGCGGGTCAACCCGTTCGGTTTCATCGAGACGCCCTACCGCAAGGTCGTCGACGGTGTGGTCACCGATGATGTGCACTATCTGACCGCCGACGAGGAGGACCGCCACGTCGTGGCGCAGGCCAACTCGCCGACCGACGCCGGCGGGCGCTTCACCGAGCCGCGGGTTCTGGTGCGCCGCAAGGGCGGCGAGGTCGAGTACGTCAGCGCCACCGAGGTCGACTTCATGGACGTCTCACCGCGCCAGATGGTGTCGGTGGCCACCGCCATGATCCCGTTCCTCGAGCATGACGATGCCAACCGGGCCCTGATGGGTGCCAACATGCAGCGTCAGGCGGTGCCGCTGGTGCGCAGTGAGGCGCCGCTGGTGGGCACCGGTATGGAACTGCGCGCCGCGATCGACGCCGGCGATGTCGTCATCGCGGACAAAGCCGGTGTGGTCGAGGAGGTTTCGGCCGACTACATCACCGTGATGGCTGATGACGGCACCCGGCACAGCTACCGGATGCGTAAGTTCAACCGGTCCAACCACGGCACCTGTGCCAACCAGAGGCCGATCGTCGACACCGGTCAGCGGGTCGAGGCCGGTCAGGTGATCGCCGACGGGCCCTGCACCCAGAACGGCGAGATGGCGCTGGGCAAGAACCTGCTCGTGGCGATCATGCCGTGGGAGGGCCACAACTACGAGGACGCGATCATCCTGTCCAGCCGGCTGGTGGAGGAGGACGTGCTCACCTCGATTCACATCGAGGAGCACGAGATCGACGCCCGCG
>CAZKUK010000077.1:0-7133 GCA_964555915.1 uncultured Mycobacterium sp.
TCTCTCAACCCGCGAGTCTCTCAACCCGTAACCCGCGAGCAGACACAAACTCGCACTATTGATGGCCAATTCATGCGAGTTTGCGTCTGCTCGGCGTGGATCAGTGGAACTGTCCCTCTTCGGTCGAGCCCGCCAGCGCGGTGGTCGAGGAGTTCGGATCCACCGTGGTGGCGATCCGGTCGAAATAGCCGGCACCGACCTCACGCTGGTGTTTGGTGGCGGTGTAGCCCCGCTCCTCAGCCGCGAACTCGCGCTCCTGCAGTTCGACATAGGCGGTCATCTGGTTGCGGGCGTAACCGTAGGCCAGGTCGAACATCGAGTAGTTCAACGCGTGGAAACCGGCCAGGGTGATGAACTGGAACTTGAACCCCATAGCGCCGAGTTCCTTCTGGAACTTGGCGATGGTCGCGTCGTCGAGATGCTTGCGCCAGTTGAACGACGGCGAGCAGTTGTAGGCCAGCAGCTGGTCGGGGAACTCGGACTTGACGCCCTCGGCGAACTTGGCCGCCAGCTCCAGATCCGGGGTGCCGGTCTCCATCCAGATCAGGTCCGCGTAGGGCGCGTAGGCCCTGGCCCGGGCGATACACGGCTCAAGACCGTTACGTACGTGATAAAAGCCCTCGGAGGTGCGCTCCCCGGTGACGAACGGCTGATCCCGCTCGTCGACGTCGGAGGTGATCAGGGTGGCCGCCTCGGCGTCGGTACGGGCGATGACGACCGTCGGGACGTCGGCCACGTCGGCCGCGAGCCGCGCCGAGGTCAGGGTGCGGATGTGCTGCTGGGTGGGAATGAGCACCTTGCCGCCCAGATGGCCGCACTTCTTCTCCGAGGCCAGTTGGTCCTCCCAGTGCGACCCGGCGACACCGGCGGCGATCATGGCCTTCTGCAGTTCGTAGACGTTCAGCGCGCCACCGAAACCGGCCTCACCGTCGGCCACGATCGGGACCAGCCAGTTGTCGACGGAGGTATCGCCCTCAACCTTGGCGATCTCGTCGGCGCGCAGCAGCGCGTTGTTGATCCGGCGGACCACCTGCGGTACCGAGTTGGCCGGATAGAGGCTCTGGTCGGGGTAGGTGTGGCCGGACAGGTTGGCGTCGCCGGCGACCTGCCAGCCGGACAGGTAGATGGCCTTGAGTCCGGCCCGCACCTGCTGGACGGCCATATTTCCGGTCAGGGCGCCCAGTGCGTTGACGAACTCCATGTCGTTGACCTGATTCCACAGGATTTCCGCGCCGCGGCGGGCCAGGGTGGACTCCTCGACGACACTGCCCTGCAGGGCGACGACATCCTCGGCGGTGTAGGTCCGTTCCAGACCTTTCCAACGGGGGTTGGTATCCCAGTCGCGCTGGATCTCCGCTGCGCTCTTCGGCTTCCCGACCTCGGACCCGGACATATGGACTCTCCTTTACCGTCACCGCCAAGCGCCGCAGCGCCGCTGCTAACGCCAGGAACTCATCGCTGGTTTCTGGAGCAGACGATCCCACAGTCGATATGCGCTGGTCCAATCGCTACCGTTGCCAATTTCGGCAACACCCGAGGGCCCAATTTGCTAAGTCTGTGAAGGCTGTGGCCCGGCGGTATTCGCAATCCCGTCCCGGCACCGTGATACCGCAGGTAAATCGGGGCTCCGCCGAAACCGGACCGCTTACAGGGCAAAGACCGCAGCGACGGCCTTGGTCTCCTCGCCGACAACGTATGTGAGCGTTCTCACCGTCCGGTCGGTCAGATCCGGCCCGAACTTATCGGTGGATCCGGGTGGATGGACGTGCAGTAACACCTCCAGCTTGTCCCCGTAGGCGACGGCCGCGTCATGCTCGATCGCCACCCGCAACGGGGCCTCGAGCAACTCCGGGTGCGGTGCGAGGAACTCCTCCACGACCTTCCAGTAGACCGAGTTGTTGACATGATCGAACAGGTCGATATCACTGACCCGGATCGGGAACTCCCGGATCTCGTCGGCATCTTCTCGCGAGCCGGGCGACAGATACGCCTTCCACCGCACCCGGTTGACATCGGTGGTGCGCAAAAGCCCTTCCATGAAATCGTCGGCAATGCGGGCCGGCCCCTGGGTTTGCCGGTTGAAGTTGATCCAGAAGGCCTCAGACTCGATGAGCCCGCCCCGGCGACCGTCGATCCGCACCCGCATTTCACACCACCGATTCGACGCACCGGAGCACCACCGCCGCAGTCGCAGCATGTCCTGGAATTCAATCGGTCCGACCATGTCCACCATGGTCCGGCGGACGATCCACAGCGGGTGAGTGTCGTTATGCCCCATCTCACGCAGGTGGTCCTGGCCGATGTCCTGGATGTGGCGCAGCGCAGCGTCCATACGCAACCGGCCCAGCCGGTCGACATCGGCGGGCCGGAGCGGCCACTGCCGGTCGAACACGTCCGGATGTGGGTCCGGAACGGGCATCAACACCTTCCCGAGACCACCGGGGGTCGCCGCCCTGCTGCTAGCCATAGCTGCGGATCATGCCAAACGACCCGATCCATGCCAACAGACCACTCGGCCGGACATCGGTACGCTGACGGCATGCCGAAGACCTTCGTCGGGTCGCGGGTGCGTCAACTGCGGACCGAACGTGGGTTAAGCCAGTCCGCGCTGGCTCAGATGCTGGAAATCTCGCCGAGCTACCTCAATCAGATCGAGCACGACGTCCGGCCGCTCACCGTGGCGGTGCTACTGCGCATCACCGAGGTGTTCGGTGTCGACGCGACCTTCTTCGCCTCCCGGGATGACACCAGGCTGGTCGCGGAGCTGCGGGAGGTGATGGTCGACCGAGATCTCGATGTGGCGGTCGACCCCGCCGAATTGGCGGATATGGTCGGCAACCACCCGGCAATTGCCCGGGCGGTGGTCAACCTGCACCGGCGCTACCGGATCACCACCGCCCAGCTCGCGGAGGCCACCGAGGACCGGTTCAACGACGGCAGTGGAAGCGGTTCGATCACCATGCCGCATGAAGAGGTGCGCGACTACTTCTACCGACGACAGAACTACCTCCACGAACTCGACACCGCCGCGGAGGACCTCACCGCCCGGATGCGGATGCACCGCGGCGACCTCGCCGGTGAACTGTCCCGCCGGCTCACCGAAGTCCACCGGGTGCACATCATCAAGCGCATAGACCTCGGTGACACGGTGTTGCACCGGTACCACCCCGACATGAGAACGCTGGAGATCTCCACCAACCTGTCCTCCGGACAGCAGGTGTTCAAGATGGCCGCCGAGTTGGCCTACCTCGAGGTCGGGGATCTGATCGACACCATGGTGACCGACGCCAAGTTCACCAGCGTGGAGTCGCGGCGACTGGCCCGGCTGGGCATGGCCAACTACTTCGCCGCCGCGGCGGTACTTCCCTACCGGCAGTTCCACGACGTCAGCGAGAACTTCGGCTACGACATCGAACGGCTCTCGGCGTTCTACCAGGTCAGCTACGAGACCATCTGTCACCGGCTATCCACCATGCAACGACCGTCGATGCGGGGCGTGCCGTTCTCGTTCGTCCGGGTCGACAAGGCCGGCAACATGTCAAAACGGCAGTCCGCCACCGGGTTCCACTTCTCATCTTCAGGTGGTACGTGCCCGTTGTGGAACGTCTACGAGACGTTTTCCAACCCCGGCAAGATTCTGGTGCAGCTCGCGCAGATGCCAGACGGCCGCAATTACCTGTGGGTGGCGAGGACGGTGGAACGCCGCGCGCACCGGTACGGTCAGCCCGGGAAAACGTTCGCGATCGGCCTGGGTTGCGACGCACGCCAAGCCAACCGGCTGGTGTACTCCCGCGGTCTGGATCTGTCCTCGGACAGTGCAACCCCCATTGGCTCGGGCTGCCGGGTGTGCGAGCGGGACAACTGTCCGCAGCGAGCCTTCCCCGCGTTGGGTCGGGCCCTGGACATCGACGAACACCGCAGCACCGTCTCGCCCTACCTGGTGAAGGAGAACCCGTGAGCGGACTGGCGCGCATTCCACCGGGCAACCGCCGCGAACTCGGCCTGCTGAACTGGATGATCGCCAGAATCGCCGCGCGCTCCATCCGGGCACCGCAGATGCACCTGTTCACCGTGCTGGGTCAGCACAAGTTGTTGTTCCTGTCTTTTCTGCCGTACTCAGGCATGTTGTTGAACTGGGGCAAGCTGCCGAAGCGGGATAAAGAACTGGTGATCCTGCGAGTGGGCCATCTGCGCGGTTCGGAATACGAACTCCAGCAGCATCGCCGACTGGCGCGCTCCCGCGGGCTGGACCCCGCGCTGCAGGAGAAGATTTTCGCCGGTCCCACCGCGCCGGGGTTGTCTGACCGCCAGCGCACCCTGCTGACCGCGGTCGATGAATTCGTCACCGAGCGCACTCTCACCGATGACACGTTTTCGGCCCTGTCCGGGCATCTCCGCCGGCAGCAGATCATCGAGTTCTGCGTCCTCGCGGGCCACTACGATGCGATCGCCGCGACCTTGGCAGCCCTGCGGATTCCGCTGGACTTCCCGGACTGAGCCGACTCAAGCGTGTGAGTACATCCACGCAGGTGCCGGGCTGGACGACTTCGGCATTCCGTGGGTGGCGACTGCCGGCTGGCGCGCGGAGAGGTACTTCCTGAACAGCGCTATCGCGCCCAGTTGGACGAGACCAACCAAAACGAGCGGCCACATCACCCCGCCGACAAGTGAGATGAATCCCTGGTGTTCCGGCGTCTGCTCTCCGGGGGTCCTGAGACGGGCCGCCAGCACGAAAAAAACTCCGGCGAAAGCCAGCGAAGCGATCAGGTAGGACATCACCGGGATGGTCATGGCCTCGAAGCTAATAAGCCCGGCTGTGGGCTTCCCTACAACAACATGAAGTGTTTCCTGTTAAGACGGTCTCATTCCTGTTACGGACGTGAGATTGCACTTTGCGCTCCCGGGCTGCGACACATCACAGGTAGGTGACCCCGAGCACGATCGTGGTGAAGATCATCGGGGCAACGGGAAGGGCGGCCAGAAACACCGCTCTGGTGAGGTCACCACGCTGGTAACGCTGCCAGGCCTGCTGAGCGGCCAGGGCGGCGCCGAGGACGACCACCGCGGAGACCACGAGCACCCAGGTGCTCACCGATGCTGACCGCATCGCCATCGTGATACCGATCAGCCATAGGATATGCCCGAGGACCAGACCGCCGATCCCGGCGATGGCGACCGGTCTCACCGGATGCGACTCAGAAATTGATCATGTGGCCGGCCAGGCCGTGGAAGCATTCCTGCAGCGCCTCCGACAGCGTCGGGTGGATGTGCACATTGCGGGCGAGCTCATTGACCGTGAGATCCCACTTCTGCGCCAGCGTCAGTTCCGGAACCAGCTCCGAAACGTCCGGGCCGATCAGGTGGGCGCCCAGCAGCTCCCCGTATTTGCTGTCGGCGATCACCTTCACGAAACCCACCGGGTCGGCCAGTCCGTGGGCTTTGCCGTTCGCGGTGAACGGGAACTTCGCCACCTTGACGTCGTAGCCCTCGTCGCGGGCCTGCTCTTCGGTCAATCCGAAGCTGGCGACCTGCGGCTGACAAAACGTCGCCCGCGGCATCATCCGGTAGTCGCCGAGGGTCAGCGTCTCCGCGCCCCCGATGGTCTCGGCCGCCACCACGGCCATCGCCTCGGCCACATGGGCGAGCTGCAATTTGGCGGTGACATCGCCGATGGCATAGATATGCGGGACCGAGGTGCGCATGTGATCGTCGATGGCGATCGCACCGCGGTCGGTCAGTGCCACCCCGGTCGTCTCCAGCCCGAAACCCTCGACGTTGGGCGCGAAGCCGATCGCCTGCATGACTGTGTCGGCTTTGAGCTCCTCGGCCTTCCCGTCCTTGCTGACCACCACAGTGACCATGGACCCGTCGTCGGTGATGGACTCCACCTTGGTTCCGGTCCGAATCTTCACGCCGAGCTTCTTGTACTGCTTCTCGATCTCCTTGGAGACCTCAGCGTCCTCATTGGGCAGTGCCCGGGGCAGGAACTCGACGATTGTCACGTCGACGCCGTAGTTGACCATGACGTAGGCGAACTCCATGCCGATTGCGCCGGCACCGGCGATGATGATCGACCCGGGCAGTTCCCGGTCGAGGATCTGCTCCTCGTAGGTCACGACATTCTTGGACAGCGAGGTACCCGGAATCAATCGGGTGCTGCTGCCGGTGGCGACGATCGCATGACCGAAGGTGACCGTTTCGGTCCCGCCGTCGTTGAGTTGCACCTCGATCGTGGTGGGGCCGGTGAACCGCCCGTATCCGTGGATCTCGGTGATCTTGTTCTTTTTCATCAGGTAGTGCACACCGGCGACGCGGCCGTCTGCGACCTTGCGACTGCGGTCGAAGGCGGCACCGAAATCTGCGGTGATCTGCCCGCTGAAGCCGAACGTCGCGGCCTCTTTGGTGACGATATGGGTCAACTCCGCATTGCGGAGAAGGGCCTTGGAGGGGATACAGCCCACGTTGAGGCATACCCCGCCCCAGTACTTGGGCTCGATGATGGCGGTGTTCAGGCCGAGTTGGGCGCAGCGGATGGCCGCGACATACCCGCCGGGGCCGGCGCCGAGGACGACAACGTCAAAGTGGGTCACGCCGCTACCCTATTACTGGTCGGGCAATCCATTCGAAGTAATAGGCACCGTGCAGCACAGCCGCGGCCGTCATCGATGCCAGCGGCGCCGCCATCAGGGCGATCGCCAGGGCCGCGACCTGCGGTCGGTTCGGCACCATCGAAACGAGCATGCTCGCGACCGTGGAACCGATCACGAAGAGCAGGATGCCGAACACCGGAATGGTCTTGCTGAGCGCGGTGTACCACCAGAAATAACATCCCAGGCCGGCCGCGGCGGCCAGCACCCACACCCCGGCGACGATGAGCGCGAACTTCCAGCGCTTCACGAACTGGTGGCCGCCGGGCACCGCGACGGGATGCGCGGCGACCACGGTGGGCATATGCCCGGTGACCGGCGGCAGTGCCGGGCCGGTGTCGGCAGTGTCTGTTTCACCGGCTGGTTCGCCGGCTGGTTCGCCGAAGGCCCGCGGGGGTCCGGCGCCATTGACGGCGTTCGCCGCGATATCGGCATCGTCGGGAATGTCGGTGTCCGCGGAATCCAGGGGTTCCGCGGGAATCTCGG
>CAZKUK010000078.1:0-7005 GCA_964555915.1 uncultured Mycobacterium sp.
GGGGTGGTGAGGCTGGGTGTGGTCAGGCCCGGGGTGGTCAGCGGACCGGACTGCACCGGTTGGGTCCCGGACGGGCTCAGCCCGGTGGGCAGTGGCGGCAGGTTGATGCCGAACTGCGAGAGGCCCGCCTGCAGCGCGGAGAGGATCTCGTTGGGCAGGTCGGTGACAACCGCCGCGCGAGTGAACTCGTGGTGCTCGGGTGCGGACTGGCCGGAGGTCAGCTGGATGGCGCCGATCACCGCGAATGGGCTGGCGACGGCCAGCGCGCCGACCGCGCTTATGGCTGTCGAGATCTTGCGTCGACGACGGTTCGGCACGGAAGTCTCCTCAGTCTGGACTGCTCGGTTCGGGATTTTCGAACTCTGAGACGATGTTAAGGTTGGGGTGGATGTGGCGGGAGTGACGATGCGGAATCGTGAGGGAACCGCGACATTCCGTGGCTCTGCCGGGTGCGGGAGGTCCGCACCTGTTCTGCTCACTTTTTGTGCACTTTCAGCGGGGTCGCGACGGTTCGCCGCGCGATCACCGGGCCCCGGGTCGGATAACCTAGGCGCCGATGAGCGACACCGATTCCCGCTTTGATCTTTTCGTCGTCGGCTCCGGCTTTTTCGGACTGACGATTGCCGAGCGGGCGGCCACCCAACTGGGCAAGCGCGTCCTGGTCGTGGAGCGCCGCGGCCATATCGGCGGCAACGCGTATTCCGAAGCCGAGCCCGAGACCGGTATCGAGATCCATCGGTACGGCGCGCACCTGTTCCACACCTCCAATACCCGGGTGTGGGACTACGCCCGCCAGTTCACCGACTTCACCGGATACCAACACCGGGTATTCGCCATGCACGGCGGGCAGGCCTACCAGTTCCCGATGGGGCTGGGGCTGGTCGCTCAGTTCTTCGGCCGCTTCTACGGCCCGGAGGAGGCCCGGGCGCTGATCGCCGAGCAGGCCGCCGAGATGGACACCGGCACCGCGGCGAACCTGGAGGAGAAGGCGATCTCACTGATCGGGCGCCCGCTCTACGAGGCGTTCGTGAAGGGCTATACCGCCAAACAATGGCAGACCGACCCGAAGGAACTGCCCGCCTCGACAATCAGCCGGCTGCCGGTCCGCTACACCTTCGACAACCGGTACTTCAACGACACCTATGAGGGTCTGCCGGTCGACGGCTATACGGCCTGGCTGGAGAATATGGCGGCCGACGAGCGGATCGAGGTGCGGCTGGATACCGACTGGTTCGACGTACGCGACGAGCTGCGTCGGGCTTGCCCGCAGGCGCCGGTGGTCTACACCGGTCCGCTGGACCGCTACTTCGATTACACCGATGGACGGCTGGGCTGGCGCACTCTCGACTTCGAGTTGGAGGTGCTGCCATGCGGCGACTTCCAGGGCACACCGGTGATGAACTACAACGACGCTGACGTCCCCTACACCCGTATTCACGAGTTCCGGCATTTCCATCCGGAGCGGGACTACCCCGACGACAAGACCGTCATCATGCGCGAGTTCTCCCGGTTTGCCGGCAATGACGACGAGCCGTACTACCCGATCAACACCGATTCGGACCGGGCCGTACTGGCCGCCTACCGGGCCCGGGCCCGGGCCGAGACCGCCGCGGCGGCCGTCCTTTTCGGTGGCCGCCTGGGCACCTACCAGTACCTCGACATGCATATGGCGATCGCCAGTGCGTTGAACATGTACGACAACGTGCTGGCACCCCACTTGCGCGAGGGGGCACCGCTGATCGCCGACGGTACCGACGAAAGCAGGACGTCATGAGTGACATCCCCTCCGGCCCGGTGGCTGCGGGTGAATCCCGTGCGGTGAGCCTGCTGGCCCGGGTGATCCTGCCGCGCCCCGGTGAACCCCTCGACGTGCGCAAGCTCTATATCGAGGAGTCCGATACCAACGCCCGCCGCGCCCACGCCGCGACCCGGACCGCCCTGCAGATCGGCGAGGAATCCGAGGTGTCCTTCGCCACCTACTTCAACGCCTTCCCGGCCAGCTACTGGCGGCGGTGGTCCACGTTGACCTCAGTGGTCCTGCGGGTGGAGCTGACCGGTGCGGCCCGGGTGGACGTCTACCGCTCCAAAGCCACCGGCGCCCGGATCAGCGTAGGTGGAGCTGAGCTTATCAGCGACGGAAATGATTCGGCCGCAGCGGAATTCGAGATCAGCCTGGAGCCGTTCGAGGATGGGGGCTGGATCTGGTTCGATATCACCACCGATACCAAGTGCACCATGCACGGTGCGGCCTGGTACGCGTCGACCGCGGTGCCGGGGCGGGCCGATATCGCGGTCGGAATCCCGACCTTCAACCGGCCCGCCGACTGTGTCAACGCGCTTCGGGCGCTGACCTCCGATCCGCTGGTGGATGCGGTGATCGGGGCGGTGATCGTCGTCGATCAGGGCGCCGACAAGGCCGTTGCGCATCCCGAATTCAGCGCGGCGGCGGCCGAACTGGGCGGACGGCTGTCCGTTCACAACCAGCCCAACCTGGGCGGTTCGGGCGGTTACAGCCGAGTGATGCTGGAGGCGTTGGGCAACACCGCCTGCGAACAGATTCTGTTCATGGACGACGATATTCGCATCGAGCCGGACTCCATCCTGCGGGCGCTGGCGTTGAGCCGGTTCGCCAAGACGCCCACCCTGATCGGCGGCCAGATGCTCAACCTGCAGGAGCCTTCACATCTGCATGTGATGGGCGAGGTGGTCAACCGGTCCAACTTCATGTGGACCAACGCCCCGTTCACCGAATATGACCACGACTTCGCCAAGTATCCGCTTGACGGCGGCGGCCGCGGTGACGGTGACGGTGACGGTGACGGTGACGGTAAGGGCCGCAGCAAGCTGCTGCACCGCCGTATCGATGTCGACTACAACGGCTGGTGGATGTGCATGATTCCGAGGCGGGTAGCCGAGGAACTCGGTCAGCCGCTGCCGCTGTTCATCAAATGGGATGACGCCGATTACGGGTTGCGGGCCGGTGAGCACGGCTACCCGACGGTGACCATGCCCGGCACGGCCATCTGGCATATGGCATGGAGCGACAAGGATGATGCCATCGACTGGCAGGCCTACTTCCATCTGCGCAACCGGCTGGTGGTCTCGGCGCTGCACTGGGATGCGCCGGTGGCCGGGCTGATCAAGAGTTCCATCAAGGCCACCATGAAACATCTGCTGTGCCTGGAGTATTCGACCGTGGCGATCCAGAACAGGGCGATCGAGGATTTCCTGGCCGGTCCGGAGCACATCTTCTCGATTCTGGAGTCGGCGCTGCCCGAGGTGCGGGCGCTGCGCCAGCAGTACCCGGATGCGGTGGTGCTACCCGGTGCCACTGCGCTACCTCCGCCCAGTGGCCGGACCAGCGTCCACAAACCGCCGGTTGCACTTCCTGCCATCGGTATGCGGCTGGCCCGCGGGCTGATCCACCAGCTTCGCCCGGCCGACCCCGATGCCCACACCCGGCCGCAGCTCAATGTGCCCACCCAGGACGCCCGGTGGTTCCTGCTGTGCAATGTCGACGGAGTAACGGTCACCACCGCTGACGGGCGCGGGGTGGTCTACCGCCAACGCGACCGGGCCAAGATGGTTGAGCTGCTCAAAGCCTCGGTGCGCCAGCACATCCGGCTCGCGCGAAACTATGACCGTATGCGCAGGGTTTACCGGCAGGCCCTGCCGGAGCTGTCGAGCCGGCGCCGCTGGGAGACGGTACTGATGGGTGAATCGACGGTTCATGCCTGACCCCCACGACTCCGGGACCGGGGCCGGCGGTGAAGTCGCCGTCCTCGTCAGCGTTCAGTCCACGTTGGCTACGGAACCGGTCGTCACCGTGGCCCGGGTCATGTCGCACTTCGGCGAGCATGCGGCAGGTTGGCTGGCGCTATCCGGTGTCGGCGCGCTGCTGGCTCCCCGCCGCCGGCGGGACTGGCTGTTGGTGGGCGTCGGAGCGGTGGTCGCGCACGCGGCCGCGATCGGGATCAAACTGGCGGTGCGCCGCCGCCGGCCGCACCACCCGGACATCGCGGTCAACGTCGATACCCCCAGCTCCCTGAGCTTCCCCTCCGCTCATGCCACGTCCAGTACCGCCGCGGCTATGCTGCTGTGCCGGGCCACCCGGTCGCCGCTGCCGCTGGCAGTCGTTCCGCTGATGGCGCTGTCGCGTCTGGTACTCGGTGTGCACTACCCCACCGATGTGCTTGCCGGGGTGGCCGTCGGTGCGGCCGTCGCGCGGGTCACGGCTGGGCTGGGTGGGGCGAGCGGCTCGGCAGGAATAAGCGGGAAGGACGGATATGGCCACGAGTGAAGCTGCGGTCACCGGCCCGCCGGGCAATCTGTTCGCCGCGATCATCAGGGCGATCCGGCCCCGCCAGTGGGTGAAGAACCTGCTGGTGTTCGCCGCCCCGCTGGCCGCGCTGGGCGGGGATGTCCAGTACGACTACCGAGAGGTGCTGGCCAAGGTATCGGTGGCATTCGTGGTCTTCTGTATGGCCGCCTCGGCGATCTACCTGGTCAACGACGCCCGCGATGTGGAAGCCGACCGAGCACACCCCACCAAGCGGTACCGGCCGATCGCGGCCGGTGTGCTCCCGGTGGGCCTGGCCTACGGGATAGCAGCCGCCCTCGGCGCCGGCTGTCTGGCGATCTCCTGGTCGTTGACACCGCAACTCGCGGTCGTGATGGCGGCCTATCTGGGTATTCAACTGGCGTATTGCTTCGGGCTGAAACACCAGCCGGTGCTCGACATCTGCATCGTGTCCTCCGGTTTCCTGATCCGCGCCATCGCCGGCGGCGTGGCGGCCGGGATCCCGCTGTCCCAGTGGTTCCTGCTGGTCATGGCATTCGGATCGCTGTTCATGGCAGCCGGTAAACGCTATGCGGAGTTGCAGCTCGCCGAGCGCACCGGCGCGAAGATCCGAAAATCCCTGGAGAATTACACCAGCACCTACCTCACCTTCGTCTGGACGCTCTCGGCGACCGCCGTGGTGCTGTGCTACGGACTGTGGGCCTTCGAGCAGGACGGCGGCGGCGGATCCTGGTACGTCATCTCGATGATCCCGTTCACCATCGCCATCCTGAGGTACGCGGTCGATGTGGATGGTGGACTCGCCGGCGAACCCGAGGAGATCGCGTTTCGCGACCGGGTGCTGCAGTTGCTGGCCCTGGCCTGGATCGGAACCGTCATTGCCGCCGTCGTCATCGGTTAGCGCGCCGTCCGTCGGCCCGGGGGCCGGCACGGGGGAATGCCCGGAGGAGCCTGCGGCCTTCCGCTACTCCCCGCTGACCCGGATCAGCCTGTGGGGAACCGTCGCGGTCGTCACGGTGCTGTGGGCATGGGGGGCCTGGCAGCGCCGGTGGATATCCGATGACGGACTGATCGTGCTGCGCACGGTCCGTAACCTGCTGGCCGGAAACGGCCCGGTGTTCAACCCCGGGGAACGGGTGGAATCCAACACCTCCACCGCCTGGACCTATCTGATCTACCTGGGCAGCCTGGTCGGCGGACCGCTCCGGCTGGAGTACGTGGCGCTCGCGCTGGCGTTGATCTTCAGCGTTGCCGGTGTTGCGATGGTGATGCTGGGAACCGCGCGGCTGTATGCGCCGGGACTTCGCGGCCGCTCGGCGCTGATCCTCCCGGCCGGTGTGTTGGTCTACATCGCAGTGCCGCCAGCCCGCGATTTCGCCACTTCCGGTCTGGAGAACGGGCTCGTGATCGGCTGGCTGGGCCTGCTGTGGTGGATGCTGGTCTGCTGGGCCCAGGCCCAGGCCCGGGGCGGGTCGGCCCGGGCCTGGTTCGTCGCCGCACTCGCCTTCGTGGCGGGCCTGAGCGTTCTGGTGCGTCCGGAGTTGGCCCTGATCGGTGGACTTGCTCTGGTGATGATGCTCGTCGCCGAACGCGGCTGGCCCCGGCGCATCCTGATCGTGGTCACCGGTGGTCTGCTGCCGGTCGGGTACCAGATCTTCCGGATGGGCTACTACGCGCTGCTGGTGCCGCAGACCGCGATCGCCAAGGATGCCTCCGGTAGCAAATGGGATCAGGGTTTTGTCTATCTGTACAACTTCACCGCTCCGTATGCCCTCTGGGTGCCTGTTGTGCTGCTCGCTGCCCTTGCCCTCGTGCTGGCTCCGGTTCCGCTGGCCGGCCGCCGCCACCCCTGGTGGGGCGCGCAACCCGGTTCGGCCGGGGGCGTATCGCTGGCTCGTCGCGTCCAGAGCCCATCGGCGGTGGTGGTGTTCATGCTCCTCAGCGGTGCGGTGCAGGCGCTGTACTGGATCCGCCAGGGTGGGGACTTCATGCACGGCAGGGTCCTACTGGCGCCGCTGTTCTGCCTGATCGCGCCGATCTCGGTGATCCCGGTAGTGCTCGCCCCGGGGCGCTGGTTCGCCCGCGGCAGGGACCGGAATCTGGGCGTGGCGGCTGCCGCGCTGTGGCTGGCCCTGGCCGGCTGGGCGCTGTGGGCCGCGAACTCGGCGGGTATGGGCGCCGACGGCACGCGGGTGACCTACTCCGGAATAGTCGACGAGCGCAAGTTCTACTCCCAGGCCACCGGGCACGCCCACCCGTTGACCGCGGCGGACTACCTGAATTACCCGCGCATGCGGGCGGTCATCGTCGCGATCAACAACACCCCCGACGGTGCCCTGCTGCTGCCGTCCGGAAACTATGACGTCTGGGACGTCGTCCCGGCGCTGCCGCCCCCGCCGCCCCCGCCCGGTGTCCCGATGGACAGCTGGCGTCATCAGGTAGCCCAGCACACCGTGTTTTTCACCAACCTCGGCATGCTCGGGATGAACGTCGGCCTCAACACCCGGGTCATCGACCAAATCGGACTGGCCAACCCGCTGGCGGCGCACACCGCCAGGCTGGCGGACGGCCGTATCGGCCACGATAAGAACCTCTTCCCGGACTGGGCGGTCGCGGAGGGGCCGTGGCTCAAGGAACGCCCATGGATTCCGGAGTACCTCGACGAGGGCTGGATCGAACAAGCCGAGGTGGCGCTGACCTGTCCG
>CAZKUK010000079.1:0-6913 GCA_964555915.1 uncultured Mycobacterium sp.
TTAGCGATGATCTCCTTCGACACGTTCGCCGGAACTTCGGCGTACGAGTCGAACACCATGGAGTAGTTGGCCCGGCCCTGGGTCTTCGACCGTAGGTCGCCGACGTAGCCGAACATCTCCGACAGCGGCACCTGCGCCTTGACGACGCGTGCACCGCTGCGCTCCTCCATGGCCTGGATCTGACCACGGCGGGAGTTCAGGTCGCCGATCACCTCACCCATGTAGTCCTCGGGCGTGATGACCTCGACAGCCATAATCGGCTCGAGGATGACCGGCTGCGCCTGTGCCGCAGCCTTTTTCAGTGCCTGCGAACCGGCGATCTTGAAGGCCATCTCCGAGGAGTCGACGTCGTGGTAGGCGCCGTCGAGCAGGACCACCTTGACGTTCACCAGCGGGTAGCCGGCCAGCACACCGTACTGCATGGCGTCCTGGGCGCCGGCGTCCACCGACGGGATGTACTCGCGCGGGATACGGCCACCGGTGACCTTGTTCTCGAACTCGTAGGTCGCGCCGTCCTCGCCGCTGAACGGTTCGAGGGCGATGAGAACCTTCGCGAACTGCCCGGAGCCGCCGGTCTGCTTCTTGTGGGTGAAGTCGACCTTCTCGACCGCGCGCTTGATGGTCTCCTTGTAGGCCACCTGCGGCTTGCCGACGTTGGCTTCGACCTTGAACTCCCGGCGCATCCGGTCGACCAGGATATCGAGGTGCAATTCGCCCATACCGCCGATCACGGTCTGACCGGTCTCGCTGTCCTGATGGACCTTGAAGGTCGGATCCTCTTCGGCGAGTTTCTGGATGGCCAGGCTCAGCTTCTCCTGGTCGCTCTTGGTCTTGGGCTCGATGGCAACTTCGATCACCGGGTCCGGGAACGTCATCGATTCCAGGACGACCTGGTTGTTCGCATCGCACAGCGTGTCGCCGGTGGTGGTGTCCTTCAGGCCGATCACCGCGTAGATGTGGCCCGCCGAAGCGGTCTCCACCGGGTTCTCCTTGTTGGAGTGCATCTGGAACAGCTTGCCCAGCCGTTCCTTCTTACCCTTGGTGGAGTTGATCACCTGCGACCCGGAGTCGACCTTGCCCGAGTACACCCGGACATAGGTGAGCTTGCCGAAGAACGGGTGGGTGGCCACCTTGAAGGCCAGCGCGGAGAACGGCTCGTCCACCGACGGCTTCCGGATGACCTCGACGTCCTCCTTGCCCGGCGCGTGGCCGACGGCCGGCGGCACGTCCAGTGGCGAGGGCAGGTAGTCGATGACCGCGTCGAGCATGGGCTGGACGCCCTTGTTCTTGAACGCGCTGCCGCACAGCACCGGGTAGGCCTGGGAGCTGATGGTCAGCTTGCGGATCGCACCCTTGATCTCGTCAATGGTGAGTTCCTCACCGCCGAAGTACTTCTCCAGCAGCGCTTCGTCGGTCTCGGCGACCGCCTCGAGCAGCTTGGTGCGGTACTCGTCGGCTTTGTCCTGCAGGTCCGCCGGAATCTCCACCACGTCATACTTCTCGCCGAGCTTGGTCTCACCGCTCCAGACCTTGGCCGTCATCTCGACCAGGTCCACGACACCCTCGAAACCGCCTTCGGCGCCGATCGGCAGCTGAATCGGGATGACGTTGGCGCCCAGGCGCTCCTCCATGGTGCGCACCGAGAAGTAGAAGTCCGCGCCGATCTTGTCCATCTTGTTGACGAAACAGATGCGGGGAACGTCGTACTTGTCGGCCTGTCGCCACACCTGCTCGGACTGCGGCTCCACGCCCTCCTTGCCGTCGAACACCGCGACCGCACCGTCGAGCACGCGCAGGCAGCGCTCCACCTCGACGGTGAAGTCGACGTGGCCGGGGGTGTCGATGATGTTGATCTGGTTGTCGTTCCAGAAGCAGGTGGTGGCCGCGGAGGTGATGGTGATACCACGCTCCTGCTCCTGTTCCATCCAGTCCATCGTGGCGGCGCCGTCGTGCACCTCACCGATCTTGTAGCTGATACCGGTGTAGAAGAGAATCCGCTCGGTGGTGGTGGTCTTGCCGGCGTCGATATGCGCCATGATGCCGATGTTGCGGACCTTGTTGAGGTCGGTCAGCACGTCCTGTGCCACAGCATTCCTTCGGAAGTAGTTGACTAAAGGCTGTTCGATTTAGGCTGGCTCGCTGCGCTCGCGCACCGAAGCGAGCTTCGGTGCTACCAGCGGTAGTGCGCGAAGGCCCGGTTGGCCTCGGCCATCTTGTGGGTGTCCTCGCGCCGTTTGACGGCGGCACCGAGGCCGTTGCTGGCATCGAGAATCTCGTTGGCCAACCGCTCGACCATGGTTTTCTCCCGGCGCACCTTGGAGAAGCTGACCAGCCAGCGCAGCGCCAGCGTGGTGGAGCGCTCCGGGCGCACCTCGACGGGTACCTGATAGGTGGCACCGCCGACGCGACGGCTGCGGACCTCCAGAGCCGGCTTCACATTGTCCAGCGCCCGCTTGAGGGTGACGACCGGATCGGTGCCGGTCTTGTCGCGGGCCTGTTCCAGCGCGCCGTAGACGATGCGTTCGGCCAGTGACTTCTTACCGTCCAGCAGAATCTTGTTGACCAGCTGGGTGACGAGCTGCGAACCGTAGACGGGGTCGTTGACCAGCGGCCGCTTCGGAGCGGGTCCCTTGCGGGGCATTAGCTCTTCTCCTTCTTCGCGCCGTAGCGGCTGCGGGCCTGCTTGCGGTTCTTGACACCCTGGGTGTCCAGTGACCCGCGGATGATCTTGTAGCGCACACCGGGCAGGTCCTTCACGCGGCCGCCGCGGACCAGGACCATCGAGTGCTCCTGAAGATTGTGACCCTCACCGGGGATATAGGCGGTGACCTCGACCTGGCTGGTCAGCTTGACGCGAGCGACCTTGCGAAGCGCCGAGTTCGGCTTCTTCGGCGTGGTGGTGTAGACGCGGGTGCACACCCCACGGCGCTGCGGGCTGCCTTTGAGGGCCGCGGTCTTGACCTTCGCGACCTTGTCGCGGCGACCCTTGCGGACCAGCTGCTGAATGGTTGGCATCTACCGGCTTTCTCTCATCTCAAGTCTGTCGTACTGCAGTTGTCGCCTTGTCGCTCACCCCGCGATCGGGCGTCTCGCACGCGGTGCGCACCACGGAACCCGTTGCATTTCCTGATGCTCCAAGACATGCGAAGTGGTCCGACCAGCGCGTGAAACGCACCTGTCGGCCAGGCGCGATGGTCCACGATACCAGGGTGCCCGACGACCGCCAAAATCCCTTACCAGCGGGCTTATCGCAGGTCAGAGGTTACCGCTCGGCGCCATCGCGGTGGCCCATACCGGCGGCGAGCCGGATCACCATGTCGGAGAACACCGCGTCGGTGTCGATCCTGCCGTTATCGCCGGGGCCCATGACCCCGGACTCCATCACGCCGGTCATCTCCAGCAGCACGAAGCCGTGCAGGGCGGCCCAGAATTCCAGCGCCGCGTAGAAGGCATCCTGGCCGTTGAGACCGTAGGACGCCAAAACATCGATCACCGGGATCGCGGCGGCATGCGAGGCCGCGGTGAACTCCGGGTCATCGCCGCCCAGCGGCATGCGGGTGAACGCCGAGTACCGGCCCGGATGGTGGTGGGCGTAGCTGCGGTAGGCGCTGGCCATGGCCATCACCGCGTCGTCGCGGGTGCGCCCGGCGCCGACCGTGCTGAGCATCTGCAGGATGTCGTCGATCACCCGCATCCGCACGGTGCGCCGAAGATCATCGAGACTGTTCACATGGTTGTACAGCGACGGGCCCTTGGTGCCCAGCTGGGTGGCCAGAGCGTTGATGGTGAGGGCATCCCAGCCCTCGCGGTCCAGGAATGTCAACGCCGCGTTCACCACCACCTCACGGCTGAGCTTGGGCGACTTGGCACGAGATGTCATTCAATCGCCTCCGCACGGTCCGCCTCAGAACTCTAGTGGCAACCGGCACCGGGGCGGCCTGCGGTAGAAAGATGGCCGTGTACTCCCGCGTTGCGCTCCCGCCCGTGGCAGCCGTAGCGGTGGCGCTGGCCGGCTGCGGTGCCGATGACGGCGTGCCGGCCCCGGCCGGCAGCACCATCACCTACGGCTCGTTCGGCACCTCCGCCGATATCGACTGCGGCCGGGGCAAAGCCCTGTCGGTGAGCGGATCGAACAACGTGCTGACCGTCCGGGGCACATGCGCGTCGATCAGCGTCGGCGGGGCTGACAACACCGTCCTGGCGGAGCGGGTCGACGGGTCGCTGTCGGTGGCCGGGCTGAACAACGTCGTCAGCTACCAGGTGGGTGAGCCGACCATCCACGACGAGGGCTCCGGGAACCGGATCAGCCGGGGCTGACCGCCCCTCCCCTGCGCCCCCCTGCCCCCCTCTTGCGCCGAGCAGACACAAACTCGCACTCCAGGGCCCCGGATCGTGCGAGTTTGTGTCTGCTCGCCGGTCCGGTCTCAGGTCGGTTGGCCGTGCCGACCGGCGCCGTCGGCGAACCGCCGGGCCCCGGCGATCATGTCCGGCATCACCCTTGGCAGGCTGCCGAACTCAAAGTGCATCGCCTCGGCCTCCGAACGCCCCCACTGGTGCAACACCGAGAGCCGGTCGGCGCGCAAACAACCCTGCGGCAGGCCGGCCAGTTCGGCGGCCAGTTCCTCAGCGGCCCGCCTGGCCTCTCCGGGCGGCACCAGCCGGTTGGCCAGTCCCATCGCCAGTGCCTCCTGCGCGTCCACGGCCCGGCCGGTCAGGATCATGTCCATCGCGCGGCTGTGCCCGATCAGACGGGGCAACCGCACGGTGCCGCCGTCGATCAGCGGTACACCCCAGCGGCGGCAGAACACCCCGAACACGGCGTCCTCCTCGACCACCCGCAGATCGCACCACAGCGCCAGCTCCAGGCCCCCGGCGACGGCGTACCCGCTGACGGCGGCGATCACGGGTTTGGACAGCACCAGCCGCGACGGTCCCATCGGTGCCGGGCCGGCCACGTTGGTGGGGTTGGACTCCGGTGTGCCGATCGCCTTGAGGTCGGCCCCGGAGCAGAACGTTCCGTGGTCACCCCACAACACCGCGACAGCGGCGGATTCGTCGCGGTCGAACTCCTCGAACGCTTCGCACAGCGCACTCGCGGTGGGGCCGTCGACGGCATTGCGCGCGTGCGGGCGGTCCAGGATCACGGTTGTCACCGGTCCGTTGCGGACTACGTTCACACTCATCGGGCGTTCACACTCATCAGGCCTCCATGTGGGTCGCGAGCCGGGTTGCGTCGCGCCGCGCCACCAGCACCCCGGCGAAGTCTGCGTAGGCGGCCCGCAACCGGTCCGCCGGCCACTCCGCCGGCAGGAGTTCGGTCGGCAACACCGGGTCGGTGAGCAGGTGACGCACCATGGCGGCGGCAACCACGAAGCGGCTGGGGATACCTTCGGCGGCGTCCATATCGTGCAGCAGCTGGCGACCGGTATCGACCCAGCCCGGCAGATCCCACAACTGGGCCGCCAGCTCGGCCGGTGCACCGTCCCGGCAGCGCAGCACCCGGGCCCGCCCGCCGACTTCGGTCGGCAGGGTGTCATCGAGGTTATCCGGACGCAACCAAACTCCCTCGCGCAGTTCGCCAAACCGGTTTTCCTGCAGAGCCGTTCGCAATCTCGACCGGGATCTGGCATCGGCGCCAACCGCAGTGACCACCACGGTGAGCCAGTCACGGTTCCACTCCCGGGTCATCGGATGCAGGGCGGCGTCCTGGCGGCGCTGGCGCGCCAGCAGCCGGGCCGAGAGCCGGTAACCGTCATCGGAACGCACCAGGTCCCCGGCACCGACCATCCGGGTCAACGCGACCCGGAGCGTCACGTCCTTGATCCCGAAATCGCGTACCAGATCCCGTAATTCGGCCGCGGTGGCCCAGGCCGGGTGCGCCCCCAGCAGCACCGAGAGCACCACGGATCGAGCGGTCATCCGCATGGTCACACCCCGGAGGTGGCGCGGCCGTGATCACCGAATGGCTCGTCGCGGTGCCGGACGGCCTCCCGGAAGCCGTTCTCCCGGGCGTCGGTGACGAAGTCGTGTCCTTCCGGGGTATGTCGGGCGATACCGTCGAACACCGTGCTGACCATCCGGCTGGTGGCAACGCCCTGCTGGTACAACGCGGAATTCATCGCCAACTTCACCATGATGAGCTGGTTGACCGGCATCGCCGCGATCCGCTGCACCAGCCGCTCGGTGCGCTCGTCGAGGTCCGCGGGATCGGGAGCCTCCACGGCCAGGCCCCATTCGGCGGCCTGCGCGCCGGTAATGCAGTCCCCGGTCAGCAGCAGCCGTTTTGCCCGCTGGTCACCGAGGCGGTGCGCCCACAGCCCGGCGGCGGGAACCCCCCACACCCGGGTGGGCGGGTAGCCGATCTTGGCGTCCGCGGCGGCGATCACCTGATCGGCGTGCAGCGCGATATCGGTGCCGCCGGCCACGCAGTAGCCGTGGATCTTGACCACGGTCGGTTTGTCGGCGTGCATGAGACTGGCGAAGCCGCGGACGAACCGGCTCATCATCTGGTAGTCGACCATCGGATCCCACGGCTGATCCGGCCGGTGGTTGACCGCCTGGGTTGCGCCGTCGAGGACCGTTCCCGCCCGGTCGTCTCCCCCGGCCGAGGAGGATCCCTCGGCGTAGGCGCTCAGGTCGAAACCCGCACAGAAGCCCGCGCCGCGGCCGGACACCAGCATGACGTGGACGTCGGGATCCAGGTCGGCGCGTTCCACACAGGCCGCCAGCTCCAGCGGGGTGGCGGCGATGATCGCGTTACCCCGATCCGGGCGGTTGAAGGTGATCCGCGCGACCCGGTCGGTGACCTCGTAGGTCATCGTCGTCAGCTCCACGCCGCACCCCTGCCTCCCCGACCGGCCCCTCCGCGGCCAGCCCCTCCCCGACCAGCCCCTCCCCGACCGATCCCTCCCCG
>CAZKUK010000080.1:0-6895 GCA_964555915.1 uncultured Mycobacterium sp.
GCCCCGATGCCCGGCGCCCCGATGCCGGGTATGCCGGGAGGTCCGATGCCCGGTATGCCCGCGGCACCGGCAGAGGCACCCCCGCTTCCGGCGCCCGGAACACCGCCCTGGATGGCACCGCCCCCGCCTCCTCCGGGTCCGGCCGACGGCCCCGTACTGCCGCCGGCTCCCGGCCCGCTACCGGGTCCGGTCAGCTGACGGGCACCCGCCACGGCCCCACCGGCGATGACGCGTTCTTCCGGCCGAAAAACCCTGGCAGCTAGGGAATTCGCCACCTCGGCTGGTGATTTAGGCCCTGATCGCGGAACGTCCTACACTCGGCAGCGATGAGCACCGAACTGGAGAACTCCGTCCGCGCCGCCCTGGCCAAGGTCATCGATCCCGAGCTGCGGCGACCGATCACCGAACTCAATATGGTCAAGAGTGTCGAAGTCGGCCCCGATGGCTCCGTCCATGTCGGTGTCTACCTGACCATCTCGGCCTGCCCGAAAAAAGCCGAGATCACCGAACGGGTGACTGCGGCGGTGGCAGATGTACCGGGTACCGGCGCGGTCAGCGTGGAACTGGACGTGATGAGTGATGAGCAGCGCACCGAGTTGCGCAAGCAGTTGCGCGGTGACGCCGCAGAACCGGTCATCCCGTTCGCCGAGCCGGGCTCGCTGACCCGGGTTTATGCGGTGGCGTCCGGTAAGGGTGGTGTCGGAAAGTCAAGTGTCACCGTCAATCTCGCGGCTGCCCTGGCCGCACGGGGTCTCGCCGTTGGTCTTCTCGATGCCGATATCTACGGTCACTCGGTTCCACGGATGATGGGTACCGCCGAACGGCCCACGCAGGTCGAGTCGATGATCCTTCCCCCGGTGGCCCATGACGTGAAAGTCATCTCGATCGCGCAGTTCACCCAGGGCAACACCCCGGTGGCCTGGCGCGGGCCGATGCTACATCGCGCGCTGCAGCAGTTCCTCGCCGACGTGTACTGGGGCGACCTCGACGTGCTGTTACTCGACCTGCCCCCAGGCACCGGCGATGTGGCGATCTCGGTGGCTCAATTACTGCCCAGTGCGGAGATCCTGGTGGTGACAACCCCGCAAATCGCGGCTGCGGAGGTGGCCGAGCGAGCCGGTGCGATAGCTCTGCAGACGCGCCAGCGCCTGGTCGGTGTCGTCGAGAATATGGCCGGGCTGCTCATGCCGGACGGCACCACCATGCAGATATTCGGCGCGGGCGGTGGCCTCCAGGTGGCTGAACGGCTGACCCGGGCGGTCGGAGCCGACGTGCCGTTGCTCGGCCAGGTTCCACTGGACCCGGCCCTGGTGACAGCGGGCGATTCCGGTGTGCCGCTCGTGCTGTCAGCACCCGACTCGGCTGCCGGCCGTGAGCTGCGCAGCATTGCCGACAAGCTGGCGTCCCGACGACGTGGGCTCGCCGGGATGTCGCTGGGGCTGGATCCGAGCGGCCGCTAGCGCGTGCGGCCATTCAGGCCGTTCAGGTCGCGTCGGAATCGAAAGGAGCAGGCGCGCCGGCGTCCTGGGGCGGCGCAGGGGCGCTCTGCGGTTTGACCGGCCCGGTGTCGCTTCGGCCCCGCCCATCGGCCGCGCCGTCGAAATTGCCGGTCAGGAACGAATCGTCGCCGTCCAGCAGGTGTTTGGTGATAGCCGCCCGCGGCGTCATACCGCGCAGCTTCTGCAACTCGGTCAGTGGCTCGCGGAGGTCGGCGAACTCCGGGCCGAGTTCCTCCCGGAGGTCCTTGGTGGCGCCGCTGAGATAGTCGCGGGCCTGCCGGATCGCGCCGGAGGTCCAACTGATCGCACCGGGCAGCCGCTCCGGTCCGAGAACCACCAGGCCCACCAGGACAAGAAGAAGCATCTCGCCCCACCCGATATTGGCGAACATGACGTCAGGTGTCCCTCAGGTCATTTGTCCGAGGCGGGGTTGACCGTCAGCGTGACGGCGCGGCCCTCCCGTATCACCTCGATCGGCTGGTCCTTGCCGATCTGCAGTTGCCGGACCGCGACGACGAACTCGTCGGCGTCGGCGACGGTCCGGTCACCGACCTTGACCACAACGTCGTTCTCTTTGATACCGGCCTTCTCCGCCGGTCCGCCGACCTTCACGTTGGCCACCTGAGCGCCGAAGGCGAGGTCATTGCTGACCGACCGCGCAGTGAGACCCAATGTCGGGTGTGCGATCTTGCCGTCCTTGATCAGGGTCTCGACAGTTTGTTTCACCTCGTTCACCGGGATGGCGAAACCAAGTCCGCTTGCGCTCTCGGACAACGATTTCCCGGCGGTGTTGATACCGATGACCTCGGATTTCATATCGATCAGCGGGCCGCCGGAGTTGCCATGGTTGATCGAGGCGTCGGTTTGCACCGCGTCGATGACGGTGTCGGTATCGGACCCATCGCCGGACAGCGGGACCGGCCGGTTCAGCGCGCTGATGATTCCGGCCGTGACGGTGCTCCGCAGCCCCAGCGGGGCGCCGACCGCCACCACCTCTTCGCCCACCCGCAGCTTGTCGGAATCCCCGAAACGGGCCACGGTGAGGTTGTCGACATTGTCGACCTTGAGCACGGCCAGATCGGTCTTGGGGTCGCGGCCGACCAGGTTGGCCGGAACCTCCTTACCGTCGTTGAAGACGACCCGCATCTTGAATTTGCTCGGGCTGGCCGCCGCCTCGGAGATGACGTGGTTGTTGGTGACGACATAACCGCGGCCGTCGACCACCACCCCGGAGCCCTGCGACCCGGTGTCGTCACTCTCGGTCTCGATGGTGACCACAGAGTCCGCCACTGAGGCGGCGACCTGCGTAAAACGTCCTGCCGGGAGCTCGCCGCTATCGGAAGTCGGCAACGTCACCTTGGAAGTGGTGAAAGCCTCCACCACCTCGGCGGTATTGCGACCCACCCAGCCGCCGGCCACCCCGATCAGCAGCGCCGTGATGGCGAGTACGGCCAGCGCCGGGTAGGAGACCCGACCACCGAAAAGAACATCGCGAACCCCGAGCTTGCCCGGCGGCGGTCCGATGATGACCGGTGCCGCCCGCTCCAGTGCGGGCGTACCCAGCGCCACCCCGGCGGCCGGATCGCGCCAGGGATCGTCGGGCTCCTCCGGCCCACCGACGACGCCGTTGAGGGCACCGGCGTCGGCCGGATGACGCTGTAGCGACTCAGCACCGCGATGGGGCCGGCCGAACGCTTCTTGCAGAACCGGGTCCGGCTTCGTCGTCGCGGGGGTGAATTCGCCGGAATTCCGGTGGTCGGCCGGACGCAGTCCCTCGGCGACGAATGAGCCTTCGACACCCTGTGGGCGCCCGAAGGTGCGAGTGGCCTGCGGGTCGACCGAAGGCCGCGAAACCGGTCGGGGCGCCAACCGGTGGGCGCCGCCGGAGGTGTCCTTATCAGGGCTCACGTTATCCTCACTCCGATGGCTGAGCAGCAGGCGAGGGCGTGCTGCTCGGTGACGGCACCACCCTACCGGCGCTTGCGCCTGCCCCGCGTCGCGTCGTCGGCCAGCTGATCCGCCGGGCCGGGCGGTGGTGTTGTTTCGGGGGTTGTCGACTGCGGGATCTGGTTGAGCAACCCCATCAGGTTGCTGGGCATGCTGACCGGCATGGATTCCCGCAGAGCGGCCCGGGCCTGGCTCTGCGATTCGACCTCACCGGCGCACTGCGGGCATATCGTCAGGTGGTGGGCGGCGCGCAGGTGCGCCTTCATCCGCAATTCCCCGTCGACGTAGGCAGCAATCGCCTCGATGGACAGGTGCTCGGTGGAGCCGAACCGACGCGGTGCGCCGACCGGGGCGTCGCTCTGCGAGGCGAAACTCGACGGCAGCCAGGCCAGAGCCCGACGGACCACATCACCCGGGTCGGCCATCCCCGACGCTCCCTTCGCTGCGCTTACCTTAACGAATGTAGCGCGGCTCTTAATGTAGCGCGGTCCACGGCATCGCTTCGCCATCACGGCCGGTAGGCGCGGCGCGGTCAGGCCGACTGTGCCTCGGCCACCGGATTGTCGGGCCGGGCCGCGAGGAAGTCGCGCAGCGACTGCCGACCACGGTGGATGCGACTTCGCACGGTACCGAGCTTGACTCCCAGAGTGGCGCCGATCTCCTCGTAGGACAAGCCCTCGATATCGCAGAGCACCACCGCTGCGCGGAACTCCGGGGGCAGGGAATCCAGAGCCGCCTGTAGATCCGGGCCGAGCCGCGCATCGTGGTAGATCTGCTCGGGATTGGGGCCTTCGGCCGGAACCCGGTCATAGTCATCGGGCAGTGCCTCCATGCGGATGCGCGCCCGTCGGCGGACCATATCCAGGAACAGGTTCGTCGTGATGCGGTGAAGCCAGCCCTCGAATGTGCCGGGCTGATAGTTCTGCACCGACCGGAACACTCGGATGAAGGTTTCCTGGGTCAGATCCTCCGCGTCGTGCTGATTTCCGGACAGCCGGTAGGCCAACCGGTAAACCCGGTCGGCGTGCTGACGTACCAGTTCGTCCCAGGACGGCATGGCCGCGCGGTCGCCGGTGGCGTCGAACACCGCGGTGCCCTGCAAGTCTTCGGACGGCTCCACCCAGCCATCGCCGTCATCGCGTCCAACGCGCGACATGGTGACCGGGGCCGTCAGTGTGGTGGTCGTCGGATCCTCCTGAGATTCGTGCGCTCGGCGAAGTGGCGCCTCAAAGGTCGTAACACCCTCGCGGTGCCCGGTATTCCTTGTCGTGCTGGTGCGCCTCTTCATGTCCGATACCTTTCCCCACGGCGGTGTGCGACCGCTATGAGCTAACTTAGCGTTCGCTGAGAAGCGAGGGACTTATGCACGTTAAGCAGGCAAAACGTCACCAGCCCGTCATTATTGGCAATTTCCTTAGACTAGCTTCCATCGGCGTGTCTAAGCGGCCAGAGAACGGTTCGGCCGCGCCTGCGCACATACCGCGGGAGTTCATCTACGCTGCTGGAATGTCCACCATCGACGAACCCGCGCGCAGCCGGGCCGACCGCGTGCTGGACCACGCCGAGGCGTCGATCTCGGAGGATGCCATCGTCTCGGCGGCCCGGGAACGCGCCGTCGATGCCGGCGCGGGGGCGGTAACCCCGGCGGTCGGCGCGTTACTGAGCCTGCTGGCCCGACTCTCCGGCGGCCGGGCAGTCGTGGAAGTGGGCACCGGCGCCGGGGTCAGCGGACTCTGGTTGATCTCGGGCATGCGGGACGACGGTGTTCTCACCACGATCGACACCGAACCGGAGCATCAGCGGCTCGCCAAACAGGCCTTCGCCGAAGCGGGCGTCGGGCCGGGGAGAACTCGGCTCATCGCGGGCCGGGCACAGGAGGTGCTGACCCGACTGGCCGACGACTCCTATGACCTGGTGTTCGTCGATGCCGCACCGGCCGACCAGCCGCACTTCGTCACCGAAGGGGTACGGCTGCTGCGCCCGGGCGGGGTTATTGTGCTGCACCGCGCCGCACTGGATGGCCGGGCCGGCGATCCGGCGGCGCACGATGCGGACGTGAACGCCGTCCGCGAGGCGGCCAGAATGATCGCCGAGGATGACCGCCTCACCCCGGTGCTCGTACCGCTCGGTGACGGCATGTTGATCGCGGCACGGGATTGACCCGGATCGGGTGAAGCCGATGGCAGGTTTCGGGATGCCCGCCTGCTCGGCGCCGGGGCGACGGGTGCCGCGCGGCCGGAAACAGCCGGTGATCTAGACCCAGAGGCCCTTGCCGACGGCAACCACACCGCCGGCGCTGATCGCGAAACGCTCGCGGTCCCGCTCCGGGTCGACGCCCACCTGCTCACCGGGACCGACGACGACATTCTTGTCCAGGATGGCCCGGCGGACCACCGCACCGCGGCCCACCCGGACACCGGGCATCAGAACGCTGCCCTCGACGATGGCGCCATCGTCGACGACCACATTGCTGGATAACACCGAGGTGCGCACCGACGCCGCGGAGATGATGCTGCCGGCGCCCACCACCGATTCCTGAGCCGAGCCGCCGTTGACGAACTTGGCCGGGGCCAGGTTCTCCGACTCTCCCCGGATCGGCCAGCGCTTGTTGTAGAGGTTGAACACCGGGTGCACCGACACCAGATCCATGTGCGCGTCATAGAACGCGTCAAGAGTGCCGACATCGCGCCAGTACCCATGATCGCGTTCGGTCGCACCGGGCACCTCGTTGTTGTTGAAGTCGTAGACCGCGGCCGACCCGTCGGCAACCAGACGCGGGATGATGTCACCACCCATATCGTGGTCGGAGGTGTCGTCGTCGGCGTCGGCGCGGATAGCGTCGATGAGCACCTTGGTGGTGAAGATGTAGTTGCCCATCGAGACGAACGTCTGGTCCGGGTTGTCCGGTACGGCGGGCGGCTCGGACGGCTTCTCCACGAACTCGCGGATCCGACCGGATTCGTCGGCGTCCATGCAGCCGAACGCTCCGGCCTCCGCCCGCGGGACGCGGATACCGGCAACGGTTGCTCCGGCACCGCTGTCGATATGGGCTTTGACCATCTGCTCGGGGTCCATCCGGTATACGTGGTCGGCCCCGAAAACCACGATGTAGTCAGGGTCCTCGTCGTAGATCAGGTTGAGCGACTGGTAGATCGCGTCGGCCGAACCGGTGTACCAGCGGGGCCCGAGTCGCTGCTGGGCGGGCACCGGCGTGATGTACTCCCCCGCGAGACCGCTGAGCCGCCAGTTCTGCGAAATATGGCGATCCAACGAATGCGACTTGTACTGGGTGAGAACGCAAATCCGCAAATACCGCGCATTGACCAGATTAGAGAGTACGAAGTCGATCAAACGGTAGGCACCGCCGAACGGAACCGCCGGCTTGGCCCGGTCTGAAGTCAGCGGGTAGAGCCGCTTTCCCTCGCCCCCCGCCAGGACGATGCCAAGCA
>CAZKUK010000081.1:0-6528 GCA_964555915.1 uncultured Mycobacterium sp.
GCCCCGCAGTCACACCCGCCCCAGGTTCCCGGGGGTACCCGCTTTTGCCCACCTCTGAGCGACAAGTTCCGATGCGCCCGGGCCGAATCTGCGCCGGCGCCGCCGTTGTCGCTCAGAGGTGGGCAAAGCACACTTACCTGGACAGGCCACCAAACCCGGACAGCGGCCCGGCGGAGCGGTTCGCCGGCGGGAGGGTGTCATTGCTGACGGCCGCGGTGGGTGCGCGGCCGGCAATCTGAAACACTGACGCCCATGGCTGAGCCCGCCCGGACGCCGAACAGCACCGCCACCACACCCGAGGCCGCGCCGCTGGGCCCCGATTCGCTGGTGTGGAGGTATTTCGGTGACCGGCGGATCGCGCTGATCGGACCGCGGCCGGCGGTGCTGCAGAATATGCTCGCCGAACTCGGCCAGGGCGTCGTGGACCACTCGGTGTTCTTCGCCGACACCGCCGCCCGGATCCGGCGTTCACTGCCCCCGATCTACCGGACGGTCTACGGCAGCGACGACGATAACGCCGGTCCGCAGGTGCGCCGATTCCACACCGATATCAAGGGCGAGCTGCCGGCGGAGTACGGCGGCGGCCGTTATCACGCCCTCGATCCCGAGACCTACTTCTGGGCGCACGCCACGTTCTTCGATCAGGTGCTGTACTTCACCGACACCTTCGTCAAGAAGCTCACCCGCGCCGAGAAGGAACAGATGTACGCCGAGTCCAAAACCTGGTACCGGCGCTATGGGGTCAGTGACCGGCCGATGCCGGCGGATTACGCCGCGTTCGAGCGGTACTGGGATCACATGATCAACGATGTGCTGGTCGCCCACCGCAGCGCCCAGTACGGCATCGGCTACGTCACCAAGGGTTTCCCGCGACCCAAAGGTGTCTCACCGCTGGTCTGGAGACTGGTGGCCCCGGTGTTCAACCCGCTGGCCGCCTTCCTCACCACCGGCGGTATGCCACCTCCGACCCGGGCCATCCTCGGGCTGCCCTGGGATGACCGCCGCGAGCGGCGCTATCAGCGGTTCGCCGCCGTATGCCGCAGCCGCACGGCGAACTGGCTGTGGGAGCGGGTGCCGATGAAGTACCGCTACGTCCCCTACGCCAGGGAGGGGTTCGCCCGGTACACCTGACGGGGCAGAACCGACGGCTGATTGCGCCGCGCACCGACCGCCGAGCAGAATCCGGGACATGGCCTATCTGAAACCCCCGTGGTTCACCGTCAAGATCTTCAACAGGATCGCCATGTCCACCGGAATCTCCGGAACCGAGACACTCACCCTCACCGGCCGGAGCACCGGACGGTCGCGACGGATTCCGGTGATCAGCGTCGAGGTCGACGGTAGCCGCTACCTGGTATCGACCCGGGGTGAATCGCAATGGGTGAAGAATCTGCGCGCACACCCCGAAGTCAGCCTCGGCGGCCGCGGGGCACAGACACGTTTCACCGCTGCCGAAATCCCTCCGGCGAACAGGGCGCCGGTCCTGCAGGCCTACCGGAAGAAGGCCGGGAAGACCGTGGAGGGCTATTTCACCAGCCTGCCGGAGGCCGCCGACCATCCGGTGTTCAAGTTGGTACCGGCCGGAAAATAGAACCCCCGGGCCGGTCGCGGCCGGCGCGAATTCGGTCAGAACCGTTACATACCGCCACGCCGATGAAAGGTTGAACCCGGCGGCTGAGACACTGGAAGTCATGAGCAGCACCGAACAGGCGGCGCCCACGACCGCCTCGGCCAGACTGTTCGCCGAGGCCTGTGCGGTGATCCCCGGCGGGGTGAACTCACCGGTGCGGGCGTTCAACTCCGTCGGCGGCACCCCGCGCTATATGACTTCGGCGAAGGGCTGCCGACTGACCGACGCCGACGGCAACACCTATGTCGATTTGATCTGCTCGTGGGGGCCGATGATCCTCGGTCACGCCCACCCGGCGGTCGTCGAGGCGGTCCGGCGCGCCGCGGCCGACGGGCTGTCCTTCGGAGCCCCCACCCCCGGTGAGACGGAGCTGGCCGCCGAGATCGTCGCGCGGGTGAAACCGGTGCAACGGGTCCGGCTGGTCAACTCCGGCACCGAAGCCACCATGAGTGCGGTGCGCCTGGCCCGGGGCTTCACCGGCCGGGCGAAGGTCGTCAAATTCTCCGGCTGCTACCACGGCCATGTCGACGCCCTGCTGGCCGACGCCGGATCCGGGGTGGCGACGCTTGGCCTGCCGTCCTCACCCGGTGTCACCGGTGCGACCGCCGCCGACACAATCGTGTTGCCGTACAACGATCTCGCCGCCGTCGATGAGACCTTCGCCCGGTTCGGCGACGAGATCGCCGCGGTGATCACCGAAGCCGCGCCCGGGAATATGGGTGCGGTCGCCCCGCTGCCGGGCTTCAACGCCGGACTGCGCCGGATCACCGCCGAGCACGGGGCGTTACTGATCGTCGACGAGGTGATGACCGGGTTCCGGATCAGCCGGTCCGGCTGGTACGGAGTCGACCCCGTCGATGCCGACCTGTTCACCTTCGGGAAGGTGATGAGCGGCGGGCTGCCGGCCGCGGCCTTCGGTGGCCGCACCGACGTCATGGACCGCCTCGCTCCGCAGGGGCCGGTGTACCAGGCCGGCACCCTCTCCGGTAACCCGGTGGCGGTCGCCGCCGGCCTGGCCACCCTCCGGCACGCCGACGACGCGGTGTACGCAGCCCTGGACGCGGCCGCCGACCGGCTGGCCGGGCTGCTGGCCGACGCGCTGAACGCCGCCGGGGTGGCGCACCGGGTCGCCCGGGCCGGCAATTTCCTGTCGGTGTTCTTCACCGAGAAGCCGGTCACCGACTTCGCCTCGGCGAGGGCCAGCGAGACCTTCCGATTCCCGCCGTTCTTCCACGCGCTTCTGGACGCCGGTGTCTACGCCCCGCCCAGCGCCTTCGAGGCATGGTTCGTTTCGGCGGCCCTCGATGACGACGCCTTCGGCCGGATTGCCGCGGCCCTGCCCGCCGCGGCCCGCGCCGCCGCGCAGGCGAGCCGGTCATGACCGATCCGGGCCGAACCGGCGGACGGGCACCCGGCGACCGGACCGTCGTGCACGTCATGCGGCACGGCGAGGTGCACAACCCCGAGGGGGTGCTTTACGGCCGGCTGCCGGACTACCACCTGTCCGAACGCGGCCGCGCCCAGGCTGCGGCGGTCGCCGACTGGCTTGCGCGGCTCGACATCGTCCATGTCGTTGCCTCCCCCCTCGAACGGGCCCAGGAGACGGCCGCGCCGATCGCCGCGGCACACGGCCTGCCGGTCGACGTCGACGAGTCACTCATCGAGTCCCACAATGTCTTTCAGGGTCAACGGGTCTCGCCCGGCGATGGCGCTCTGCGCGACCCGCGGAATTGGTGGCATCTGCGCAACCCGCGGTCACCGTCCTGGGGTGAGCCGTATCGCGAGATCGCCGAGCGGATGCGCGCCGCGCTACGCCGGGCGCAACTTCGGGCGGCCGGCCACGAGGCGGTGTGCGTCAGTCATCAGCTTCCCGTCGAGACGTTGCGCCGGTCGATGAACTCCCAACCGCTGCACCATTTCCCGACCAAGAGAATGTGCAACCTTGCCTCGGTGACATCGTTCTACTTCCACGGTGGGGATTACGTCGGCTGGGGATACGCGGAGCTCGCCGGCCGGTGAAGCGGCTGCTGGTCACCGTCGTCCTGGCGGCCGCTACCGTCCTGTCGGGCTGTGCGACCGGCGATGATGCCGTCGCCCAGGGCGGCACCTTCGAGTTCGTCGCACCCGGAGGCAAAACCGATATCAGCTATGACCCGCCGGCTTCCCGGGGCAGCCCGGGGCCGCTGTCCGGGCCCGATCTGATGGACACCGACCGGATGATCTCGCTTGACGATTTCACCGGAAAGGTGGTGGTGATCAACTTCTGGGGCCAGTGGTGCGGGCCGTGCCGCGCCGAGATCACCGAGTTGCAGAAGGTCTACGACGCCACCCGCGATCAGGGGGTGGCGTTCCTGGGAATCGACGTCCGCGACAACGATATTGAGGCACCGCGGGATTTCGTCACCGACCGCGGTATCACCTTCCCCTCGATCTACGATCCGGCCATGCGCACCATGATCGCCTTCGGCGGCCGGTATCCGGCCACGGTGATCCCCTCCACCGTCGTGCTCGACCGCGAACACCGGGTGGCGGCGGTTTACCTGCGGGAACTGCTGGCCGAGGATCTGCTTCCGACGGTGGAACGCCTGGCCGCCGAGCCGGATCCGGGGACATCGTGACCGGCTTGGCCGAGACCGCCGCGGCCGGACCTCTGCTACTGGCGCTGGGCCTGTGCGTCCTGGCCGGTCTGGTGTCGTTCGCCTCGCCCTGCGTGGTACCGCTGGTGCCCGGCTACCTGTCCTACCTGGCGACGGTGGTCGGTGTTGATGACACCGGGGCGGCGTCGCGGCGCTGGCGGGTCGTCGGTTCGGCGCTACTGTTCGTCGCCGGATTCACCGCGGTGTTCGTACTCGGCACCGTCGCCGTGCTCGGTATGACCACCACCCTGATCACCAACCAGCTCGTCCTGCAACGTATCGGTGGTGTGGTCACCATCGTCATGGGGCTGGTGTTCATCGGTTTCATCCCCGCTCTGCAGCGTCAGGTCCGGTTCTCTCCACGGCTGCTGGCCGGACTGGCCGGCGCCCCCCTGCTGGGCGCGGTGTTCGCGCTCGGCTGGACCCCCTGCCTGGGCCCGACGCTGACCGGAGTCATCGCCGTGGCGTCGGCCACCGACGGGGCCAGCGTGGCGCGCGGGGTGGTTCTGGTGATCGCCTACTGCCTCGGGCTGGGCGTGCCGTTCGTCCTGCTGGCGCTCGGATCCGGCTGGGCGGTGGGCGCATTGGGCTGGCTGCGCCGCCATACCCGGGCCATCCAGGTGTTCGGCGGGATCCTGCTGATCGGCGTTGGGATCGCACTGCTGACGGGCTTGTGGAACGAGTTCGTCTCCTGGGTGCGCGACAGCATGGTCAGCGATGTGAGGCTACCGATATGACCGCCGCCTCGCGGCTGCTACTGAAGGGCTGGCGGTCGCTGACCTCGATGGGCACCGCGCTGGTGCTGCTGTTTCTGCTCGCGCTGGGTGCGGTGCCCGGTGCCCTGCTTCCGCAGCGCAGCCTCAACGAGTCCAAGGTGCGGCAATACCTGGGCCAGCATCCGACCCTCGGACCGTGGCTGGACCGGCTGCAGCTGTTCGATGTGTTCTCCAGCTTCTGGTTCACCGCCATCTACGTGCTGCTGTTCGTCTCGCTGGTGGGCTGTTTGACTCCGCGCATCTTGGAACACCTGCGCAGTCTGCGGGCCACCCCGGTGCCCGTCCCGCGTAACCTCAGCCGGCTACCCAAACATGCCGAAGCAGTGGTCGGCGGTTCAGCCGAACTCGTCGCCGCCCGGGTCACGGAGCAGCTACGCGGCTGGCGGCGGGTCAGCCGCACCGACGGCGGGGTCATCGAGATATCGGCGGAGAAGGGCTATCTGCGCGAGTTCGGCAATATCGTCTTCCACTTCTCCCTGCTGGGCCTGCTGGCCGCCGTCGCGGTGGGCAAGCTGTTCGGGTACGAGGGCAATGTCATCGTCATCGCCAACGGCGGACCGGGATTCTGCTCGGCATCGCCGGCGGCCTACGACTCGTTCCGGGCCGGAAACAACGTCGACGGCACCGGGCTGTACCCGATGTGCATCCGGGTCAACGATTTCCAGGCCAGCTATCTGCCGACGGGCCAGGCCACGAAATTCGCCTCGAATATCGACTATCAGGCCGGAACGGATCTGCAGACCGGGACCTGGCGGACCTACCGCCTGGAGGTCAACCATCCGCTGCGGGTCGGCGGTGACCGGGTTTACCTGCAGGGCCACGGCTACGCCCCGACTTTCACCGTGCTGTTCCCGAATGGCCAGGAACGTACCCAAACCCTGCAGTTCCAGCCGGATGACCCGCAGAATCTGCTGTCCTCCGGCACCATGCGCTTCGACCCGCCGGCGGGTCTGTACTCCGCCGACGAACGGCGTAAGCATCAGATCGCCATCACCGGCCTGTTCGCCCCCACCCAGCAGATGGACGGCAAACTGCTCTCGTCGCGATTCCCCGCGATGGACGATCCCGCCGTCGCGATCGACATCTACCGCGGCGATGCCGGACTGGACACCGGCCGGCCGCAGTCGCTGTTCTCCCTCGACCATCGGCTCATCGAGCAGAAACGTCTGACGAAACTCGAACGGGTCAATCTCAATCTCGGCCAGGAGACGAGGTTGGACGACGGCACCGTGGTGCGCTTCGACGGCGCCACCCCGTTCGTCAACCTGCAGGTGTCACATGACCCGGGACAGCTGTGGGTGCTGGTGTCCTCGATGACGATGATGGCCGGTCTGATGGTGTCGCTGATCGTGCGCCGGCGCCGGGTGTGGGTACGCATAACCCCGCCGGGGAGCGACTCGGGGATAGGACCCGGCGGGCAGGAGCGCAGCGACTCGGGGATAGGACCCGGCGGGCAGGAGCGCAGCGACTCGGGGATAGGACCCGG
>CAZKUK010000082.1:0-5879 GCA_964555915.1 uncultured Mycobacterium sp.
ATCAGCCCGGCCATGCAACACCGGCGCGCCGTCTGCGGCAGGGCATTTTGGGGCCACGGCCTACCTCGCGCCGGTCTAAAGATCGACGCATTAGCCAGCTCAGTGCACTTCGGCGAATCCGCAGGTGGTGCTATCCGAACAAATATCCGCGGGCATCGTCGGGGTGAACGAGTGCGGGTCGCGATCCTCAGTCGGGGCAGCTTCACCCGACTCCTGGGCTTCGCTGGGAACCGCCCCTGGGATTGGTGGTACGGGTTTGCCCATGACCGCCGAAGCGTCGCCCGACGCGACCGCCGTCACCACCATGCCCGCAAGGGCGACACCGGCGATGGTCACCGCGACCGGCGGCCCGATAGTGCTCCATCGCTGTCTCATCTGAGCCCTCCTTGGCCGAACCGATGGATAGTCGCCTCCGAACCTCGATGTTCGTTGTCCGATTGAGGGGATAGTTTAATGATAATCGTTCTCAATAATGACCGGCAAGTTGCTTTGTTGTGCCCTTGCTCCGAGGGCGAAGGGGCGGGCACTGGCAGAGAGCCCCAGGCGGACCTGCGTCCCGAAGGGCAGCGGCAAGTTCGGGCCGATCATCGATGCCGAGACCGATCCGGCCGCCCGGCGTGCCCGAAACAGGATGCAGGGCAGGGGTTTGCCCTCGGAAGCCAGAACCGCACGGCCTTGGGTTAAGGACTAGAGAACGGTAGCAGCGCCACCTCGCGGGCATTCTTGATCGCCCTTGCCACCTCGCGTTGCTGCTGAACGGTGAGCCCTGTGACGCGCCTGGCCCTGATCTTTCCCCGATCGGAGATAAACGTCCGTAGTAGAGCGGTATCCGTGTAATCGACCGTCGTGACGCCAAGCTTGGTTAACGGGTTGGCCTTCTTGCGTAGCGGAGCGGCTGCGGCAAGTCGTCTGGGCGGTTTAGTCCTGCGTACCCTTGCCGATTACCAACTCGCCTTGCGGATTCCGGGCAGTTCGCCGCGGTGTGCCAAATCGCGGACCCGCACCCGGGACAGACCGAACTTGCGCAGATGGCCCCGGGGGCGGCCGTCGACAGCGTCGCGATTGCGTAGCCGCACCGCGCTGGAATCCCGCGGTAACCGCTGCAGCGCCGTCTGCGCGGCGACGCGTTCGTCGAGCGTGCTTGATGGACGCCGAATTATCTCCTTCAATTCGGCGCGGCGTTCGGCGTAGCGCGCCACGATCGCGCGACGCCGTTCGTTTTTGACGATCTTGGATTTCTTGGCCATTTCAGCGCTCCTCGCGGAAATCGACATGTCGGCGGATGACCGGGTCGTACTTCTTGAGCACCAGACGATCCGGATCGTTGCGGCGGTTCTTGCGGGTGACGTAGATATAGCCGGTGCCCGCAGTGGAGCGAAGCTTGACCACCGGCCGGATTTCGGTGCTAGCCATCAGATCTTCTGCCCTTCGGCTCGCAGCCGGGCAAACACGGCTTCGATTCCGTCACGGTCAATTACCTTGATGCCCTTTGTGCTGACCCGCAGCGTGATGGTGCGCCCTTGTGATGGCAAGAAGTACGTCTTGCGTTGAATGTTCGGGCTCCAGCGCCGTCGGGTACGTCGATGCGAGTGCGATACAGAATTGCCGAAACTCGGTGAACGGCCTGTCACCTGGCATCGCGCAGACATCTGACCTCCTGAAAATTTTGCGGTAATGGTAATCGTTGTCGACAAGCGCCTGCCCGGACGCTAGCGTATGCAGCGCTAAGATGAAAATCGTTCCCAATAATCGGAGGGGGAAATGCGTACACCGGTGGTCCTCGTCGCAGGCCAAGGTCACAGCGATCGAGTGGCAGGCACCCTTATGGACAGCCCGGGCACCGTGGTCGTCGGTCACGAATACGACGGACAGGTCGTTCGGCGCTGGATCAGCACCATGCGCGACGGGGCGTTGTCGACGACCGAACTGCCGTTGGAGCTGACCAACGGGTGCATCTGCTGCACGACTCGCAACGACCTGTTGGTTCTGCTGCGTAGGCTGCACCGCCGCGCCGATGTGACGCGCATCGTTGTGCTTCTGGCGCCGTGGTCGGAACCCGAACCCATCTGTGTGGCGATCAACGAGGTTCGGGTTGACGTCGGACCCGGCTACATCGACGGTCCGGCCGGGCGTGACGTGCGCATCGATGCAGTGGTCACAACGGTCGACCCCGGCGATTGGCTGAACCAGGCGGTCGGCTGCGGCGAACTCGACGATGGCCGAACCGTTGCCCAGGTGGTTGTGGGTCAGGCGGAATTCGCCGATGTGCTGGTCTTGAGCCGGCCCGATGCCGCCACCCTGCCGGTTCTGCGGCGGCTGGCACCGTTAGCTCGTATCACCGTCGGTGTCGACCGTGTCGAGCAGGCACTGCGACATCTCGACCCGCGCACGCATCGCGGCCGAAAGCGAAACGCTCACGACCCACTGCTGGCCGGGCAACCACCGTTGGATCCCGCCGGTGAGGTCACGCTGATGGAGTTCACCGCACGACGGCCCTTCCACCCACAGCGCCTGCACGCCGCCATCGACATGTTGCTCGACGGTGTCGTCCGCACCCGGGGACGGGCGTTTGTAGCGAACCGGCTCGATGACGTCATGTGGATCGAGTCGGCGGGCGGTGGTGTCCTCATCGAGAACGCCGGAAAATGGCTGACAGCAATGGCATCCAACGAACTGGCCCACGTCGACCCGGAGCGAAGCGCATTGGCGGCGACGGGATGGGACGACCAATTCGGCGATCGCCACACATCCCTGACGGTGCTGGTCTGCGGTGCCCCACCGGCCGACATCGACAACGCCCTGCGGGAGGCGCTGCTCACTGATCGCGAACTGGCCCGGCCAAGTGACTGGTCGCACTACCCCGATCCATTCGGCGACTGGCACGCCGATCCCTGCGACGAATTGTCTGACGTGCGCGATGAACTCACCGCGCGACCCCACCGACCCGGAGACGATCAACAATGAAACCAAGCATCCACCCCGACTACCATCCCGTCGTGTACCAGGACGCCGCCACGGGTAAGTCGTTCCTGACCCGATCGACGATCACCAGTTCACGCACCATCGATTGGGAAACCCCGGACGGTATCCGGACCTACCCGTTGATCGTGGTAGACGTCACCTCGGACTCACATCCGTTCTGGACGGGAACCAACCGTGTGCTCGACTCGGCCGGACAGGTCGAGAAGTTCCGCCGTCGATACGGTCAGCGATGACCTCCTCGGCGTGAGGGCGGTCGGATCTGACGGTCCGCCTCGCGACGACACCGGGCGGGTCACCGAGTGGGCAATGGGATCGATTGATGAAGAAAAGCGCTCTGAGCATTAGGCGCAACACAAGGCGCGCGTAACGGCAGCCAATGCCGGACGTGGCACCATACATCATGATGATGATCGACCCTGGGACGACAGTCCGTCCCGGCGCCCCTGAGGACACCGCCGCCACGCTGGATCTGGTGCTGGCTTCGGGACTGTTCGGCGCTGATGACATCGACCCCGTTGTTCAACTGCTCGGGGACTACTTCACCAAACCGAATCTGGGCCACCTCTATCTGGTCAGCGCGAACACCACAACGGTAAACGCCGTCGCCTATGCACAACCAAACCCGGCGGCCGACCGCCTCTGGTACTTGACCATGATCGCGGTTCACCCCGATAGTCAGCGCAGCGGCTCCGGAACCGCCTTGCTCAGTGCTGTGGAAAGCGAACTCCTCGCCCGCGAACAACGACTCCTACTGGTCGAGACGTCGGCCCTCCCCGCCTATGATTCTGCGCGGCAGTTCTACCGGCAGGCCGGTTACGACGAAAAGGCTCGAGTCCGCGACTTCCATGAAGACGGCGATGACATGGTGCTTTTCAGGAAGCGACTCCTCAACCGCACCGTGCAGTGAAAGATTTACCGCCCCACTAAACCCACCAACGCGCAAGGGACTATCCGGAAGTCGGTGTAAGGGCCAAACACGCCGGGTGTGAGCCTGGCGGAAAGGCTCGCTGATGACCGAAACGAGGGCTTGTGTGAGAGCAACAGCCGATGTCACCGATGATGAATCTGCGGTCAGCCCGCACCAAAAGCTCTACAGGGCACGGATCAGCCCGGGCGCCGTCAGCCGGATCATCGACAGGGAGCTCACCGATATGGCCGAGTGCACCGCACGGTGCATCGCTTGCGAGTCAATATCGCAGGTGTACAGGCGATCTCGCCTTCTGCCTAGCGCGCGAGCGCGGCGAAGTACTGGGTGATGGTGTTCTGGTCGTCCAGCGCGGCGAGTGCACCGATATAGCCGTCGGGACGGACTACGACGATGCCGCCGTTCGGGAAGCCCAGCCTGGCAGCGAGTAGGTGTCGCGGGTCGGCGATCGCGGCGTCGTAGCCGGCGACCGGGGTGCCGGTAGCGGTAGCCAGCACGCGCCGTCCCTGTCCGTGCGCGGGTGTGGGGACGCCTTGCCCACTGGCCACGGTCACCGTGGTGTGCCCCAGACCCCAGGCTGCACTCAGTTGTTGGTGGACGTCGTTGGCACCGAGGTAGGGGAAGTGGTCACCGGCAGCGACGTCGGTGCCGCGGGGTGGGCGGTTGACCACGATCGGGCTGTCGGGGTAGCCGACGGTGACCTCGGCGGCCCAGTTGGCCAGAGCGCGTGGGAACGATCCCACGTGGGACAGTGTTCTCAACAGTGTGTTGCGTAGGTGCTGCGCCGGTCCGGCCAGCGTGCCGCCTTTGCTTAGGCGTTCGGTCATCGCGATCATCTTCGTGGCCACCGGGTGGCGCTCCGCGTGATAGCTGTCCAGCAGAACCTCGCCGGCATCCCCGCCCACCACGGCAGCCAGTTTCCAGGCCAGGTTGAACGCGTCCTGCATGCCGGTGTTCATTCCCTGCCCGCCGACGGGGCTGTGGATGTGCGCGGAATCGCCGGCGAGAAACACTCGCCCCCAACGGTACTGGCGAACCTGGGCGTGATGAAGCTCAAAAGAGGTCAGCCAGTGCTCCCGCACCAACGTGATACCGCCCACCCGGTCGTCGATGACGGCCTGCAGGTCGGTCAGGGTGGGATGCAGGTTCAGTGGGGTGCCGTCGGGATCGTGGACTTGGGCCATCACCCGCATTCGCCCGTTGCGCATCGGCATCGCCAGCACCGGTCCCTCAGTGCAGAAGAAGGTGTACATCGCCTCCGGGTCCAGATTGTGGGCGGCGTCCACATCGCCGAGCAGGAAACGTTCTCCGACAAAGGAGCCCTCCAGCTTGCCGCCGAGCAGATGACGCACTGGGCTGCGGGCACCATCGGCGCCGATCACCCACGCCACGTCCGATGTCTCCTCGGTGCCGTCGGGGTGACGTAACCGCACCTGCACCGTCTCTGACCCCTGCGCGAGGTTCACCAACTCGACGGGTCGCTCTACTGCGACACCCATCGAGGCCAGATGCTCGGCCAGCACGCGCTCGGTTTCGGTCTGCGCGGTGTTCAGGCTGAACGGATAGGCCGCTTCGACACTGTCAAGCGGCACGCGAAACAGCCTGGTATTCCCCGAGTACATTTCCATGCCGCGAGCTTGGACCCCGGTGGCCAGGAGGTCATCGACGACACCCATCCGGGCCAGCATGTCCAGACTGCGGGCGTGCACCGCGATCGCCCGCGACTCGTGGGTGGGTGCGGCCAGCTTATCGATAATGCGCACCGCAACTCCGTGACGGGCCAATTCGGCGGCAGCGACCAGTCCCACCGGTCCAGCACCGACAACCAGCACAGCGGGAGCGATAGTCATCAGACGAAGTCCTCTTTTTCACACGGTGCGGTGAGAGTGAGTATCACGGTGTGCTGAAATTTTCGTGCTCGAAAGCTCTCTCACGCTACAGATGAAACTCTCTGGCGAAGAAACCGTTAACC
>CAZKUK010000083.1:0-5674 GCA_964555915.1 uncultured Mycobacterium sp.
CCGGCATCGTGATCCCCTCGCCGATGCGCGACCTTTCCCTCGAGGACTACCAGAAGGTGATCGACGTCAACCAGACCGGTGTGTTCCTCGGGATGAAGGCGGCGACACCGGCGATGGAGCGATCCGGGGCCGGTTCGATCATCAATATCTCCTCGATCGACGGCATGATCGGGATGGACCTGGTTTTCTCCTATGTCGCAAGCAAGTTCGCGGTCCGCGGGATGACCCGGGTCGCGGCTCTGGAACTCGCACCGATCGGAATCCGGGTGAACTCGGTTCACCCCGGTTTCGTCCACACCCGGCTCGGCAATCCCGACGACATTCCCGAGATCCGCGAACTCCTCGACGGCTACAGCCGACGCCGGGTGCCGTTGGGCCGCACCGGCGAACCGGAGGACATCGCCAACCTCGTGCTCTTCCTGGCATCCGATGAGGCCGGCTACATCACCGGGTCGGAATTCGTGGCCGACGGCGGCATCCTCGCCGGGGAACTGCTGCCCCGGGGCCCCGAATGACGGCCGCCGGCAGCACAGTCCACGGCCCGCAGGTCGCGCAGCGGTCCGCATTGCGGATCGCGGTGATCGGTGCCGGCCCCGCGGGCCTGGCGACCGGGCACGAGTTACTGGCCCACGGCTTTGACAACTTCACCATCTTCGAAGCCACCGACGCGGTCGGCGGAACCTGGCACCTGCACTCCTACCCCGGCCTGGCCTGCGATGTCTGGGCCCATGCCTACACGTTCTCCTACCGGCCCAATCCCGAGTGGACCGCGAGCTTCGTCGATCAACCCGAGATCGAGGCTTATCTGCAGAGGTGCGCCACCGAGTTCGGCCTCGATCCGCACATCACCCTGAACACCCGCATCGCCAGCGCGCACTACCAGGACGCCGGCTTCTGGCGGCTGGAGACCACTACCGGCGAGCGGTTCGACTATGACGTGATCATCAATGCGATGGGCAATCAACACACGCCCCGCTATCCGAATGTGCCCGGTATCAACGACTTCCAGGGCGCAAGCTTCCACGGCACCCGCTGGGATCACAGCGTCGAACTGACCGGCAAGCGGGTGGTGGTCGTCGGCTCCGCCGCCAGTGCGGTGCAGATCGTCCCCGAGGTGGCCAAGGTCGCCGGTGAACTCACCGTGCTGCAACGGTCGCCGAACTGGATCATGCCGCGGCGCCGCAAGTTCTACACCGACTCACAGCGCGACCGTTGGCGCCGGTTCCCAGTCATCATGAAGGCCATCCGGCGGGTCCAGCAGTTTCTGATGAGCATGGTCCACGACGCCGCCACCCTGGGCCACAACCGGGCCAAGCAGTTCGAGAAACGAGCCCGCGCGTTCATCAACGATGCGATCCCGGACCCGCAACTGCGGGCTGCCCTCACACCGACCGACCCCTACGGGTGCAAGCGTGGTCTGGTTTCCGACGATTTCTATCCGGCCCTGCTGCGGGAGAACGTCGAACTGATCCCGGAAGGGCTGCGCGCGCTGCGCCCCACCGGGATCACCACGGAGAGCGGCCGCGAGATCGACGCCGACGTCATCATCTTCTGCACCGGCTACCGGATCCTGGACTACGACCGCATCACCATCGTCGGCGAGACCGGACAGAGTCTCGCCGACGCCATGTCGACATCGACCGAAGCCTTCAAAGGTATTGCGGTACCGCACTTCCCGAACTACTTCTTCGCCGTCGGACCCAACGGTCTGCCGCTGGACGCGCCCTATTTCGTGACCGCCGAATGCAATATCGCGACGATCGTCGGGTTGCTGCGCGACAAGCAGGCGGCCGGGGTGCGATCACTGGCGGTCAAGCCGGCGGTCAGCACGGCCTACAACAGGCAGCTGGCGGAACGGTTCCCGCGGTATTCGTGGGCGTCGCCGTCGTGCAGCAGCTACTACCAGGACGCGAACGGGCGCACCCCCTTTCTGTTCCCGGGTCGGTTCAAGGAATACGCCGCCCTGCACGCCGAATCCGGGTTGCATGAGTACGACCTGCAACCACCGGCTAGCGGCATCGATATCGCGGGCACGACGCTGACCTATCCGACCCAGTTCCGCGACGGCCAGTCGGCGAGCGGGCTGTTCCTGGTGGACTCGGCCCGGGCCAATGTGCTGATCGCCGACAGCGGTTTCCGGGTGGCCGAGGTGGCTCCGGGCCGCGGCCTGCTGGCGATCACCGGTGTGCACTACACCGATACCGACTGCGGCGAGTACGACGAGACCGCCCAGGCCTTCTTCGTCGTCCCCGTCGGCTCGCACCGCCGGGTCCCGTACGTGAGCACGTGGGCCGAGATCCTCCGCGGACGCGCCCCGAGCTTCACCTGGAAGCTGCAGGTGACCACCGGACTGTCACAACAGGCCGGGCTGCGGATGTGGGGTTTCCCCAAGACGATCGAGGACATCACCTTCGAACGCGCGGCCGGCACCGCCAGCTTCCGGTTACGCATGGACGACCAGGACGTGTTCCGCTACTCGGTCGCCGACCGCGGCCGACGTGCTCCGGCGCCGGTGACCTCGGCGGTCTACTCGATCGTCAATGGCAGACCGCACATCAGCCATCTGACCCAGCGGTACCGAGACACGGGATATCGTGTCCTCGGAGGCGAACTGGAACTCGGCGAACATCGGATGGCCGACGAGCTTCGCATGCTCGGCGTCGGCAGACGGGCACTTCTGGCCAGCTGGAACGGGCGCCTCGCCTTCAGCATGACGGCTCCCACCGTCCTGGCCGGAACCACCATCGGAGGACGACAACACGCGTGACCGAACCCACCCGGACGCCCACCATCCTGACGCCCACCATCCTGACCCTCGACGCCCTCGGCGACGCGCCCGTCGGCGGAAAGGCCGAAGGCCTGGCCAAGCTCGTCCGGTTGGGCCTGCGGGTCCCGCGTGCCTTCGTGATCGTCGGCGCCACCCCCGGCAATCTGCCGGAGGATCTCGAAGCCCGCTACGCGGAGTTGGGCGGCGCGGCGGTGGCAGTGCGCTCCTCGGCGCTGGGTGAGGACTCGGCTGAGGCCAGCTTCGCCGGTCAGTACGAAACGATCCTCGACGTCACCGGAATCGACGCCCTGCGCGCGGCCGTCGACACCTGCCTGGCATCGCTGCAGAACGACCGGGCGGCCGCCTACCGACAACAGAGCGCGCACGGCGACACCGGCGGGGCGATGTCGGTGGTGGTCCAGAACATGGCGCCCGCGGCCAGTGCCGGGGTGTTGTTCACCGCCGATCCCGTCACCGGACGCCGCGACCGCATCGTCATCGACGCCGTCGAAGGCCTGGGCGAGGCACTCGTCAGCGGGCACGCGTCCCCGGACCACTACGTCCTGGATCGCACCGGAACCACCCGGGAGGCCCAACTCGAAGGCCTCACACCGATTCTCGGCGACGCCGTGCGCCGCAACCTGGTGGCTTCGGCGCAGGCGGCCGAAGCCGCCGAAGGGTGCCCCCTGGATCTGGAGTGGGCCGTGGATGCGGGCGGCGAGATCCACTGGCTACAGGCCCGTCCGATCACGCATCTCCCGCCGGACCCGAACGAACTCGACACCCCGATCGCCGACCCCACGCATGTCTTCACCCGCTGCAACGTCGGCGAGATGTTCCCGGGCGCCTGCACTCCGCTGTCCTACTCGTTCACCGCCCGCAGTATCGACGTCGGCATGCAGATGATGCACGTGCAGGTCGGCATCCAGGACGCGGTGGTGCCGGATATGCGGTTCCTCATCATGAATTCCGGGCACCTCTTCATCAATCTGAGCACGATGAGCGAGACCGCAACCCACGCACTGGGTTCCAGCGCCGAGCAGATGGCCCTGTCGGTGTGCGGTCGGCCCGTCACCGAGTTCACCATCAGTGGGGGTGATCCGCCGCCACGGCTGCGCCGCATCGCCAACGGAACCCGCTACATCCGATACCTGCTGAGCCAGCCCAAAGCACGCCGCGAGATGAAACGTCTTGTTGCCGAGTTGCGCTTCCCTGCGGCCGAAACCGCCTCCGCCGCATGGCAGGAAATCGACCGCCGCTTCCCGTTCATCTACGACGCGATGCACTACCACCTGATCTCCTCGGCTGGTTCCGGTGTGTTGACGCCGACCCTGCTCGGAGTGATCGCCGGTGGCACCGATGCCTCCGAGGCCGACCACGCCACCGTGGCCGCCCTGCTCGCCGGGGCCGACGACGTCGAGAGCGCAGACATCATTGACGGCGCCGAGCGCATCGCACACCAGATCACCGCCCATCCCGACGGCCAGACATCCTTCACCGATGCCGAGCCGGATGCGGCACTGGACTGGATCCGCTCACCGGCGGCCGGAGCGGCGCACGAGGAGTTCGAGCGCTATCTGCGCGCCCACGGCCACCGCGCCATCAAGGAACTCGAACTGCGCCAACCGGAGTGGCGGGCAGACCCGCTGCCGGTGATCCGCTCGCTGCAAGTCTCACTGCGCCAACGCGATTCGGGTCACACCAACCCCCGAAGCGCCGAGAGCACGGCAGCCATGCCTGGCCGCGCCGTCGCTCTGCTGGCCCGGATGGCCCGTCAGGCGGTCCGCTCACGCGAGGAGACGAAGTCCGGACTCGTCGCCGTCACCACCCGCTTCAAGGAGGCCTACCGTGGCCTGGCGACACTTCTGGTGGCAGAAGGACTGCTCCCGGATGCCGATGCAGTCTTCTTCCTCACCCACGACGAGCTCGGGCGGCTGGCCCGTGACTCCGACACCGGCTTGGTGGCGGCGGCCCTGGCCCGCCGGGAGGCCTTCGCCGCGCAGGAGAGCTACGAGTTCCCCGACGTCTTCCAGGGCGAACCCACCCGGCTCGACCTCGATCTGGAGGCTGGCGACTCCGACGGCGTCGTCCGGGGAGCGCCGGTGAGCCGCGGACGGGTCACCGGGGTGGCCCGCATCGTGCGCACCATCGAGGAGGCCTCCACCCTGCGGCGCGGCGAGATTCTCATCGCGCCGATCACCGACGTCGGCTGGACGCCCTACTTCAGCCTGATCGCCGGTCTGGTCACCGATACCGGAAGCGCGGTCTCCCACGGCGCGGTCGTCGCCCGCGAGTACGGGCTGCCCGCGGTGGTGAACACCCGCATCGCAACCCGGGTGTTCAGCACCGGGGACCGCATCGTGCTCGACGGGGAGTCCGGCATCGTGCGGCTAGCCGACGACGACCCGGCCGCCTCGTGAGGCCGGGCTGAACAACCGCGGCTCCAGCAGCGAACTGTCCTTGAACTGCCGCAGACCCTTGGCCCCGGCCAGAACCGCGAGGTCCGCCAGCGGCTCGATGACGATCACCGCCAGGTAGGCCAGGCCGAACACCGCGATGCTCTGAACGTTGACGGCGGCAAAACCCTGCCCGTAGAACGCCCAGAATCCGACCCAGCTGACGATGCCCGCCTGGTAGGTGCTCGACAGCGCGAGCGCCTGCCGGTAGCGCAGTTGCACGTACGGGGTGTTCGGCGCGATGACCCGCTTGGCGACGTACTGCAGTCCGAACAGCGGCACCAGCAGCGTGGTGATGTTCATTCCGTACTGCGGCAGATCCGACGGCGCGAAGAGCAGACCCTGGATCAGCAGACCCGCCGCCAGGCCAAGGGCCGCCGGGGCCATCCCGAACAGCAGGAACAGTGTCGACCCGAAGATCAGATGTACTTCCGAGATGCCCACCCGCACA
>CAZKUK010000084.1:0-5580 GCA_964555915.1 uncultured Mycobacterium sp.
CGCGACAACATCGACTACCGGATGGGCTGGTACGTCATCATCGGGTCGATCCCGATCGGTGTGCTGGGCCTGTTGTTCAAGGACGTCATCCGTTCCGAGGCGCGCAACCTGTGGGTCGTGGCCACCGCCCTGCTGGTGTTCTCTGCCGTCATCGCCGTGGCCGAGTACTACGGTCGGCAGGATCGCCATATTGAGCAACTGACCTGGCGTGATGGATTACTCGTCGGCCTCGCCCAATGCCTGGCGCTGATACCCGGGGTGTCACGGTCCGGTGCCACCATCAGCGCGGGCCTGGCACTCGGGCTGGATCGACCGCTGGCGGCAAGATTCGGCTTCCTGCTCGCCATTCCGGCGGTGTTCGCTTCCGGGCTGTTCTCCCTGCCCGATGCCTTCAACCCGGTCAGCGAGGGAATGAGCGCCACCGGCCTGCAATTGGCGGTGTCGGTGGCGATCACGTTCGTGGTCGGATTCGCCGCGGTGTCCTGGCTGCTGCGTTTCCTGACCAACCACGCCATGTACTGGTTCGTCGGCTATCGAGTTGTCCTATCGCTCGCGGTGATGGCTCTGCTGGCCACCGGTGCGGTGGCTGCGATATGAGGAGGATCCGGTGACTGTCATCCTGCTTCGCCACGGCAGGTCGGTGTCCAACACCGCGCACACTCTGGCCGGCCGCACCGAGGGGGTGGAACTCGACGAGAAGGGCATCGGACAGGCCGCCGCGTTGGTCGGGCGGCTTGCGGATATGCCGATCAAGGCGCTCGTCCGTTCCCCGCTGCTGCGCTGTCGGCGCACCCTCGAGCCGCTGGCCGCCGCATTGGAACTCGAGCCGGTCATCGATGAGCGGCTTGCCGAGGTTGACTATGGCCAGTGGACCGGCCGCAAGCTGGGCGAGCTGGTCAAGGAATCGCTGTGGTCGGTGGTTCAGCAGCAGCCGAGTGCGGCGGTATTTCCCGGGGGTGAGGGGCTGGCGCAGGTGCAGGCCCGGTCGGTGGCCGCGGTGCGCGAACACGATCGCCGGCTGCGTGAGGAGCACGGCGGCGATGCGCTGTGGGTGGCGTGCACCCATGGTGATGTGATCAAGGCGGTGGTGGCCGACGCCCTGGGTACCCACTTGGACAGTTTCCAACGGATTACCGCCGACCCGGCATCGATGAGTGTTATCCGCTACACCGCAGTTCGACCCTTCGTTCTGCATGTCAATCACACCGGCGCGCAGCTCGCCTCGACTCTGACCGCGCCGCCGCCGGCGGAGGACGGTGGTGCGGACGGAGACGCCGTGGTGGGCGGCTCGACGGACTGAATCCGAGGCCGGGTGAGGTTCGGCCGGTATTTTGGGAGTAACCATGACCCGCGCAATCCATGTTTTTCGCACCCCCGACCGATTCGTCGCCGGGACTGTCGGTGAGCCCGGAAACCGGACGTTTTACCTCCAGGCGGTGCACGATGCCCGGGTGATCTCGGTGATGTTGGAGAAGCAGCAGGTGGCCGTACTGGCCGAGCGGATCAGTGCGTTGCTGGTGGAGATCAACCGCCGCTTCGGCACACCGCTGCCACCGGAGGCCGAGGTCGAGGATCTGAGCCCGTTGCTCACCCCGGTCGATGCGGAGTTCCAGGTGGGAACCATGGGGCTGGGCTGGGACGCGGAGGCCAATAGCGTGGTGGTGGAGTTGCTCGCCGTCAGCGACACCGCCTTTGATGCGTCGGTCATCCTCGACGATGCCGAAGACGGCCCGGACGCCGTGCGGGTGTTCTTGTCCCCGGAATCAGCCCAGCAGTTCGCCGCCCGGTCCAACCGGATCATTTCCGCCGGCCGGCCGCCCTGCCCGCTCTGCGATGAGCCGCTGGACCCGGAGGGACACCTGTGCGTGCGGGCGAACGGCTACCGGCGCGGGTCGACACTCGCCGCCGAGGACGACTCCGAGTCGTGACCGGCTCCGATAGCCGGCACGAGGTGCTGCTACGCGGTGATCTGACCGTCCTGGGTCGTATCCGGGCCGCGAGCAACGCCACCTTCCTGTGCGAGGCCGGCACAGACGGCGAGGCTGTTCATTGCGTGTACAAACCTGTCGCCGGTGAGCAGCCGCTCTGGGATTTTCCGGACGGTACGCTCGCCGGCCGCGAGCTGGCGGCATTCCTCGTTTCCGAGGCACTGGGTTGGAACATCGTGCCGCACACGATTATTCGTGAAGGGCCCGCCGGGCCCGGCATGCTGCAGTTGTGGGTGGAACAACCCGGGGACTCCGGGGATGACACCGGACCCGATCTGGTGGATCTGTGCCCCGCCGATAATGTTCCGGCGGGCTATCTTTCGATTCTGCGTGCCTATGACGACACCGGTGGCGAGGTGACGTTGGTGCACGCCGACGATCCGACGTTGCGCCGGATGGCGGTGTTCGACGTGATCGTCAACAACGCCGACCGTAAGGGCGGCCACATCCTGTCCGGTGTCGACGGCAGGGTTTACGGGGTCGATCATGGGATCTCGCTGCACGTCAATGACAAGTTACGGACCGTGTTGTGGGGGTGGGCTGGTGCGCCACTCGATATCGAAACCCTCGATTCCGTTGCGACGTTGCAGCGCCGGCTGGCCGGGCCGCTCGGAGATCGACTGCGCCAGAACATCACTGCGGCGGAGTTCGACGCGCTGCGTCGCAGGGTCCGCGCATTGCTAGACAATCCGCTGATGCCGACCCCCAATGGCCGGCAGCCGCTTCCGTGGCCGGCCTTCTGATTCCACTACCCGTTGAGCCGACCCGCCGACAGGCCGGTACCTTCAGTCGAGCCAGGCCCTATTCCCATAGGAATCCAGGTGGGCGACGTGTTCCACCGCTTTGCGGGTGGTCGGGCCGTAACGGCCCCGCGGCCAGCCGAGGGGGACGACGCACACCGGGGTGACTGTCAGGGGCAGTCCGAGAATCTTGCGGGCTGAGGTGACGCTCCACAGCGGCAGAGTGATCAGTGACGCGCCGAGGCCCATCGCCCGGGCGGCCAGCAGCAGGTTCTGCACACTCGGGTAAATCGAACCGAAGAACGAGGTCTCGCCCACGAAAGGTGAGGGCAGATACGGCGCCCGCATTCCACGCAGGCACGGCACGACGAGAACCGGGATTTCACTGAAATGATCGACCTGCCACTGCACCGCCCGCAGGATCTTGGCCATGGATTCATCACCGGCCGAGGTGCGTCTTCCGATGGCGCCGTAGGGAAGCCATGCCTGCCGGTATCGCTTGGCCAGCTGATCCTTGACATGTTGGTCCTTGACGACCAGAAACTCCCAATTCTGGCCGTTTGATCCGGTCGGGGCCCGCAGTGCCAACTCGATGCACTTGAGCACGACGGCGTCGTCGACCGGATCGGGCCGGACCCGCCGCACGGCCCGCTGGGTCATCATGGCGTCGAGCAGCGGCATGGTCAGTCGCTCGATCGCTTCGTCGGCGGAGGGGATCGGCTCGGGTGTGTTCATGGTCCGAGACTACGGCTGATGCGCTACCGCGCGTAGCGCAAAATCGCGGTGATCGGTGCCGCGCCGGGTAATCGGTCGGACGGCAGCGCTATGACCCGGCCACCGTTGGCCACCACCCGGCTGATGAGTTCTTCGGCCAGCACCGGTCCGTTCGGGTCGAGACTCAGCGATCCGTCGTCGCCGATGGTGCCGCGCTCGTCGTACTCGCGGTCCAGGACCAGGGTTGCCACCGCGCTGATCGTGGCGGCGCGGGCAATATCGGATAAATCGGTGGTGGCGCGTCGCTGCCCGCGACGTTCGTCGACCAGATCGGCAAGGGCCGCATCAGATTCCGCGAGATGGTTATCCAGGATGGGGTTGACCGCCTCGGCGACCTCGGGCAGGCTCCACCGGTCTGGACTCGCCTCCACACCCTCGGCCAACAGCGTCGGAGCGCTGCACACCTGGCGGAAAATCGAGTTGATCGGCTGCGTCGCGATCAGCACCAGCGGACGTTCGTCGCCACGCAGCAGCGGCATCAAGGCATCGTCGACGGCGCGGGCGTACTGGCGGATCCGAACCCGCTTGCCTTCTGAGCCCATCAGTCGGCCGGAGGGCGAGCGGTCCTTGATCGAGGATTTTCCGACGGCGCTCGCGGCGTCGGTGGGCAGATCGGCTACCCGCACCTCCTTGGCCGGGAGGTCGGCGGCCACGTCGACCAGTCGGACCGCGCCTTCGGACAGACACAGCACGTGAGCGTCGCGGGCGGCGGCCGCCGAGATCAGCTGGACCAGGTGAGCCTTGTCATCGACGTGAGCCTGGGGGGCGGGACTGTGCGGCAGCCGGAATGTCCACTGACCGTCGGCGGTGGTGATGATGCCCAGCCCGTAGGACTGATGTGCCCAGAAGTCCTCGTCGTCCACGAGGTCGAGTAACTGTTCCTCGATGTAGGCGTCATCGCCGCGAGGTAAGGCGGCCCGCTGGCGAACCTCGGCCATCGCCTCGGCGACGAGGTTGCGCAACTCGATCGCGTCAGCGGCAGCGTCTTTGCTGATCGGGGTGGTCGGCAGGTAGATGGACACCACCGCAGGGGCGCTGATCGCCGCCAGCAATCGCAATTCGCTCTCACTCGGGATATCGAGATGCCACATGTCGCGCACGCCCCTGTCGCTGCCGGTTTCACATTCCCGGGCTGGGCACAGTATGGGATGCGCCGGCCGGACGGTGGGGACTGGGTAGGGTTCGCGGGTGTCGGCTGCACACATGGTCCTCATCGCCCTGGCGGGGATGGCCGCAGGGGCGATCAATGCGCTGGTGGGTTCGGGCACGTTGATCACCTTCCCGACGCTGGTGGCGCTGGGCTTCCCGCCGGTGACTGCAACGATGTCCAATGCGGTCGGTCTGGTGGCCGGAGGAGTCTCCGGAACCTGGGGTTATCGCACCGAACTGGCCGGGCAGTGGGGGCGGTTGCGCTGGCAGATTCCTGCCTCGGTCGCCGGAGCGGTGATCGGCGCGTTCCTGTTACTGCGGTTGCCGGAGCGGATTTTCGTCCAGATCGTGCCGGTCCTTCTGATGCTGGCGTTAGCGTTGGTGTTGTTCGGTCCCCGGATTCAGGCGTATGCGCGCCGGCGGGCCGAGGCGGCTGGTCGCTCGACCGGGCATGTCTCCCCGGCCCGGATGGCTGTCCTGGTGCTCGGAACCTTCGCGGTGGGGGTCTACGGCGGCTATTTCACCGCGGCGCAGGGGATTTTGCTGATCGGAGTGATGGGCGCGCTGCTGCCCGAGGATGTCCAGCGGATGAATGCCGCCAAGAACCTCCTGGCGCTGCTCGTCAATATCGTCGCCGCGGTCAGCTACACGCTGGTGGCCTTCGATCGCATCAGTTGGCCGGTCGTGGGCCTGATCGCCGCCGGTTCCCTGATCGGCGGTTGGCTGGGCGCCCGTTACGGGCGCAGACTCTCGCCCGACGCGCTGCGCGCGGTGATCGTGGTGGTCGGGCTGATCGGGCTGTACCGGTTGTTGTCGGTGTGAGAGGCGTCGTGCCGGATTCGGGCGACCGTGCCGGGCTGCGGTAATGTAGCCACCTGCTGCCGGCGATCCCGGCAGCGCCGCGGGCTGTGGCGCAGCTTGGTAGCGCA
>CAZKUK010000085.1:0-5399 GCA_964555915.1 uncultured Mycobacterium sp.
GCCGACGGCCAGCCGCGGGAGTTCACCGTCGTGCCGATGATGCTGCACGGCGATGCGGCCTTCGCCGGACAGGGAGTGGTCGCCGAGACCTTGAACCTGGCCCTGCTCAAGGGTTACCGCACCGGCGGCACCATTCACATCGTGGTGAACAATCAGATCGGCTTCACGACCGCCCCGGAGTACTCCCGGTCGGCGGAGTATTGCACCGACGTCGCGAAGATGGTGGGCTCACCGATCTTCCACGTCAACGGGGAAGACCCGGAAGCCTGCGCCTGGGTGGCGCGGCTGGCGGTCGACTTCCGGCAGACGTTCAACAAGGACGTCATCATCGACATGCTCTGCTATCGCCGCCGCGGGCACAACGAGGGGGACGACCCGTCGATGACCAACCCGGCGATGTATGACGTGATCGACACCAAGCGTGGTGTGCGCAAAAGCTACACCGAGGCACTGATCGGCCGCGGCGACATCTCGATGAAAGAGGCCGAGGACGCCCTACGCGACTACCAGGGTCAGCTGGAACAGGTGTTCAACGAGGTCCGCGAGTTGGAGAAGCACGCCGCCGAACCCAGCGCATCGGTGGAGATGGCCCAGATGATCCCGCGCGGGATGTCCACTGCGGTGGATAAGGCGCTGCTGGCCAGGATCGGCGATGCGCACCTGAGCGTGCCGGAGGGATTCACCGTCCACAGCCGGGTCAAGCCGGTCCTGGAGAAGCGCCGGGAGATGGCCTACGAGGGCAAGGTGGACTGGGCTTTCGGCGAACTGCTTGCCCTGGGCACCTTCCTTGCCGAGGGCAAGCTAATCCGGATGACCGGCCAGGACACCAGACGCGGGACGTTCACCCAGCGCCATGCCGTGGTCATCGACCCGCACACCGGGGCGGAGTTCACCCCGCTGGACCTGCTCACGCTCAACCCCGACGGCACCCCCAACGGCGGCCGGTTCCTGATCTACGACTCACCGCTGTCGGAGTACGCGGCGGTCGGGTTCGAATACGGCTACTCGGTGGGTAATCCCGAGGCAATCGTGTTGTGGGAAGCCCAGTTCGGTGATTTCGTCAACGGCGCCCAGTCGATCATCGACGAGTTCATCAGTTCCGGCGAAGCGAAATGGGGTCAGCGTTCCGACGTCGTGCTGCTGCTGCCGCACGGTCACGAGGGCCAGGGGCCCGACCACACCTCGGGGCGCATCGAGCGGTTCCTGCAGCTGTGGGCGGAGGGGTCGATGACCATCGCGATGCCGTCCACTCCGGCGAACTACTTCCACCTGCTCCGCCGGCACGGCCTGGACGAGGTGCACCGGCCGCTGATCGTCTTCACCCCGAAGTCCATGCTGCGCAACAAGGCCGCGGTCAGCGATATTCGCGATTTCACCGAGCAGAAGTTCCGCTCCATCATGGAGGAGCCCACCTACACCGATGGCGACGGAGACCGCAACAGAGCCACCAGGATCCTGCTGACCAGCGGCAAGATCTATTACGAGTTGGCGGCACGCAAGGTCAAGGACGGCCGCGACGATGTCGCCATCGTCCGGGTCGAGCAACTCGCTCCGCTGCCCGAGCGGCGACTGGCCGCCGTCCTGGGTGAGTACCCGAACGCACGGGAGTACTTCTGGGTGCAGGAGGAGCCGGCCAATCAGGGCGCCTGGCCCACATTCGGCCTGGCCCTGCCGGAGTTGCTGCCCGATCGGCTCACCGGGCTCAAGCGCGTCTCCCGCCGCGCGATGTCGGCGCCGTCATCCGGCTCGTCCAAGGTGCACGCAGTCGAGCAGCAGGAGATTCTCGACGAGGCGTTCGGATAGACCTGGCTTCTACTCCGAGGTCCACTCAGCCACCGAGTTAAGTGACCCACCCGATGGAGGTCGCCATCGACGCCATCAACTGGCCGAATAACTCCTACCGGGGCATGTGTAGCGTCCCGGCTTGGGCCGCGATGACAATGCCACCGCCATCGCGGGATCTATGAAACGAACTTCTATGACGTGCCCGAGCTCGGTTGGCAGTGGGGTTATGCGGCGGCGCTCCTGATCAGGGCGTTGATTTGCGACATGCCCTAACGGACGTTCCGTCACAGCCGTTGACTGTGACACTGCCACCCATTCTGAACAGTTAGTTCTCCACCAAAACTCCCGTCCAGCAACTTCGTGACCCTACGACGGCACGATCGCTGGCCCCCGTCTGCGCCGGGCTCAACCTTTCGGATTTCTGGGAAAAATCTGACTTCGCTGCCAAATCACATGTGACACGCCGATGAAGATCTGATCAACCCTGTGATTTTTCTCACAGAGAAGTGCATGGTGTTGTCAGAGCGGGGGCAAGCAACGTCCCCCGCAGTCCAGAAAAGGGCACCCTATGTGGGCACGTTCCGTACACGAGATCCGTTCGACACCGTCGCCGGTCCGGCGGGCCACGCCACGCCTGACACCGCAGCTTGGAAGAGCCCGACTCGGAGGCTCCAGCGCCTGCATCGGACGGGTGGGTGCGCTCGCCATGGCATTGGGTGTCGGCGTCGCATTCCTGACAGTGCCCGCCATCGCCCACGCGGACGCCACCGGATCGGCCGGCGCGACCGCATCAGACTCATCGTCGGCATCCACACCGACGAGAGCCACTCGGGCCCCGGGGCGCGAATCCCAGGCCTCGCCTAACACCCGGGTCGGCGCCACGGAGCGAACCGCGGCACCGAAAACCGCAGGCGCACTGAGCAGTTCGCCGTTCGGCTCCACTACCGCCAAGCCGCGATCCCGTGCCGCCGGCGCGCAGCCCACCCCGCGGATTGCGCTCGACACCGACGAGAGTGCCCGCCGCGGCAACGTCGCACCGACTCAGCCCGGACCCGCCGATTCCGGTGCACCGACGTCTAAGACCGCAACCGGCGCGGCGGTGTCCGCACCCACTGCACCCACCCCCGTCATACCGTCGGCAGGTCCCGTTTCCGCCCCCGACATCGCCGACGCGGTCGTGGCCCCGGCACCGGCCCGGATCTCCCCCGTGGTAACCACCCCGGCGGCCGCCGCGGCGGCTGAGGCAGCCCCGGTCATGTCGGTTCCGCGTCCGGCCCAGGCCGCACCCAGCGGCGCACTGGCCTGGCTGGGCATCACACCAGCAGCGTCAGGTGATGTCCCGGCCGAGGTTCCGCTGGCCGCGCCGCTGATGTGGGCCGCAGCCGCGGTCTCACGCCGCGACCTGGCCGCGAAGAAAGACCAAAAACCCAGTGCGGGTGCCACCAACGGCGAGCCGGCCGACCCCCAGCCAGCCGCCGCGGCCAGCACGATGCCCGCCACTGTCGCGGGCACGGCGGCCCCGGTGGCCCCGGTGGCCCCGGCAGTCCCGGCCGCCGCTGCGGCCCCAGCAGTCTCGGCCGCCACTGCGGCCCCGGCACCGTTTAATCCACTGGGATCGCTGTTCCGTTTCTTCATCGGTGACGGCACCGCAGAGAACCCCAACGCCGGGCTCCTGATGGGTAACGGCTTCAGCTGGGATGCCGGCACCTGCAATGCCGGTATCGCCTGCACCGGCGGCAACAGCGGCCTGATCGGCGACGGCGGCGCAGGCTTCAACGGCGGTAACGGCGGCGCGGCGGGCTGGTTCGGCAACGGCGGCACCGGCGGGGCGGGTCTGACAGGCCTCAACGGCGGGCGCGGCGGCGACGGCGGGGCGGGCGGCATGCTCCACGGCAGCGGCGGCAACGGCGGCAACGGGGCCGCCGGCGGCGACGGTGGCGACGGCGGCGACGCGCGATTCCTGGGCGGCACCGGCGGAACCGGCGGCGCAGGCGGGACTGGATCTGATGACGGCGGTGACGGCGGAAACGGCGGCCGGGGCGGCCAGGGCGGCTGGATGAGCGCCGGCGGTGACGGCGGGCGCGGCGGTGACGCCGGCGACGGCGCTGCGGGAACAACCGGGGCTGCGGGCTCGGGAGCCAACGGGACAGACGGCACAACCGGCGGGCGCGGCGGCAACGGCGGCACCGGCGGCAACGGCGGCATGATCGCCGGGGCGGGCGGTAACGGCGGGGCCGCCGGCAACGGCGGCAACGGCGGTGTCGGCGGCAACGGCGCCAGCGGCGCCCTCGGCGGCGGCGACGGCGGCGACGGCGGCGACGGCGCCGCCGGCGGCAACGGCGGCAACGGCGGCAACGGCGGCACCAGCAACAACGGGCGCGGTGGCACCAGCGGTACCGGCGGCACCGGCGGCACCGTCGGCCTGGCCGGCCAGGGTGGAAACGGCGGCGACGGAAATTCGACCAACCCCGACGGCGGCAACGGCGGCGACGGCGGCAATCCCGGAACCGTCATCGGCCTCAGCGGCCGCGACGGCTCCGATGCCACCACCGCCAGCTCGGCGGCGGTCACACCACTGCTGACCAGCAACGCCACCGCCGACCCCAGCACAGCACTGCTCACCGGCAACGGCGGTCAAGGCGGCAACGGCTACAGCCCCACCATCGGCAACGGCGGCAACGGCGGCAACGGCGGCAACGGCGGCGCAGGCGGCAGCTACGGCGACGGCGGCAACGGCGGCAGCGGCGGCAACGGCACCGCCACCGGCCCGGGCAACACCGCCACCGGAGGCAACGGCGGCACAGCTGGAAGTCGCGGTGCGACCGTCGGCAATGGTGGAAACGGCGGCAACGGCGGCAATGCATCAGCAACCAACGGCGCCACCGCCATCGGCGGCAACGGCGGCAACGGCGCCGAGGACCCGGGCACCGGCGGTAACGGCGGAACCGGTGGCAACGCCGAATCCACCGACGGCACCGCCATCGGCGGTAACGGCGGCCAGGGCGGGACCGGGGGGATCACTGGCGGCACCGGCGGCGTCGGCGGCCAAGCCAAAACAGCCAGCGGCCAAGCTTCCGGCGGAGCCGGCGGCGCCGGCGGGTTCGGCGCGACCAGCGGTGGCGCCGGCGGCATCGGCGGGGACGCCGACTCAATCGACGGCGAGGCCATCGGCGGAACCGGCGGACGCGGCGGAGCCAGCTTCGAGATCGGCGGCAGCGGCGGCACCGGCGGCCAAGCCGCCGGCATCAACGGCAATGCCCAAGGCGGCGCCGGAGGCGGCGCCGGCCTGGGACTCCTCTCAGAGGGACCCAGCGGACCCGGCGGATCGGCCACCAGCACCACCGGCGAGGCCGACCAGGGCGCCGACGGAAGCGAATACGTCCCACCACCCTCCGACGCCGTCGACCTCAGCTCCCCCGACACCCAGGGAACTATTACCGGTTCCGTGGACGGCGACACCGCACGGCTGGTCATCGCCCCGACCAAGGGCACCGTCACCCTCGACGAGACCACCGGGGCGTTCACCTACACCCCAACCAGCAGCGCCCGCCACACCGCCGCCGCCGACACCGCCGGCGCCGCCGACCAAACCGACACCTTCACCCTGACCATCA
>CAZKUK010000086.1:0-5203 GCA_964555915.1 uncultured Mycobacterium sp.
GGGTGGTCCGGGCGGGCTGTCCGGCCAGTGCAGCCGATGAGTGGAGAAATGGGGACTACGACCATGCGTGCCGTCACATTCGCGCCAGCGCTGAGCGCCGTCGAGGAGGACTCCGGGGGGTTCACCCTCCGCGGTTTCCCCATGACCAACGCTTTTGTCGACGTTTTCCCGGTGCAGATCACCGTCAACGTGGTGGTGACGGTCTGCACCCTCAACGGTGACGAGTACGACCCGGTCCGCTACCTGGTGGCCATTGCCCCCAACGGCGAGCGAGTCAGCGAGATGCAGTTCGGATGGCACTGGGAGGACAGTCCCAACGGACTGGTGAAGTTCCGGGCATTCCGACAGGAGCTGCCGATCCGCGCCGAGGCCGAGGGCACCTACACCTTGGCGCTCTACTCCGAACTGCACGCGCCGGAACCGATGGCGGTGTTCCCGCTGGCGATCTATCGCAACCCGACGATCCCGCCCGGCGGAGGGTTCGCCGATATGACGGTGACGCTGCCCGGGCCGGTGCAGTAACCGGGACGCGGCCCCGGTGTCACCACTGAGCCCACGCTGAGCCCGGCTCACTCCACGCCCAGCCCATGCCTAGCCCGACTCAGCCCAGCGGCACCGGCCGGTGGTACACCACCACCCGGCCGCCCCCTTTCGGGGTGAACGCCACCCCGCGGTTGTGCACCTTCTCCCCGGGGGCGTCGGTGGTCTGAACGACGACGTGGCGCAGCACCGTGCGCAACACGACGTCGAGTTCCATATTGGCGAACGCCGCCCCGACACAGCGGCGGGTCCCGCCGCCGAACGGCACCCAGGAGAATGTGCTGGGCTTCTCGCCGACGAAACGCTGCGGGTCGAACCGCTCCGGGTCCGGGTACACATCGGGGTTCTGATGCAGTTGCAGCAGGCTGATCATGATGGAGAACCCCTGCGGGATACGCCACCGACCCAGGTCGTAGGCCGGGGCGGCCACATGACGACCGGCGAAGTCGATGACGGTCCGGTTGCGCTGAATCTCGAAGATGGTGGCCTGACGGTAGGCATTGTCATCGGTGGCCGCTTCGGCCACGAGGCGGTCCAGCACCTGCGGGTGCCGGGAGATCCGCTCGAAGGCCCAGCCCAGCGTCGAGGCGGTGGTTTCATGCCCGGCCGCCAGCAGAGCCAGAAGTTCATCGCCGATATCGCTGCGGCTCATCGCGGTGCCGTCGTCATAGGTGCTGCGCAGGAACAGTGACAGCACATCGGGGCGATCGGCAAGGTGGGGGTCGCGGCGGGCCTGATCGATGAGATTGTCGATCAGCCCCTCATAGGTCTGCCGATGGCGCGCCAGCCGGGCCCACGGGCCCCAGCGGCCCGGCCCGCGGGTGGGCGTGGGCAGCACCGACAGCCGCGAGCCCAGCGTCACCCACTTGGGCAGCAGCTCCCGGAGCTGCTGCAGTTCCGCACCCTCGGCGCCGAAGACCGCGCGCAGGATGACGTTGACGGTGATCCGCATCATCGGTTCGAGGGTCTCGATCTCCACCCCGTCGGGCCAGGTCGCGATTTCGCGCAGCGTCTCCTGCTCGACGATGTTCTCGTACGCGGTGATGCTCTTGCCGTGAAACGGTGGGGTGAGCAGCTTGCGGCGACGGCGGTGCGCGGCACCTTCCAGGCCGAACACCGAGTCCTTACCCAGCAGCCGGCTGAGGTTGGGCTGGATGTTGTGCAGCACCTCGGGGCTGGTGGTGAAGATCTGCTTGGCCAGGGCCGGGTCGGACACCAGCACGGAGTCGCCGAAAACCGGGACCCGGATGGTGACGCACCGGCCGTAGTGACGGGTGAGCCAGTTGACGGTGCGCCGGCGTGACGCCACGAACGCCAGCGCGCCCAACGGGCGCGGCAGCCGGGGCGAGGGCGGCAGGCTCGAAGCTTCGGCGACGGGCGTGTCCAGGGTGGGTGCTTGGCTCATCGAGACCTCCGTGGAGTGCGGATATCGCGCGCGGTACCGACATGTACCACACCGTGTGGCCTGTACGGTACTCTTCGGTACCAGCTTCTGCCAAGGAGGACGGGTGAGTGCACCGGCCAGTGAAGCCGCCCCGCCGTTTCGGCGCCGGTTACTCGACGGTCTGGCCGCCTCGATCGAGGAGCGCGGCTACCGGGAGAGCACCGTCGCCGATGTCGTGCGGCACGCCCGGACCTCCAAGCGCACGTTCTACGACCATTTCGCCACCAAAGAGGACTGTTTCTTCGACCTGCTCACCGCCAACAATGCGGAGTTGGTCGACACCCTGCGCGAGACCGTCGACCCGGCGGCCCCGTGGCGCGAGCAAGTCCGCCAGGCCGTCACCGCCTATGTGCGCAGTATCGAGGCCACCCCGGCCATCACGCTGAGCTGGATCCGCGAATTGCCGGCCCTCGGCGAGGCCGCCCGGCCGCTGATGCGCCAGGGCTCCGGCCGCCTCGCCGCGGCCATTGTCGAGCTCAGCGCCGGCCCCGGGTTCCGTGCGGCCGGTATCGGGCCGCTGTCCCCGACCGCTGCGGTGATCCTCGTCGGCGGCCTGCGTGAGCTCACCGCCCAGACCGTCGAGGACGGCGAGCCGGTGGCGGGCATGATCGAACCGGCTGTGGCGGCCTCTATCGCCCTGCTGAGCCAGCCCTGCGTTCCCGAGCCTTCCCCGGGCGAGCCCTCCCCGCGCGAGCCTTCCCCGCGCGAGCAGACGCAAACTCGCACAAAAACGCCCTAGCCCGTGCGAGTTTGCGTCTGCTCGGCGCGGCGGCGCGGGCGCCGCGGGCGGGGCCGGGGTGGGCGGGGTGGGCCTACGCCGGCAGCACGAACGCGAACGGCCGGGGAAAGCCCAGCCCGCGTACCGACCCGGCGCGGATATCGTCGGCCCCGACCGGGACCAGCCGTCCCGATGACGGCTCGTAGCACCGGAAGATCGCCCCGCGGAGTTCGGTCAGAAGTACCCAGTGCCGGGGAATCACCGTCCCGATCAACATGGCAACGGGCTGACTCGCACCGACGGCGGAGCACACATCGGCCAGGCCGCGCCCAGCCAACCGCCACCGGTAGGCGGTGCCGTGCGCGCTGAGCGCCCGCGCCATCCCGACCGGGGTGGTGCCCAGCGCCCGCGGCCACACCGTGTTGACCATGCGGTGCACCCGCCCCTGCTCGGAGTCGAACCACTGCCGGGCGGCGGCGGAGTTCAGCGGCGCGCCGTACCGCGCGTCGAGCAGGGCGCCGGCCATCACCGCGACGCTGGGGCCGCAGGTCACACCGTCCCGCTGAGGGAGCCAGGCCATAACGCCACTGTAGCCGCGGGCGTAGGTTGGCAGATGCCGACTGAAAGGGATTCCCATGGCTGAGACGATGCGCGCCGAACGGTTCTATGCCGACACGAAAGCCGTTGTCGTCGAGGATGTTCCGATTCCGCAGCCCGGGCCCGGCGAAGTGCTCGTCGAGGTCGCGTTCTGCGGTATCTGCCACTCCGACCTCAGCTTGATCAACGGCACCTTCCCCGCGCAGCGGCCGGTCGTTACCCAGGGCCACGAGGCGTCTGGAACGATCGCTGCCCTTGGCCCCGGCGTCACCGGATGGTCGGAGGGCGACCGGGTGGTGCTCGCGGCCGGGCGACCCTGCGGCGACTGCCCCAACTGCCGCCGCGCCGACTTCGGCAACTGCTTGCGGATGCAACTGATGGCATTCGCCTACGACGGAGCCTGGGCGCAGTACACCATCGCCCAGGCCGCCGGGCTGACCCGGGTTCCCGACAACGTGCCCCTGGAGCAGGCGGCGATCCTGGCCGACGCGGTGTCCACCCCGTTCGGGGCGGTGGTCCACACCGGCAAGGTCGGTATCGGCGAGTCCGTCGGGGTGTGGGGGGTCGGCGGACTGGGCACCCACATCGTGCAACTGGCCCGCCTGGTCGGTGCGGCACCGATTATCGCCGTGGACATCAACCCGACTGTTCTGGACCGTGCCCTGGACCTCGGCGCCGATTATGCGCTGGACTCCCGCGACCCCGAACTCGGGAAGAAGATCGACGACGCCACCGGCGGACGCAAACTCGATATCGCCTTCGACGGGGTGGGGCTGAAGTCCACCTTCGAGCAGGCGTTGGACTGCCTGACCACCGGCGGTCGACTGGTGGCCGTCGGGATGAGCGACCAATGCCCGACGGTCGGGCCCACCTCGATGTTCGGCCTGAGCCAGAAGCAGGTGCTGGGGCACCTGGGCTACCAGAACGCCGATATCGAAACGCTGGCGATGCTGGTGTCCCGCGGCCGGCTGGACCTGTCCCGCTCGATCAGCCGGGTGGTTCCGCTGGAGGACATCCGCGCCGGTATCGACGCACTGGAGCGAGCCGACGGCGACCCGATCCGGATCCTGGTGCAACCCTGAAGGGCCGGCGTTCGCCGTTTCCCTCAGCCGACGTTTCGCCGTCGGCACGGTGGGTAGACGACCATCATGGGGTGTGCGGCGGTCGTTTCGAGTCCGGAGGATCTTGCGCGGCATTACGACGATCCGCCGGACGGTATCCGAGTCAATCTGATCCTGTCGATGGACGGTGCCACCGCATTCGACGGGCTCGCCGACCCGCTGTCAGGGCCCTGCGACCAGGACCTGCTGCTCGCGCTGCGCGGCTATACCGATGTGGTGTTGGTGGGTGCGGAAACGGTGCGGGCCGAGCGGTACGGACCGGTGCGACTGACCGCCGATCAGCGTGCCGAGCGGCTGCGGCGCTGGGGGGTCGCGGCAATCCCGCCGATCGCGGTGGTCACTCGCTCGGGGTCACTCCCGGTGTCTTTGTTCGCCGAACCTGCTCAGCGCCCCCTGGTGGTCACCACGGCCGAGACCGCCCGCACCCACCGGGACCTGTTCCGGCGGGCTGATCTGCTGGTGGCCGGTGACAACGAAGTCGATTTCGAGACCGCGATCGACGGACTGCGCAGCCGGGGTTTTCGGCGGATCCTGTGCGAGGGCGGGCCGACTCTGCTCGACGAATTGATCTCCGAGGATCTCGTCGACGAGATGTGTCTGACGGTTTCGCCAACGATGGCCGGCACCAAATCCACCGCGCACCCGGGCGCACCGGCACTGCGAGCGCCCGCCCGGTTTGCTCTACAGCACGCCATTACCGTCGATGACTATGTGTACCTCCGGTACCGGCGCGGCGGCGGCACTCGCGGCGCTCCCGGCGGCACTCGCGGCGCTCCCGGCGGC
>CAZKUK010000087.1:0-5062 GCA_964555915.1 uncultured Mycobacterium sp.
GGAGCGTAGTTCAGCGGAACCGCTTGAGCCGGAGGCTGTTACCCACCACCAGCACCGAGGACAGCGCCATCGCCGCGCCGGCGATCATCGGGTTGAGCAGCCCCAGCGCCGCCAGCGGGATGGCCGCGGCGTTGTACCCGAAGGCCCAGAACAGGTTCTGTTTGATCGTCCGCAGCGTCCGCGACGAGAGCCGCAGCGCAGTCGGGACCGTTCGCAGATCGCCGCGTACCAGGGTGATGTCCCCGGCCTCGATCGCAGCATCGGTCCCGGTGCCCATCGCCATCCCGATATCGGCGGTAGCCAGGGCAACCGAGTCGTTCACCCCGTCGCCGACCATCGCGACCCGTCTGCCACCCGCCTGTAGCCGGGCCACCGCATCGGCTTTCTCCGACGGCAGCACCCCGGCGATCACATCCGCAGCCGCGATACCCACCTCGGCGGCCACCCGGTCTGCGACCGCCCGGTTGTCACCGGTGAGCAACATCGGAGTGATGCCCATGGACTTCAGCTCGGCAATTGCCTCCGCGCTAGCCGGCTTGACGGTGTCCACCAGCCTGATCACCCCACGCTCGCGGCTCGACCAGCTGACCGCGACGCTGGTTCGCCCGTCGCTGTCGGATGCCCTTGCCACCTGGACGGCCATACCCTCGACGACGCCGCTCACCCCGGTGCCGGGATCGTTGGCGAACTCGGCGACGGGGGCCACGGTCAACCCGCGACCACGGGCCGCGGCGACGATCGCGCCCGCCACCGGATGTTCGGAGGCCACCTCGACGGCGGCAGCCCGAGCCAGCACGGCGTCGGCGTCCTCACCCGCGGCCGCTTCCACCTCCGACACCCTCATCACCCCGGTCGTCACGGTGCCGGTCTTGTCCAGCACGACGGTGTCGATACCGCTGACCGTCTCGAGTACCCGAGGTTCCTTGATCAGCACCCCGAGCTGGGCCCCACGGCCGGTGCCGACCAGGATCGCCGTCGGTGTGGCCAGTCCCAGCGCACACGGGCAGGCGATGATCAGGACGGCGACGGCCGCGGTGAAGGCCGACACGACCGAGTGCCCGCTCAGCAGCCATCCCGCCAGGGTGACCGCCGCGATCACCAGGACGACCGGCACGAAAACCGCCGATACCCGGTCCGCCAAGCGCTGGATGGCGGCCTTACCGCCCTGGGCGTCGGCGACCATTCGGGCCATCCGCGCCAACTGGGTGTCAGCACCCACCCTGGCGGCCCGCACGAGGATCCGGCCGTAGGTGTTGACCGCCCCGCCGAGGACCGGATCGCCCGCTCGAACGTCGGCCGGCACCGACTCGCCGGTCATCGCCGACGTGTCCAGGGCGGAGAAACCGTCCAGCACGACCCCGTCGGTGGCAACCCGCTCCCCCGGCCGCACCACGATCACATCGCCCACCGACAGCGCGTCAGCAGGAATCCGGACCTCCTCGCCGTCCCGCAGGACGGTCGCGTCCTTGACGCCCAGAGACAGCAGCGCCCGTAACGCCGAACCGGCCGAGCGCTTGGCCTTGGTCTCCGCATAGCGCCCCACCAGGAGGAAGACGGTCACCGCCGCGGCGACCTCGAAGTACACATGGGATCCGACACCGGCGACCAGCACGGCCGCAGACCACAGATACGCGGCCAGCGTGCCCAGCGACACCAGGGTGTCCATCGTCGAGGAGCCATGCCGGGCGCTGTTCAGCGCGGCCCGGTGAAACGGATATCCGCCCCAGACCACGATGGGCGTGGTCAGAGCCAGCGCCAACCACTGCCATCCCGGAAACTGCCAGGCCATCACCATCGACAGCAGTACGACCGGGATCGCCAGCACCGCCGAGCCGATCAGCCGGGGCAGCAACTGCGCGGCCGGGACGTCATGGTTGAGGTGGTCGTCGTGCCCCCCGGACCGCGCTCGGCCCGCCGAGTCGATCACCGCAGCGTGATACCCGGTGGATTCCACGGCGTTCAGCAGATCATCGGCGCTGATATCCGGGCCGTGCTCGATATGAGCCCGCTCCACGGCGAAGTTCACCGAGGCCGCGACACCGTCAAGCCTGTTCAGGGTGCGCTCGACCTTGGCCGCGCAGGACGCGCAACTCATTCCGGTCAGTTGCAGATCAGTCGTCGTCATCCCTCAAATATACCCCTAGGGGGTATATGTATCAAGAGGTCTTTCCCGGCGGCGGCGCAGCCCGGCCACTCCCAGCACCGCCAGCACCCCCGCCGTCGTCGCCAACAACCAGGCCAGGACCATCAGCGGCGGGTGGTAGACCACTGAGACCGTGGCGGGTTCACCATCGGTGATCGGCGGCACATCGGCCAGGGTCGTCACACCGGACCAGCACAGGCCCGCAGCAACCCCCGCCACGACCGCCAGCAGCACATACACCCGATAGCGCCGGTGGGTCACCGCGAGTCCAGCAGCCGGGTGAGGGCGGCCCGCAGCCCCTCATGGTCGCGGGCCCAGGCCTGGGCGAAGCTGCCGTTGGCAAGCTTGATCCCGACCGGGGTTCGTCCGCGCGGTACCCCGTTGATCTCACCGAGGGTGCGGGAGGTCTGCCACTTCTCCAGCGGACCGGTGGACCTGATCCCGAGGGCGCGGCCCTGCCACTTGTCCATCAGACCCGCGGTCTGCACGGTGTTCTCCGGGTCGGGGTAGACGGCCACGATCTGGTCCACCGCCACCAACTCGGTACCTTCCCGCAATGTCTGGGCGCTGAGTTCCACGCTGGTATGAGTGCGCGCGGCCTTGATCTGCAAGGCCATGAATCCGCCGACCATCACCAGGAACAGCATCGGGACGAACGCACGGAAGCCGAGGCCGGCCCGGTACTGGACGAAGATCATGATCAGCGCTGCCACCGGACCGGCCAGCACCCAGTACCAGCTCGCGCCGCTTTCGAAGAACAGCGGGGCCTCCTGCTCATCCCTCTGCTCATCCATCGGCATACCGCCCGATCGCCGCTGAACGGCCCAGCAGCAACGTTCCGACGATGATCGGCAGCAGGCTCAGCAGGGCCAGGATGTGGGTGCCGGCCAGCACCGACGCAACCGCGACGATCACAACGATCGCCAGGCCCAGGGCGATGGCCGCACGCCGGAATCGGGGGTCCGGCCCGCGGGCCCGCACCGCCAGTGCGATCAGGGCGGCGGCGGCGATACAGAACAGCACCCCGGCGCCTCGGTAAAGCAGCGCGTAGTCACGGACGGCGTCATCTCCCACCGTGGGCGGGGCAGCCTCGCGCAGCGCGCCGAAACTCACCGCTGCCGCCATGACCCCACCCGCCATCAGCATGACGCCCCCGACCACCAGCAGCCAGGAGGCGGTGCTGACCCCGGCCGGACGGACATCGTTGGCTGCCATAACCCGGCCAGCTTAGGTCAGCGGGTGAAGAACCGGGTTGAGTCCGGCCGGTGCAGCGCGACGATCCCGCCCCCGATCAGCACACAACCCACGATGCCGGTGACGGCGTAGATCACCGCTGCCACCGGTGGCCGCGGCGTGCCGAACAGGCTCATGGCCGTGTAGATGGTGGTGGCGATCCCGCCGGCGGTCAGTAACGTCCGGGTCCAGCGATGACCGGACCGCAGTAGCAGCACGAAGGTCAGGACCACCCCACCGATGATGATCGTCAGCACCGCGGTGGTGCTGAAGATCAGGAACGAGTCCGCGGCCTGGGCAGCGGCGTACGCGTCGGCGAGCTGACCGACCAGCAACAGCGGCAGGGCGGCCATCCACAGCCAGAAACCGGTGTCGACGTCGGCCGGGCGCGCCGGCAGGCCGGTTGGCGGCTGCCCGGTCGGCGGCTGCCCGGTCATGACAGCCACCTCGCTGCGTCGGCAGCCCAGTAGGTCAGGACGATATCCGCACCGGCCCGACGGATCGCGGTCAACGACTCCAGCGCCGCGGCGGGCCCGTCGACCCACCCGTTCGCAGCCGCGGCGGTGATCATCGCGTACTCCCCGGACACCTGATAGGCGGCCACCGGCACCGGCGAGACCTCCGCGGCCGCTGCCACGATGTCGAGATAGGCCATAGCGGGTTTCACCATGACGATGTCAGCACCTTCCTCGATGTCCAATGTGATCTCATGCAGCGCCTCGCGGGCGTTCCCCCCGTCCTGCTGGTAGGTGCGGCGATCACCGAGCAGACTGGAGCCCACCGCCTCACGGAACGGGCCGTAGAACGACGAAGCGAACTTCGCCGCGTAGGCCAGGATCGCCACGTCGGGGAATCCGGCGTCGTCCAGCCCGTCCCGAATGACGGCCACCTGACCGTCCATCATGCCGCTCGGCCCGACAACGGCCGCACCAGCCTGCGCCTGTGCGACGGCGAGTTTCACATACTGGGCGATCGTCGCATCATTGTCGACCCGGCCCGCCCGGTCCACGATCCCGCAGTGCCCGTGATCGGTGAACTCGTCCAGACAGGTATCGGCCATCAGCACGGTGGCATCGGCGAGATCGTCGGTGAGATCGCGCAGGGCCAGGTTGAGGATGCCGTCGGGATCCAGTCCGCACGAACCGACGCCATCCTTATCGGCCTCCCGCGGCACCCCGAAGAGCATCAGCCCGCCCACCCCGGCCTCGACCGCCGCCGCGGCCGCAGCCCGCAGCGACTCGCGGGTGTGCTGGACGACCCCCGGCATGGATGCGATCGGCCGCGGCTCGGATATCCCGTCGGCGACGAACATCGGCAGCACCAGATGCCGTGGCTCCAGCGATGTCTGGGCCACCAGACGGCGCAATGCCGGGGTGGACCGCAGCCGGCGCGGACGCTGCCTGGGGAACGCCATCGCTGAGTCCGGACCTACCGGCGCCGGCTCTTCTTACGCGGCGGCGGTAACGCGCCCTCGGCACGTAGCCGGGCGGCATGCTCGGCGAGCGCATCGACGAGCGGCCCGATGGCCGCGGTCTCCGGCCGGACATCGACCCGCAGCCCGAACTCCGCCGCGGTTTCGGCGGTCTTGGGGCCAATACACGCCACGATGGTGCGCGTGTGCGGCTTTCCGGCGATACCGACGAGGTTGCGCACCGTGGAACTGGAGGTGAAGCAGACCGCGTCGAA
>CAZKUK010000088.1:0-4961 GCA_964555915.1 uncultured Mycobacterium sp.
TCCCACCACTACGGGATGATGCTGGGCGGGGCCAACGTGGTGTACCTGGAGGCCTACCCACTCGACGACTACACCATGTACGGGGCGGTGCCGCTGCGGGAGATCAAATCCAAGCTGCTGGAGCTGCGCCGCGCTGGCAAACTGGACCGGGTCAAGATGATCGCGCTGACCAACTGCACGTTCGACGGGATCGTCTACGACGTCGAGCGGGTCATGGAGGAATGCCTGGCGATCAAACCCGACCTGGTGTTCCTGTGGGACGAGGCGTGGTTCGCCTTCGCCCGGTTCCACCCGGTGCTGCGGGCCCGCACCGCGATGCACTCCGCGCGCAAACTCCGCGACCGTCTCGCCGACGCCGACTACGCCGCGGAGTACGAGCGGCAGCTGACTCTGGACGCCGAGAACCCGCCCGATGACACCGAACTTCTCGGCCGCCGGCTGCGCGCCGACCCGGCCAAGGCGCGGGTGCGGGTTTATGCCGCCCAGTCCACCCACAAGACGCTGACCTCGCTGCGGCAGGGCTCGATGATCCACATCTTCGATCAGGACTTCGAACAGAAAGTCGCCGAGCCGTTCCACGAGGCCTATATGGCGCACACCTCGACATCGCCGAACTATCAGATTCTGGCCTCGCTGGACCTGGGCCGACGGCAGGTGGCGCTGGAGGGTATGGAGTTGGTCACCCGCCAGATCGAGAACGCCATGCAGCTGCGCGACGCCATCGACAACCATCCGCTGTTGAGCAAGTACATGGTGTGCCTGCGGACCTCCGATCTCATTCCGGAGGACTTCCGGGCCAGTCATATCGGCCAGCCGCTGCGGACCGGGCTGCGCGCGATGATCAAAGCCTGGGAGTCTGACGAGTTCGTCCTGGATCCCTCCCGGATCACCCTGTCGATCGGCCGGACCGGCTATAACGGCGACGAGTTCAAACGCGAACAGCTGATGGACCGCCACGGTGTGCAGATCAACAAGACCTCCCGTAACACCGTGCTGTTCATGACCAATATCGGCACCACGCGCAGTTCGGTCGCCTTCCTGGTGGAGGTTCTGGTCGATATCGCCACCGAGCTCGACGAACGCCTGTCCGAGGCCAGCCTCGCCGAACGGGCGCGGTTCGAGAAAAAGGTGCAGCGGTTGAGCACCGACACCGCGCCGCTACCGGATTTCAGCGGTTTCCATCCGGTGTTCCGGGACCATTCCGGGGCCATCGAAACCCCCGAGGGTGACGTTCGGCGTGCGTTCTACCTGTCCTATGACGACACCAACTGCGAATACCTGTCCGGTACCGAGATCGAGGAGAAACTCGCCGCCGGATCCAAGGTGGTCTCGGCGACCTTCGTCACCCCGTACCCGCCCGGGTTCCCGGTGCTGGTACCCGGGCAGCTGTTCAGCCAGGAGATCCTGACGTTCGTCCGCGACCTCGATACCAAGGAGATCCACGGCTACCAGCCGGATATCGGCTACCGGGTCTACACCGATAAGGCGATCGAGATGTGCGGGGCCGGTTAGGGTTCCGGCGGGTCCAGCAGTTCGGCAGGTTCAGTAGTTCGGCAGGTTCAGTAGTTCAGGACAGCGCGGTCGACCGGGATCTGGGCTCCGGAGATGACCCCGGAGTTGTCCCCGGCCAGCCAGAGCACCACCTCGGCGGCCTCCTCGGCGGTCATGAAATCGCTGCGCTTTCCCTTGGTGCCCCGAGCCGGCGGCCGATACGGCATGGGCGGGTAGCTGTTCAGGAAACTCGGGTGCGCGCCGAGAACGGCCAGCATGGCCTCGTTCTCGATCATCGGGGTGGCGATCGAGTACGGGTGGATGGAGTTCACCCGGATGCCGTACTCCCCCAGTTCCAGCGCCAGGGAGTTGGTCAGCGCGGTCAGCCCGTGTTTGGACGCCGCGTAGTGGCCGTTGCCCGGGGTGGCCTTGATCCCGCCCGCGGAGCTGACGATGATGATCGATCCGCCGTTGCCGGCCTCGATCATCGCCGGGATGACCGCCCGCAGAGTCCGCCAGGTACCGGTCAGGTTGGTGTCGATGACAGAGTTCCACTGCTCATCGGACAGCTCCCACAACCGGCCCCAGCTCAGCACACCGGCATTGGCCACCAGAATGTCCAACCGGCCGAACTGCTCGACGGCATCGGCGACCAGCCCCCGAACCGCGCCGTCGTCGCGGATGTCGACGCTGCGGGCCAGCACCTTGCCGCCTTCGGCCTCGACCAGCCGCACCGTTTCGGCGAGATCCTCCTCGGTGGCCGGAACATAGGGGATGGTCGGCGATACCGCCGCGCAGATATCGCTGATCACGACATCGGCACCCTCTCGGGCCAGCCGCACCGCATAGGCCCGGCCCTGGCCACGCGCGGCACCGGTCACCATGGCGACCCGCCCCGACATTGCCCCTTCGGCCATCTACCCGTCCTTCCGCCAACCCCCGGGTCAGGCTAGCGCAGGACATCCGGTATCACGGCGGCCGGCTACCGGCACACGGCCTACAGCCGGCTCGGGGTCAGAAGGGCAGACCGAGCAACCGGGTGATGCTGGGCAGGCCGATCGTCGGCAGACCGATCGTCGGCAGCCCGATCGGCGGCGGCGGCGGCAGGGCCGGCAGCCCGATCGGCGGCGGTGGCGGTAGCGCCGGCAGCCCGACCGCCGGCAGCACGAACAGACCGGCTGCCACCTGCTCGGGGGTGGGCAGGCCGACCGCGGGAGGCGGTGGCAGCGCGGGAAGCCCGGCCGCCGGTAGCGCGGCCAGTCCCCCGACCACCTGCTCCGGAGTCGGCAGGCCGGCCGGTGGCGGCGGCAGCGGGGGAAGTTCCGGTAACGGTGGCACCCCGATCGGCGGGGTGGCCGCCGCGGCGGCGAACGCCGCGGTGAGCCCGGAGAAGTCCGGTGCCCCCAGGGTCGAGGCGGCGGCCGGCACCGCGACTGCCGGCAGCACGGACTGCAGCTGGTTCAGCAGCGCACCGCCGTTGTTGTTCGCCGCAGCGAACAGGATCAGGTCACCGATGATGATCGCGGCGGAGTTGGCGGTACCCCACAGGCCGCCGACCACCGGGCCGGTGATGGCACCGGTAAGCCCCGCGGCGACCGCCTCCTGCTGGGATTCGATGAAGGGCTGCAACAGCGCGGCCCAGTCCTCCGGTGGCGGCGCCTCGAAGTTGGGCGCCGGGGGCAGTTCGAAGGGCGGCAGCGCACCCGGAGCTCCCGATCCGATCGGGGTGGCGAACAGGCTGGTGTCATCCGAGGCCGGCGTTGAGGACATTGCGCCGGTACTGGACAGCCCCGAAGAACCAGCCAGCCCGGAGGAGCCACCGAGGTCACCCAGGAAGTCCAAACCGCCGCTGGAATCCGATGACGGCGGTTCCACCGGCTCGGAGACCGGCGCCGACGGCGCAATGGGTTTCAGCGCGGTGTTGGGCGGGGGTTTATCACCGGAGAACAACCAGACCACTCCGCCGGTCAGCGCCAGCAGGAGGGCCGCCGCGATAGCGCCGACTTTGGCGACGGGCCGCCGGAACCACGGCAACGGGGCGGGTACGGGCGTGGGCTCCTCGTCGACCGGTTCGGCCACATCAGTGCCGTCGGTGTCCATAAGAGCCTCTCTCATCCTGCGGCCAGGCGCGTGCCGTTTCCAGTCTACGCGCCGGGGACCTGGTCGGGCAAAGCCGAAAGCGGCGCCCGTCCTTATGACGGGCGCCGCTTTCGTGCAGGTCAGACGGGTTACTTGACGATCTTGGTAACCCGGCCGGCGCCGACGGTACGGCCGCCCTCACGGATGGCGAACCGAAGGCCCTCATCCATGGCGACCGGCTGGATCAGCTTCACCGAGATATCGGTGTTGTCACCCGGCATGACCATCTCCGTGCCCTCCGGCAGGGTGACCACACCGGTCACGTCGGTGGTGCGGAAGTAGAACTGCGGACGGTAGTTGTTGAAGAACGGCGTGTGCCGTCCGCCCTCGTCCTTGGACAGGATGTAGACGCTGCCCTCGAACTCGGTGTGCGGGGTGGTGGTGCCGGGCTTGACGACGACCTGACCGCGCTCGACGTCCTCGCGCTTGATGCCGCGGACCAGCAGACCGACGTTGTCGCCGGCCTGGCCCTGGTCGAGCAGCTTGCGGAACATCTCGACACCGGTGACCGTGGTCTTGGTGACGGTCGGCCGGATGCCGACGATCTCGACCTCTTCGTTGACGTTGATCACACCGCGCTCGACGCGGCCGGTGACGACGGTGCCGCGACCGGTGATCGTGAAGACGTCCTCGACGGGCATCAGGAACGGCTTCTCGGTCTCGCGGACCGGGTCCGGAATGGACTCGTCGACCGCTTCCATCAGTTCCTCGACGCTCTTGACCCACTTCGGATCGCCCTCGAGAGCCTTCAGCGCCGACACCCGGATCACCGGGGCCTCCTCGTCGAACTCCTGGGCGGCCAGCAGTTCGCGGACCTCCATCTCGACCAGCTCGAGGAGCTCCTCGTCCTCGACCATATCGGACTTGTTCAGCGCCACCAGGATGTAGGGGACGCCGACCTGACGGGCCAGCAGCACGTGCTCGCGGGTCTGCGGCATCGGGCCGTCGGTGGCGGCGACCACCAGGATCGCGCCGTCCATCTGGGCGGCACCGGTGATCATGTTCTTGATGTAGTCGGCGTGACCGGGGGCGTCGACGTGTGCGTAGTGACGCTTGTCGGTCTGGTACTCCACATGGGAGATGTTGATGGTGATACCGCGCTGACGCTCTTCGGGCGCATTGTCGATCTGGTCGAATGCACGCGACTCGTTCAGCTCGGGGTACTTATCGTGCAGAACCTTGGTGATAGCCGCGGTCAGCGTGGTTTTGCCGTGGTCAACGTGACCGATGGTCCCGATGTTGACGTGCGGCTTCGTCCGCTCGAACTTCGCCTTCGCCACTTCTGTGTCCTCCTGGACTTGTTGGTGCTTTGGTTAAAGCAGTGTTGTTGT
>CAZKUK010000089.1:0-4639 GCA_964555915.1 uncultured Mycobacterium sp.
TTCAAGGGTAGGCGGGTCCCGTCCGGATCAGCGAACCGATTCGTTACTTCTGGGTGACCTTCTTGGCCGGAGCCTTCTTGGCCGCGGCTTTCTTGGCCGGAGCCTTCTTAGCCGCAGCCTTCTTGGCCGGAGCCTTCTTAGCCGCAGCCTTCTTGGCCGGAGCCTTCTTGGCCGGGGCCTGAGCCGGCAGATCCACACCGACCAACTTGGCGGCGCGCTCACCGACGGCGCGGGTTTGCGCCGACACACTGCCCAGCGCGTCCTGGGTCAGCTCGACGGCCGAATCGACGTAGGTCTCGACGCGGTCGGCGGCATCTTTGAACTCGGGCTGGCCCTTCAGCCGCTCCAGGGCGGCCTCGCCGCGCGCGACCAGGCTGTTGTAGGTCTCGGTGGCGTCGACGAAGAACTCGTCGGCCGCCTTGCGCAGCTCCTCGCTGCTGAGCTTGCCGCGCAGCTCCTCGGTACGCTTGGGCAGCTCCTCCTGCAGGCGCGTCAGCGCCGCGCGCCGGTCGTCCATCCGGTCGCCGGCAACTTCGGCACGTTCCCGCAGGGTGTTGAGGATCTCGTTGACGGTGGCCAGCGCCAGGTCGGCGGCGCCGACCGCGGCGAGCAGCGGAGCCTTCAGATCCTCGACGGTGTTCTCGGTGTTGTTCTTAGCCATGAGGCTGGTTTCCTTTCGGGTGTTCGGTAGAGATTTCAGCTGTGTTGCGGTGGTGTCTTACTCGGCCGGCGGCTCCTGCGGAACCGCCTCATTCTGCTGACAGAACGAGGTGTAGATATCGAGCAGAACCCGCTTCTGCCGGTCGCTCATCACGGTGTCCGCGATGATGGCGTCCTGCACCTGGCTCGGCTGCCCGGGCTCGAGCATTCCCGCCCGGACATAGAGCACTTCGGCCGATAACCGCAATGCCTTCGCGATCTGGCTGAGCACCTCGGCCGAGGGTTTACGCAGCCCCCGCTCGATCTGGCTGAGGTAAGGATTGCTCACCCCGGCCCGCTCGGCGAGTTGTCGCACCGACACCTCCGCGGCCTCCCGCTGGCTGCGGATGAAACCACCGATGTCTTGCGCGGCGTTGCTGACCACAGCGGCAAGGTCTGAATCCTGTGCCATGGTCCGCCCCTTTGCGCGTACAAGTGTCGTTTGCATTACGACGCCCACCGTACGCGCCCGTGCTAACAATTGCAAGCACCTGCTAGCGCAGGTCAGAACAGTATCTGGGCCACCGTGTAGATCACCAGGCCGGCCAGCGCACCGACCACGGTGCCGTTTATCCGGATGAACTGAAGGTCGCGACCGACGTGTAGCTCGATCCGCCGGCTGGCCTCCCCGGCGTCCCAGCGCTGAATGGTCTCGGCGATGATGGTGGTGGCCTCGCTGCCGTACCGGGTGACCACATGCTGGGCTCCGCGGACGATCCAGTTGTCCACTTTCTCGCGCAGTTCGACATCATCACGCACCGATTCACCGATCCGCACCACCGAGTCGGCGATCCGGCCACGCAGCGCGCTGGAGGGATCGTCGACCCCGTCCAGGACCAGCCGCTTGAGCGTTTTCCACGCCGTCTCGGCGGCCCGGGTGACCTCATCGCGAGCCATGAGTTGCTCCTTGACGGTCTCGGCTTTGGAGATCGTCGAAGGGTCGTTCTGCAGATCGCTGGCGAATTCGAACAGGAATCGGGTCGCCGACTGCCGCAGCTCGTGGTTGGGATCGCGGCGAACCTTGTCGGTGAAGTCCATCAGTTCACGATGGATACGCTCCCCCACCAGGTGGTCGACGAACTTCGGCGACCAGGTGGGCGAGTCCCGCAACACCACCCGCTCGATGGTCGGCCCGGCGTTCAGGGCCCATTCGAAGGCCCGGTCGCTCAGCAACTGGATCAGCGCCTCCTGCCGGTTCTCCGCCAATAGTTGCGACAGCACCCGTCCGGCCGGCGGTCCCCACTGCGGTTCGGCCACCCGCCTGACGATGGTCCGGTCGATGGCGTGCTGGATATCCTCGTCGTTGAGCAACTCCACGACGGCCCGGAGCACCGCGGCTGTCTCGTCGGCGACGCGGGCGGCGTTGGCCGGTTCGGCGAGCCACTTACCCAGCCGGCTACCGACATCGGCGTCACGCAGCTTGGTCGAGATGACCTCTGCGGAGAGGAAGTTCTCCCGAACGAAGGTGCCCAGGCCCTCGCCGAGCTGATCTTTTTTTCGGGGGATGATCGCGGTGTGGGGAATCTTCAAGCCCAGCGGATGGCGGAACAACGCAGTGACGGCGAACCAATCGGCGAGCGCGCCAACCATCCCGGCCTCCGCGGAAGCGGCGACGTATCCCAGCCAGTCGGGGCCGCCTTCGGCCCGCCACCACCGGGCCAGCAGAAAGATGACCGTCGCGCCGAGTAGAAAGCCCAGCGCGACCACCTTCATGCGGCGCAGATTGGCCAGCCGTTCGGCGTCGGCGTCGGGGTCGGCCCCCGCAAAGGATTCGGCAAGAGAGATACCCGATCCTCCCGGTGCATCCGGAAGCCGGTGTTTGGCAGCCACGGCACCATCATCCGCTATTTCCGGCCGGCAGATGCCACGCTTTAGTGGTACCGGTCGTCACAACTTTCGACGTCCCCGGCGGTAAGGTGGGAACCAGTGACTCAGCACATCACCTCCAGCAGCACCTCAGGCGCCGCCGCCGGCGACAGCGCCGCCGAGGGCGACAGGGCCCCCCGAGCCGCCAAAGGCCGGGGTCCGACCCTGGCGAAAACCGATGGCCGCAAGCGCCGGTGGCACCGGCACAAGGTGGAGCGGCGCACCGAACTGGTCGACGGAGCACTCGACGCCATCCGCGGCCGCGGCCGCGATATCAGCATGGATGAGATCGCCGCAGAGATCGGCGTGTCCAAGACCGTGCTGTACCGCTACTTCGTCGACAAGAACGATCTCACCACCGCGGTCATGATGCGCTTCGCGCAGACCACGCTGATCCCGAACATGGCCGCCGCACTGTCGTCCAATCTCGATGGTTTCGACCTGACCCGGGAGATCATCCGGGTCTATGTCGACACGGTGGCCGCCGAACCCGAGCCCTACCGGTTCGTGATGGCGAATTCCTCGGCGAGCAAGAACAAGGTGGTCGCGGATTCTGAGCAGATCATCGCCCGGATGCTGGCGGTGATGCTGCGCCGCCGCATGCAGGTGGCCGGTATGGATACCGCCGGTGTGGAGCCGTGGGCCTTTCTGATCGTCGGCGGGGTGCGGGAGGCCACCCATTCCTGGATGTCGCACCCGCGCATGAGCAGCGACGAACTCATCGATTACCTGACGATGCTGTGCTGGAGTGCGCTGTGCGGCATCGTCGAGGTCGGAGGGTCGCTGCAGCGGTTCAGATCTGAACCGCACCCCGCCCCGGTCGTTCCGGTATTGGAGCGCACAGACACCGTGTGACTGTCTATGGTTCGGGTATGGCCGGTCTGCCGTCGCTGTGGAATCACGAGCCCCGCACCATTTTGCGGTTCCGCCCCGGTGACAAGCTGGCCGATATCGACGCCGACGCCAGCCCCGGGTTCAGCGGCGACAAAGGCGATGCCGCGCCGATCCTGTCCGAACGAGGCGAGCGATTCGCCGGTTTGCAGGAACTGCTGTACGCAAACGGCAGGGCGGGCGACAACCGCTCGGTGCTGCTGGTTCTCCAAGGCATGGACACGGCCGGCAAAGGTGGCATCGTCACCCACGTCGTCGGGGCCGGTAACCCGATGGGCATCCGCTACACCGGCTTCAAGAAGCCGACCGCCGAGGAACTGTCGCACCACTTTCTGTGGCGTATCAACAAGGCTCTCCCGGCGGCCGGGCAGATCGGGGTGTTCGACCGCTCACACTATGAGGACGTACTGGTGGTGCGGGTGCACGGGCTGGTTCCGGCCGACGAAGTGGAGCGCCGCTACGGGGAGATCAACACCTTCGAGTCCGAACTCGTCGAGTCCGGCGTGACGGTGGTCAAGGTCGCGCTGTTCGTATCGCTCGACGAGCAGAAACAGCGGCTCGCCGAACGGCTGGAGCGGCCCGACAAGTACTGGAAGTACAACCCCGGCGACCTCGAGGAGCGCAAACGCTGGCCGGCCTATCAGGAGGCCTATCAGGTGGCCCTGGATCGAACCTCCACCGATGTGGCGCCCTGGTATGTGGTGCCGTGCAACAAGAAGTGGTACAGCCGACTGGCCGTGACCGAACTTCTGATCGAGGCGCTCAAAGAGATGAACCTCAGCTGGCCGCCCGCGGCATTCGACGTCGAGGCGGAGCGGCAAAAACTTGCCGAATTATGATCGGCTACCCGGAAATTACTCCTTGACCAGGGTGAACTGACCGATATTGGTAATTCCGCGGCGGAAGAAATCAGCACAGCCGGTCAGGTACTTCATATAGCGGTCGTAGATGTCTTCGGAGGTGATCGCGATTGCCTGATCGCGGTTGGCGGCCAGATTGTCGGCCCACATGTCAAGGGTCCGGGCGTAGTGCGGCTGCAAGAGATGCACGCGCTCCAGGGTGAAACCCGCCCCGTCGGCGAGTTCCTCGATGTCCTCCACCGCCGGCAGCTGACCGCCGGGGAAGATTTCGGTGCCGATGAACCTCATGAACTTGAGGTCGCTGATGGTCAGCTTGACACCGT
>CAZKUK010000090.1:0-4362 GCA_964555915.1 uncultured Mycobacterium sp.
CGCTCCTGCCCGCTGGATTTCCTCCCCGGGTCGCTGCGCTCCTGCCCGCCGTACCTCTGCTGTCAACCCGTCCACATCTCCCAGTATGTTGGCAGGGTGAGAACACCGGCGAGCGTGGTGGCGGGGGTGGACTTCGGTGACCCGTATTTCGCCCAGAGCGTCCGCGATGGTGTGGGCCGGGTCGAGGAGTGCATATCCGCGGAATTGCGGGGTGCCGATGACCTGATGACCGAGGCCGTACTGCACCTGTTCGAGGCCGGCGGTAAGCGGTTCCGCCCGCTGTTCACGGTGCTGTCGGCCCATGTCGGCCCCGACCCGGACAACTGGGAGGTCACTGTCGCCGGCGCGGTCATCGAACTGGTGCACCTTGCCACGCTTTACCACGATGACGTCATGGACGAGGCCCAGGTCCGCCGGGGGGCCCCGTCGGCCAATGCCCGCTGGGGCAATAACATCGCCATTCTGGCCGGGGACTACTTGTTCGCCACCGCCTCGCGGCTGGTGTCACGACTGGGCCCCGACGCCGTGCGGATCGTCGCCGAAACCTTCGCCCAACTGGTCACCGGTCAGATGCGCGAGACCAAGGGTGCCCCCGATGACGACGACTCCGTCTCGCATTACTTGAAGGTGGTTTCGGAGAAGACGGCCTGTTTGATCGCCGCCGCCGGCCGGTTCGGTGGCACCTTCTCCGGAGCCACTGACGATCAGACCGAACGGCTGGGCCGGATCGGCGGGATCGTCGGCACCGTCTTCCAGATCTCCGACGACATCATCGATATCGAGAGCGACCCCGACGAGTCCGGCAAGCTGCCCGGTACCGATCTGCGCGAGGGTGTGCACACCCTGCCGGTGCTCTACGCGTTGCGGGAGCAGGGTCCGGACGCCGAGCGGCTGCGGGAACTGCTCACGGGTCCGGTGACCGATGACGCCGATGTCGCCGAGGCCCTGGGTCTGCTGCGCTCCTCTGGCGGGATAGCCGCCGCCAAGGAGACCGTCCAGCAGTACGCAGCGCAGGCCCGCGCCGAGTTGTCCGGGCTGCCGGATGTGCCCGGCACGCGGGCGTTGGCTTCGCTGGTGGACTACACGGTGAACCGCCACGGTTAACCCGTCGCGGAACCTGCGCGTGCCGCGGGGTCGTTAACCTGCCGAATATCAGCTCTGAGGAGGACCTTGATGACGTGGCATCCCACCGCCAACCGGATGAAGACGTTCCTGTTGCTCGTCGGTATGTCGGCTCTGATCGTGTTCATCGGCGGGCTGTTCCAGAACCGTTCGGTGCTCTGGCTGTCGGTGCTGATGGCCGTCGGGATGAACATCTACGTCTATTTCAACAGCGACAAACTGGCGTTGAAGGCGATGAAGGCGCAGCCGATCACCGAGGTGCAGGCCCCGGAGATCTACGCGATCGTGCGGGAGCTGGCCAATACGGCCCATCAGCCGATGCCGCGGCTGTACATCAGCGATACGGCCAACCCCAATGCGTTTGCCACCGGCCGCAATCCGCGTAACGCCGCGGTGTGCTGCACCACCGGCATCCTGCACATCCTCAACGAGCGTGAGTTGCGCGCGGTCCTCGGCCACGAGCTGTCCCACGTCTATAACCGCGACATCCTGATCTCCTGTGTGGCGGGCGCCATGGCCTCGGTGGTCACCGGGCTGGCTCAGATGGCGATGTTCACCGGTATGCGCGGCGGCGGCCGGCAGGGTGGTGTGAATCCGATTGCGATGCTGCTGGTTTCGATGCTCGCGCCGATGGCAGCGACGGTGATCAGGCTGGCGGTGTCCCGTTCGCGCGAGTATCAGGCCGATGAGTCCGGGGCTGAACTCTCCGGTGATCCGCTCGCCCTGGCCTCGGCGTTACGAAAGATCAGCGGTGGCGTGCAGCAGGCTCCCCTGCCGCCCTCGCCGAAGATTGCCGATCAAGCACACCTGATGATCGCCAGCCCGTTTCGCGCCGGGGAGCGGATGAGCAAAATGTTCGCCACACACCCGCCGATGGAAGACCGGATCGCCCGGTTGGAGAGAATGGCCGGCCGCCGGTAGCGCGGCGGAATAAGCGGGGGAACTACTCGGAGTCGTCGGCGTCGGAATCCGGTTTGTCGGCGGCGGGCTTGTCGGCCCCGGGCTTCTCCGAGGCACCCGCGCCGATGGCCTTGCCGACCTTGTCAACCGCCTCGCCGACGGCGTCGGCAACCGAACCGAACGCATCCTTGACGGTGTCGAGGTTCGGTAGCTTGGGCGTCGATCCGTTGCCCACGCTGGGCAGCCGGGGATCAGCGTCCCGGCCGGGAGTGAAATCCATCGGGGGCCGCGTCACATTCACCCGCGGACCCTGACGCGCCGTGGTCGGGTCGGTCACGACGATTTCCGGGGCTGGCGGACCCGGGTCGACGGCGGGAGCGACGGTCTCGGCGGCCGGCGGCGGTAACACCGGAGCGGCGGTGGGAACGGGTACCGGTGCGGCCGCGGCCGCCATCGGCACCTGCGCCGGCACCTCGGGCAGGAAGAACGACTGAACCTGATCGCGGAGGTTCTCGGCGGCGGTCTTGTAGGCGACCACCGTCAGGTCGTTGACCTTTTGGACCATCGCAATGACACCATCGGGATAGGTCACCGTGGTGACCTTGGTTGCCGGATCGAAAGCGCAGCTCACCGAGCCGACGCAATTGACTCGGCCCTGTTCGTCCACGACGGGCTTGGAAATCTGCTCCAGGGATTGTTTGGCCGAGAGTCGGCCGGCGGGATCCGGTGCCGACAACAGGTCGGGTTCCGGCCCGCCCGGCGCGGATCCGGTGCCGCGATCCCCCCGGAGCGAGGAATCGGTGCCGCCGAGGACCGTACCGGGCGTGGTGTTGAGCAGGGCGGCCAGTTCGGAGGTGTCATCGGTGCCGTCGCCGATGGCCAGCACGTCGCCGGACGAACTACCGAAGATGTCCAACGGCCCGCCAAGGCTGGCATGGATGAACCCGTCGGGAGTCTGAGCGGTGGAGGCGACGACCATGAGAGCGGTGGACACACCAACGGCGGCTGCGCCGGCGCGCAGCGCATATCCGATTCGCCCGCTCATGTTCTCCGTCCTCCCTTCTCTTCGGCCTTCTACCAATCCCTCTCTCAGGCTACGCCTAGTCAAAACCATATTAGGCCACATCTGTGTGTTTGAAACCCACAGGTTGCTGACGATTCACGTTCGGTACGGTTATGTGATGTTACTCAGGTTTCTGATCAGCACCGCTGTGGCAGCAGGTGCCGGAGTGGCGGGTTCGGCGGCGGCCTGGGCGGAACCCGATACCCCGCCTGCCCCGCCGATTCCCGACGTCAACGCCTACACGCCGTTGAACCCGGCGGACTATGCCGCCAACGGGGGCAAGTGGTACGCGTTCGCCGGACCGCCAGGTGTGGTGTGCATCCTGGATAACCTCAACGGTGACTACGGGTGCAGCGGCCCGCTGCCCGGTGCGCCCGCCGGGGTGAACCTGGTCAGTGGAGGTCCGGTCGGTGCGCCGACGTTCTCCACCACCGACAAGCCGATCTTTGCCGCCGCCGGCGAGGTCAGCCCGCTGCCGCCGAACACCAGGTTGAGTTTCCGTCAGGTCAGCTGCGGGGTCGGTGACACCGGCGCGGTGGCCTGCTTCAACAGCCGCGATCAGGTGGGATTCGTCGTCGGCCCGACCAGCACGTACATCAACGCGGTCAACCCGCTGACCGAGCGCCCGGAGGGCACCCCGCTGCTGCCGGGGCTGCCGCCGGCCATGCCGGCCATGCCGGCACCGCCGCCGGGCTGAGCGATCGGACCGCTGAGCGATCGGACCGCTGAGCGTCGGGCCGGGCCCTCCGACAGGCCGGGGCGGTATCGCCGGGCCCGGGTCTAGAAGCGGGTGCCGTCGACCTCGTGGCCCGGTTTCTCGGCCATCAGGCCGCGGTAGGCCTTCTCGACGGTGGACCCGTGGTTGATCACCGCGTCGACTTCGCGGGCGATCGGCATGTGCAGTCCGTACTTCTGGGCGAACTCCATGATGACGCTGGCGGCCTTGACGCCCTCGGCTACCTGGTTCATGCCGGAGATGATTTCCTGCACCGTTTTGCCCGAGCCCAGTTCCTCGCCGACGTGGCGGTTACGGCTGCGCTTCGAGGTGCAGGTGACAATCAGATCGCCCATCCCGGCCAGGCCGGCGAAGGTGTCACGCTGCCCGCCGATGGCCTCACCCAGTTTGGACATCTCCCGGACCGCCCGTGTCATCACCATGGCCCGGGTGTTCTCCCCGATGCCCAGCGAGTAGCCCATGCCGACGGCGATGGCGTAGACATTTTTCAGGGCTCCGGCGATCTCGACGCCGACGACGTCATCGCTGGTGTAGGTCCGGA
>CAZKUK010000091.1:0-4262 GCA_964555915.1 uncultured Mycobacterium sp.
TTAGGGCAGTGATGCAGCTTCGTGGCGGTCAGGATCAGGGACAGCCGGGCCGTGGTGGGCGTGGGCGGCCGGGCGGGGTTCGGGGCAGTTTTAGCCCGTCTGCGGCGGGTAGCAGCGGCGGCGACGGCGGGCCCGGCACCGCTGCACCGATCGGGGGCAACCGCGGTATCGGCGGACCCGGTGGGGCCGACGGAGCGCGTGCCGCGAACGGCGAGGGGAATCCCGGTGCGCCGGGCCGGCCCGGCGTCAACGGTCGGCGGGGCTGACGCGGGATTGCGGCAACCAGAACTCCCCGGGAGTCTCCGGGGCTTGCCCAAATGAAAGGAAACCGATTCGTGCTCAGCACATTTCGTACACCACTGGCGGCGGGGGCGGTCGCGGTCATCGGCGCGGCAGCGGTGATCACCGCGCCGCTGGACACTGCCGCCCGGCTACGCGCTGCACTCGCGGTGCCGTCGAGCGCCCAGGTCGCAATGACAGCGTGGCAGAACCCCATCGTGGCGTTGCTCGACTCCGGGGAGATGGCGGAGAACTACGTCTTCGGCGGCTATTACAACGGTGGTGACGCCCCGACGCCCGGCGCGGGGGAGGCCAACTGGCCCTCCGCGGGGTTCGATCAGGCCGGCGGGGATGTGCTGAATTACCTGCTCACCCAAAAGCCCGAGTTGGGCAACTACTTCTACGTGGGTTTCGTGGAGAACTTCGCCGCAGAGGCCTATCTCCCGGCGGTCCAGCAGCAACTGATCAACGTCGCGGATTACGTCAGCGTCGTTCTGAGTGGGCTGAACCTGGGCGCCAGGGAGTTGGCGACGGGCGTCTGGGATCTGCCGTCCGCCGTCACCGACGCGATCCAGTTGGTTGTACAGGGCCAGTTCGCCGAAGCTCTCACCGTGATCGGCGACGCGGTCATCCTGCCCATCGCCGCCGCCGGGGAAAGTGTGATCGCTGCTGCGACCTACGTGCTGAACAATGTCGTGGTCAGGGCCGGTGCGGTGATCGCCGCGCTCCCGCAGATTCTGACGACCTTCGCCGGGTGGGCGGTCGGCAGCGCCTCGATCCTGGTGCAGCAGACCGCCGCGATCATCACCGGTGTGGTGTCGAGCCTGTCCGCTCTCAACGTCGAGGACGCCTGGAACATCGCCGTCGATGGATTGCTGGGGCCGTCGGGTGTTCCGGGAACGCTGCTGAACCTCATCACCGGAGCGGGTGAGCAGACCGGGCCGATCATCAACCCGGCAACCGACATCCCGGCTAACTTCGTGCCCAGCTTCCGCACCTCCCTGCAGGCCGCGCAGTGGACGGTCAGGGGCGCTCTGCAAGCCGAACCGGCCACGGAGGTCCTTCCACGTCAGGAAGCCCCTGCAGCCGCTGTGGTCAGCGAGATTCCGGCTGGCGAATCGGAGTCACCGGCGCCGGTGGAGGCCGCGGACACCGCAGGAACGGCTTCGGGCTCCCCGGACGCCGGCGCGCCCGCGCCCGCCATTCGCGAGGGCACGCGCCGTGCCGCTGTGGCGGACCGTGCTGACAGGTCTGGCAGGGCGGACCGTGCTGACAGGTCTGCCAGGTCTGCCAGGTCTGACAGGGGGCGATCCTGACCGTTCAGTTTCCGTTTCCGCAGCCGCATCCCCTGTGCGCCGGGCCGGAACTGCGAGCGACACGAGCGGCTGGGCCCATTCATCGGGTAGAGACCCCGGTGGGTGACGAGGCGTGGCTGGTCACCGGGTACGCCGAAGTCCGCGCCCTGCTCGACGACGACCGGCTCGGCCGGTCGCACCGCTTTCCGGCGACCGCGCCGCGCAGTCGGGCCTCGGCACTGTTCGGCGGTCCGATCGGTGACTTCGATGCGGAGTTCACCGGGCACGAGCGGATGCGCTCGCTGTTGAATCCGCATTTCTCCGCCCGTCGCCTGCATGCCTTGAAGCCAAAGGTCGAGGCGCTCACCACAGGTCTGCTGGACCGGTTGGAACACGGCGACCCGCCCGCTGATCTGAACGCCGAACTCGCGCTCCCGCTTCCTGTTCTGGTGATCTGTGAACTGCTGGGGGTGCCCTACGGCGATCGGGATACATTCGGGGTCTGGGTCCACGCCTGCGCCTTCGAGCAGGACGCGACAGAGTCCATACAGGGGATGACGGCGCTGATCGACTACTGCGCCGGGCTGGTCGCCGAGAAGCGTCATCGCCCTGCTGAGGATGTGATTTCGTCGCTGTGCACCGAAGACGGCCTCGCCGACGTCGAAATCGCCGTTCTGGCTATGGTTCTGTTGTTCGCCGGTTTCGAGACCTCAGTGGTCCAGATCTGGCACCAGATAGCGCAACTGCTTAGCGAGCGCACCCAGTGGCAGGCACTGCTGGAGGATCCGTCGTTGATTCCGAAGGCCACCGAAGAGTTGATGCGGGTGACGATGAATGCCAACCCCGGCATCCCGCGCTACGCCCGCGAGGACATCGCGATCGCCGGTGTCACCATCGCAGACGGGGATCTGGTGCTCCTGGATCCCGGATCGGCGAACCACGATCCGGCGTTCTTCGAGAATCCGGATGTCGTGGACTTCACCCGCAGGGGCACGCCACCGGTGTCCTTCGGCTACGGCAGGCGGTACTGCCTGGGCGCGCCACTAGCCAGGCTGGAGCTGAAATCAGTTCTGGGTCAGCTTATTCCGCGGTTTCCGGAGATGCGGCTGGCGGTCGATGTCGCGGGCTTGAGGGTCGATATCGATTCGTTGGGATCGGGTCTGGGTGCACTGCCCGTCACCTGGTGAACGCGGGTTCCACGACGAATACGGGATGCTCCTCGCGACCGACTCCCGCCCGCGCCCGCCGGCGATAGCGGACTTCGATGCGGACGGCGCCTTTGACGTGTGGGTGTAGCCCTCTGGTGCGTTCCCCCGCGCTGCACCGTGGTCGGCGTCGTAGCGGCGAAGGGCTTCGCCGAGCCCGGCGCGGCGGGTGATGCCCAGCGTGCGGAACAACCGGTACAGGTGGAAGTCATCGGTACGTGGTGAGAGGCTGAGTTCGGCGGCGATCTGTTTGGTGGTCGATCCCGCGGCGGTACACCCCGGCCAGATTCAGCCGCGTCGCCTCGGCGGTCAGCGCGCGGGCCTCCTCGATCCGCTCCGAACGCAGTGCAGCCTCAACCAAGTCGAGCATGTACTCGGCCACCTCGTGCAGGGAGTGACGCGGCCACTGCCCCGGCGGGCTGACCCTGATCGCCGCCCGATAGGCGGTGTCGTAGTCGGCCTCGGCCAGCGCGGCCCGCACCGCGATCCGCTCGGCGGCATCGAGCAGCCGTTGCAGGCCCCGCGGCTCGGACCAGTCCCTGACCTCGGCGGCATACCGGTGGGCGGTCTGCGCATCGCCGCGTCCGGCGGCGAGCATCCCGAGGTCGGCGAGCACCTGGTGGCGACGCAACTGGCTGCACTCGACCTGCTGGGCCATCCGCAGGCAGCTGGCCCCGACCTGCTCGGCGTGGGACCAGTGCCCGATCGCGATCAGATCCAGCAGCACCACCCGCCCGCACTCGATGGCGTCGACGGACGCGCCGTGCTCGCACAGTCGGGTGAACGCCGCCTGAAGGGGAGCCCGGAACTCGGCCATGACTCCGGCGCAGTACGCCGGGAACGACAGCAGCACCATCCGCTGGGCCGGGATCTTCGGCAGCAACTCCACGTATTCGCCGAGCATCGCGCGGACGGCGTTTGCGGTGCGGGCGATGTCGTCGGCTCCGGTGCGGTATGCCAGGACCGCCGGGTCCAGCCGGGCTTGCAGGGCCAGCAGGGCAGCGTTGGTCTGTTCCTGGGTCCCGGCGCTGCCCGAATAGTTGGTGATCGAGACCAGCAGGTAGGCGAGCCGGTTCAGGGTCTTGTCGTCAAGAGCACCGGATCCCTCCAGCGCGTCGAGGATCCGCCGGTGGGTGGACGTCACCTCGCCGTCGGCGTGAAACCCCTGGTAGCACTCGGCCAGGACCGCCAGCGCCGAATCGCCCTGCCCGGTCGCGGTGGTTTCCAGCAGATCCTCCACCCCGCCGGACTGGCCGGCCCGGGCGGCGACGAACACCGCATCGGCGACCAGCGCCGCCCGACGGTCCGGGTCGCGGCTGAGTTCGGCGGCCCGGCGGAGCCACTCCACACCCACCGAGAGCCCGCCGCGGCGGATGGACAGTCTCGCGGCGGCGGCCAGCACCTCGGCCACCTCCTGATCGGGTTCGGTGCTCGCCTCGGCCAGGTGGGCGGCCCGGCGCACCAGCACCTCGCCGTAGAGTCC
>CAZKUK010000092.1:0-4261 GCA_964555915.1 uncultured Mycobacterium sp.
TCTTCACGGCGGCCTTCTTCACCGGCGCCTTCTTCACGGCGGCCTTCTTCACCGGCGCCTTCTTCACGGCGGCCTTCTTGGCAGCCTTCTTAGCGGTAGCCTTCCGCGCCGGGACGGCGACGACACCCCTCTTGACGGCCGGACCGTCGGCCGGGAGTTTCTGCGCACCAGAAACATATGCCTTGAACTTCGCGCCGGGTCGGAAGGCGGGCACGGAGGTGGGCTTGACCTTCACCGTCTCGCCGGTTCGCGGGTTGCGCGCGACGCGGGCAGCGCGGCGGCGCTGCTCGAACACACCGAAACCGGTGATGGTCACGCTCTCGCCCCTATGCACAGCGCGCACGATGGCGCTGATCAATTCCTCAACGGTGTCGCTCGCGTGTTTGCGATCGACATCCAGCCTCTCCGTGAGAACTTCGATCAACTCTGCTTTGTTCATTCAAATCCTCCGAGACAGTGGCCCTACCTGGACCGACTGAGAAATACGGTAAACCCTCAAAGCCCAGATAGCTATGAGCCACGCGAAATTTCAGCTCGATAATGCCCGCTTCTCATGAATCTTTCTGCGCCCCTTGTGTTGAATTACCGGGCAGATAAGCATCTCCGGAGGGGTATTTCGTCTTGCCGTGCGGCGTGTCAGGGCGCTTTAGGAATTCGTGGTTTCCAGCTCGGACGTGCGGCCTCGTAGACTTCGATCTCCGGCAGTTTCCGCAGCGTAAGGCCGATATCGTCGAGACCTTCGAGCAGTCGCCAAGCCGTATAGTCATCAATCGTGAACGGCACCATGGCTGTTCCGGCAGCGATGGTCCGATCTTGAAGGTTCACAGTGATTTCCAGTCCAGGGCGCTGTTCGATCAGCTTCCACAGCAACTCGACATCATCCTGCGCCACTTCGGCGGCCAGTAATCCGGCCTTACCGGCGTTGCCGCGAAAGATATCGGCGAAGCGGGATGAGATCACCACCCGGAAGCCGTAGTCCATCAGGGCCCAGACCGCGTGCTCCCGGGAAGATCCCGTACCGAAGTCCGGTCCAGCCACCAGTACCGATCCGCGGTCGAACGGCTGCTGGTTCAGGATGAACGACCCATCCTTACGCCACGCGGCGAACAGGCCGTCCTCAAAACCGGTGCGGGAAACCCGCTTCAGAAACTCTGCCGGAATGATCTGGTCGGTATCGACATTGGATCTGCGCAGCGGAACACCGATTCCGGTGTGGGTGTGAAAGGAATCCATGACTTTTGCTCTCCTGATTCAGACGTCGAGATCCGCTGGCGACGACAAGGTCCCGCGGACCGCGGTGGCGGCCGCGACAGCCGGTGACACGAGATGTGTCCGGCCACCCTTGCCCTGCCGTCCCTCGAAGTTCCGGTTGGACGTTGCCGCGCAGCGTTGACCCGGCGAGAGTTGATCGGGGTTCATCCCCAGGCACATCGAACACCCCGCGAGCCGCCACTCCGCCCCTGCCGCGGTGAAGATCTCACCCAGCCCCTCCGATTCGGCCTGCGCACGCACCCGCATCGAACCCGGCACGATCAGCAGTCGCACCCCGTCGGCGACCCGTCGTCCCCGCAGCACGTCGGCCACGGCCCGAAGGTCCTCGATCCGGCCGTTGGTGCAGGAACCGACGAATACGACGTCAACGGCAATGTCGCGCATCGGAGTTCCGGGGCGAAGGTCCATATAGGCCAGAGCTTTCTCTGCGGTCTGCCGCTCGGCATCGCTGCCCATCAACTCGGGATCCGGCACAGCCTCCGAAAGTGGCACGCCCTGACCGGGGTTGGTGCCCCAGGTGACGAACGGACTCAGCAGCGGCGCATCGAGATAGACCTCGGTGTCGAACTCCGCGCCATCGTCGGTACGCAACCGGCGCCAGGCGGCAACGGCGTCATCCCAGGCGGCGCCGGCCGGTGCGAAGGTGCGTCCGCGCAGGAATTCGAAAGTGGTCTCGTCCGGGGCCACCATGCCGGCGCGCGCGCCCGCTTCGATGCTCATATTGCAGATTGTCATTCGGCCCTCCATCGAGAGCGATTCGATCGCGCTGCCGCGGTATTCGATCACATGACCCTGCCCGCCGCCGGTTCCGATCTTCGCGATCACCGCGAGGATGATGTCCTTGGCGGTGACCCCGGGGGGCAGCGCGCCGTCGACATTGACGGCCATGGTCTTGAACGGACGCAGCGGAAGGGTCTGGGTGGCCAGCACGTGCTCGACTTCGGAGGTGCCGATACCCATCGCCAGGGCTCCGAACGCCCCGTGGGTGGACGTATGGCTGTCACCACAGACGATAGTCATGCCGGGTTGGGTGAGTCCCAGTTGCGGCCCAACGACATGGACGATGCCCTGTTCGGCGTCGCCCATCGGATACAACCGAATGCCGAACTCGGCGCAGTTACGCCGCAACGTCTCCACCTGAATGCGCGATACCGGGTCGGCGATTGGCTTATCGATGTCGATCGTCGGGACATTGTGGTCCTCGGTGGCGAGGGTCAGATCGGGACGGCGGACCCGACGCCCGGCCAGTCGCAGTCCCTCGAAGGCCTGCGGGCTGGTGACCTCGTGAACGAGGTGCAGATCGATATAGATCAGATCGGGTTCGCGGGCCCCGCCGGTTCCGGCGCCGGCGGACACGACATGGTCGGCCCAGACCTTTTCGGCGAGGGTGCGTGGGCGGTCACGCTCTGCCATCAGCTCATCTCCATCTCGGTGGGGCCGCCACCGATAGTGACGTCTCAAATAGTGAGACGATAATATCCATATATGAGACAGACTAGCGGTGTAGGCGTGCTCGACAAAGCCGTGGCAGTCCTGCACGCGGTCGCCGAATCACCCTGCGGACTGCCGGAGCTCTGCGAACGCAGCGGCCTCGCCCGCGCCACCGCGTATCGGCTGGCCGCCGGGTTGGAGGTCCACCGAATGCTTACCCGTGACGGGATCGGCCGCTGGAAACTCGGCCCCGCCCTGACCGAGCTTTCGGCCGGTGTCAGCGATCCACTGCTCTCCGCCGGAAGCGCCGTCTTGCCGAAACTGCGCACGATCACCGGCGAGAGTGTGCAGCTGTACCGGCGCGAAGGGGCCATCCGGGTCTGCATCGCTGCGCTGGAACCGCCTGCTGGACTTCGCGATACAGTACCGGTGGGCGCGCGGCTTCCGATGACGGCAGGATCCGGCGCAAGGGTGCTACTGGCCTACGCCGACCCGTCCACCCAGCAGACACTTCTTCCCGGAGCCGTATTCAGCGGGCGGACACTCGCCGAGGTGCGCCGGCGGGGATGGGCACAGAGCGCTGCGGAGCGCGAGCCGGGAGTGGCCAGCGTCTCGGCGCCGGTACGGGACAAGACCGGTGCGGTCATCGCCGCCGTATCAGTCTCAGGACCGATCGACCGGCTGGGAAGGCAGCCGGGAGCACGGTGGGCCACCGAGCTGCTGGCGGCCGCAACCGAACTGACCCAGCGGTTGTAGCGCATCGACTCTGCGCCGAGTACGTCGACGGGCGGCAGAATCCACTCTGCCTCACGACTCGACTGAATCCGGCTGCCACACTGATGCCCATGGGAATCAACAGGCGCAGCCAGATCGTCATGACCGAGGACGAGATCAGCGAGTTCGTAGCCCGTAGCCGGACCGGCACTATGGCCACCGTCGGCCCCGGCGGCCAGCCGCATCTCGTCGCGATGTGGTTCGGCGTGCTTGACGGAGATATTTGGGTCGAGACCAAGATCAAATCCCAGAAGGTGGTCAATATCCGGCGCGACCCGCGGGTCAGCTTCATGATCGAGGGGGGCATGACCTATGACTCGCTCATGGGGGTGTCTTTTGAAGGAACGGCCGAGATTCATGACGACCCCGAAACCATTTTCGCTGTCGGCGTCAGCGTCTGGGAACGCTATAACGGGCCCTATACCGACGATCTGCGACCCGCGGTGGAGATGATGATGAACAAGCGGGTTGCGGTCCGAATCGCCGCCGAGCGAATCCGGTCCTGGGATCACCACAAACTTGGGCTTCCTGCGATGCCTGTCGCCGGATCGACCGCACCCTGACAAACCGCGACACGCTGGTACCCCCGATGGGATTCGAACCCACGCTACCGCCGTGAGAGGGCGGCGTCCTAGGCCGCTAGACGACGGGGGCCAGGAGCAATTCCGGTGCTCAAGCATAGCTCAGCGGTTGATTCCGACATAATTTCCGCCGATGAATTACGCATTGGCTGGGGTACCAGGACTCGAACCTAGAATGGCTGAACCAGAATCAGCTGTGTTGC
>CAZKUK010000093.1:0-4037 GCA_964555915.1 uncultured Mycobacterium sp.
CTCCGCGCCCGGCTCGCGGAACGCGTCGAACACCTCCGGGTGGGCCACAGCCTGGACCCCAAGGCCGACTACGGGCCGCTGGTCAACGAGGCGGCACTGGAGCGGGTGCGCGGCTATATCGACGCCGGTGTTGCCGCCGGAGCCGAACTCGTCGTCGACGGTCGGGATAAAACCAGTGACGATCTGACGTTCGGCGACGAGAGCCTCGAGGGCGGTTTCTTCATCGGACCGTCCCTGTTCGACCACGTGAGCACCGACATGTCGATCTACACCGACGAGATCTTCGGGCCGGTGGTGTGCATCGTGCGGGTCGACGACTACGAGCAGGCCCTCCGCCTGCCCAACGAGCACGAGTACGGCAACGGGGTGGCCATCTTCACCCGGGACGGTGACACCGCCCGCGATTTCGTCTCCCGGGTGCAGGTCGGCATGGTCGGGGTCAACGTGCCGATCCCGGTTCCGGTGGCGTATCACACCTTCGGCGGCTGGAAACGATCCGGATTCGGAGACCTCAACCAGCACGGCCCGGCCGCCGTGCAGTTCTACACCAAAGTCAAGACCGTCACCGAGCGGTGGCCCTCGGGCATCAAGGATGGGGCTGAGTTCGTCATCCCCACGATGAAATAGGCGGAGATGACGTTCACCAGCCTTGACCACCATGAACGAGTGATCACCGAGACCGCGGCCGCCTTCGCCGCCAAACGCCTTGCGCCACATGCCCTGGAGTGGGACGAGACCAAGTATTTTCCGGTCGACGTGCTGCGGGCCTCCGCGGAGTTGGGCATGGCGGCGATCTACTGCGGCGAGGATGTGGGCGGCAGCGGGCTCCGCAGGATCGACGCGGTGCGAATCTTCGAACAACTCGCCATCGCCGACCCGGTGATCTCATCGTTCATCTCGATTCACAACATGTGCGCCTGGATGATCGACACCTACGGCACCCCCGAACAACGCAAGTCCTGGATTCCCCGGTTGGCCACCATGGAGCTGATCGCCAGCTACTGCCTGACCGAACCGGGTGCCGGATCGGATGCCGCAGCGTTGCGTACCAGAGCGGTTCGGGACGGCGACTACTACATCCTCGATGGTGTCAAGCAGTTCATCTCCGGTGCGGGGGCCTCGGACGTCTACATCGTGATGGCGCGTACCGGGGCCGAAGGCCCGCGTGGAATCTCGGCGTTCATCGTCGAAAAAGGCACCCCTGGAATGAGTTTCGGCGCCAACGAGCAAAAGATGGGCTGGAACGCCCAGCCCACCGCAGCGGTCATCCTCGAGGGGGTGCGAGTTCCCGCTGATGCGATGCTCGGCGGCAGCGAGGGTGCGGGCGGCGGTTTCGGTATCGCGATGAACGGGCTCAACGGCGGCCGTCTCAACATCGCGGCCTGTTCCCTGGGCGGCGCACAGGCCGCCTACGACAAGGCCGCCGCATACCTGGTGGACCGGCATGCCTTCGGCGGAGCCCTCATCGACGAACCGACCATACGGTTCACCCTGGCCGAGATGGCGACCGCACTGGAAACCTCGCGGCTGATGCTGTGGCGGGCCGCCGGCGCGTTGGACGCCGACGACCCGGATAAAGTCGCGCTGTGCGCAATGGCCAAGCTCTATGTGACCGACTCCTGCTATGACGTCGCCGACCGCGCCCTGCAACTGCTCGGCGGGTACGGCTACCTGCGGGAGTATGGGTTGGAGAAGATCGTCCGGGATCTTCGAGTACATCGAATCCTGGAGGGCACCAACGAAATCATGCGCGTGGTGATCGGCCGCTCCGAGGCCGCCCGGGTGCGCGCATCAGCGTGAAGGGATTCCCGATATGACGGTCATCGCGTTTCTGGGTCTGGGCAATATGGGCGGGCCGATGGCCGCCAACCTAGTCGGCGCCGGCTATCCGGTACGTGGGTTCGATCCGGTTCCCGCAGCGAGGCAGGCTGCCGCCGATCAGGGCGTCACCGCCGTGGAGTGCGGCGCCGACGCCGTGGCCGGTGCCGAGGTGGTGATCACCATGCTCCCCAACGGGGCCCTGGTCAAAGAGTGCCTCGCCGAAGTCATCCCGAACGCCGACACCGGAGCTTTGTTCATCGACAGTTCCACGATCTCCGTCGACGACGCGCGCGAGGTACACGCCTACGCCGGACGACACGGCTTCGCTCTACTCGACGCCCCGGTCTCCGGCGGGGTCAAGGGGGCCGTAGCCGGGACCCTGGCGTTCATGGTCGGCGGTGCGGCGGATGCGTTGGACACCGCCCGCCCGGTGCTGGAGCCCATGGCGGGCAAGATCATCCACTGTGGCGACTCCGGCGCCGGCCAGGCCGCGAAGCTCTGTAACAACATGTTGCTGGCCGTGCAGCAGATCGCCGTCGGCGAGGCCTTTGTGCTCGCCGAGAAGCTCGGGTTGTCAGCACAGTCGCTGTTCGACGTGGTCACCGGCGCCACCGGCAATTGCTGGGCGGTGCACACGAATTGTCCGGTACCGGGGCCCGTTCCGCCCTCCCCGGCCAATAACGGGTTCAAACCGGGGTTCGCCACCGCGTTGATGAACAAGGATCTCGGTTTGGCCATGGACGCGGTGAGCTCGAGTGGTGCATCGGCTCCGCTGGGCAGCCACGCAGCGCAGATTTACGCTGAATTCGCCTCGCGGCACGCCGATCTGGACTTCAGCGCGATCATCGAGGCCCTACGGAACTAACCCGGGCCGACCCTCCCTCACCTCGGGCCGCGACCAGGAGTCGGTCGGCGAGCTTTGCCGCGGCTGGACGGATACGTTCGTGTTTGGCCCAGCCAAGGTAGATCGTCAACGTCAGCGCCGGGACTACCGGAACTGCGCGCAGATCGTGGAACCGTTGTGTTTCGCTGGCCGGCATGAAGATGCTGCCGAGTCCGTGTCGCACCAGGTTGGCGCCGGTGGAGAAGTCGGTGTCCACTTCGTAGGGCACCCGCGGAGTGATGCCCGCGGCGGCGAACGCCCGTTCGACCACACGCTGCAGCCCGAACTGGGCGGGGAAACCGAGCAGCTCCTCCTCGGCGAGATCGGCGATGGCGACATGATCGCGTTGGGCGAGGCGGTGGTCGGGCCGACAGACAAACAACATAGGGCCCTCGGTGAGCACATGCATCTCGACATTCGAGGGGAAGCGATCCGGCGCCGATATCAACCCCAGGTCGAGCGAACCGTCGGCGATCGCCGCCAGTCGCGCCGCCGGACCGGCTGCGCTCTGCCGCAGCCTGATTCGCACCTGCGGGTAGTCCCGGTGGAACTCGCCGAGAACCTTGGGGACATCCAACGCGCTGAAGGTGATGAGGGACCCGAACTCCACCGTTCCGCTCAGCTCACCGCGGTAGTCGCTCATCGCGTCCTTGGCCGACAGGGCGGTGCGGATGACCTCGCGCGCATGCTGGTAAAACGTCTCCCCTGCGGGCGTGATCCTGATCTGCTGCCTGGACCGGTCGAAGAGTTCGACCCCGAGTTCCTTCTCCAGTTTGGCCACCGAGGTGGACAGCGCGGATTGGACGACATGGACTCGTTCCGCCGCCCGGGAAAAGTTCAATTCACCGGCCACCGCGATGAAGTACTCGAGCTGGCGGAGTTCCACCTGCTCATACTATCTGCTTTAGAGATGGTAAGTATCTAATTTAATCGTTGGACGAGATGACGCAGTCCTGGTGTCCTAGGTGCAGAGCAGATCAGTCCGACACCGTGTCGGCACGGTCGAGAAAGGCACAGATATGACGAGGAAAGCTACGACAGCCACGCCGGCTACGACAGCCACCAGGGCGCGCAACACGACCAAGATCGCAGCTACCGCCGCCGTGGTGTGCGCCCTGGCCACAGCACTGATCGGACTGGCCGGCCCCGCCGCGGCCCAGCCCGGTGTGGCCATCCCCACCCACCTCGACCATCACACTTGGCTCGACGACAACGGCGGTCTCGGCCCGAAAGCGCACGCTGAGCATGCCGACACCTCAGTGCGGACCGGCCCGTCGACGGTCAGCATCTGTCTCAGCACCACCTGCATGCGGCACTGAGCGGCCCCACCTCC
>CAZKUK010000094.1:0-3910 GCA_964555915.1 uncultured Mycobacterium sp.
AGCGTCCGCTTCACACGCGGAAGGTCGCTGGTTCGATCCCAGCCGGGACCACCACGATTGACCTGCTTCTTCTTTCGGGTTCCGGACCGTTTCGATTTTTTCTTGTCCGGTTTTTGTCCGGTCTTGGTGATGATGCGGTCCATGTTCTTGGCGACGTCGTCCAGTTGGTCGGCGTACAGATCGGCGTAGGTGTTCGCCGTGACCGTCGGGCTGGAATGGCCCATGGTCTTCTGGACGAAGTGCAACGAGGCACCGGAGGCGCAAGCCAGCGATGCATACGTGTGCCGGAGCTCATGGATGGTCAGCGGTGCCAGGTGCAGCCGCTTGATGACGTTGTTCCAATGCGTATGCCGCCGCCAGTTGTTGGAGCGGAGCAGTCCTCCTTTCGGGCTGGTAATCGCGGGGGCCTCGGGGTCCCGCCCCGTGACATGCGGCCGCAGAGCCTCCACTACAGCCGCGGGAAGCGGTACCGAGCGCCTCGACGCCTTTGTCTTGGTCGGCCCGATCACGATCTTCCCCTCGACTTCCGGAGCGGAGCGCCGCACATGCAGCCGGCGCAGGTCGAGGTCGACGTCCATGACCCGCAATCCGACCAACTCTGACCAGCGCAGGCCGGTGTAGGCCAGGACCAAGGCCACGTCCCCTTGATCGCCGAGAGCAGCAGCCAAGGCGTTGACTTCCGCCGCGGTCAGATACCGATGCCGCTCCCGCGGGGGGATCGGCGGCGCCGAGACCCCCGCGGCGGGATTGACCGCAATCCGCCCGTCGGCCACCGCCACCTCCAGCACACAACGCAGAATGCGGAGGGTGGACACCTTTGCCCACGGGCCCACGGTCAGCTGTGCCAGCCAGGTCGCAACCGATGACCGGCTGATCTCATTGACAGGCACATTCCCGAAGGCGGGAGCGATACGAAATTTCCAGGCCTGCCGATACCCCGACCAGGTCTTGACCGACACCGCCGGCTCTTTGGTCTCAACGTAGTGATCCCAAATCTGCCTCAGTGGCACGCGGCCGGCCCGCGGGTCGAAGCGGCGCAGACCCGCGGCAACCTCGCCGTCCCTTTCAGCCTTAAAGGCTTTCGCCGCGGCCAAGGTCGGGAAGGTTCGGGAGGTTTCGATCCATTGCCCCGGTGATTCGGTATTCCGCACCAGGAACCGGACCTGCCAATGGACGGCTCCGTCACGCCCGACCCGTCGCCGGATGCCTCGAGGAGTGCTGGACATGGTCCTCAGCGCTTCTGCGCATCGAGCCAGGCCAACAACTCTTCGACGGACCACCGCCGCACCTTGTCGCTCACCGCACGGAACGGCGGGCCCACCTCCTCGCCAGCGTCACGTCGCGCCGCCCAACGGTTCAAGGTCGACGGCGAGATTCCCAACACCGCCGCGGCCTGCTCGGTGTTCAGGAACCGCGGGAACGCGACCTGGACGGCGGAGTGATCGCCGCACGGATCAACGAGTTCGGCCAGGAGGTCACCGAGCGCCACACGGCACCCCCCGAGGGGGGTGCCGTGCAGCTGGACGGCCGCGGGACCGACCGCGGTCGACGACCTGGCGCCGGAACGGCTCACCGAGATGCCCGTTCGGTGGGCGCCGACAACGCCGTCACCGCCTCGATGGCCGAACCGAGGGGGCGCACCCCCGCGACACCGGACACCGTGGCGCGGGTCGAGCCGTAGTCCCCGCCCCGCACCGACAGCACGAGCTGGCCGGTGATCTCCACGACCGTGCCGGCCGGGGAGAGCGCGTCCAACACCGGAGCCGGAGCGACGACGGACGCGCCCTCGGTCCACCCGACCGTGGGGGAGGCCAGCGTTGCCGCGAAAGCCGACATCGGGGTGCCGCTGGCGTCGACCTCGACACCGATGGCCTCCCGGCTGCCGTCCGGAGCGGTGCCGTACTGCTTGCGCGCGCGGGGCCGGCCTGCGACCACCACTCGCATCGTGTTACCCAATGGAATCTCCACCGGTTATCTCCTTACTTTCGTGTTACGCAACACTTTCGTGTTACGCAACACTTTCGTGTTACGCAACGCTTTTGCTGCGTAGAGGCTTTCTAACACCTGTGGGGGACAAATCATGGGGGTGAAAATGATCGAAATCCGGGGGGACGTGTCATCGTCGCTGGTCAGCAAGAAACGCTCTTGCCAAATTCTTAGAAAAGAACGAAGGATTCTGTGCCGCAATGAATTTCTGTTACAGAAATGGGGGAGCGGTGGCGGCCAAAAACGGAAGTTCCTTTACTCAACGCAAGGCCCGGCGCCCAGCATCCGCGCGCACCCTGAACCCATCGAGCACTGACGCATAGCCGACGCGGTTGTTTCGCTGAGGGGCTGTAAACCCACTCAACCGGGCTCTTCAAACTTAAGTGGGCAATGCCTGGTCATGGTGTCGGCGTGTCGTTGACATGAGGCGCCCCTGGCTTTCGGGAATCTGGGTGTTGCGAAGCACTCAGAATCCGAAGGAGAGCCAGGGGCATGATCGAGCCTACGTCGTTGTTGTTGGGGCTGGAAGGACTCGGGGTCCGCGCGGTGGGCCGTCGGGCGGACGGTACCCGGGTGGTCGAGGTGATCACCACCGATCCGAACGCGTCGCGCTGTCCGGACTGCGGGATCTCCTCGACTTCGGTCAAGGGCTATGCGGTCACGACGCCGCGCGATATCCGGTACGGGAATGATCCAATCATTCTGCGGTGGAACAAGACTCGCTACCGCTGCCGCAACGAGACCTGCACGCGGGCGAGCTTCACCGAAGCGCTGCCCCAGGCACCTGCGCGGCGGCGCACCACGACACGGCTGCGTACCCAGATCGGTCGGTGCGTCGGGGAGGCGCCCTGTTCGGTCATCGAGGCCGCCGACGACGCGGGGGTGTCTTCGCCGACCGCACACGCTGCCTTTGTGGCCCATGCCGATGCCGTCCTGGGCGAGGTGGCGCCGGTGGCGGTGCTGGGCATCGACGAGACCCGCCGCGGCAAGCCCCGCTGGACCCGTGACCAGGTCAGCGGCCGCTGGGTGCGTACCGACCCCTGGGACACCGGGTTCGTTGATCTGGGTGGGGATCAGGGCCTGCTCGGCCAAGTCGAGGGACGTACCGGGGCGGCGGTCCGGCAGTGGCTGGGCGAGCAGGGCGAGGCCTTCCGGGCCGAGGTGCGCTTTGTCGTGATCGACCCGTCGGCGGCGTATGCCGCCGCGGTCACCACCGAGGTGCTGCCCAACGCCGTGCTGGTCGTCGATCATTTCCATCTGGTCAAGCTCGCCAACGACGCGCTGACCGCGGTGCGCCGCCGGGTCACCTTCGATGCCCACGGCCGGCGTGGCCGCAAACAGGACCCGGAGTGGGCCAACCGCCGCCGACTGTTGACAGCGCGAGAACACCTGTCTCCCAGGGCATTCGCGTCGATGTGGAACGCTCTGATCGACAACGACCCGAGTTGTCAGATCCTGTCCGCGTACATCGCCAAAGAGGAACTGCGCCAGCTGTTGGCCGCCGCCCGCGATCGTGCCGACGACGGCGAGATCCGCACCCGGCTCTACCGTTTCTACAGCTGGTGCGCCGACACCCACATCCCCGAACTCCACCGCTTGGCCGCCACGATCGAGACCTGGTGGCCGGCCATCCTGGCGTTCCTGCACACCGGCCTGACCAACGCCCGAACCGAAGGTTTCAACCGGCTGGTCAAACAGGTCAAACGCGTCGCCTGCGGCTTCCGCAACACCGACAACTCCCGGCGCCGGATACGCTTCCACTGCACCCGCGCCCAGCGGGCCAGCACCAGATTCACCACCGAGCTGCCCGGTTAACTTCGAAGAGCCCCGATAGCGGATTCATCCGCGGCGGAATGTCAGGGACCTATCCTTAGTTGTATGCCCTGCGGCGGTCCGGACAGCAGGACTTGGGCTACTTCGGCCT
>CAZKUK010000095.1:0-3871 GCA_964555915.1 uncultured Mycobacterium sp.
TCGTCACGGTATACGTCGCACCCCCGGAACCCACCGGGCCAACCGGGTTGGTGGGCGCAACCGGATCCATCTCAGCAGTGTGATCAGTGTGGTCAGTGTCGGGTGAGGGCTCTGACGGCGACCCGGTCGACGGCACGTCGGCGGTGCCTGAGTTGCCGGTGCTGGAGTCCGACGCCACCGGCGGTGCGACGACCGGCGCGGCCCCGTAGATGGCGTTCTGCCATTTGGTCAGGGTGGACGAGTCAAGGGCGATGATATTGGCTGTGCTCATCTGGCCCAGCGCGACCCCGTCGAGGGTGTAGGTCTGGTTGTTGCCGACGATGGCGATCTGGGTGGACCCATCGGTTTCGCCGATATCGAAGTTCGTCGGCTGCATCCAGCCGAAGTCCAGTCGGTCGGTGTCGGTGTCGAAATTGAGCACCGTGTCGGCACCCCACGCCCAGGTGATGCGCGTGGTGGTGCTCGTTGAACTCGTCGTAGCGGCGCCGGGAACCATCAGGCTGGTCGTCGTGGGGGTCGCTGCCGCTGCGGCACCGGGCACCGGGTTCAGCTCGGTCCGGCCCAGCTTGCGGGTCGCGGCGAGCACCGCCCAGCCCAGCGGGGACTCGATCGGCAATGCCGAATCGATGCCCAGCAGGGGGGAGAGCACGGACTCGGCGAGTCCGTGGACGGAACCGTCTGCGAGTGAACCGCCGTCGGCGGAACTGGCCGGCGCGGGGGCGGCGAACGCCTGGGGTGGTGCGACCGGGGTGAACGTCGGCGCCGTGACCGCCGGGGCCGGGGCGTTCAGCGGGCTCTCGGGCACCAGACCGGTGACCGGTGAGGGCGTCGGCAGGGACACCGCCCTATCCGGCGCAGCCTGGGTGGGGACAGCGCGGTCCGTCGACGTCGCGGCCGGTTGCGGCGCGGACAGGTCGAGGCCGGCGGGCCGGGAGTCATTGCGCCGGGGGCTCGCCGCCCGGGTGGCCGGTGCCTGCGCGGACCTGCGCTGGGTGCCGGTAGCCGCAGACTGGGGTGCCTGGCTCCCCGCCTCGCTTGAGGGTGTGCCGCCGCGCGAGGCCCGGTTACGAACCCGATCGGCAGGAGCCGACGAGCCTGCTGTTGGCGTGGAGGCCTCATCCGCCGTCGACGGACTCGGGTTCGCCGATGCAATGCTGATCGGACCCAGCACCGCCCCTATTCCCAATGCTGCAGCTAACGCACCGACCCGGCCGACGAACCGTGCGGATCGGCCGGCGATGCGGTCGGATCCGGTCATGGTCTTGTGGTCACGGTCGGCTGCGCCGATCCGCCGGTCTGCGGAATGCATCACTGCTCCTCAACGAATGGTGGGTGAATGTAGCGGGGTGCTTTTTGGTGGTTATCACTGTCCCAACCGGGGCTTCTTCCCGCTGTCCGCCAAACGTAGTGCGGCCAGGAGGAATAACGTTGTCCCCCAATCGGGGGACACCCGCGGGGTCGTGCTTCGGCCTGCCACGGTGTCCGGGTTCGCTCGTGGGCGGGCGGGCGTGCGAACTGGCCCGGATGTGTCGATGCGGGAACGGTGGCGGAGTTAGCGGGCCGTAGGGGCGCAAGCCGGCGGTGCGATTATGAGGAAACCTCTCAGAATCTCGCCGGCCCGCCGGGTGGTCTCATCGGCACCCCGCTAGCGGCATGGCCGGAGCGATGCGGTGGTTCCGGACTTGGGGAGGTGGGCCCCGTTGCGGTTAGGGTGTCCCGAGCAGCCCGGCGGACCGTTGACCACGGGGAGACCTCAACCTAGGAAGCAACGCACAGGTCATGACAGATACCAAGACGACGGTGGGTGTCGTCGCCGAGTCCGGCGCCGAGGAGCGCCGGGTGGCGCTTGTGCCCAAGGCCGTCACCGCGCTGGTGAACCAGGGCCTCGACGTCGTCGTCGAATCCGGCGCGGGGGATCGGGCCCTGCTTCCCGACGAGCTGTACACCGCAGCCGGCGCCAGCATCGGTGACGCCTGGTCGGCCGGTGTCGTGGTGAAAGTGGATCCGCCGACAACCGCCGAGCTCGCCCGATTGAAGTCGGGACAGACGGTGATCGGGTTTCTGCACCCACGCAACGCCGATAATCAGATCGCGGCGCTGAAAGCGGCCGGTGTGCAGGCGTTCGCGGTGGAGGCCATCCCGCGGATCTCCCGGGCCCAGGCCATGGACGCGCTGTCCTCGCAGGCGAATGTCGCCGGCTACAAGGCGGTGGTGTTGGCGGCGAGCCTGTCCACCCGGTTCTTCCCGATGCTGACCACGGCAGCGGGCACCGTCAAACCGGCCACCGTGCTGGTGCTCGGAGTGGGTGTCGCCGGCCTGCAGGCGCTGGCCACCGCCAAACGTCTCGGCGGCCGCACCACCGGATACGACGTCCGGCCGGAGGTGGCCGATCAGGTCCGTTCAGTGGGGGCGCAATGGCTCGATCTCGGTATCGACGCCGCCGGGGAGGGTGGCTACGCCCGCGAACTCAGCGAGGAGGAGCGCGCCGAGCAGCAGACCCGACTCGAGCAGGCGATCGGTGGATTTGACGTCGTGATCACCACTGCACTGGTGCCGGGCCGTCCCGCCCCGCGGTTGGTGACCGCCGCCGCGGTGCAGGGTATGAAACCCGGCAGCGTGGTCGTGGACCTCGCCGGGGAGACCGGCGGCAACTGCGAACTCACCGAACCCGGCCAGACCGTTGTCGAGTACGGGGTGACGATCGCCTCCCCGTTGAACCTGCCGGCGACCATGCCCGAACATGCCAGCGAGCTGTACTCCAAGAACATCACCTCGCTGCTGGAACTGTTGATCAAGGACGGCGTTCTCGCGCCGGATTTCGAAGACGAGGTCATCGCGGCCTCCTGCGTCACCCGGGAGGCCTAGATGTACACCCAACTGCTGGCCAATCTGGCGATCCTGGTGCTGGCCGGGTTCGTCGGCTTCGCCGTCATCTCCAAGGTGCCCAACACCCTGCACACCCCGCTGATGTCGGGCACCAACGCCATCCACGGCATCGTCGTACTCGGTGCGCTGATCGTCCTGGGCAACCTGCCGGCCGACGCGGGATGGGGTGTGCGCATCATCGGCTTCATCGCGCTGGTCTTCGGCACCCTCAACGTCATCGGCGGTTTCCTGGTGACCGATCGGATGCTGGGCATGTTCAAGGGTAAGAAGAAAGCCGCCGCGGACGCCGCCGGTCCCGCCGGGGAGCTGACCAAATGACGAACCTCGTGTCGGTGCTCTACATCATCGCGTTCTCGCTGTTCATCTATGGCCTGATGGGCCTGACCGGTCCGAAGACGGCGGTTCGCGGCAACTGGATCGCCGCCGCCGGTATGGGTGTCGCCGTGGCCGCCACCCTGCTGACGGTGCGCGATACCGCGGCGATCAACTGGATCCTGATCGTCTCCGGCCTGGCGATCGGCGTCATCCTCGGCGTGCCGCCGGCCAAGAAGACCAAGATGACCGCGATGCCGCAGCTGGTGGCGCTGTTCAACGGCGTCGGCGGCGGCACGGTCGCCCTGATCGCGTGGTCGGAGTTCATCGAGACCAAGGGCTTCTCGCACTTCAAGCCCGAGCAGACCCCGACCGTGGCGCTGGTGGTCGGCTCGCTGTTCGCCGCCATCATCGGCTCGGTGTCGTTCTGGGGTTCGCTGGTGGCCTTCGCCAAGCTGCAGGAGTCGATCCCGAAGAACGTCGAGAAGAAGCTGGTCGCCGGTGCGAAGGTCTTCCAGGCCGCCAATATCGTGCTGTTGCTGGCCGCGGTCGGCACCGCGGTCTATATCGGCCTGAACGCCGGCTCCGAGCACGGCAGTTCGGGGTGGCTGATCGTGGCGGTGCTGGTGCTGTCCGGGGTGATGGGCCTGTTCGTGGTGTTCCCCATCGGCGG
>CAZKUK010000096.1:0-3243 GCA_964555915.1 uncultured Mycobacterium sp.
CCGCCGCAGAAGACCTCTTCGGCGTCGACCTCAACAACGACGGCACCATCGGAACAGAGGTAGGGCCGCCGCCGGTGACGCCTCCGGTCACACCGCCGGTCACACCGCCGGTCACACCGCCGGTCACGCCTCCGGTCACGGAGCCGGCTGTCAGTGCCTATGAGCTCACCGGGTTCAATCAGGGCGAGTTCCGGTCGACGATCGCCTTCAGCCATCGCGCTACGGTCGATCCGATCGTCGCTCCGGGGAATGTCAATTTCCCGCATATGCACGACTTCTTCGCCAATCCCACCACCGGCGCCGACTCCACCGTGGCGTCGCTGATGGAAGCCACCAACAGCGCGGCAATCCCGGCGAACAACATCTCCACCTACTGGGCCCCGAGTCTGATCGATGAGGGCAACGACGGCCTCGGTGGTGACCGGCGCTATATCGACCCGCTGCCGACCTCGATCGCGTATTACAGCGTTCTTCGACCCAATGAACCGAACCAACTGGTCAACATGCCTACCGGGCTGAAGATGATCACCGGTTCAGCAATGCCCATGGAGCGGCAATCCAGGGCACAGGTGTTCTGGAATTACATCGGCGAATCGGCCTCCTACGACCACATCCCGCTGGGTGACGAATGGCGCGACCTGCCGCTGCAGGCCGTCATCATCTTCCCGGAGTACTGGGACGGCGAGCAGCTCGACGCCCCGGATCACAAGAGCCATCTGGCCTACGGAAACGGAAGCGGCACCGGTCCCGACGGTCACCGCCTGCTGATCCCCCAGCTGCAGCTGCAGATCCACTACGGACGTATCAGTAACAACCTTCATCTGGTGAGCTCGGACTATATGACCCTGCCAGATCAGAACAGTGAACTGGGCCAGCGGCTACAGCGCGGTAGCAGGCAGGATCTCAGCTTCCGCAACGGCGAGGAAGGCTTCGCTCCCGGCTGGAGCCTGCATGCAGACCACATCCACCTGCCCTGGCTGGAAACGGCTCCCACCGGTGAGCAGGTGGATGGCTTCGCCCGACGCGAAGCGGATGTTTTGCGACTACCCCTGTTCGCCGGTCCCGACGGAAACTCCGCGCGGCCGATTCCCACCGGCATCACCCAGCCCTACTCGGTCGATGAAGCGACCCTTCCGGTGCTGGGGACACCCGGAGACGATGTGGTTGTCGGTACGTCCGGCAATGACCGCCTAGAGGGATTAGAGGGCGACGACTCTCTGATCGGCGCCGGCGGCGCTGATCTCCTCGTGGGATCTGATGGCGCGGATCGCTTCGTCCTGGAGTCGATTGCCGACTCCACCTTCACGAATCCGGATGAAATCATCGGATTCGGTGCTGGGGACCGGCTAGATCTGAGGGCCTTGAACCTGTCCCCCACGTCCATTCGAATCGAGCAGCAGGGGCCGTCTGTCTGGTTCGTCCGCGCCGACGGTACCAATCTCGACGTCCACATCCGCACCGATAATTTGACCGCCGAACAGATCATTCTGGAGTAACGGCCGTCCCGGCTGCTGCACGGAGGCGGGCGCTCCGCACCGGGCCATTGGCGTCCGCGCGGGCGACTGGTCACCCTCCGCGGAGGCCTGCGGCGCCCCGATCGTCGGGGCGTCGCGGGCCCCGCGGGCGTTATGGACAGCCACCGAGGGGTGTGACACCATCGGGCCATGGTGTCCGTGCACTACCGGGTTATCGACAGTCCGGTCGGTCTGCTGACTCTCGCGGGCAACGGTCAGAGCCTGTTACACCTCCGGATGACCGACCAAGCGCACGAACCCGCCCGGCTGGGATGGCAGGCGGCCGGGCCGGGGGCTTTCAACCGGGCCGTGGATCAACTCGAGGCGTATTTCAGCGGCCAACTGACTGAATTCGACCTCGACCTGAGACCGGCCGGCAGTGCGTTCCAGCAGCGGGTGTGGTCGGCTTTGCGAACGATTCCGTACGGTGAAACCCGGTCCTACGGACAGATCGCCACCCAGATCGGCTCACCGGGGGCAGCCCGGGCTGTGGGCCTGGCCAACGGACGCAATCCCATTGCCATCATCGTTCCCTGTCACCGTGTTGTTGGCGCGAACGGAAGTTTGACCGGCTATGCCGCCGGCCTGGACCGCAAACGTGCTTTGCTCGAAATCGAAAGGGCCACGACAGAAATCGAAACGGCCACATCGGAACTCATTGCTCAGGCGAGCGCCGGCTGCTGACGGCATGGGTCGCCGCGGCCCTCGTCGGGAACCGATGCCGGCGGTAGAACTCGCTTTCAGCTACCGGGTCGAACGCCGATCGTCTCCGTAGTCACGTTCGGGTGCCGTCCCGAAGAACTGCTCGTTGAGACGAATTAGTTGTTCATCGGTGATGTCGTCGATGTCAGCGCGTACGTCTGCAACGATGTTGGCCGCAACGGCACTGGCGTGCTTCTCCGCCCAGACCACAAAGTGGTGTGACGCATTGGACTTACCCTTGCCGTGACCTAGCAAGAGGATCGCGCTGGCCGGCTCCAGATGTGCAGCCAGAGTGCGCCAGTACTCGGGGCTGTCGGCCTCGTAGGTGCCATTCGGGTTTCCGTGGCGATGGTAGACGTTGTGGTAGCGACCGCGAGGGTCATCCGCCTTTACGGTCTCGGGCGCACTGTGTGGGGGTGCGCTCAGGGGATAGATTCGCGACTCGTGGAAGTCGATCGCCACGATGACGGGCTGGTTGCGGATATCAAGAACGTTGTGGGCGCCGTGTTCCATGGCTAGACCTCTTTCTCGGGCTTCTTCGGTTCAAAATCAGTGCCACGGAACATCCGCCGTAAATCTTCCAGCTGTTCGATACCGATCTCTTTATCTTTGGGTCGATCGAACACTTCCGAGCGCGGACCAATGGTGAACTTGAATCGACCGTCATGACGCTCGTCGACCGCACCAGCAGCCTCGACGAGATGAACCACGTCCACCCATCGGATGTTGTGGCGTGCCGGGCGCTCAAAGATTGCCGCCAGTGTGGCGGCGTGATGACGATTCAGGCCCGATTCGTTGGTCACGAACTCTCCTCAGTGTTGACGACGATACTGTCGACAGTCCGGTTGGTCCATTGACTTTAGCCGGAAACGAATCCGCCCCGATGCATCTGCGGATGACAGAACAGACCCACGCGCCGGACCGTGCCGGCTGGCAACACGGGTCACCAAGGGTGTTCGCCGACGCGGTCGACCAACGCGAGGCCTACTTCGCCGGCGAACTGTTCGAGTTCAATGTGCCTTTAACC
>CAZKUK010000097.1:0-3057 GCA_964555915.1 uncultured Mycobacterium sp.
TTCAGGGCTCCGGCGATCTCGACGCCGACGACGTCATCGCTGGTGTAGGTCCGGAACCGGCTGGTGCGGAACATGCTCGCGAGATTCCCGGCCAGGTTGCGGTCCGGCATGGCCAGCACCGCCGCGGCGGCGTAACCCCCGGCCACCTCCTTGGCGATATTCGGTCCGGCCAGGATGCCCGCCGGGTGGCCCGGCAGTACTTCCTCGACGATCTGGCTCATCCGCATATTGGTGCCCTGTTCGAGACCCTTGACCAGGCTGACCACCGGTACCCACGGGCGTAGTTCCTTGGCGAGTTCGGTGAGCACGCTGCGGAACCCGTGCGACGGGACTCCCATGACGATGACATCCGCGCAGTGGGCGGCCTCGTTGAAATCGTTGGTGGCGCGCAGGCTTTCGGGCAACTCCACCTCGGCGCCGAGGTACTCGCTGTTGCGGTGGTTGGTGTTGATGTCCTCAGCGGTGTCGGCGGAGCGCACCCACTGAAGTGTCGGGCCGCGCCGGGCGCAGATGGATGCGACGGTGGTCCCCCAGGAGCCTCCGCCGAGCACGACGACTTTGGGTTCGCGGCGATCAGGTGTCATGCCGACCAACGTAGTGCCGCCGGTGTGGGTTTACCGGAAGTTTGACGTCGTGCTGCTGTTGTGTCGGTACCTGCACTACTTTTGCCCACCTCTGAGCGACACGTTGCTGGCTCATCAGGCGTTGTCGCTCAGAGGTGGGCAAAAACACGTCACCCACAGACCCGGATCACCCGACCAGTTCGGCGGGTGCCCGAACCCGCCCGAACACCATGTCCTCGTCGATCTTGTCGACGAAGCGGTAGTCGAGGGCATCGGCCAGGAAGTCCTGGCGCACCACCCACGGCCGCCTGACACCCGACTTCGGCAGCGCATGCGGATTGCGCTGGACGTAACCGGACTGTAGATCCCATGTCGGCTTCTCTGGCATCGGGCCGCGGGGCGGGTGCGGGTAGGCGTGGGTGTAGCCGTGCCGCTTCATGAAGCCGAGGAGTTTCGCCGTGGCGCGGGCGGTGATATCCGCGCGCAGGGTCCAGGACGCGTTGGTGTAGCCGATGCACCAGATCAGGTTCGGCACATCTTCGAGCATGTGGGCCTTATAGGAGAACCTGTCCTGGGGCTTGACCTCGGCGCCGTCGACGGTGATCCGCACTCCGCCGAGGGCCAGCAGGGTCAGTCCGGTGGCCTTGACGATCACATCGGCGTCGAGGTGGCGGCCGGAAACAAGCGCGATACCGGTCTCGTCGAGTCGGTCGATGTGGTCGGTGACCACGTCCAAGCGCCCTGCGCAGATCTCGGTGAACACATCACCGTCGGCCACCAGGCACAGGCGCTGGTCCCACGGGTTGTAACGCGGCTTGAAGTCGCGGTCGATCGGGTAACCGGCGGGCAATTGCCTGATGTTCTGGCGACGCACCATCTTCTTCATCCCGGTCGGCAGTGCCCGGGCGAACAACCAGGTGATCTTCTCGAACGACAGCGCGAACGTACGGACGATCCGGTATGACACTGTGGCGGGCAGCAGCTTTCGAAACGGCTGCAGCCAGCGGTTTACCCGCGGCATGGAGAACAGATAGCCGGGGGAGCGCTGCAGCATGGTGACATGTGCGGCGCTGCGGGCCAGCGCGGGCACCAGCGAGACGGCGGTGGCACCGGAGCCGATCACTACGACCTTCTTGCCGGTGTAGTCGAGGTTCTCCGGCCAGTGCTGAGGGTGCACCACCTCGCCGGTGAAGCTTTTCTCCCCGGGCAGATCGGGGTTATAGGGCCTGTCGTAGTCGTAGTAGCCGGATCCGAAGAACACCAGGCGGCCGCGATAGCGGGCTGAGGCGCCGGTTACCGCGTCCTCGGTGTGGACGGTCCAGGTGTCGGTGCCGGAGTCCCAGTCGGCGGAGACGACGGTGGTGTGAAAGCGGATCTTGTCGAAGATGCCGTGCTTGCGGGCGGCATCCTCCATATAGTCGCGAATCGCATCGCCGTCGGCCACGTACTCTTTGCCGGTCCATGGCTCCCACGGCCAGCTCAGGGTGAAGATCGAGGAGTCCGAACGCACGCCCGGATAGCGGAACAGATCCCAGGTGCCGCCGATGCGGTCCCGGCGTTCCAAGATGACATAGCGGGTGGCCGAATCGGCCTCGGCCAGCCGGTAGGCCGCACCAATTCCGGAGATCCCGGCGCCGATGATGATGACGTCGTAGTCCCCGCCGTCTGCCTCGCCGGGCGGGGTGTCTTCCTGGGGGGTGACGGTCATCGCGGGCCTCGCTGAGTGCGTTGGGGTGACTCTCGGGTGACGTAAAGGGTGACTTACAGGGTGACGTGGACCACTCTAGGCACTCCACCGGTTGGTCGGCCAGCGGCGCGAATTCCTACCGGTAGTTGACGAACTGCAGTGCGACGTCCAGGTCGGCACCTTTGAGCAACGCGATGACCGCCTGCAGGTCATCCCGCTTCTTGGAGCTGACCCGGATCTCCTCGCCCTGGATCTGCGCCTTGACCCCCTTGGGGCCGTCATCGCGGATCAGCTTGGTGATCTTCTTGGCCTGCTCGGCGCTGATGCCCTGTTTGAGGGTGCCGCTGACTTTGTAGGTTTTACCGCTGGCCTGGGGTTCGCCGGCGTCGAAGGCCTTCATCGAGATATCGCGCCGAACCAGTTTCTCCTTGAAGACGTCGACGGCCGCTTTGGCCCGCTCCTCGGTGGAGGAGACGATCTCGATGACCTCCTCGCCCTTCCAGGCGACGGTGGTGTCGGTGCCGCGGAAGTCGAACCGGGTGCTCAACTCCTTGCCGGCCTGGTTCAGCGCATTGTCGACCTCCTGGCGGTCGACCTTGCTGACGATGTCGAAACTTGAATCAGCCACTGGAGCCCTCCCTGGTGATCGGCCGGTTTGTGCCTGGGGTACATCCTCGTTGTACCCTGCTAAGCGCATCAAGCCGGGTATCCCGGTTTGACCCAGGCAGGTTGCCCGAGCGGCCAATGGGAGCGGACTGTAAATCCGTCGGCGAAAGCCTACACAGGTTCGAATCCTGTACCTGCCAC
>CAZKUK010000098.1:0-2975 GCA_964555915.1 uncultured Mycobacterium sp.
CTCAATGCGGAACATCGCATTGGGCAGGGGCTCGACCACGCGGCCCTCGACCTCGATGGCACCGTCTTTCTTGCCCATAACCTCACAGATCCTGCTTGTTTCGACTCCTGCTTATCTCGAACGGACAGCATCCGTCCGACCGCAAAACGTGAGCCCACGGGAAAGTCCGTTCGGAATGTGTCGGGACCGGGCACGCATAGAGTCGGCGCGGAAACCGCACCGTCGGACCACGATACCCGCTCGGCGCGCACTCTGGCAAAATGCCACCGGAGGCAGCTCCGTGGGCCGGTCAGTCCCGGTTAGGGTGACCCGATGCGACTACTGGTCACCGGCGGCGCCGGGTTCATCGGGGCCAACTTCGTCCGCGCGACGGTTCATCAGCGGCCCGGGGTTGAGCTGACGGTGCTGGATGCGCTGAGCTACGCCGGCAGCCGGGAGTCGCTCACCGGCCTCGGTGACGCGATCCGCCTGGTCGAAGCCGACCTCACCGACGAGGCGCTGGTCGATCAGCTGGTGGCCGAGTCCGATGCGGTGGTGCACTTCGCCGCCGAGACCCATGTCGACAACTCCCTTGCCGACCCGGGCCCGTTCGTGCGCAGTAACATCATCGGAACTTTCTCGGTGCTCGAAGCGGTCCGCCGACATCGGGTGCGGCTGCACCACATCTCCACCGACGAGGTCTACGGAGACCTACCGCTGGACGGGTCGATTCGATTCACCGAGGCCACCCCCTACAACCCGTCGAGTCCCTATTCGGCGACCAAAGCCTCCGCGGATCTGCTGGTGCGAGCCTGGGGCCGATCCTTCGGAATCAACGCCACCATCTCGAACTGCTCGAACAATTACGGTCCGTTCCAGCACATCGAGAAGTTCATCCCCCGGCAGATCACCAATGTGCTCACCGGCCGGCGCCCCAAGCTGTACGGCGCGGGTGCAAACATTCGGGACTGGATCCATGTCGACGATCACAACAGCGCCGTGTGGCGAATCCTCGAAGACGGTGAGCCGGGGCGGACGTATCTGATCGGAGCCGACGGGGAGCGCGATAACGCCGCGGTGCTGGGGCTGATCCTCGAACTGATGGGTCGCGACCCCGGGGATATCGACCACGTCACGGACCGCGTCGGCCACGACCTGCGTTACGCGATCGACGCGACCGCGCTGCGTCGGGATCTGGGCTGGGCGCCCAAACACACCGACTTCGCCGAGGGCCTGCGCGCGACCATCGAGTGGTACCGCGACAACGAATGGTGGTGGGTTCCACTGAAGGAACAGGTCGAGGCCCGCTACGCCGGACGGGGCCAGTGACGTGAGCATCCGCGAACTGTCGGTACCCGGTGCCTGGGAGATCACACCGCAGGTGCACGGCGACGGCCGCGGTGCCTTTTTCGAATGGTTCACCGAGGCGGGTTTCGCGCAGATGACCGGACACCCATTCGATATGCGGCAGGCGAACTGCTCGGTCTCGGCGGCCGGGGTGCTGCGCGGTTTGCATTTCGCCCAGTTGCCGCCCGGCCAGGCCAAGTACGTGACCTGCGTCAAAGGAGCGGTCTTCGATGTCGTCGTCGACATCCGGGTGGGCTCGCCGACCTACGGCCGGTGGGATTCGGTGCGCCTCGATGATGTCGACCGCCGGTCGGTCTACATCTCCGAGGGTCTGGCGCACGGATTCCTGGCGCTGACCGACGGCGCTACCGTGATGTATCTGTGTTCGGCCCCCTACGCTCCGCGACGAGAGCACACCATTGCCGCCACCGATCCAGCCATCGGGATCCAATGGCCGCTGCCGGGCCCGCAACTGCTGCTGTCCGATCGCGATGCCGTGGCACCCCCGCTGACGCAGGTGCGAGCGGCGGGATTGCTGCCGGACTGGAACGGGACCCAGGCCTTCATCGCTTCCCTGTGACGCCACCGCTCCGCCCGCGCACCTGGGGACCCACCGCCGGTGCGCAGCGCTGCTTGCGCCGAACCTCCGACATTTACTAGGATATGCAAGTATTTTGTATTCCCGGGCCGGAGGCAGTCCATGATCACTCAGATCCCCCACTTCATCGACGGCAAGCGCAGCAAGCTGGCCAGCACCCGCACGACGGACGTGTTCAACCCCTGCACCGGCGCGGTACAGGCCCAGGTGCTGCTGGCCTCGGCGGCCGATGTCGACACCGCCGTCGCCTCGGCGGTCGAGGCCCAGCGAGACTGGGGCGCATGGAACCCGCAGCGGCGGGCCCGGGTGCTGATGAAGTTCATCGAACTGGTCAACGCCAATATGGCCGAACTGGCCGAACTGCTCTCCCTCGAGCACGGTAAGACCCTCAGCGACGCCCAGGGCGATATTCAGCGCGGTATCGAGGTCATCGAGTTCGCGACCGGCATCCCACACCTGATGAAAGGCGAGTTCACCGAGGGCGCCGGACCCGGTATCGACGTCTACTCACTGCGCCAGCCACTGGGCGTGGTCTGCGGTATCACCCCGTTCAACTTCCCGGCGATGATCCCGCTGTGGAAAGCCGGCCCCGCACTGGCCTGCGGTAATGCCTTCATCCTGAAACCGTCTGAGCGCGATCCCTCGGTACCGCTGCGGCTTGCCGAGTTGTTCCTCGAAGCCGGCCTGCCGCCGGGGGTCTTCCAAGTGGTCAATGGTGACAAGGAGGCGGTCGACGCCCTGCTCGACCACCCGGATATCAAGGCCTATGGTTTCGTCGGCAGTTCCGATATCGCCCAGTACATCTACTCCCGCGCCGCGGCGGGCGGTAAACGGGCCCAGTGTTTCGGCGGCGCCAAGAACCACATGATCGTCATGCCCGATTCCGACCTCGATCAGGCCGTCGACGCCCTCGTCGGGGCGGGCTACGGCAGCGCCGGCGAACGCTGTATGGCCATCAGTGTGGCCGTCGCGGTGGGCGAGGACACCGCGAACCGGCTCCGCGCCCGGCTCGCGGAACGCGTCGAACACCTCCGGGTGGGCCACAGCCTGG
>CAZKUK010000099.1:0-2751 GCA_964555915.1 uncultured Mycobacterium sp.
CCCGAGGCGATCAGCGAGGCGTAAGGCTGGGAAATCGTGAGGGCTTTCATTAGGCGGCTACTCCTGTCATACTGGAGATGGAGGTGGTGAAAATGGTCCAGTGCCCAAAATGCCAGCGTGAACTCACCCTTAGCGGCGAAGCCGACTGCGAAGGGCGAACGCTCGCCGTCTATCAATGCGACGAATGCACCACGCCGTGGGAGTTTGACGGGCAAACCTTCTCCACCGCGCTGACCTTCGCCGTCGACCAAGACGGCCGGCTGGTCGACCCCGAGTCGCTCGATCCGCTCGACTTCGGGGCCGATCCATCGGCCAACTGACTCAGCCCGCGTCGCGCACAAGCATGTGCCCCTCAAAATGGCACCGCCCGAAGCTCTGCGGAAAGACCCTCTTGAACAGATTCAGCGACCAGCGGCACGCGCCGCGCTCATCGCGTCCCAGTGCGTGGCCAAACTCGTGCAGGTACGTGACCACCGAAACCCCGGGCAGGACGATACAGTCCATCGCTTGAATGTAGCAGGCCGGATGCCTTCGGTGGAACTCCAGCCGGGTCGTCTTCCCGTACACGTCGCACAGCCGCCGGTGCAGCATGCGCAGCTTTTCGCGCCGAGCGGCCGGCGTGCCTCTCCACGGATGCACCCCAGCGTACCACCGCACGGCCCGCAGGGTCGCGCGGCGGAAACGCATCCGATCGTCAATGCACTCAGCCCCGCTGGCTGGGTATTGCAAGTTGAGATGTGGCATGACTGTCTCCCTTCTCAGCACGTGGATAGAACTTCACCCAACGGGTGGCGGGCGATCCGCGCCCGGCCGTCCCGATACGAAACCGACAGCGCCGTGTCTTCCGGCACTTGACGCACCGGGCGAGGCAGCCCGCCGGCCAGGCTCGCCAGGTAGAACCCGCCATCGTCCTCCGCGATCAGCAGCGGGTTGCCCCGCTTCACCGCCACCAGCCGACGCGGTGCATTCCATAGAGCCAGCACCACCGCCGGCGAGTCGAGCGCGACGGTCGCCTGGGCACACCGCTCCACCAGCGTTCCGTCCAGCTCCTCGATCAACAGACCGATCGCTTCGCTATCGCACTGCCCCACCGGTTGCAGCAAGTGCCCCTCGACCAGATCGTCATAGCGAGGAATGACTCCGTTGTGTACGAGCCACCCGCCGTCCACTGGATGAGGGTGGTTGTTGAGGTTGTTCTCTGGCGACCCTTGGGTCGCCCACCGGCAATGACCGATCAGCATTCGCGCGTCGGACGCCATCGCGAGGCACCCCAGGGCGCAACTGATCCGGCCGGTCTGCTTGAACATCCGCAGCCGCCCGCGCGAATCGATCCAACTGAACCCAAACGCATGGGGGCCGCGCCGCTCCGTTGCCGTGGCGATCCGCTCCAGCCGGGCCATGTCTGGCCGGTCGTCGTCCGTCTTGGCAATGAATCCAAATACTCCGCACATGAGAAACTCCTTTGTGGTGACACAAGTTGGTTTGTGGTGAACAGCCCCCCCGGGCCGCAGCCCGGGAGGGCAAACGCCAGCCAGGCGTTAGTCGCCGTGGTCGTATTTCTTCGCCAGGCGGACAAACTCCGCCTTGATCGCCTTCAGGTCCGGGGCACCCGCCGCGGCAAAGTCGCCGTACGTGTAGTCGGTGTGGCCGTGCGTCCAGCCGAGCTGGTACATCATCCGGGTGAGGTCCGTTTGACCCTCGCCGCCCCGACGCATCGGGCTGGTCGCGGCCGGCCGCTTCGCCGTCCACTTCGTGACCCGACGCGCCTTGATCGCTCGCTCCACCATCCCCAGGCACAGGCGGATGTAGCCGATCACCTTGGTCGTGTTGGTCGACCCGGCGAACGCACGAAACTCCACCGTCTGCTTGCCGCCAGGCCGCAAGTTGGCCAGGTTCAGGGCGTGGTAGCGATTGCGCTTCGCAGAAGCCTCAGCCCGGGCCGCCTCGCCGTGGGCGTGGATCGAACCGCACCAGCGGCCCCGCTCGCGCCGCTTCGTGCCGGTCGACGCATAGATGGCTCGCTCGTAATTGGCGACCAGCGTGACCAGACGCGACAGGGCCTTGTCGTCGCCCACCCACCCGACGTGGACATGCAGGCCCGTCGACGCGTTGACTTTCGCCCCGATCACGTCCCGCAGCGTCTCCAGCACCTCGCACACCTGCCGAATCCCGTCCGCTCCGCGAAGCACCGGCGAAACAAACTCGCACCCCTGACGCCCCGCCGGGGCGTGGATCGAGCAATCAAACTTGGCTTTCCAACCCGGCGGCAACTCGGCGACCGGGGCACCCACACGATACGACCCGACACGCACCCGGCCGAGGGGGATGTGGGTCTCGATTTCGATTCCAAACGTAAGCTGGCTGGCGTCCATCGTTCTGTCCTTTTTTCTAAGGGAACCAAACGGCCGGGCCACGTCGGCCCAGCCCAAGCGACCGCGGCGGGTAGCGAACCCGCTGGCGATTCTCTCCGCGGCCGTGTCTCTGCCCATCCCCGCCGGGCGTTGTGCCGGTCTACCACCTGGGCCAGGAGGTCGGGGTGTCGCTCGCTTGAGTTGTCAAAGATCGGACTCACTCACTCGCCTCAGTTATTATCATACCCGCCATTTGGGGGGCTTCAACCGCAATTTTCGGAATTTCCCTAAATTGGGGGGGCTGGCTGGCCCGAAGCGCAATGCCAGCCTCACGTTGCACCTGGGAAAAAAACTTTTGGCCAGACCCGGATTTTCCCCGGAATTCCCCCCGGGACGCCCC
>CAZKUK010000100.1:0-2664 GCA_964555915.1 uncultured Mycobacterium sp.
CGGTGCTGGTGCTGTCCGGGGTGATGGGCCTGTTCGTGGTGTTCCCCATCGGCGGCGCCGATATGCCCGTGGTCATCTCGCTGCTCAACGCGCTCACCGGTTTGTCCGCCGCAGCGGCCGGTCTGGCGCTGAACAACACCGCGATGATCGTCGCCGGCATGATCGTCGGCGCTTCCGGGTCGATCCTGACCAACCTGATGGCGGTGGCGATGAACCGTTCCATCCCGGCGATCGTGTTCGGTTCCTTCGGCGGCACCGACGCCGTCGGCGGCCCGGCCGGCGCCGACCAGGGGCCGGTGAAGGCCACCTCGGCCGCCGATGCGGCCATCCAGATGGCCTACGCCAACCAGGTGATCGTCGTTCCCGGCTACGGGCTGGCCGTCGCCCAGGCCCAGCACACCGTCAAGGAGTTGGCCGACCTGCTCGAGGAGAAGGGTGTCGAGGTCAAGTTCGCCATCCACCCGGTGGCCGGCCGGATGCCCGGACATATGAACGTGCTGCTGGCCGAGGCCGATGTCGAGTACGACGCCATGAAGGAAATGGACGATATCAACGGCGAGTTCGCCCGCACCGACGTGACGTTGGTGATCGGCGCCAACGATGTCACCAACCCGGCAGCCCGCACCGATCCGTCGAGCCCGATCTTCGGGATGCCGATCCTCAACGTCGATCAGTCCAGGTCGGTGATTGTGCTGAAGCGCTCGATGTCCTCGGGCTACGCCGGCATCGAGAACCCGCTGTTCTTCGGCGCCGGAACCTCGATGCTGTTCGGGGACGCCAAGAAATCCGTCTCGGATGTCGTCGAGGAACTCAAGGCGCTCTAGGCCCTCCACCAGATCAACACCCCTGCGCAGACGGGTCAGGACCTGGCCGGTGGCGATTCTCATCGCGGCGGACACGTCGACGGTGCCGTCGCGTTTGTAGTCGTGGGTCATGACGCCGGAACCTCCGGGGCGTTGTGTGGCCGTTTCGGGCAATCTTCAGTAATTTCACCGATCCCTGCGGGGGTGGAGATCCGTTAGCTTCTTTCCTGGTGGGTGGTCTCGCAAGGGGCTGCGGGTCAGGAAGCTGTGGGTCGTCGCAGGGCGGCACCGGCGATGTCCAGGCCTGCTGCCGACCATGCGGGTTCGGACCAAGCCGATTGAAGGAGCAGGGATGATCCGGTTACGCGTATTCGCCGGCGCGGCAGCGGTCTTGTCCTGCGCGGTCGTGATCGCAGGATGCGCAGGGGAGTCGGCTCCTAAATCCGATGCTGCCGGTTCTTCTCCACTGACGTATGTCGATGCCAGCGAGATCGATATCGCCGGCACATGGGAGGGTGAGGCGTCGATCCTGACCGTCGACTCGGGTGCGATGCGCTCATTCGGCCGATACGAGATGACTGCGCCGGTTGACGGGGTCTTCAACGTCCGTGAGACGCTCAACCTGGAAAAGCCTTCCGAACTTGAGCAGGGGGCTCCACTGACGACGACCAGGCAGCAGGACTTGCTCGGGGTTATCAGTCCGGACGGGTCGATCCGGATGGTGAAGATCACTGACGATGTGGTCTTCGAGGGGTGGTTCACCGACAAGGACACGCTCCAGTTGGTGTTCACCGAGGCCGGTGCCCATGCAGTGGTGGGCAAGCGGACAGCGTCCCGGGTGGGGTCCTGAACCGGTCCTGACTTGAGTCAGTGGCCCGTCGATCAGTTGAAGGCGTCCGCCGGTGGCACACAGTTAACGGCAAGCACCGTCGCGCAGGCTCCTCCGGCGAGTGCAAATGCAGTAATTTCACCGATCCGTGCGGCGGCACCGCTCACATAACGTCAGGCCAGGGTGAAGCAAAGCGCCTCGTTGCTGTCGGTGGAAGCCGCGTGGCGGTGAGGTTCTCGGTCACTCCCAGTGGTTGAACTTCGGCAAGCGACGGGAATCAGGCAATGACGCTGCATCGTGGTGGACAGCAGGACACGCCGGGTCGCGACGGGCTTGGGCGGGTCGGCAGGGGTCGGGGTCGGCGTCAGCCGTATTCCTGGTTGGGGGCCGGTGTGGTGGGCGTGGGTCTGGGTGTGGGGACGGTGCTGACTGCGGGTGCGGGGATGGCTCAGGCCGACAGTGGTGGGGCGGATTCTTCGGCGTCGGACTCGCCGGCGTCGGACTCGCCGGCGTCGGACTCGTCGGCGTCGGGATCGCCGGGCCGCGATCGCGGGGTATCGGTGGCCGCGCGTCGTGGCGGTGCGGCGTCCGGGGCGCGGGCGGGCAGGGTGTCTGGTGGTGTGGCCTCGGTGGCGAAGCCGCCCTCGGCGGTGCGGCCGACGGGTTCTGCGCGCGTTGCCGCCAGGGGCGCGGTGACTGATGAGGTGGTGCCCGTCGCAGTGTCCCCGGCCAGTGGTGGCGGTGGGCATTCCGCGGCCGGCGTATCGGCCCCAGAGGCTGTGCCGGCACCGGCGTCGACAGTGATTGTGCCGACCCCGGCGTCGGTGGTAGCGGGCGCGGCGGCGGGGGCGCCGACCCCGAATGCTCTTTTGGGGGCTGCGGTGGTTTCTTCTGGTGCGGTGTCGGGTGCTGCGGTCGGCTCACCGGGCTGGCGGCCAGGGCAGCTGATTTCGATCTTCATCTCCGATGGGACTGCTGAGCATCCGGATGCGGGGTTGTTGATCGGTAATGGGTACAGCTTCGATGCGCTGA
>CAZKUK010000101.1:0-2611 GCA_964555915.1 uncultured Mycobacterium sp.
GCTTTCTGGAGCGCCAACCGCATCTGCGCGGCGGCATCGCCGCCCCGGCCGGCCTCGACGACCTCGACGAGGAGACCACCGGCACCCTCGGCAATCTTCCCGAGCCGGGCAGCATTGATGTGGCATTGGGTCTGCACATGATCTACTTCGCCACCGACGTGGCGCGCAGTCTGCGGTCCATCCTGCGGTTCCTCAAACCCGGTGGGGTGTACGTCAACGTCGTCACCGACGAAGAGACCGCCTACAGCGGAGCGGTGTTGCGATCGTTCGTCGAGTCCGGCTGCGACACCGGGGACAACGACGGCTATGTCACCGCCATCAACGAGCGCCGACGCCTGCTGGCCCCGGAGTCCGAGGGCGGTGGAGCCCTTGCGCTGGCAGTCCGTGCCGCCGGCATCGAGGTCGAGGTCGAGGCGGTACGCCAGCTCAGCCGGATGTACGGCAACAGCCTCACCGATCTGCTGGCGCTGGCCAACATCAGCGTGTTGACCGGCCAGGCCGGCACGAGAAAGTTCGAGAGCGCCGCGAAGGTCCTCCGCGAGCGCCCCAATGAGGTCGACCTTCGCATCGAAACCGAGGGTCCCCGGACAGGGATGTGGAGCGTGGTTCAACCGCAGTGGGTGACCCAGGTACGGCGGGTGCGCTAAGCCGGTCCTTCGCTGTAGCATGTACCTCAGTACAAAATTGTATGGAGATCATTTTCGGCTGCCATCGTGCACGAAGGGAACCCCGAGATGCCCAAGCCGGCCGCCCAGGTGTTACTGGAGCGCTACTGGGAAGAGGTCAACAACCAGGGCAACCTGGAGTTGATCCGGGAACTGTGCAGCGACCCGATCACCCGTCACGATCCGGGCGGCGTCACGGTGTTGAGCCATGACGAGCAGATCGAACGGGTGCGAGTCGGCATCGAGCAACTCGGCGTTCCGATCTCCCGGGTCATCACCCACGCCGACGACACCACCGTCACCTCGGTGTGGAACATGACCATGACCAAACACAACGACACCAAGATGTGCGGTATCGAGGTCTTCACCGTGGAGAACGGCAGGCTCGCGCACTGCTGGAACACCCCCTACGCCGAAGGCCACTGGGCCTGACACCCCCGCGTCACCGAGGACGGACATGACTTCTGCGCAGGCCCAACCAACGGCGCCGACTCGTCGGCAACGGCGTCGCCTGGAGATCGAACTGCGTCTTCTCGATGCCTCAAAGCGCCTGTTCGTCGAGAAGGGCTACGACGAGACGACGGTTGCCGAGATCGCCGAGACCGCCGACGTGGCATACGGGACGTTCTTCAACTACTTCCCGGCCAAATCGGATCTGCTGGCCGCAATGGGCGAACGCGAAGTGGCGGAATTGTCCGAGCAGTTGAACACCCTGTCGCAGCGTCCCGGCCGGATCGATGAGGCGCTCACCCTGCTCTTCGACAGCTTCGCGAAACGCCTTGAAGCGGCCGCACCGAGAGAGCGCGCCCTGGCCGCCAAGATCCAGTCGATCACCTTCGCCGCGGCCCCCGCGGACCGCGACCTGGGATATCAGGAGGCCTTCGCCGCCTTCATCCGGAACGCCGTCACCTCCGGACGGGTGCGGGCGGACGTGACGGTCGAGACACTGGCCGATCTGGTGGCCAGCGCCTACTCGGCGATGGCGCTGAGTTGGGTGCACATGCCGGAGTTCCCGGTTCGCGATCGCGCGCGGGCGATGGCCGACCTTCTCGGCGAAACCCTGGCCCCCCGCGGATCGAGCAGCACCCGATGATCGCAAACCTGGACGGCAAAGTCGCTGTCGTCACCGGCGCCGCACACGGGATCGGCCGTGCCCTGGCCCTCGGCTTCGCCGCCGAGGGGATGCGGGTGGCCGCCGTTGACATCGACGAGGCCGGTGCGCAGGCGACGGCCGATCTGATCAGTTCCGGCGCAGTCGCCCGGCGGGTGGACGTGGCCGACGCCGAGGCGGTCGACGCGTTGGCCGACGACTGTTTCGCCGAGTTCGGTCAGGTTGACCTGCTGGTCAACAACGCCGGGGTATTCCAGGGCGGGCTCTGCTGGGAGCGCAGCGTGGCGGACTGGCAGTGGGCCTTCGGGGTCAACGTCTACGGAATCATCCACGGCCAGCGCAGCTTTCTGCCCCGGATGATCGCGCAGAACACCGAGGGCCATGTGCTCAACACCGCGTCGGTGGCGGCATTCGTCTCGGCGCCGTTCTCCGGACCGTATGTGGTGTCCAAGTGCGCGGCCCTGTCGCTGACCGAATGCCTGGCCCACGATCTGGCCGTCGTCGGCGCCAAGATCGGCGCGTCGGTCCTGGTTCCCAGTGCCTTCGACACCACCATCGCGCACTCCTCGGCGGTGCGGCCCGCCCGCTTCGGTGTCGACTCCACCGAGGACGGGCAGGGGACGGCCGCCGCCCTGGCGCAGATCGTCTCGCAGGGAATGTCTCCCGACGAAGCGGTGGCACCGGTGATCGACGGCATTCGCTCCGGAACGTTCCTGATCCCCACCAGACCCAGTTACGCCGAGCAACTCCGCCACCGCTACGAAGCCCTGCGGGCCCGGGAACTGCCCGCCCTGACCGAGGTGGATTAACGCATGGGACGACTCGACGGCAAGGT
>CAZKUK010000102.1:0-2526 GCA_964555915.1 uncultured Mycobacterium sp.
CCGTAGGCCTGCCGGGTGGCGGTGATACTGCGCCCGATGTACTCGCTTTCCTTCTGCGCCGCGTTGGGTTTGACGCTGAACTGCTCGACGATCAGCGGCCAGCCCGCCCCGATGATCAGCGAGCTCAGCAGCAGCAGCACCACGCCGATGGCCGGGATGCGCAGGTCCCGGAGGAACAGCGCCGAGAACACCGCCACCGCCGCGATCAGTGCGATCGCCAGCATGATCAGCTTGGCCGGCAGCACCGCGTTGATATCGGTGTAGCCGGCACCGGTGAACGGTTTGCCCGCCCGGGTGTTGGACAGCAGTTCGTAGCGGTCCAGCCAGTAGGCCAGCGCCTTGAGCAGCACCAGCGTGCCGACCAGGCTGATCAACTGGATGCGGGCGGCCTTGGTCAGCGCGCCGGACCCGGCGGCCAGCCGGATGCCGCCGAAGATGTAGTGGGTGACCAGGTTGGCCAGGAACGCCAGGAACAGCGCCGCGAACAGGTAGGACAGCACCAGCCGGTAGAACGGCAGGCCGAACGCGTAGAAGCCCAGGTCCAGGCCGAACTGCGGGTCGGTGACACCGAAGTCGCCGCCGTGCAGGAACAGCTGGATCCGCGGCCAGTAGCTCTGCGCCACCAGACCGGCCATCAGCCCGATCAGCACCGGCACGCCGACCCCGAAGGCCCGCAGCCTGCTCATCACCGCGGTGCGGTAGCGGGCCACCGGGTCGTTGGGCCCGGCGGTCGGCACGAAGACCGGCCGGGTGCGGTAGGCCAGTGCCAGGCCGGCGAACACGATGAGGCCGACCAGCAGCGCGGCCACCAGGAACACCACGAGCCGGGTGATCAGCACCGTGGTGAACACCGAGCGATAGCCCAGCTCACCGAACCACAGCCAGTCGACGTAGGTGTCGATGAAACGGGGCCCGACCAGCAGCACCGCGATGACCGCGATGGCGATCCCGAGAAAGATGCGGTTGCGGCGGGTCAGGGCCGGCATTTTGGCGGGGGGACGAATGCTCATTGCCGCGCTCCACGTGGCGCTCCGAAAATCACGAACCCAACTCTACGCATCTAGCACCGTGGCGGTTCGCCGCCCGCCGACAAGGACTTGAGCGCATCGACGGTCTGGCTGAGCGTCTCGGCTTTGACCAGCTCCATGGTGGTGCCGGTCACGGTGCGCGCCTCGGCGCAGTTCTCGGCCGGCACCAGGAACACCGTCGCCCCGGCCTCCTGGGCGGCGACCATCTTGTGGGTGATCCCGCCGATCGACCCGACCCGCCCGTCGGGGCTGATACTGCCGGTGCCGGCGACGAATTTCGCCCCGTTGAGATCACCGGTGGTCAGCTTGTCGATGACGGCCAGGCTGAAGACCAGCCCGGCCGACGGGCCGCCGATGTTCGCGAGGTTGAAATCGATGGTGAACGGGGCCCAGGGAGCGTCGAGCACCGCGATGCCCAGATACCCGGAGTCGCGGTCATCGCTGGAGCCGAGGGTGACGCGGGCGGTGCTCGGCGGGGCGTCGCGGCGGCGGATGTCCAGAACCAGCTCGTCACCGGGTTTGGTGGACTTCAGCAGCCCGGTGAACTCCTCCAGGTCGGCCACCGGGGTGCCGTCGACTTTCTCCACGACGTCGCCGACCTGCAGTATCCCGGCCGATGGGCCGGGATCGTTGACCCGGTCCACCGTGACCGACTTGGGGTATTCGAGGTAGTTCAACGCGGCGTACTGGGCGTTGTCCTCGGAACGCCGGAAGTCGTCGTCCTGGGATTTCTTGATGTCGTCGCGGGATTTCTCCGGCGGGAACACCAGATCGCGGGGCACCAGTTGGTCCTTACCGGAGGCCCACAGCGTCAGCGCCTGGGCCAGGGTCATCCCGTCGCGCTGGGAGACCGTCGTCATGTTCAGGTGCCCGGAGGTCGGTTTGACCGGGATGCCCTCGATGGCGACGACGGGTTTACCGTCCACATCACCGAGGGTGTCGAACGTCGGACCCGGCCCCAGCGCGACATAGGGCACCGGGACCGCGGCCAGCAGCACACCGAACACGAGGATCGGCACCAGCGCCACCACCAGTGTCAGAATCCGCCTGTTCACGCCGCCCACCTTAACGGCGGTACCGTGGTGCCATGCCTGACCTGCCGTTCGGATTCTCCGGCGATGACCCTGACCGGGATGCCGATCGCGACAAGGGTAAGAATCCCGGTCCGGGGGCCGATCCGTTCGGCCTCGGCGGGGCCGGGTTCAACCCCGGCGACCTCGGTCAGCTGTTCTCCAAACTGGGTGAGATGTTCTCCGGAGCGGGCAGTGCGATGGCCTCCGGGAGGGGTGGGGCGGTGAACTACGACCTGGCCCGCAAGCTGGCGTCGAGTTCCATCGGGTTCTCCGCGCCGGTGCCGGAGAACACCGCCAAAGCCGTCGCCGATGCCGTACATCTGGCCGACACCTGGCTGGACGGCGCCACCGCACTGCCGGCCGGTGCCACCCGGGCGGTGGCCTGGACCCCGCAGGACTGGGTGGACAACACCCTGGACACCTGG
>CAZKUK010000103.1:0-2266 GCA_964555915.1 uncultured Mycobacterium sp.
CCCTCCCCGACCAGCCCCTCCCCGACCGATCCCTCCCCGCGAGCAGACACAAAGTCGCACGATTGTCGGCTGATCTGTGCGAGTTCGCGCCTGCTCGCGGAAGAGGAGAGCGGAGCTCATCCCTTGACCAGCGCCCGCTCAATGATCGGGGCCAGATCCAGCCCGGCCGGCAAGGTGCCGAAGGCGCCTCCCCAGTCGCGGGCCATCCGGGTCGCCAGGAAGGCCTCGGTGACCGCCGGATGGCCGTGCCGAACCAGCAGGGATCCCTGCAGAGCCAGGCTGATGTCCTCGGCGACCCTACGGGCCCGATATTCCAGGGTCGCAGCGTCAGTCAGGCTTGTACGCAGCGCGGCGGCGTGGGCGTCCAGCCGGGCATCCTGGCCACCGGTAGTGGCCAGCTCATCGAACAGGACCTCTACGCATTCGGGACGGGTTGCCATGGCGCGCAACGTATCCAGTGCGCTCACATTGCCCGAGCCCTCCCAGATACCCATCAGTGGCGCTTCCCGGTACAGCCGGGGCATACCGGAGTCCTCCGCATATCCGTTGCCGCCCAGGCATTCCATCGCCTCACCGGCGTGCGGGGTGGCGCGTTTGCACACCCAGTACTTCGACGCGGCCAGGCCGATCCGGCGCAGCAGTGCCTCGCGGTCGTCGCCGCGCACGGCGGCATCGGTGGCACCGGCCATCCGCATCGCGACCATGGTCGCGGCCTCCGCCTCGACCGCCAGGTCTGCGATGACGTTACGCATCAGCGGTTGGTCGATCAGGTAGGCGCCGAATGCTTTTCGATGCTGGGTGTGGTGTACAGCCCGGGACAGGCCCTGCCTCATGCTGGTGGCGCTGCCGAGGGTGCAGTCCAACCGGGTGAGGTTCACCATCTCGATGATGGTGGCCACACCGCGGCCCTCCTCGCCGACCGGCCAGGCGAGGGCACCGTCGTATTCGATCTCACTGGAGGCGTTGGCATGGTTGCCGAGCTTGTTCTTCAGGCGCTGGATGAACATCCGGTTGCGGGTGCCATCGGGGAGCACCCTGGGCAGCAGGAAACAGCTCAGCCCGCCCGGCGCCTGGGCCAGAACCAGGAAGATATCGCTGTTGGCCGCGGAGGTGAACCACTTGTGTCCGGTGATGGTGTAGCTGCCATCGGCGTTGGGCACCGCTTCGGTGGTGCCGGCCCGCACATCGGACCCGCCCTGTTTCTCGGTCATCGACATACCGGCGGTGATACCGGCTTTGGTGGCGGGTACCGCAGGTTCGGGGGCATAGGTGCGACTGGTCAGTAACGGCTCGTAGATCGCGGAGAGCTCGGGGTTGTGTCGCAGCGCCGGGACGACGGCGTAGGTCATTGAAATCGGGCACACGTGGCCGGGCTCCGGCGTCCACACACCCATTTTGGCCGCGCGCACCACGTGGGCGCCCGGCCGGTCATCCGCCCACGGGGCGGCGTGCAGACCGTGGGCGATAGCCGTGCGCATCAGTTGGTGGTACGCGGGGTCGTACTCGATTTCGTCGATACGGTGGCCGTAGCGATCATGGGTGTGCAGCACCGGGCGGTTGCGGTCGGCCAGGTCACCCCAGCGCTGGGCGGTGTCACTGCCCGCGATCGCACCGAGTTCGACGACCTCGTCGACACCCCATTGGCCGCCCTCGCGGATCAGCGCCTCCATGAGTACCGGCGAGGTGGCCGGGTTGTAGTCGCGCAGCGGGGGCACCTGGTTGGTGACGACATGAGTGTCGGGCATCGTCCTACTGTTACATTTTTCCGACAGCTGCACAAGATCAGTAATCAGTGGCGGGCGTGCCGTCATGAGACCTAATCTTCTCGTCCACGCCGGGGCCCGGTGATGTGGTGCGCCTGGCTGAAGGCGCCGAAACGGTCTGGCCGGTGACGGAGACGCTGCGCCAGGTGTGTCTGGTCTAGGGATACTTTTGCCCACCTTTGAGCGACAAGCCCAACACGCCTGGGGCGGCGCCATCGCGCGGAACTCGTTTGTCGCTCAAAGGTGGGCAAAAGGGTCACCCACCGGGAGCCGCTATCCGCGCCGCTAGAGGTTCTCCCGCAGGAACGCGATATCGTCGCGCCGGCCCGCGTCGGCGGTCTCACAGATCACCGGGGCGTCGGCCGCCCTGACCACCGCCACGAGCAACTCCGGGTCGATCTGTCCGGTGCCGAAGTTGGCGTGCCGGTCCGCACCGGAACCGGCCGGATCGCGGGAATCGTTGCAGTGCACCAGATCGATGCGGCCGGTGATCGCTTTGATCC
>CAZKUK010000104.1:0-2213 GCA_964555915.1 uncultured Mycobacterium sp.
AGAAGGAAAGCGAGTACATCGGGCGCAGTATCACCGCCACCCGGCAGGCCTACGGTCTGACCGAGGAGACGGTGACTTACCGCGACTACAGCGGCAACGCCTCCATCAACGCCAAACAGGTGGCCGCCGACCGGGCCACCACCTCCAATATCCGGTTGCTGGACCCCAATGTGATCAGCCCGGCGTTCACCCAGTTCCAGCAGGGCAAGAACTTCTACTTCTTCCCCGATCAGCTGTCCATCGACCGGTACCGGGGCAAGGACGGCAACCTGCGCGACTATGTGGTGGCCGCCCGTGAGCTCAACCCGTCCCGGCTGATCGACAACCAGCGCGACTGGATCAACCGGCACACCGTGTTCACCCACGGCAACGGGTTCATCGCCTCACCGGCCAACACCGTGCGCGGGATCGCCAACGACCCCAACCAGAACGGCGGGTATCCGGAGTTCCTGGCCAGCGTGGTCGGTGCCAACGGCACCGTCGTCTCACCCGGCCCGGCGCCGCTGGACCAGCCGCGGATCTACTTCGGCCCGGTGATCTCCTCGGGCACCGCCGACTACGCGATCGTCGGCAAGACCGGTGAGGACCGCGAGTACGACTACGAGACCAACACCGAGACCAAGAACTACACCTATGCCGGGACCGGCGGGGTGCCGGTGGGCAACTGGCTGGCCCGCGGGGTGTTCGCGGCGAAGTTCGCCGAGCGCAACTTCCTGTTCTCCAATGTGATCGGCTCGAACTCCAAGATCCTGTTCAACCGCAACCCGGCCGAGCGGGTCAAGGCCGTCGCGCCGTGGCTGACCACCGACAGCACCGTGTACCCGGCGATCGTCAACAAGCGCATGGTGTGGATCATCGACGGCTACACCACCCTGGACAACTACCCGTACTCGGAGCTGACGAGCCTGTCGTCGGCGACGGCGGACTCCACCGGGGTGGCGGTCAACCGGTTGCGGCCGGATAAGCAGGTGTCCTATATCCGCAACTCGGTCAAGGCCACCGTCGATGCCTACGACGGCACCGTGACGCTGTACGCCCAGGACGAGCAGGACCCGGTGCTGGCCGCGTGGATGAAGACATTCCCCGGCACGGTGCAGCCGAAGTCTGAAATCTCCAAGGAGCTCGCCGAGCATCTGCGCTACCCGGAGGATCTGTTCAAGGTGCAGCGGGCACTGCTGGCCAAGTACCACGTGGACGACCCGGTGACGTTCTTCTCCACCTCGGACTTCTGGGATGTTCCGCTGGACCCGAACCCGACGGCGTCCAGTTTCCAGCCGCCGTACTACATCGTGGCGAAAAACCTTGCCAAGAATGACAATTCGGCCTCCTTCCAGCTGACGACCGCGATGAACCGGTTCCGCCGCGACTTCCTGGCGGCCTTCGTCAGCGCCAGCTCGGACCCGGAAACCTACGGCCGGATCACGGTGCTGACCATTCCCGGTCAGGTCAACGGCCCGAAGCTGGCGTTCAACGCGATCAGCACCGACACCGCGGTCTCCCAGGACCTCGGCGTGATCGGCCGGGACAACCAGAACCGGATCCGGTGGGGCAACCTGCTGACCCTGCCGGTGGGGCAGGGCGGGCTGCTGTACGTGGCGCCGGTGTATGCCTCGCCGGGGACCTCCGATGCCGCGTCGACGTACCCACGCCTGATCCGGGTGGCGATGATGTACAACGACAAGGTGGGCTACGGCCCCACCGTGTCCCAGGCGCTGGACGGCATCTTCGGCGCCGGTGCCGGCGCCACGGCCACCGGCCCGGCCCCCGCGGTCGGCCCCGGTCAGCCGGACGCCGACGAGGTGGCCGCGGCGCTGACGCCGGCGGCGGTGCCGGAGAAACCCGACACCCCGGCCGCGGCGGTGCCGCCCGGCGGGTTGACGCTATCGCCGGCCAAGGCCGCCGCCCTCGCCGAGCTGGATTCGGCGATGGCCGGGGCGCAGGAGGCCCAGCGCAGCGGCAACTTCGCCGAGTACGGGCAGGCGTTGCAGCGCGTGAACGAGGCGATGAGCAAGTTCGACGCGGCCAAATAGTCCCCTGCGGGTGACTGGCGGGGTTTCGGTCCCGCTGTTATCCATGGGCGGTGTCGTTTCCATGGGCTGGGTCGTTTGAGGTAGCCGTCGCCGACCTGGCCGCTTCGGCGGGCGCCGTCACCGGGATCGGTGAGGATCTGGCCGCTTCTCTGGCGGATGTCGCGAGGCGTGTGGAGTCGGCGT
>CAZKUK010000105.1:0-2155 GCA_964555915.1 uncultured Mycobacterium sp.
GGATCCGAGCCCATCAGCAGCTCGTCTGCGCGGCGTTGTTCTGATTCGATGAGAGCACCGTCCCGTCATTAGTGGTGATGGAGCAGTTCAGCCTGCTGACCAGGAACAGGCTCGATGCCTGAACCGAACCCACATCAGACTGCGAGATCGGCGTCACCGTCAGAGACCACGGAATATAGACGTTGCGCTGGGTGCGTCGGCGCCCGGACGCATCGACGTAGGTGACCGAGATGATGTCGCCGGGCGCCTTGGTACCGGTAACAGAGTAGGTCACCTGCCGCGGACCGACCGGGGTAGTGCTGGTTGGCGGCGGCGGCTCGGTGGCCTCCGGCGGAGGCGGCGGCGGTTCGGGTTCTGGCGGCGGCGGAGGCGGCGGCACAGGCTCGGGGGTTACCGTCACGGTTTCGATGGGTGGCGGAGGCGGCGGGGGCTCCGGTGGCGGGGCCTCTACCGGCGGTGGAGGTGGTGGCACAGGCTCGGGGGTGATCTCGTCCTGAACCGGTGGCACCACGACAGTGGTCGTGACAGGGGTGGCCAGATTGTCGGTATCGGTCGTGGTCACGAGAAGCGAAACCGAGACGACCAGAGCGATGGCGGCCACTATCGCGGTGACCCCGACCACCCATGGCCACTTGGGCGGTGGAAGTTCGCCCGGCGTCTCGCTCAACCGGTCGTAACCGTCGTAATCGAAGACTTCCAGATCGCCGGGTAGGTACGGGGCGACCGTGTACTGCTCGGACTCGGGGGCAGAGTAGGCACGGGAGAAGCCGGTGTCGGTCAGTTCCTCCCGGTCTTCGACCGGCAGGTCCAACGGCTGATCGCCTGGATTGCCGTCCGGCGGATTCGACCCGCTCATCCTCGCCTAGTTCCTCTTTCGACTGCCCGGACCACCGCACCCGGCGTCGGGCCCGCGTTCATCCAGGCCGAACACTACCGAACACAACAGCCAACGGGCGGCGCAGCACACCGTCGACGTTTCGAACAACCGACCTGTTCGTAATCTCGGGATCAGTGCCGCTCAGGGCCGACGTAGTATTCGAATACCAGACCGGACACAGCTCCCAACACCATGACGATGCCTGCCGCAATCAGCCAGGGCAGCCACAGAGCTGCGCCGACGGCGGTGATGGAGAACGCCAGCGCGATCATGATGGGCCACCAGCTGTGCGGTGGGAAGAACCCGAGCTCACCGGCGCCGTCGGAAACATCGGCGTCCTCGTAATCCTCCGGGCGGGTATCGAGGCGGCGCGCCACGAACCGGAAAAAAGTCCCGATGATCAAGGTCAGCCCGGCCGTGAGCACCAGGGCCGTGGTGCCGGCCCATTCGAAGCCACCGGGTTTCTCGAAGATTGCCGTCAACGACCCGTAGGCGATGGCGGCAATGACGAAGAACCCGGTCAGAATTTCGAAAAGTCTGGCTTCGATGCGCATCCGGCACTCCCCTACTTCGTCGCCTGAGCGGCGGCCGTCTCAGGCTTCGGCATCACCTGTTCGCCCCGGCGTGTATCGAACGGCCTGGTGGTGACCGCGAACGGCTCCTCGTTGATCGACTTCAGCGCTTCGGCGTTGGTCATACCAGCCGTTCGCGCCGCCAGATAGTCCTTGAAGGCATCTGGCTCCACGACCCGGACCTCGAAGTTCATCATCGCGTGATAGGTGCCGCACATCTCGGCGCAACGACCGACGAAGGCCCCCGTCCGGTTGATCTCGGCGACCTGCCAAATGTTCTCCGAATGGTTTTCCTTCGGATTCGGGAACACGTCGCGTTTGAACAGAAATTCCGGCACCCAGAAGGAATGGATGACATCGGCGGAGGCCTGCTCGAACTCGATCCGCTTACCGACAGGCAGCACGAGGACCGGGATCTCGTCGCTGGTGCCCAGCGTCTCGATTTTGTCGAACTTCAGGTAGGTCTTGTCTTCGGGGTTCTTTCCTGCGATCGCGCCGATCTGCTCATCGCCTTGGGAGTCGCCGCTCTCGGGTATCGAGGCCAGCGCCTCGGACCGAGCCGGGATCGCGCCGTCGTAGTCGAAAGTTCCGTCCGCGAACTCGACCTTCTGGTAGCCAAACTTCCAGTTCCACTGGAAGGCGGTCACGTCAACGATGACCTCGGGCTTCTTCATGTCCGTGAACTTGTTCTGCGTCACCACGGTGA
>CAZKUK010000106.1:0-1970 GCA_964555915.1 uncultured Mycobacterium sp.
CAGGCCAAGATCATCAACGATCTGGCCGAGCGCTACCCGATGATCGTGGTCGCGCAGACCGTCGACAAGCTCAAGGACACCGGGTTCTACTGGGCCACCCGGTCCGGTGTGACGGTGTCGATGGCCGATGTGCTGGTGCTTCCGGAGAAGCAGGAAATCCTCGATCGCTATGAGGAGGAGGCCCGCGGTATCGAGAAGAAGTACCAGCGCGGTGCCCTGAACCACCAGGAGCGGAACGACGCACTGGTGGAGTTGTGGAAGAAGGCCACCGAGGAGGTCGGTGACGCCCTGCGCGAGCACTACCCGGAGGACAACCCGATCAAGATGATCGTGGAGTCGGGCGCGACGGGTAACTTCACCCAGACCCGCACCCTGGCCGGGATGAAGGGTCTGGTGACCAACCCCAAGGGTGAGTTCATCCCGCGGCCCATCAAGTCCTCCTTCCGTGAGGGCCTGACCGTGCTGGAGTACTTCATCAACACCCACGGCGCCCGAAAGGGTCTGGCGGACACCGCTCTTCGTACCGCCGACTCCGGCTACCTGACCCGCCGTCTGGTCGACGTCTCCCAGGACGTCATTGTCCGCGAGAACGACTGTGGGACCGAGCGGGGTATCGTCGTCGACCTGGCCGAGCTCGGTGCCGACGGCACCCTGATCCGGGACCCGTACGTCGAAACCTCGGCGTACGCCCGCACACTGGCCGCCGACGCGGTCGACGCGGCCGGCAACGTCGTCGTCGAGCGTGGTCACGACCTGGGCGACCCGGCCATCGATGCCGCGCTGGAAGCCGGGATCACTCAGGTGAAGGTGCGGTCGGTGCTGACCTGTGCCTCCGCCTCCGGGGTGTGTGCCATGTGCTACGGACGGTCGATGGCCACCGGCAAACTGGTCGATATCGGCGAAGCCGTCGGCATCGTCGCCGCCCAGTCCATCGGCGAGCCCGGCACCCAGCTGACCATGCGCACCTTCCACCAGGGTGGTGTCGGTGAGGACATCACCGGCGGTCTGCCCCGGGTGCAGGAGCTGTTCGAGGCTCGGATCCCCCGGGGTAAGGCCCCGATCGCCGAGGTCTCCGGGCGGGTCCGGTTGGAGGAGAGCGACAAGTTCTACAAGATCACCATCGTCCCGGATGACGGCGGCGAGGAGGTCCTCTACGAGAAACTCTCCAAGCGTCAGCGGCTGCGGGTGTTCAAACACGAAGACGGCACCGAGCGGTTACTCGCCGACGGCGATCACGTCGAGGTCGGCCAGCAGCTCATGGAGGGCTCGGCCGATCCGCACGAGGTGCTTCGCGTCGAGGGCCCGCGCAAGGTGCAGATCCACCTCGTCAAGGAGGTCCAGGAGGTCTACCGGGCCCAGGGCGTGTCGATCCACGACAAGCACATCGAGGTCATCATCCGGCAGATGCTGCGGCGCGTCACGATCATCGACTCGGGTGCGACGGAGTTCCTGCCCGGTTCGCTGACCGAGCGTGCGGAGTTCGAGGCGGCCAACCGCCGGGTGGTCGCCGAGGGCGGCGAGCCCGCGGCCGGGCGTCCCGTGCTGATGGGTATCACCAAGGCTTCGCTGGCCACCGACTCGTGGTTGAGCGCGGCCTCGTTCCAGGAGACCACCCGGGTGCTGACCGATGCGGCGATCAACTGCCGCAGCGACAAGCTCCAGGGCCTCAAGGAGAACGTCATCATCGGCAAGCTGATCCCCGCCGGTACCGGTATCAACCGCTACCGCAATATCCAGGTTCAGCCCACCGAGGAGGCGCGGGCCGCGGCGTACACGATCCCGTCCTACGAGGATCAGTACTACAGCCCGGACTTCGGCCAGGCCACCGGACCCGCGGTGCCGCTGGACGATTACGGGTACTCCGACTACCGGTAGCGTTCGCTGCGCGAGCAGTGGCGTTCGCTGCGCGAGCAGACACAAACTCGCACGATGCAGTCGCATTTCGTGCGAGTTTGTGTCTGCTCGCGGGG
>CAZKUK010000107.1:0-1763 GCA_964555915.1 uncultured Mycobacterium sp.
CACGGCCGCCCTACCGTGGCCTCCGCCACGGCCGCCCTACCGTGGCCTCCGCCACATGGGCCACAGCGGTGGCCCGCCGCCCGGCACCGCGATCTCACCGGTCACCTCGAACCCGAAACGTAGGTAGTAGGCGTTATTGTCCGGGTTGCTCGATTCAAGGTAGGCCGGTGCGCACTCGGCATCACAGCGGTCCAGCCGGGAGCGCAGCAGCGCATTGCCGAACCCGCCACCGCGCACCCGCGGGTCGCTGCCGATCATCGCCAGATACCAGTGCGGCTCCTCGGGGTGCTGCGCCTTCATCTCCTCGCTGAGCGCGCGAGCAGTACCCAATCGGCCGCGAAAAGCCCGGACCACCGCAGGCACCATCGCCAACTGCGCCCGCGTCGACGGCTCCCCGCGGCCGGGCGGATCCCACACCGCGGCAGCACCCACCCCGACCCCGGGGTCGGACCCGGCCGCCACCTCCACCCCACCACCGGACAAATAGTGGTGGCGCGCCAACGCGCTGAAGAAGCCCGGCAACGTTGCGCGCCGCTTGGCCGCATCCGGCTGCAGCCAGCAGAACACCGGGTCGTCGAGGAAGGCCCGACCGAGCACCTGCGACAGCGCGGGAACATCGGCCCGGCCGGCAGGCCGCACCACAATGGACATCCCCGCCAGGGTAAACCGCCGCCGCGGTCAGTCCAGCAGCACCGTTCCTGCCAGGGTGAGCACGCAGAGCACCACCGCAGAAGTGGTCAGCCCGTAGACGAGCGTGCCCGCCCGGCCGGTGGCGAAACTGCCCATCAGATCGCGGTCCCGCGCCAGCCCGACCATCGCGATCAGCAGCGGCACCAGCAGCACCGCGTTGAGCACCTGGGTCCCCACCAGGATCGTCACCAGCGGAATGTCCGGTGTCAGCACGATCACCGTCCCGACCAGGGTGACGATCCCGTAGGTCATGTAGAACGTCCGAGCTTGCGAGTAGGGATCGTCGATAGCGGCTTCCACACCCGCGTACTCGCACACCGAGTAGGCCGTCGACAGCGGCAGGATCGACGCGGCCAGGAAGGACGCCCCGATAAGCCCCACCCCGAACAGTGTCGCCGCGGCCCCACCGGCCAGGGGTTCCAGGGCCACCGCGGCATCAGCGGCATCGGTGATCCGAAGCCCGTCGCGGTGCAGGGTCGCCGCACACGCCACCACCACGAAGAAGCCGATCACCCCGGTCAACACCGCGCCGGTCACGACGTCCACCCGCTCCAGCGTCAGATCCTCGGTACGCAGTTTCTTGTCCACCGCGTAGGACTGCATGAACGACAGTCCCCACGGCGCCAGGGTGGTGCCCAGTGTCGCGGTCACGATCGCGACGGCCTCACCGGTCATCGGCATGGACGGCACCACGGTGCCGCGCAGTGCCGCCCCCCAGTCCGGCCCGGCCAGGAATCCGGACACGATATAGGCCAGGAACACCGTCGAGACCAACAGCAGCAACCGCTCCACCCGATGGAAACTGCCGCGCAGCACCAACAGCGACACCGCCACCGCGGCGAACGGGACACTGAGGTAGCGGCTGACGCCGAATAGCTCGAAACCCGCTGCGATACCGGCGAATTCGGCGCAGGTGGTGCCGACGTTGGCCACTACCAGCGCTGCCAGCACCGCACCGCCGACCCGCACCCCGTAGCGCTGGCGCACCAGGCCAATCAACCCCTGCCCGGTAACCACCCCCATCCGGGCGGCCAGGCCGTGGAACACCACCAGCGCGATCGTCGACAGCAGCA
>CAZKUK010000108.1:0-1526 GCA_964555915.1 uncultured Mycobacterium sp.
TCGCCGACCGCGACCGGCACCCGCACGACGTTGCCCCACTCGGTCCACGAGCCGTCGTAATTGCGCACCCCGGGGATGCCGAGGAGGTGGGTGAGGACAAACCAGGTGTGGCTGGACCGTTCCCCGATCCGGCAGTAGGCGATGGTGTCGTCACCCGGGGAGACGAATGTGTAGATCTCTTCCAGCTCCGCGCGGGACCGGAACCGTCCGCTGTCGTCGGCGGCTTTGGCCCACGGCACCGAGACCGCGGTGGGGATGTGGCCGCCGCGCAGTGCGCCTTCTTCCGGATAATCCGGCATGTGGGTGCGCTCACCGGTGTACTCCTGCGGGGAGCGCACATCGATCAGGGTGGCTCGACCCAGCGCGGCCAGCACATCGTCCCGGTAGGCCCGGATCGGCCCGTCGTTACGCGTAACCACCGGGTATCCGGTGCTGGTCTTCGACGGAACATCCAGGGTGGTGTCCCGGCCTTCGGCCAGCCACAGGTCACGCCCGCCGTTGAGTAGCCGGACGTCGGGATGCCCGAACAGGGTGAACACCCACAGGGCGTAGGCCGCCCACCAGTTGCTCTTGTCGCCGTAGATCACCACGGTGTCGTCACGGGATATGCCCTTGCGGTCCATGAGAGCGGCGAACTGCTCGCCGCTGATGTAGTCGCGAACCCGGGGGTCGTTGAGGTCGGTGTGCCAGTCGATCTTGACCGCACCCGGGATGTGACCGACGTCGTAGAGCAGCACGTCCTCGTCTGATTCAACGATCACGAGGCCGGGTGTGCCGAGGTTCTTGTACAACCAGTCGCCGGTGACCAGCCGTTCGGGATGGGCGTAGTCCTGCAGGGCGGGGCTGGGATCGGGGGGGATGGTCACGTCAAGAGCTTACCGATGGGCCGGGGGGATTTGCCCGCCAGAGGTCGCCGATTGCACAGCCCACGCTCTCCAGCAACCGGCGGGTGACGGCCAGGCTCAGGCCGACGACATTGGAGGGGTCGCCGTCGACGCCGTCGACGAACCAGCCGCCGAGACCGTCGAGGGTGAACGCTCCGGCAACCCCGAGTGGTTCACCGCTGTCGATGTAGTCGGCCAGTTCGGCATCGGAGGGTACGCCGAACCGAACCACGGTCACCGCGGCCTCGTTCTCGGTCGCCACCATCTCGCCCGCCTGCAGCCGGATGACGCTGTGACCGGTGAACAACTGACCCGCCCGGCCCGCCATCGACGCCCACTGCCGGCGGGCCCGCTCCGCGGTGCCGGGTTTGCCGGTCAACCGGCCGTCGAGATAGAGCATGGAATCGCAGCCGATCACCACACAGTCGGCGGTCACAGCTGGATCCAGGCCGCGGCTCACCTCCTGGGCCTTCGCCCCGGCCAGCGCGTTGACCACCGCGGCCGGATCCGTGTTGGCGCCCAGCCGGTCGATGATGGCGTCCTCGTCGACCCCGGAGACCGTGACCAGCGGTTCGATCCCGGCCTGGCGCAGCACCCGCAGCCGCCCGGCCGAGGCCGAACCCAGGACGACCCGGGTCATCG
>CAZKUK010000109.1:0-1512 GCA_964555915.1 uncultured Mycobacterium sp.
TGTCCTAATGGGATCTGATCAGCGAGTCTTCAGCCGGGTGGTCGTACGACCGAGGATGCTGGTCACCGAGCCGCTGGCTGGTGAGCGCTGCTGTGCCCTGGAGTGGGTTTGACTCCTAAAGTTAGATCGCGCCCCAGCTAGTTGGTGAGGTCGCCTGTAGCGCTGATGGGGTGTCGTGCTTCGAGCACTGATCCATTAGGTTGCCGCCGGGTGTCCTTCGGCTCGAACCGGTTTGACCACATCGAGCAGGGAGGCGAGTTGACGCTATTCGTTGGAGACGACTGGGCCGAAGACCATCACGACATTCACCTGATGGACGCCGACGGGACCAAGCTGGCGTCTCGTCGGCTGCCGGAGGGCCTCGCTGGCATTCGAGGCTTCCACGAGCTGGTGGCCGGCTACGCCGAGGAGCCGGCGCAGGTGGTCATTGGCATCGAAACCGACCGCGGCCTGTGGGTCGAGGCGCTGGCCGCCGCGGGCTATGAGGTGTTCGCGGTCAATCCGCTCGCGGTGGCCCGCTACCGCGACCGTCACCATGTCTCGGGGGCGAAGTCCGATGCCGGGGATGCCAAACTGCTCGCCGACTTGGTGCGCACCGACCGGCACAACCACCGCTCGATCGCTGGGGACACCCCGTCGGTGGAGGCGATCAAGGTCCTGGCGCGGGCGCATCAGAATCTGATCTGGAGCCGTAATCGGAACACCAACGCGCTGCGCAGTGCTTTGCGGGAGTATTACCCCGGTGCGCTGGAGGCATTCGACTCTCTGGCCGACCGGGATGCCCTGGCCATCTTGGGTCGTGCTCCAACCCCCGTCCAGGCTGCCCACCTGAGCTTGTCGAAGATACGATCCGCGCTCAAAGCTGCTGGGCGACAACGCAACCTCGACACCCGAGCGCTGCAGATTCAGGAAGCGCTGCGCACCGAGCAGCTCGCCGCCCCGGCAGCGGTCACCGCCGCATTCGGGGCGACCACCCGCGCCGCGGTTGCCATCATCGCCGAATTAAACCGCCAGATCGGCGAGCTCGAAGGCGAACTGGCGACACATTTTGATGCACACCCGGACGCCGACATCTACCTCTCCCTGCCAGGACTCGGTGTCATCCTCGGCGCCCGGGTGCTCGGCGAGTTCGGGGACGACCCGAACCGATACACCAACGCCAAGTCTCGCAAGAACTACGCCGGAACATCACCATTGACCGTCGCCTCGGGCAAGAAACGCGCCGTGCTGGCCCGCCACGTCCGCAACCGCCGCCTCTACGACGCCATCGACCAGTGGGCCTTCTGTGCGCTGACCACCAGTCCCGGCGCCCGCACCTTCTACGACCAACACCGCGCCGCCGGGGATCTGCACCACCAAGCGTTACGCGCCCTGGGCAACCGCCTCGTCGGCATCCTGCACGGCTGCCTACGTCACCACAGTCCCTACGACGAACACAAAGCCTGGGCGCACCGCCAGACCACCCCGAAAACCGATGCAGCTTGACAACCTACGACCCTGGGATGTCTAACT